>DBPN01000018.1:0-12719 GCA_002305585.1 Eggerthellales bacterium UBA1419
ACGTGGATCATGGCCAAGGCTAAAGCCAAGTCTGTTGCAGGCTCGACACGAATGAACTGGTCGGCATTTGCAGCCAGGTGGAACTGCAGAGGGTCGATGCAGATCAGCTTTGCTCCCCTATCCCGAGCATCGTAGATCTTGCGCAGTGAAGGAGCATAGGAGAAGGACGGTTGCTTTCCCCAGAAGATCATCAGCTCTGTGGCATCATAACCGTAGGGGTGAGCCATGCCGCCATAGGTGATCGCCTCAGCGACCGCACGGGGCACAAAGCATTCCGAGGCGCCACAGCCCGGCTCCATCTTAATGCAATGACAAAGCCGCTGAAGCATGCCATAGGAGAAGCCCCAGCCACAGGCCTGACCTCTAAAGAATGCAACGGAAGTGGGTCCATAGGTGTCTGAAGCGGCCTGGATCTTCTCGGCGAGTTCTTTAATGGCTTCTTCCCAGGAGATGCGTTCAAAGTGGCCTTCGCCACGTTCGCCAATGCGTCGCATGGGATAGAGCAGGCGTCGAGGATCATGAGCGATCTGTGGCCCGGCCTGCCCTTTGGCACACAGGGCTCCGCCGGTTCGAGGCTCGTTGCTAACACCGTATGTTCGGATGATTGTGTTGTCTTTGACGTCGATCAAAATCGGACACATGTTGTGACAACCGCCACAAGTCGAGCGGATTGTCTTAACGCTGTTCATCTGCATCACTTAGCCCCGTTCACTCATTCGAGATGCTACCAGAACAATATTCGATTTCTCAGCGTGGTGCGGGTGAAAGGACTTGAACCTTCATGAGGATAACCTCACATGGACCTGAACCATGCGCGTCTGCCAATTCCGCCACACCCGCACGCGAGGAGACTATCCTACCAGATATGCAACTTCTCTCCAAGCAATAATTTCCTGAATTGCTGCAGATAATCGAATGTTGGCAGCGGTTCAGTTAAGTATGAGATCAGAGCTACTGTATCAGAGCCTGGGTGAACTTGTGGCTATCCTAAGTGAGACTGATGTAGAACAGGATGATATCCTGATAATTGCCGTCGTCCATCCTATAGCCTCCGGGTATAGTTCCCAGCTTAGTGAATCCCAATTTGTCATAAAGGTGTATAGCCGCAGCGTTCGAGGCTACAACCGCATTGAATTGCAGGATGCGGAAGCCGTATGTCTTGGCCGATTCGATGGAATCCCTCACCAAGCGCTCTCCCACAGATCTGCCGCGCAGATCGGCTCTAACAGCATATGAGGTATTTGCGATGTGACCACAACGACCGATGTTGTTTGGGTGCAGGATATATACGCCCGCCACTTCATCATTAAGCAACGCAACAGCTGTTCGCGTCTGCTCGGCGAAGAAGACCCGTGCCTCGTCTAAACTCAGTGGCGCTTCGTTATGGAAGGCATTACCCGCCTGCACGACGCTGTTCCAGATGTCACATATCGCTTCGAGATCATCCTCACAGTACGTTCTTATCTCGATGCTCATCGAGCATCCCGACGAAAGACAATCTCACCAGTTTCCGCATCCATACTGTCGATGATGGCCAAAGAGCTCAACGGATAGCCTTGTTCGCGCAGGCTTAGGCCACCGCGCTGGAAGCCCTTCTCGATAACGATACCAATGCCCTCGATACTGGCTCCAGCTTTCTCGGCGATATCGATCAAACCTTCCAAAGCACAACCATTAGCCAGGAAGTCATCGACGATGAGTATGTGATCTTCTGAGCAGAGATACTTCTTTGAGACGATGACATCGAAGATTCGACCGTGTGTGTAGCTCTCGATTCGCGTTGAATACGAGTCACCTTCCAGGTTGATGCTCTGAGTCTTCTTGGCAAAAACCAGCGGTACGCTAAAATGCCGTGCCACGAAACAGGCCACCGCAATACCCGAAGCTTCGATTGTCAGCACCTTGTTGATTGGCTTTCCCGCGTAGATCCTTTCGAATTCAGCGGCTATGGCATCGAGCAGCTCGACATCTATCTGGTGGTTAAGGAAGCTGTCCACCTTCAAGACACTGCCGGGGCGAACAACGCCATCTTTGAGGATTCGCTGCCTTAACAACTCCATGCCCTGATCAGCGCTCCTCTCTGAAATAATTGTAGCCGGTGCCGGCAGGCATCGCGTGCTCCTTGTTCTGCCGCACGCTGGTGATGATCAGCACCAGGATAGTGGCTGCATAGGGAATCATGTCATAGATCTGCACAGGAAGACCGGGGATACTCACATACATGCGCATGATCATCAACCCACCAAAGATCACTGCCATAAGGATTCCGCGTAAAGGACTCCAGGTGGCAAAGATCACCAGTGCCACGGCAAGCCACCCGTATCCGCTCACGCACCCATGTACCCAAACGCCCGAGGTGGTTACCATACTCATATACATTCCGCCGATACCACAGATGCCACCACCAATCACCGTGGCCAGATAACGGTACCGGGTCACACTGATACCAGCCGCATCCGCCGCAGCGGGATCCTCTCCCACAGCTCTGAGGTTCAGGCCAACGCGCGTACGCATCAAGAACCAGGCCATGATCACCGCCAAAGCTAACGCGAAGTAAACCATCCAGTTATAGGAAAAGAGCAGCTGACCTACCACTGGCAAGTCGGAAAGCACCGGGATATGTACAGGAGCGAAGGCTGCCTTGGTCACGGCGCTTACGGCTACGTAGCCTCCTGCCTTTAGACCGAAGTACTCGCCAAAGAAATTTCCAAAGCCGGTACCGAATATGGTGAGAACCAGACCTGTTACATTCTGGTTAGCCCTCAGAGATACCGTCAGGAAGGCATAGATCAACGCGCCAAAAGCCCCAGCGATGAACGATACCAACAACGCGATGAGAGCCGACATCAAGCCGGTTGGCGTCATGCCGGCAGCGAGCATTGCCTGTTCATAGGAATAAGACCCGATGAGGCCAGTGATGGCCCCCATGAACATCATGCCTTCGACGCCAAGATTCAGGTTGCCGGATTTCTCGGTGAGGATCTCTCCCAATGCTCCCAGCAACAAGGGTGTACCGGCAAGCACCGCCGCTATCGTCAGGGATGTTGCCACATCAAGCATTCTTTGGCTCCTTCCCTGCAATGGCGCTGAGCTCAGGCGTTGTGCGCGCCGAATCGACAGCCTCAGGCGACCTCTCCGCATCATCTGCCGCGGAATTGGTGTCCTTTGGCTCTTTGCCTCTGATGATCAAGCGATATCTGATGAAGAACTCACAACCGAGCATAAAGAACAGGATGATACCTATCAGCAAATCGGCTGCTGAGCCCGGAATCTTATAAATGGTCTGGATGGTATTCGCGCCACGTTCCAACATGGCTATGAATATGGCTACCACAAGCATGCCAAAGGGGTTCATCATCGCCAGCCAGGCAACAGTGATAGCCGTGAAGCCAACGCCACCGGCTGTACCCTCGGTAATGGTGAAATCCGCTCCGGCAAACTGCAGCATGCCCACCAGGCCACACAATGCCCCCGAGATGAACATCGTACGCATGATCACGCGCTTGACGTTGATCCCTGCGTATCGCGCAGTATCCTCGCTTTCGCCTACAATCGCTATCTCATAGCCATGTTTGGTCTTGTTGAAGTAGAACCAAGCTGCCACCACAAGTACCAACGCCAAAATCCAGCCCCAATGTACACCAAAGAACTGTGTCAAACGGACATCGGAGCCTATCATCGGCATCTTGGGAAAGCTGCTTCCTGGTGATTTCCAGGGGCCATTCATCAGGTACTTGATGAAAGCGAGGGCAATGTAGTTGAGCATCAAAGTGAAAAGCGTCTCATTGGTTTTCCACTTGGCTTTGAATATCGCTGGGATAAGCCCATAGAGTCCGCCAGCGAGCATGCCGGCGAGCATCATCAAGATGACCAGAACCGGCTTTGGGAAGTATTGGGCAGTGAAGAAGCCAAAATAACCAGCGGCTACGGCACCAGCCAAGATCTGCCCTTCGCCGCCGATGTTCCAGAATTTCATCTTGAATGCTACAGAGAGCGCAATCGCCGTGATAAGCAACGGTACTGCCAGCTTGATGGTCTCCCTGATGACAGTTGGCGAACCCCAGGCACCTATCACCATATCCCTGTAGACATAAGCGGGATTATGACCCAGAGCCAATATTAGCAAGCCACCCGTTATCAGCGCCAGGATAAACGCAATACCGCGGTAGACCCAAGCCCTACGAGGAGAGATATCATCGCGCTTCACCATGCGCAGCAGCGGCTCTTTATGCGCTCTGGTCTTATGGCTCACTGCTGGGACTCCTCATCTCTGGCAACCTGTACCATCATCAAGCCTACATCTTCCTTTGTGACCTCTCTCGGATCGACGATACCGCTAACCTTACCGCCACATAAAACCATCAGTCGATCCGAGATCTCCATGAGAACATCTAGGTCCTCACCGATGAAGATGACGGCGACACCCTGCTGCTTCTGCCAGTTGAGAAGGTCATAGATCTTGTATGAGGAATTGATGTCCAGTCCTCTTACCGGATAGGCGACGATAAGCACGCTGGGATTCTGGGCGATCTCGCGACCAAGCAGCACCTTTTGTACATTGCCACCGGACAGGCGCCCAACAATGGCACTCGGTCCTGTAGCGTGGATCTCTAGCTCGTCAATCATCCGGTCAGCAAGTTCCCTGGGCTTCTTCCTGTCTACGAAAAGTCCGTTGTTGTCCTTATAGCTGCGCAACATCATGTTGTCTGTGATGTCCATGGCGGCAACTAAGCCCATACCAAGCCTGTCCTCGGGTACGAAGGCCATCGATATGCCTTTTTTTGATATCTCATCAGGTTTGAGGCCAAGGATGCTCTCCTTCACAGGAGTGCCCTCGTATTCTCCGCCAAAAAGCACTGCTCCGCCGATTGCCGGATAAAGGCCAGCAATAGTCTCACAGAGTTCCTTTTGCCCACTACCGGCGATTCCAGCGACACCGAGTATCTCTCCTCCATAGGCTGAGAAGCTCACATCATCGAGGGCCTTGATGCCATCTGCGTTGAGACAAGTGAGTCCCACTACCTGCAATCTCTCCTCGCCGCGCTCAGTCTTAGGTCTGTCTATACGCAGGCTCACCGGTCGACCCACCATCATCTCGGTGAGTTGATCCTTCGTGGTTTCACTGGTATCGACTACCGCGATGAATTCGCCTTTTCTCAGTACCTCGACTCTGTCTGAGACCGAGAGTACCTCTTGCAGCTTATGAGTGATGATGATAATGGATTTACCGTCTGCCTTCATGTTCTTGAGCACAGTGAAGAGCTTATCGGTTTCATGCGGTGTTAACACTGCGGTTGGTTCATCGAGTATCAGGATATCCGCGCCACGGAAAAGCACCTTGATGATCTCGACCGTCTGTTTCTCAGAAACCGACATGTCATAGACCTTTTTTGCCGGATCCAGCTCAAAACCATACAGCTGTGCCAGCTGACTAACCTGAGCATTGAGGGCTTTCCTGCTCACTGAGATGCCACCGGGTTGCCCCAAGATGATGTTCTCGGCAGCAGACAGCACATCAACCAGCTTGAAGTGCTGGTGGATCATGCCAATGCCTAAGTCGAAGGCATCTTTGGGTGATTTGATGGTTACCTTCTTGCCGTGGACATATATATCACCGTGATCGGGGAAATATATTCCGGAAAGCATATTTACTAGCGAGGTTTTTCCGCTGCCATTCTCTCCCAGTAGCGCCAAGATCTCACCCTGACGCAGCTGAAGATTAACATCGCGGTTTGCGCAGACGGTGCCAAAGGACTTGGTGATGCGCTCCATGTTGACGGCGAGTTCATCATTCCCATAATTAATGGGATCACTCGTCTCAATCTGCCCTGTAACCGGGGCCTCATCAACCAATCACTGCCTCCTTTCTGCCTGCGCACAAATGCAATCGTCAAACAGGACAAATCAGTCTAAAAAGAGCGGAGCTATCAGATATGACAGCTCCGCCTCAATCGTTAATGCGATGGACACATCAGCTTGCACTATTCTAGCACGGTGCAGCCAGGTATGACATAGTTCCATGAAGGAGCAGAGGCTTGTTCCTGCTCGGGATAATAATCGCCAGCAGCGATATCAACAGTGACTGTCTTACCATCGAAATCTACGCCTTCACCTGTGAGCGGACCGGCGAATACCTTGAGCTCACCAGACTTGATTGCCTCGGCAGCTTCGTCGATTGCCTCTTGGGTACCAGGAGCAGCGATGGCGGTGTTCAATGGGGAGAGGAACACGGCGTCGTCAGCAAGACCCTTGCACCAGTCGACGGGAATCTCCTTGCCGTCCAGGATAGACTGGACAGCCTCAGTGACATAGATACCCCAGTTGATGCGAGCAGAGATCAGAGAAGCCTTGGGAGCCGCAGAGATCATATCGTTGTTGTAGCCAACCTGCCATACGCCGTTCTCTTCGGCAGTAGTAGCTGGGGCAGTGGAGTCGGAATGCTGCGAGATAACATCGCAACCCTTCTCAATCAGAGCTTTGGCAACCTGGGACTCGACGGTGGGATCATTCCATGAGTTGGTGTACATGATCTGCATCGTCACATCAGGGTTGACACTCTTGGCACCAAGATAGAATGCGGTATAGCCGCTGATGACCTCAGCGAAGGGGAAGGCTGCAACGTAACCGAGTTTGTTGGTCTCGGTCTTCAAGCCGGCAGCGATTCCTGCCAGATAACGAGCCTCATAAATAGAAGCGAAATAGTTGTGCATGTTGGGCAGACCAGAGCTGGCTGCCTGATAACCGGTAGCGTGGCAGAACTGCACGTCAGGATATTCGGCGGCAACTTCCTTGACATAATCTTCAAAGCCAAAGCTGGTCGCGAAGATGATGTTGCAACCTGCGTCAACGAGCTCACGCAGAGCAGTGTCGCACTCGGCACCCTCGGGCACATTGAATTTGTTGATGATCTGGCTGTCGGACAGACCCAGGGCTTCCTGCATCTCCTTTGTTCCCACGTCATGATTGTAGGTATAACCCATATCACTTGGGTCTGAGATGTGCACAAAGCCAACCTTGATGTTGTCTTTGGTGATACCGGCATCCCCAGCTGCAGGCGCAGCCGCTCCGCCGCTCGGTGCAGGCGTTGAGCTCCCGCAACCCGTCAGCAACATCGCCATCATCATAACGACTGACAGCAGCACGACAAGTACCCTTTTCCTCATTACACTCCTCCAAATCGTTTTGCGACGCCAGCGGCGTCTTTTCAGCCTGCACCCCTCCGAGCCACAAGCTACACTCCGATGCGCACCGGTATGGTCAGTTCAAAAGTCAATCAAATCATAAAACTGCACCGCACCAGTGTACAGGTATAAGATACCGTAATTCACCAAGATGCAATATCAGAACGCTGAGAGAATAGCGTCGGCTGAGACCTTCTTCTCCGCCGCTGGCATTCGGCGCGATCAGATATGCGTGATCAGGTCGAAGGCTTCCCTCACTGCCTGGCCGATACGTCGTGGGCTGATGGCGTCGCCTACTAAGTAGATATCACATTCGCTAACGGCATCATTGTGCAGAATCGACTCGTAGACGGCCTTGTTCGATCGCAGACCAGCAGCAATCAGCACGCTGTCGCAAGGAAGCTCGAAGGGATTTGAGTAGTCGCAGGCCCGGCAGAGTACCTTATCCTCGGCTATCTCATCGATCCTGACACCGTACATGACGGTTATGTTCTCCTCCTCGGCTACTAGGTTGGTCAGTTCCAGGCGAGTGAAGGCAAACTCGAAGTCTTGCTCCTGCAACAAGTCGACAACTGTGACCTCGTGGCCTTTACGGGCTAAGTTGAGCGCACTTTCCAAACCGACGATACCCGCGCCGATGATGACGACGGACTTGCCAAGCTCCACGCTGCCGGTGTCCGCCTTATAGGCGAACTCGACGTGCGGCAAATCGATGCCCTTGATAGGCGGTTTGACGTGCTGAGCACCAGCGGCAACGATCACCACGTCGGGCTTCTCTTGCTCAACCAACTCCCTGGTGACTTCGGTATTGAGCACGAACTTAGCGCCACAACTAGTCGCCTTGGGCATGAAGTAGTCATAATATACTTTGGCGATATGCTTGAACTGCAGGTCGCCAACGTGGTTGAAGTTGCCACCGAGCTTGTCGGTCTTTTCGAAGACCGTGACGTCGTGACCCAGCTCCGTACCAGTCCAAGCTGTCTGTAGGCCGGCCAACCCACCACCAACCACCATGACCTTCTTGGGATCACTGACCTTTTCAACTTTACCTTTGGGGAACTCCAGCTCGCGACCGGCAAACGGATTGGCCGAGCAGCCGAGGGTTGTCCAGCTCGATACTCGTTCCATGCAGAGCATGCACCTCAAACAGGGCCTGATCTGGTCGCGCTGGTTGCGCGCGGCCTTGACGGGCATTTCCGGATCAGCGATGAAGCCGCGGCACATCGCCGTGAAGTCCGCCCAGCCATTGGCGAGGATGTGCTCGCAATTCTCGATACTGTGCAAGGTTCCCACTGCCGAGACCTTGGCCTTCTTGAGGTTCTCTTTGAAGGCCTTGATGTATTCGAGGTTATGCATCTCGGGAAAGTAGGGACCGGCCATCATCTTAGAGAGCGCTGGCGGGCAGGCCATCATGCCATAGGAGACAATGAAGACGTCAACGTAGTCCTCGAGGATTCTGGCGAACTCCAACAGCTCGGAGAATTCCACGCCCTCGGGGATGCCATTCTCAGCCGAAAGGCGCATCTCAATGACCATATCGTCACCGACTGCCTGACGGACAGCCTGCATGACCTCGACACCAAAACGGGCTCGATTGTGAAAGCTGCCACCATAGTAGTCGTTACGCTTGTTGGACATCGGGCTGAGGAACTGGGTGATAAGGTTGCCATGCGCCCCATGCACAAGAATATGCTCTAGGCCAGCACGCTTACAGCGCGAGGCGGCGGCAGCGTATTTATCCACCGTCTCGTAGATGCGATCCGTAGTCAGTGGGATGACATCCGCCGGCTTCTGACCCCAGGCGCGGAAGCGTTTGACCTCTTCTTCCAGAGGGACGTTAGATGGACCGATGGGTGAATTCTCGGGGTAATATTTTCCCAAGCCACGTCCGGCATGGTTGATCTCTACGGAGAGGATCGAGCCGTAGCGCTTGCACTTCTCCCTCAATGCGCTCAAGCCGACGATGGTCTCGTCCTTCGAGAGATCCAGCTGCAACGTCTCGTCCTTGGCCTCGGCCATGTCGACGGCTGTATTGCCCATGTTCAGCAGCGCCGCGCCGCCGCGAGCATAGTTGATCCAATAAGCCGCCAAGTCGGGAGTGATGGTGCCGTCCATGGCGCCAAAGCCGGGCACGTGCGGAGACACTTCCAGGCGGTTCTTATACGTGAGTCCCTTGATGGTAATCGGTGTGAAGACGTGCTTGTACTGAGAGCTCATTGGATGCAGACCCTTCTCCTCAATCGATTATGCCTTCGTGTCGAATGTAGGTGACACTCATAACACCACTGGAGCATTACCATAGCAACGGGAATCGAATAAATCATCCACCAGATATACTGAGGGATGTTGCATATTTGCCTGAGAAGCACTACTGCAGTAATACGATAATGCTAATGAGCATATTCAAAGAACCCTAGATCTGCCCATTTGATTATGGATAGCGGGAGACAGATAGGATTAATGCAAGTCCAAGCCCAGAAAGCATTCGGCATTGCGCCAGAGCATCTTCTCGTATGCTGCTTGAGAGAAATCACAGGCTCTTAGATTCTCCAGTTCGACTGTTGGACTCCACATTGGGTAATCGGCACCAAAGAGAATGCGGTCATAGCCGTAATACTCAATCAACTCAATGCTGCGCCGTCTTCCCAGATACATCATCGAGCTCGAAACATCCAGATAGCAATTCTCGTTCTCAAGGTATTCGAGAGCCAGATCAGGAATAGACCAGCCCCCCAGATGTGCAGCATTTACAGTCAGCTTGGGAAACTCGTGTAGCACCTTCCTCAGTCGATGAGGGTGTGAGTAGTCATAACGATAGTCACCGGTGTGGAAGATTACCGGTAAACGCCCCTCAATGTATTCATAAAGTCGCATCAAACGTGGGTCATCAAGATTGACTCCCTGAGAATCGGGATGCAGCTTGAAGCCCTTAAGCCCCAATCCGATACAACGCTCAACCTCGCCAGAGATGTCATCGAAATCCTGATGCATGGTCGCAAATCCGATGAGATTACTGTGCTCTTGGCATTGCTTGGCGATGAAATCGTTGATGCTCATGACCTGATCTGGCTTAAGGGCAACAGAGTGTACGACATTATGCGTGATGTCGCTTCCTGCCTCAGCTTCGCGTAAGCCGCCCAGAGTCCCTTTGCCCGACATTTGGACATTATAGAACCTGCTTACTCCCTCGACCGCTTTCTCGGCGATCTTATCAGGATAGATGTGTGTATGGATGTCTACTACATTCATGAAAGATTGCCCTCTGTCATAGCCGTTCTATCTTCTCCCTCGATTGAAGCCTTTTTATTATTCACGTTCAGACTGTCTCAGCTCTCTTGGCTCTGTCTAACTCGCCGTAACATAATGAGTCCAGTAATCACACTGGCTGCGCAAAGCGTTAGAATGGCAATTGCCCAGACTGCAGCGCAACCCATCCAAAATGGCAGCGGCAACGCGCAGATGAGCAAGGAATCACGTGAGAAAGTCCAGCTTCCCTCCGCAAAAAACATTCGATGCATCGCAGCGAACAACGCATCGAAATCCATTATCCCAATTATAGCGATAAGCAAGGCAAGCAACAGAGGAATCGCTCCGCTAATGGCAATGGTCATTGTCAGAGCCTTGCTGCCTCTCTTCATATATATCCAGGTCAACAATCCAGCTGCGAGGACTATCAATGCGATAGAAACGTACTCCACAGCAATGAAGACACTACGCACATCAAGCAGATGACTGATGACATCGGGAGTGAAGGCTACTCGCTCATCATCGCCTATCGGCAACTCGGCTGCATCATCACCCAGCGAGAACGCTCGGGTTTTGTCAGCTATTCCCACCAGATAATCATGTGGAAGTCCACTGGTCTCTGTGTCAACGGTGGCGGCAGCAAGATTGTGTGTCACTGCCGGAGTGAGCACCACCATAAAAGAGACTCCGACCAGTGCCGCTGCTACCATAAGCACCGTCAAGATGTAGATGATCCTCCTCAACATCAGTACCTGACTCGCCAGAAAGTGAGACCATGAGCCGGTGCCGTCTGTCCCGCTGCCCTACGATCGCGGGCAACTAGGACCTCTGCAAGCCATTCCGGATTCCGATTGCGAAGACCAACCTCAACCAAGCTGCCGGCTATCACACGGATCATCGAATGCAAGAAGGCATTTCCCACCACGCGGATAACCACACACTCCTCGCCTAGATGCTCGGCACCAAACAGTTGGATCTGCTTAACCTCGCGCATGGTGGTTTTTCCTTCAGCGGACTTAGCCACACAGAAGGAGGCGAAGTCGTGCTCGCCAACAAGATGCAGTGCAGCAGCCTTCATGCCGGTTACGTCAAGCGGTTTTTGCGCAGGTACCCACCAAGCATAACGAGCCAGGAACAATGGCTCTATCTGACCTGGTACAAGCCGGTAGCGATATTCCCTCTCCTTAGCATCGAAACGAGCTGAGAAACCAACCGGTTTCACTTCAATACGGCGAACCACTATGCCCTCGGGAGTCAGCGCATTGAGGGATGTTCGGAATCTGTCCATAGAACGCTCATGGATCTCCTGTTCCATGACATCAAAAGAAACCACCTGACCAAGAGCATGAACACCGGCATCGGTTCTACCTGCGCCCGTGGTAAGCACTTCTCGGCGAAGTATTACCCGCAACGCGCTTTCCAGCTCTCCTTGAATAGTGGATTGACCTTGCTGACGAGCAAAACCGCTAAAATCGCCACCTTCATAAGCTACTGTCAGCGCTATCGATGCATCAAACATGGTTTGCTCTCTATCATCTCTGGTGGTCAGGCCCGCGGTGTCGTTGGCGCTACCAGCGGTTTCATCATTGGAAAAATGACTTCTTAGTTACAACTGAGCTCTAATTCCACAATCTCTACACTCTCAGTTCATCCGTTCTTGATTATTACCAAGTATATTGTTTGTACGCGAAAAGGTCATCCCCTCCTATTTCGCGTCTGTGTGAGAGACTCGGATTCGCACAGCATGACGCAAACATGTGCGTCGCATCCCCTCCTTGTAGGAAGACCCGGTCCCTCCACCGGGTCTTCCGCCTTTCTATCATCTTTTTCGGGTTCTGACCCCCAGAATGAGTGGCTTTTATCGTTCCATCTGCTTTCTTAGGTGTAGAATCCAACGCTTGAGAGTATCATCGCTGATGGCGTGCTCCATAAGGCAGGCTTCCTCTACCGCAACATCTGGATCCACACCTAAGACGCTGACAAGGAACTTATAGAGGACCTGGTGCCGTTCTAAGACGCTTTCCCCATAAGCGATACCCTCTGGAGTAAGTGTGATGTCCCCGTAGAAGGGTTGCTCGACCAATCCTGCCTGCTTGAGATTAGTGACAGCCTTGTTCACGCTAGCTTTCGAAACTCCAAGCTTGGTGGCCAAGTCGACAGAACGAACCGCTCCACCGCTCAACACGCTCAGCTCATAGAGAGCCTCCAGATAATCTTCACTGGAGGAGGTCAGCCTCTCGTTCTGCGTGCTGGATTCCATGTAAATACCCCCTACTGCTCGTTTTCTGAGGA
>DBPN01000018.1:12744-19193 GCA_002305585.1 Eggerthellales bacterium UBA1419
TCTGTGAAGATGCCGTATTTTTCTAACTCGCAACCTGTGCATCCCGCACAGCAGTCGGGCATTCTATCGCCTTTCCTGCTTCGAACAATCCTGATGACGATAATCGCCATAGCAAGGAGCACTACGCCAATCGCGATATAATCTCCCATTACACACCTCTTTCATACAGCAGGTCTTTGAACTATATCTGCTGAGGCCTAACTACTAGAACATTGCAGTTGATACCTTAATCTTGGTGTTTGCTACAAATAGCCTGCTTAAATACCACTCAGCCCAATCCCAACAGACGCCCTCCCTGATAGAAGAGTAAAGCTACCAGATAAGCAGCGCCAGTCGAATAGCCAGCTTGAAACAGCGTCCACTTAACCGAGTTGAACTCCTTGCGCAGCGTGGCAACCGTAGCCACACACGGTACATAGAGCAGGCAGAAGACCATGAAACTGAAAGCTACCAAAGGCGAGAATCCGCCGGCAGTGAGGATAGCAGCAGTCAGCCCGCCTCCTTCCAGAGCAGAATCCTCACCAACACCCAGCAAGACACCTAAAGTCCCAATCACAGATTCCTTGGCAACAAAGCCGGTGAGGATTGCCACTGAGGCAGTCCAGAAGCCAAAGCCCAGCGGCGTAAACAATGGCGCTATCAAATTGCCAATACTTGCCAGTATAGAATCCTCTATGCTCTCAACCATGCTCAAGCCTCCGGCTACAAAGCCAAAGTTCGAGAGGAACCAGACCACCACGCACATCGCGAAGATGATGGTTCCGGCACGAACCAAGTAGCCCTTGAATTTATCCCACAGGGTGAGAGCGACTGATCGCGCTCGCGGAGCACGGTAACGGGGAAGCTCAATTATAAACTGCGAGGACTCACCTTTGAACACCAGCTTCTTGAGCAGTATCCCGGAGAGCAGGGCAACCACGATGCCTATCAAGTACATGCCCCAAACAATCAGGTCGGCGCTGGAGGCGAAGAATGCACTGGCGAAAACCAGGAAGATTGGCACTCGCGCTCCGCAGGACATAAAGGGCACCAGCATAAGGGTCAGTTTTCGATCCTCATCGGTTTCCAGTGTGCGGCAGGCCATTGCCGCAGGTACAGTACAACCAAACCCCATCAACATGGGAAGAGCGCTTTTACCCGAAAGCCCAAACCTTCTGAAGAGCCTATCCATGACAAAGGCCGCGCGTGCCATATAGCCACAGTCCTCAAGCAGTGTTAAGAACAGGAAGAGCAACAAGATCTGCGGCACAAAGCTCAGTACCGCACCAACGCCGCCTATCACTCCACCAACTACCAGGCTCTCTCCCCAACTTCCCGGCACAAATAACAGGCTGGCACCAGCGCTGATGAGGGTTACCAGCTGCTCTGCCATACCCTGCAACCAGACTCCCGGACTCGGCAGCCCCTGAACACCAAACAGAGATTCACTGAAGGTAAGATGGAACATCGTCAGCATAACCAACAAGAAAATCGGGATCGCCCAGATTCGATGTGTGACAACCTTGTCTATCCTATCTGACATGGTAGGGATAAGCGCAGGCTTCTCCTTCGAGGATGATACAGAGTCCGACGCTATAAGCGTATCCGCCTCTTCGGCGTTTGCGGCTAGCTCATCAAAAAGCACTGACGGCATTTGTCCACAGACCGTTGAGGTTGATTCTGCAGCTGCGATATCCTCAAGCATCCTCTGACGACATTTGATTTCGCCACCACTCTCCATCGACTGTCGGCGACACCTTTCCTGTCCTCCGTAGCGATGCTTGTGTTTGCCATGCTGACCATGAAGTTTTTGTTCACCATGATGCCCACGTTCATGTACTACATGATGGATGAATTGATAACGGGCTTCGGCGAAAGCAGTACATAGCAATGTATGTTCGGCTTCGAAATCAGACTTGAGCTCATTAATCTCCCGCATAGTCTTCTCATCCAGGGTTAGGTGTCTGATAACCAGATCATCAGATTCCAGCACCTTGATAGCCGTCCAATGGATGGGAAAGCCTGCGGCAGTTGCGTCGCCAAGATGGTGCTCCTCTTTCAGATGCCGTTCCAGTAGAGCTTCCGTTTTGGCTATCAGTCGCTCCAGATGGGGATTGGGCAATTCATGGCGCCGCGGGGCACGGGCTTCGTCGAATGCTGATACCAGCTCCTTAATGCCCTTCTTCCGCGCCGCCGAGATGGAGATCACCGGAACACCGAAATCGCGGGAGAGATGCTCAGTGTCAATCTTCACACCCTCTCGCTCTACCTCGTCCATCATGTTCAGCGCAATGACCAAAGGAACATCAAGCTCCATTAGCTGTACGCTAAGATAGAGGTTCCGCTCCAGATTGGTAGCGTCTACGATGTCTATCACCACATCGGGGCGCTCGTTGACGATGTAGTCCCTTGCGATGATCTCTTCCTGAGTAAAAGGTGACAGAGAATAGATACCAGGGAGATCGATGAGGTCGCCTTCACCATACTGCGAGCGGATATTGCCTTCTTTCTTCTCAACAGTGACACCGGGCCAGTTGCCCACATGCTGGTTTGCCCCAGTAAGTTCATTGAAGAGCGTGGTCTTACCAGCATTGGGATTACCTACCAAGGCGACTCTTCTCCTAGTGTCCTTAACTGTTGTCACTATTGTTCTCCTAGCTCACATTTTTCGTATTCAATACTTTTTCTAGCTTCATATCCACAAAATCCATGCCTGCTTGCGATTCTTGTTTTCAATCGAATTAAATTAGACACGTATAACTTCTCTATCAAAAAAATCGGCCGCGTAGCCGAATTAGTGGTGCGGCTGGGTCTGCGTCATGAGCTCTTGTTTGCCATGGCATCCCGCTTGGTTTCTCATCATTCCACCTGTAGGCTACGCGCAAGGTCGTTACCTATCGCCAGCCGTGTATTCTTAACCTCAATGATCAGACCAGCCGCTGTCCTTGAAATCACATTGACCATCTGCCCTGGAACCAACCCCAAGGTCTCAAGCTTATTGCGCATCTTAAGCGAGGCTTCGCAGCTTACAACTTTGTACCGTTTACCCGCAGTTGCCGTATTCAAGGTCATCAACAGTCCTCCCAAAAAAACCATCTGCCAGGCTATGATCCCACACATCTATGCAAGTCGGTTTACATGCAAATATGAGGGATAGCCTCGATGAGAGGCATACTATAGCATTAAATAAGTTAGCTGTCACGTACTTTTTTTGGCTATCATCCCACTTTTGGCATCAGTGGTAAAAACCTTCATTTACATTAGTGGTTAAACCTACTGGCTCGCTCAGTGATTGTTCCTAACGCCGGTGATTGTGCCTAATATCACTGTGACGATACTAATGATGATTGAGGCGAACAAGGCGCTCCAGAAGTTCTCAATGTAGAAATTGGTACCGAATAAGCCATTCCCCAACCAGGCGGCGATATAAAGGACCGCAGCGTTAACGACCAGCGCGAATATGCCTAAGGTCAAGACTGTGATGGGAAACGAGATGAACTGCAGTATTGGCCGGATAATGGCGTTGAGAAAAGCTAGCACCGCAGCAAGTATCACTATCGACAGATATACGTTTGCGCTCCAGATCTCGATTCCGGGTACTATCCATACTGCCAGCGCAATAGCGACGGCAGTGATGAGCCAGCTTACGATGAGTCTCATGCTTCCTCCCCGCTGTTTCCGTTATGCAAGAAGTGCTTCGATCGCTGCAATCCTAGCGCAAATCGTGAACAGTTGGCAGGCAGTAGCAAGTTCGTCAACAGATGGATACGTGGGTGCAATGCGGATGTTACGGTCCAGTGGGTCGACGCCATAGGGGTAGGTGGCACCTGCGCCAGTGAGTGTCACACCTGCTTCCTTCGCCAGCTCAACTGTACGCTTTGCGGTGTTGGCCAAACCATCGAAGGAGATGAAATAGCCACCCTTGGGATGAGTCCATTCCCCTACACCTAGGTCGCCGAGTTGTTCATCTAAGATCGAGAGCACAGTCGCGAATCGCGGCGCGAGCAATGCGGCTTGCTTTCTCATATGCGCCTTGACTCCATCTATATCCTTCAAGAAAGCCACATGCCTAAGCTGGTTGATCTTATCGGGACCGATGGTCTGATAGGCCATCTGCTTGGTGATATAAGCGAGATTGCTCTCAGAACTGGCGAAGGCACTGATTCCCGATCCGGCAAAAGTGATCTTGGATGTAGACGCGAACATATACCAGATGTCTGGATTACCGGCCGCATCACAGGCTACCTTGAGATTTAACAGCTCATCTCCAGGCTCGATGAAATCGTGTACGACGTAGGCGTTATCCCAGTAGATCCTGAAATCTGCAGCAGCGGGTTTGAGCGTAGCGAAACGCTGCACAGTGTCGTCTGAATAGGTGATGCCCTGCGGATTACTGTACTTGGGCACACACCAGATACCCTTGACACTCTCATCGTTTTCCACATACTCGGTAACAAGGTCCATATCCGGACCATCAGTGGTCATTGGAATGGTTATCAACTCGATACCAAAATGCTCGGTCACCGCAAAGTGACGATCATAACCAGGTGCGGGACAAAGGAAACGCACGTTGTCGAGTTTATTCCAAGGTGTAGAGCCCATAACCCCGTGCGTCATTGAGCGCGCCACGGTGTCATACATGATATTCAGGGATGAATTCCCCAAAACGAGGGTATTGCTGGCGGGCACATCCAGGATCTGGGCCATCAACGCACGAGCCTCTTTGATGCCAGTCAGACCGCCGTAGTTACGCAAATCGGTTCCGTCAGAATCGACCATCGCCTGGGAACTATCGATTGCGTTGAGCAGTGGCATACTCAGGTCGAGCTGTTCGGACGACGGTTTGCCACGAGCCATATTCAACTTGAGATCACGGGCTTTGAACTCCAGATAATCCTGATAAAGATGTTCCTGCTCTTCTCGTAGCTGCTGTGCTGACAGCTCCTGGTATGATTTCACTGCTTTCAACTCCTCAGTTGTGATCATGCCCTCATCATCAGAAGATCAAGGGCATGGACAATTCTATCAGAATGAATGTACTCTCAGCCCTTATCCGGAGGCAATGAGGGGATCGCCACGATGAAACATGCGCCCTTATCGGGCAGATTGACGGCCTCAACGGTACCATCGTGAGCCGTGACGATTGCCTTGACTATCGCCAGCCCCAACCCAATGCCGCCCTTTGTGCGGGCGCGGGAGAAGTCACCTCGGTAGAAGCGGTCGAACAGCCGGGCCGGATCAATATCACCAAAGCCAGGGCCGTTGTCCGAGACGGTGATGATGCTGTGCTCTCTTATCCCGGAAAGCTCCACATGGACCCTACCGCCCTCTCCCACAAAGCGGCTGGCATTCTCCACCAGATTCTGCACCACTTGCTGCAGACGATCGGGATCACCTAACACGTCAGGGGCTTCTCCACTGATCGAGAGTATCACTTCGCGATCCGCCAACAGTGGCTCCAGCATGTCTGTGGCGTGCTCAACTATATCGTGCAAGTTGACCCGTTTGAGCACTATCTCGCCATCGCCCTCTATGCGTTGCAGCGTCATCAGGTCGTTGGCCAATCGTGTGAGACGCTCGCTCTCGAACACTATGGTGTTCAGGAAGCGCTGGCGGTCCTCTGGCGCTATATCCTCGTCCATCAAAGTCTCTGCAGCACCACGGATCGCCGTTAGAGGCGTGCGCAGCTCATGTGAGACATCCGAGATGAACTGTGACTGACGTTTGCTTTCGGCGTTGACCTCAGCAAACGCCGATCTAAGCCGGTTATTGGATTTCTCCAGCGCTTCAGCCAGGTCGCGAACAACCTGTGGCGCGGCGTCAAGGTCGCCTTCTTCGAGGCTGACCTGTATATCACCTGCAGCTATCTTCTTGGCCTTTTTGGTCAGGTTATCCAGTGGTGGCAGAAGGATGCCACTCAAGACGAATGCGCCAATGAACACCAGAGCCGCCAGCGGTATGGCCAACAGCAGCATCCAGAGGGTAAAACGGGTATCAAGATAAAGTACTAGCGCCAATACCACTGAGGATACAAGGCTCAATCCCGCGCAGATGCTCGCAAATACTATCCGCAATGTCCGGTTCTGCACAAAGATCTCCTACAACAGCTTGAAGCGATAGCCGTATCCTCGCACCGTCTCAATCAGAGCCGGGTCGACTCCGGCAGCTTCAAGCTTATCGCGCAGTCGTTTAACATGCGTATCCACTGTCTTCGTTTCGACCAGATATTCCCAGCCCCAGGCATCGTGCAGTAGCTGGTCGCGCGAGAGTACCTTACCGGCATGCCGCATCAATGCAGTGAGCAGCTCGAATTCCCTAGGCGTAAGATCGATGGGGCCACTTGCGCTTGTGGCCATGTGAGTACCCTCGTCGATGGAAATGCCACTGGCTTCGATTGTCTCACTGAGGTTGATACTCGATCCGTTATTGTCTGGGGTGTTCACCCTGCGCAACAACGCTTTTGAGCGCGC
>DBPN01000018.1:19323-60880 GCA_002305585.1 Eggerthellales bacterium UBA1419
GCTGTGTGAACATCAAAGCCTTCTTTTCTCAGGTTATAGCTGACAAACTCAGTGATAGAAGGCTCGTCGTCCACTACAAGGATACGCGCCGGAGTATCGCTCATCATATCTCTCCTCCCGGCCTCAGCGTTGTTCTATCGAACTAACGCGTTTATTTGGGCAAATGATACCATGCCGCTGGAGTACAATTAGCGTCACACGCTGTATGGTCATGGTTTTGTTGAACACCCACTGCTGGAGGATAAATGCTGTTAGCCATCGACATCGGCAACACACAAACCGTACTTGGCCTGTATGAGGGTACTGCCGATAACAACCAGCCGGCTCCCTTGCTCGATTGTTGGCGCATCGCAACGATATTGACCGATACCAGTGATGAGATCTTGGTGCGTCTGATGGGATTGTTGCAGCTGAATGCTCTGACACTCTCGGACATCACCGATGTCGCCATCGCCAGTGTGGTCCCCTCACTTACCAAGCAGTGGCGCGTTGCCGGCAAACGTCTTACGGGCAGCGATCCGCTGGTTGTCGATAGTAAGACGGATACCGGTTTGACGATAACCTACAGCAATCCCTCCGAGATCGGAGCCGATCGACTGGCTGTGGCCGTCGCGGCGATTGCGCGCTATGGCGCTCCGGTTGTAGTTGTGGACTTTGGCACGGCAACCAATATCGAGGTTGTTGACAGGACAGGGGCTTTTATTGGCGGGATTATCTCCCCCGGCCTGATGACCTCTGCTGAGGCGTTGTTCTCAGCCGCAGCGCGTCTATCTAAGATCGAGGTTGAGATACCCGAAACCGTCATTGGCACTACAACTCGAGGCGCGGTGCAATCCGGCTTGACTTATGGTGAGATTGACCGTATCGACGGATTGATTCGTCGTATCTTCGCTGAGTTGGGTTACTCTGCTCCCGTTATCGCAACTGGAGGATTATCCTCAAAGGTTGTTGGCCTTTCCAGTACCATCACTGCTGTCAACGATGACCTGGCGCTTGAAGGTTTGCGGTTGTTGCACCGAAGACTTCGAAACGGCTACTAAAGGCTGCTCTTCAAAACAGCAGCCTAGGCTGATTTTGCCATCTACACCAATTAGCAATCAGCGGGCGCTGGCTGCATCCCGCCCTATGGCGGCGCGAATCGGCTTGACGCAGATCAAGGCAATGGTGATTTTTATCACGTCTGGGATGATGAAGGGAACCACGCAGGTTAGCGCCGCTGTTTGCAACCCGGCAGCTGTCACGGCATCGAAGTAAACCACTCCCAAGATATATGACACAAGCACGGCAACCACTGCTACGACAATATCGATGGTCATAACCAGGCCAGCACGTTGCGCCCGTTGCTTAACGGATCTGCGGATGAAACCGGCTATCAGCGCGCTGACGAAGAATCCGATCAGGAACCCGCCGGTGGGTCCAGCAAGCACCCCCAATCCTCCTCGCATCCCTGAGAATATCGGCAGGCCAATGGCGCCCAATACCAGATAACCTCCAACTGCAGCAATAGCCTCTGCTGGAGAAAGCACCAAGATGATCACAACCAACATCATCGTCTGCAACGTGAAGGGAATCGGACCTAGGGGAATGGTGATGAAGGCGCCAACAGCCAACAGGGCTATTGACAGACCGATGAGAACCATGGAGCGGGTTCTGCTGTTTCCTCGCACCTTTCCTCCTATCGTTTGTTCCTTACTCAAACCAGATGTTGCCCTGATTATCAGGGCAACATCGTCTTACTCAGTTGTCACAATCTTGCAGCTCAGTCTTGAGCCAGCTTCTGATAGCTTTCCAGCCTGCTCTTCGCGTCGGCTTCTGCGCCAGTGAACAGACCTTCGGCCTCCTCGGGGAACTCAGATGCCAGAGCGGAATAACGTGTCTGACCCATGATGAATTCCCTGAAGCTCAGTGTGGGCTCTTTCTGATCCAGGCTGAAGGGATTCTTGCCTTGTTCTTTAAGCTCTGGATTATAGCGATACAGGTGCCAGTATCCGCTATCCACAGCATCCTTGATGTTCTCCTGCGTCTTGCCCATACCCTTCTTCAGGCCATGGTTGATACAGGGTGAATAAGCGATGATCAGCGATGGACCATCATAAGCCTCGGCCTCGACAACCGCTTTGAGGAACTGGTTCTTATCGGCACCCATACCAACTTGGGCCACATAGACATAACCGTAGGACATGGCCATCATGCCCAGATCCTTCTTCTTGATGTGTTTTCCTGAGGCCGCAAATTTAGCGATAGCAGCCTGCGGGGTAGCCTTGGAAGCCTGACCACCGGTGTTGGAATAGACCTCGGTGTCAAAGACCAAGACGTTGATGTTCTCACCCGAAGCCAGCACGTGATCCAAGCCACCATAACCGATGTCATAAGCCCAACCGTCTCCACCAAGCGCCCAGATGCTCTTCTTGACCAGGTAATCGCTGCCATCGACGATAGTCTCCAGCGCGGCCTCGATCTCCTCGTCCGAGCTCTCGGCTGCCTCGGCTGCCTTGCTCAGAGCCTCAGAGACCCTGCGCGTCTCAACGTTATCGTCTTTGAGCTCTAACCACTCGCTGGCAGCTGCCTTGACCTTGGCGTCTACTGCCTCGTTGTTAGCTAGCATCGTCGCGGCGTCAATCAGACGATCGCGGATCTGACGGTTAGCGACAGCCATGCCCAAGGCATATTCGGCGTTATCCTCGAATAGTGAGTTTGCCCATGCCGGACCGCGGCCGTTCTCGTCTGTGCAGTAAGGCATCGATGGGGCAGACGCGCCCCAGATGGATGAGCAACCGGTGGCATTGGCGATGATCATGCGGTCACCGAACAATTGGGTGATGACCTTGATGTAAGGCGTTTCACCGCATCCTGAGCAAGCTCCGGAGAACTCGATGTAGGGCTTAGCGAACTGGCTGCCCTTGATGGTCTCCTTCTTGAAGAAACCGTCGCGGATCGGCAGCGTAACGGCATAATCCCAATTGACTTCCTCAGCCTTATCCCAGCCAGCCTCAGTCATGGTCAATGCCTTGACCTTGGATGGGCAGATATCGGCACAGTTACCGCAACCCGTACAATCGAGGGGACTTACCTGCACGCGATAGCTAAAGCCCTCCATACCCTTACCGGTTGCCGCAACGGTCTCAAAACCAACAGGAGCGACAGCCTTCTCCTCCTCGGTGAGCAGCATGGGGCGAATGGCCGCATGTGGGCAGACAAACGAGCACTGATTGCATTGTATACAGTTCTCGGGATGCCACTGGGGAATATTGAGCGCGATGCCGCGCTTCTCATAGGCTGCTGTGCCAGAGGGGAAGTGACCATCTTCGCGACCGACAAACGCTGAGACGGGCAAAGAATCGCCTTCCTGACGGCTCATCGGAATCAAGACCTGCTCGATGAACTCCGGCACTTCCTTCTTGTCGGATGCCTCATCCTGAGCGTCAAGCCAACTGGCGGGAATCTCTATCTTCTCAAAAGCGGTTAGTCCCTTATCCACTGCGGCATAGTTCATATCAAGGATCTTCTGACCCTTCTTGCCGTAGGACTTCTCAATGCCCTCTTTAAGGTAGCGAGTTGCGTCCTCAATCGGGATGACGTTTGTCAGCGCGAAGAACGCAGCCTGCATGACCATATTGATGCGATTGCCCAAGCCGATATCCTGAGCGATGTCGTAGGCATCCATGATGTAGAAGCGTGCCTTCTTCTCGGCCAAAGCGCGCTTGACTGATGCCGGCAACTTCTCCTCGAGCTCGTCAGCACTCCACATGGTGTTAAGCATGAAGACGCCGCCCTCTTTGAGGTCTTTGAGCAAGTCGTACTGATAGACATAGCCTTGGTTGTGACAGGCAACATAGTCTGCACGGGTGATCAGATAGGTGGACTTGATGGGGCTCTTGCCAAAACGCAGATGCGAGATGGTAACGCCTCCAGATTTCTTGGAATCATAGGCGAAATAGCCCTGCGCATAGAGGTCGGTGTGATCGCCGATGATCTTGATAGCAGTCTTGTTGGCGCCGACAGTACCGTCTGAGCCCAGTCCCCAGAACTTGCACATGATGGTGCCTTCGGGCTCGGCGGAAAGCGTTTTGTCATAGGGAAGGGAGGCAAACGAGACGTCGTCCTCGATACCGATCTTGAAGCGATCCTTTGGTGAATCAGCTTTGAGGTTATCAAACACGGCGACGATCTGGCCGGGAGTAGTGTCCTTTGAACCAAGGCCATAACGTCCAGCATAGATTTGCGGGGCGCTCTGTTTGCCATAGAAGGTAGAAGCTACATCCAGATAGAGCGGATCGCCAGGGGCACCCGGCTCTTTGGTACGATCAAGTACGGCGATGCGCTTGACGGTCTTAGGCAATGCGGCAAGGAAGGCCTCAGTAACGAAGGGACGATAGAGACGAACCTTGATTAGACCAACCTTCTCATCCTTAAGCAGGTTCTCCATGGTCTCCTCGATGGTCTCGCAAACCGACCCCATCGCGACTATCACGCGCTCTGCATCCGGTGCGCCCACGTAATCGAACAGATTGTAGGTGCGTCCGGTCTTCTCGCTAACCATCTTGAGATATTCCTCAACAACGCCCGGCAACGCGTCATAGTACGGCTGAGAGGCCTCGCGAGCCTGGAAGAAGATATCAGGATTCTGTGCTGTACCGCGGATAAAGGCATGCTCAGGTGAGAGCGAACGCTTCCTGAATTCAGCAAGGGCTTGCCAGTCGAGCATCTCAGCTAAGTCGTCATAGTCCCAAGCCTCGATCTTCTGTACTTCTGAGGAAGTCCTAAAGCCATCAAAGAAGTGCAGGAATGGCACCCGACCCTTGATTGCGGCAAGATGAGCGACGGCGCTAAGGTCCATGACTTCTTGTACGGATGATGACGCCAACAGGGCAAAACCGGTTTGGCGAGTGGCCATGACGTCGCCATGGTCACCAAAAATGGACAGCGCATGTGTTGCCAGAGTACGAGCGCTAACGTGGAAAACGCCGGGCAGCAATTCACCGGCGATTTTGTACATGTTGGGAATCATCAACAACAGACCCTGTGACGCGGTGTAGGTGGTTGTCAGCGCGCCAACGGCAAGCGAGCCGTGAACAGCACCGGCGGCACCGGCTTCTGATTGCATCTCAGTGAGTCGAACTGTCTGGCCAAAGAGGTTCTTGCGGCCATAGGCAGCCCACTCATCTACATGCTCTGCCATACTTGAGGAAGGTGTAATAGGATATATTGCTGCAACGTCTGTGAATGCATATGAAACATGTGCTGCTGCTGTGTTGCCATCCATTGTCTTGATTATCTTTGTGTTGCCCATGGTCTTCACCTCTCCGTGAGTGATTATGATCTGGGATTAGTCCATTTACTCTATAACGCGCGTGGGACCCATTACAATCTTGGCAACGCCATACATCGGCATTCTTTCGGTTATTGGTCACGCAACTGTAATGTTTGCTGTGAATCAGAAGTGCTATCCTTATCACCGTTATTGACTAAGGAGCCGCCGTTGATCAGGTTAAGACGCTTTCTCAAACCATTCCTCACTGGTTTGTTCATAGCGATAGCATTACTTTTCGTCCAAGCCATCTGCGAACTCAATCTTCCAAACCTCATGAGTAACATCGTCAATGTTGGCATCCAGCAGGGCGGTATTGAGGATGGAAGCCCTGATGCCCTTTCTGAGGACTCCCATTCATTTGTGCGGACCTTTATGTCTGAGGAAGATCAAGCGCTACTGGATAGGAGCTACATCGTAGTTTCTGGTAGCGACATCGCTCCAGGTGGGAAACAATACTCTCAGCTCTATCCTCGTGTGGCAGATGGGTCTGCCTACGCGCTGCGTGATGATATCTCCACTGAGGACAGGACGAAGCTCGACGCTGCCTTTGGCCTGACTACCTGGACCATCATCAATGCCCTGACCGATCTTCAGCAGGAGTATGGGCAAGATGACCTTACCTCCCAAGATGCCGACTTGCAGGATTCTGCCTTGCAGAGCTCTGATCTGCAGGATATCGACCTGAGCAAGCTGTTCGCGATCCAGCCGCTGCTTGACACCCTCCCCTCAACATTCTTCGACACTGCGCGCGAGAAAACCGCGCAGGTCGACCCGAATATGAGGGAGCAAAGTGGCACGATGTTCGTCGCCGCCCTCTATCGTGATCTGGGCGCTGACATGACCACTATCGAGATCAACTATATCTTGCGCATTGGATTCTTGATGTTGTTGATCACACTGATTAGCGGAGTTGCAACCGTTCTGGTCAGCTTCTTCTCAACTCGCATAGGCGCTGGGGTAGCACGCGACCTACGCAGCGCGGTGTTCTCCAAGATCACCAGCTTCTCACATACCGAATTCGATCGCTTCTCCACTGCGTCGCTGATCACGCGCTCGACTAATGACGTCACGCAGATCCAAATGGTTTTGACTTTTGGCATCCGGATGATCTGCTATGCGCCGATCATGGGCATCGGCGGCACTATCATGGCACTGCAGAAGAGCGTCTCGATGAGCTGGATTATCGGAGTGGGTGTCGTGGTCTTAATCTGCATCATCGGAACCCTGATGGCAGTTGTCTTGCCCAAATTCCGCATCATGCAGACCTTGGTTGACCGTGTGAATCTAGTCGCGCGTGAGGCATTGAGCGGTTTGATGGTAATCCGAGCTTTTGGTCGCAACGATTTTGAGCAGCAGCGTTTTGACGAAGCTAACAAGGATCTCACGCGTACCATGCTGTTCGTTAATCGGGCGATGACCTTCCTTATGCCGACGATGATGTTATTCATGAACGGCTTATCGGTATTGATCATCTGGGTTGGCGCGCAGCATGTCGCCGAATCTCAGATGCAGGTTGGCGATATGATGGCCTATATGCAATATGTGATGCAAATCATCATGAGCTTCATGTTCATCGCGATGATCTTCGTNNTTCGTTCCTCGAGCACAGGTAAGCGCCCAGCGTATCCATGAAGTGCTGGAGACAGTACCAGCGATTACCGACCCTGAAGCTCCTCGACAAATCGATCCAGACAGCCGCGGAGTCGTTGAGTTCAGGAACGTCAGCTTCCGTTACGAGGGAGCCGAAGAGGACGCACTCTCCGATATCTCCTTCATCGCTCGACCCGGACAGACTACTGCCTTCATCGGATCCACCGGTAGCGGAAAATCCACGATCATCAACCTAATCCCGCGCTTCTATGACGTAACCGCCGGCGTGATTCTGGTTGGCGGTGTTGATGTGCGAGAGCTTTCCCAAAAAGAGCTTCGTAGTCACATCGGCTACGTGCCGCAGAAGAATGTGCTGCTTGGTGCCAGCATCGCAGACAACATCACTTACGGCTCACCGGACCTGGAGCAAGCTGAGATTGAGAGGGTAGCCCAGATCGCTCAAGCCGCAGAGTTCATAGAGGAGAAACCTGAAGGTTACGATTTCGATATAGCCCAAGGCGGGAGCAACGTCAGCGGTGGACAACGTCAACGCTTGTCCATTGCCCGCGCTTTGGCTGTGAAGCCCGACATCTTCCTCTTTGACGATAGTTTCTCGGCATTGGATATGAAGACAGACGCAGCTCTGCGCCGCGCTTTGGCTACCAACCTCACAGACGTAACCCTTATCATCGTAGCTCAGCGCGTTGGCACCATAATGGATGCCGATCGGATCTATGTAATCGACGATGGCCGCATCGTTGGATCTGGCAGTCACGAAGAACTATTGAAGAGCTGTAAGCCCTACTATGAGATAGCGTCGTCGCAGCTCAGTGAGAAAGAGCTCGTCTCGGCTGGCACAGAACTGGCAGGTGAGAACTAATGGCGAACAACGATGATATCCAAGTAACGCAGGATCTCTCAGCGAAGGGCACTGCCTCTCAGGGACATACAATTCCCCAATCCGAAGCGTCAACTACAGGCGCAGCTCGGGTCGCTGGAACCGGAATGAGGAGAAGAGGCCCCATGGGGGGCTTTGGCGGCGGTCCGATGCATGGTGTAATGCCCGGTGAGAAGCCAAAGGATTTCAAGGGGGCACTTAAGAAGTTGCTGGCCTATCTGGGCAACTACCGGGTTGCCCTGATTGTGGTGATCGTCTTCGCAATCGCTTCAACAGTCTTCTCGATTCTTGGCCCCAAGTTCTTGGGAGAAGCCACCACTGAGCTCTTCAATGGCATCATGGGTCAGATTGCTGGTACATCGAATGGTGTGGACTTCTCCAAGATCGGCTCTATCCTGCTCTTCCTTATCGCCCTCTACGCTGCTAGCGCCCTGTTCCAATTCATCCAGGGTTTTGTGATGACCAATGTCTCCAATAAGGTCAGCTATCGCCTGCGCAAGGAGCTCGATGCCAAGATAATGCATCTGCCTTTCTCCTACTACGATAAAGTAGCAACTGGTGATGTCATGAGCCGCATTACCAACGATGTCGACTCGATTAATCAGAGCCTTAATCAGTCCGTCACCCAGATCATCACCTCTATAACCAGCCTCATCGGTATCCTTGTGATGATGCTTTCCATCAGCTGGGTGATGACGCTTATCGCGTTGGTGACATTACCTTTGAGCGCTATCGTTGTGAGCATGATTGTTAAAAGGTCTCAGAGACATTTTGTCGATCAGCAAAAATACCTCGGCGAAGTGAATGGCACGGTTGAGGAGACCTTCAGCGCGCATACGGTCATCAAGGCCTTTAACGGCGAGCAGACAGCCCTCAGTCAGTTTGAGCAGGGAAACAGTTCCCTGTACAATGCTGCCTGGCGCTCAGGCTTCCTTAGCGGCTTGATGATGCCGATCATGAACCTGATAGGTAATCTCGGCTACGTTATCTGCTGCGTGGTGGGCGGATATCTAGCTATCAACGGCAACATTACCGTTGGCAACATCCAAGCGTTTATCCAATACCTGCGTAATTTCCAACAACCAATCGTGCAGGTTGCCCAAATCTCCAATGTCCTGCAGCAGACGATGGCTGCCGCTGAGCGGGTTTTCACCTTCCTTGAGGAAGAGGAGGAGGTTGCAGAGCCTTCTGAGGCAGATCGGGTCAGCACAGAGTGTATTGAGGGAAGCGTGGCCTTCAATGCTGTCAGCTTTGGCTACTCTCCCGATACCAAGATAATCAATGACTTCACGGCCAGCGTCAAGCCTGGGCAGAAAGTCGCGATCGTGGGCCATACAGGAGCAGGCAAGACTACCATCGTCAAACTGTTGATGCGATTCTATGATGTTAGCGGTGGCAGCATCGAGCTCGATGGTCATGATATCCGCTCCTTCGCCCGCGATGACCTGCGTTCGATCTTTGGCATGGTCTTGCAGGAAACCTGGCTTTATAAGGCCTCCATCGCCGAGAATATCCGCTATGGCAAACTTGACGCAAGCGATGAGGAAGTACGCGAAGCCGCCCGCATAGCCCAGGCCGACCACTTCATCCAAACCCTGCCAGATGGCTATCAGATGGTCTTGAATGAGGAAGCCAGCAATGTCTCCTTGGGACAGAAACAGCTTTTAACCATAGCGAGGGCCATCTTGCACGATCCCAAGATACTGATCTTAGATGAGGCGACATCTTCGGTTGATACCCGTACCGAGCTCTTGATCCAGAAGGCGATGGACAACCTGATGGCAGGACGTACCAGTTTCATCATCGCGCATCGTCTGTCCACCATCCGCAATGCGGATATCATCCTTGTAATGGATAAAGGTGATATCGTTGAGCAGGGAACTCATAGCCAGCTGCTAGAACTGAACGGTTTCTACGCCTCACTGTACAAGTCACAGTTCGAGGATGCTGCTTAAGTCTCTGTCTACAAAGAGCTCTCAGCTATCCGCATCGGCCAGAAGTGGTGCAATCTCCTCGATGAAGGCAGCCACGTTACCCGTAGGTGCCTTCCTGTAAAGCATCACGTTGAGGATGGACATGTCCACTCCCTCAACATCATCGACGATGACGATATCATCGCGATGATCAAGACGATCTGCCATTGCGTTGCGTCCACAGATGTAGATGGCATCCCTGAAGTCATAGGTACTGAGGTTCGAGAGGCTTTCCACCGGATCCAGGAAGAAGTTAAACTCGCTCTCCTCGCCGAATATCCTCAGAACCGAGCTCTTCCAGCTGTCGAAGTGCTGACCGCTGAAGATCATCACCGAGCTGCCTTTGAGGTCCTCTTTGCCCAATCTGTCCTTCTCTGCCAACGGGTGTGTCTTCATGAAGCAGATTGCAGCGCTTCCCATCGATGCCGGAATCGTCTCTATCTGGGCTTGCTCTGCGGCCAGGACCATGTGCTCGTTCTCTGAGAAATCTGCAGCGAATGCGATGTCAACCAGGTTCTTCTCAATCGCTTTGATGGCGGTGATCGTTGAATCCACATCTACAAAGACAAAAGGCGTCTGAGTGACTTTCAACAATGTCTTATAGGTGCTTGCATTCGCGGCGACACTCATAACGCGTACTGGAGGAATCTCGTTGAGCAACGCTCGGCTGCTTTTTAGCGCTTTTTCATAGGTATCAACGATCAGTTGGGCATATTTGAGGAATTCTGTCCCGGCTGGAGTTAGCGAGAGCCTGCTGCCATGGCGATTGATGAGCTTGAATCCCAGCTCCTTCTCCATATTGGCGATATGGTTGCTTAGCCCTGGCTGTGAGAGAAAGAGCTCCTTGGCAGCGTTGCTATAATTCTGATGCTTAATCAGTGCGATGAATTCGTTGAGCATCTCGATCTTCATGCTACACCCACCTGCGTTCACTATAAGGATTCAGAATACAGCTATAAAAATGCATGATGTCATCATAATTCAATCACGCCATACTTACAAAACTCATTATTTCTGGTACACGCTGCCAGTCCTCTATACTCATATTCGTCGGAATAAACCAACTGACAAAGGAGGACGAGATGAGCGACAAACAGGATGCAAGACTAAGCAGGAGGAGCTTTCTTACCGGATCCGCACTAGTAGCCATAGGTGCCGCGGCCGGTCTAGCGGGATGCGCTCCAAGTGGTAACAGTGGTAGCGGATCTGATTCTGGATCTAAGGCCGTCAGCTTCGATAAAGAAGTCGATATCATAGTAGTTGGATCTGGAACAGTTGCTTTCGCTGCCGGTGCGGCAGCGGATTTCGGCGCCGAATCAGTACTTATACTCGAGAAATCAGAGAACCAGTTTGGCGGCACATCTTCTTTTTCCGGTGGCGGTGTTGGCATCCCCTTGACCTATGTTGCCGAACAACAGGGAATCGAGGATACTGAGGAAGCTGTACTGGCCTACTACAAAGCGGCTTCGTTTGGCCGCGCTGACGAGGCTGTTGTCCGTTCCTACATCAAGAACGGCAACGCCTTCTTGGAGTGGTCGCGCGATTACTTTGGTTTCACTTGGAACTTGACTACTCCGGCATTCCAAGATTATTACGAGCCTTGCGAGGGCTTCTTGGCCTATGGTCGTGGCAACATCAGCGTTACCGAGATCAATGGTGAGCCCAATACCCATGCCGCTGGTGGTACTTGGAACGCTATCAGGGCGAAACTTGAGAGTAGCGATAAGGTCGAATTGATGATGGGTACTGCAGCCACAAAGCTCATCAATGATGATACGGGCAGGGTGATTGGTGTAGTAGCAAATGGCCCAAATGGTGAGATGAAGATCGGTGCCAAGAAAGCAGTTATCCTGGGAACCGGCGGCTTCGACCACAATGATGAGATGCGCAAAGAGTATCTGCCTTATCCGTTGTTCATCACAAATGCTGTAGCGGGCAATACCGGTGATGCCCAGAAGATGGGTCTTGAGATCGGTGCGGCACTAGCACATATGGACCGCTCTTGGGGACTGCCCTGTTTCATCCCCACCGGAGACAAATATGAGACACTGCTGGCAGAAAACCGCATCGTCTATGATTTCATTGGCAATGACTGGGCGATGTATCGCGGTAAACCAGGCGCCATCGTAGTGAATAAGGCTGGAAAACGCTTTGGTGACGAGGCGCAGGTCTATGATGTCTTCAACCGAGACTTTGGCCAGTTCAGCTCTGCAGATGCAACTTTCCCAAATATCCCGGCGTTCTTCATCGCGGACTCATCCTATGCCAGCAACTATACCTTCCCCGGACAGAAGAAGGGCGACCCTGTACCTGAGTGGATAACCCAGGCCGATACACTGGAAGAACTTGCGGATATGCTTGGAATCGATCCGGCTGGTTTACTGGCCGAGGTGGCCGAGTTCAACGCCAATGCCAAAGAGGGAAAGGATCCGCACTTTGGCCGAGGCACGAAGTCCATCGACATCAACACCTCGGGTCTCTACGCTGGTTCACGCACAGACATACCCAACCCTTGCCTGTCACCTTTGGAAACTGGCCCCTTCTATGGAGCTGTCTATGTGCCAGGAACCTGCGGCACCAATGGTGGACTGAAGACCAATGAGAACGGCAATGTGGTTACCTTTGCTGGAGAGCCAATTCCAGGATTGTATGCAGTTGGTAACTGCTCGTCAGGAGTATCTGGCGGAGCTTATTGCCATGGAGGCATGACCCTTGGGTCGGGCGGAGTGATGAGTTATGTTGCCGCTCGTCATGCTCTGGGCGTAGCGTAGCCACAAAGGATCCAATCAGAAACGTTGGCTGAATGGATATGGCAGTTTGATGGAATAGTGCAGTTGATGTTCCTGTCGGACTGTTCGCGAAGATGCTAAAAGGAGAACCCTCGGCTGAACCGGGGGTTCTCTGTATGCGACACATTCAGTTTATATAGGGTTATTTGCACGTCCATCGCTGCCTCGTAATTCTCAACGAGGCTTGGTCACAGTTCGCGTCGACTCTCGATCGCTCTTCCCAAGGTGATCTCATCCGCGAATTCAAGATCGCCACCTACCGGCAATCCGCTGGCTAAGCGGGTGACCTTGATGCCCAGAGGCTTGATTAGCCGAGCCAGGTAAATCGCCGTTGTCTCGCCTTCAACATTTGGGTTAGTCGCTAAGATGACCTCACTGATAGTGGCGTCTGCTAATCGCGTAATCAACTGTTTGACGGTGAGACTGTCGGGGCCAATGCCATCGATAGGCGAGATTGCCCCACCCAAAACATGATACAGCCCATTGTATTCTCCAGTGCGCTCGATGGCAGTGATGTCGCGCGGCTCGGAAACCACGCATATCATAGCTGCGCTGCGCTCATTACTGGAACAGATAGCGCAAAGATCGTCTTCGGCATAGTTGAAACAGCACGGACAAAAATGCACTGCCTGCTTGACCTCAACGATAGCATCGGCTAGTCGCTGAGCTTCCTGTTCGCTTGCGTTTAAGAGCCAATAGGCGATGCGTTGCGCCGATTTGGGGCCTATCCCCGGCAGACGCTCGAATTCATCCAAAAGGCGTTGTATCGACAGGCTTTGCATGGTTTGGTTTGCCAACTCCGTTTCTTAACTGATAACCGTTGCAGATCAGAATCCCGGTAAGCCCATTCCGCCCATACCACCGGTCACAGCATTGATGCGGCTGTTAGCCAATTCTTGAGCAGAACGCAGCGCCTCATTGACGGCGGCAGTAACCAGGTCCTCGAGCATCTCAACATCTTCAGGATCAACCGCTGCCGGATCGATCGAGATGCTCTGGATTGACAGGTCGCCACAGGCAACCACCTTTACTACCCCACCTCCGGCGCTGGCCTCGGTGGTCATCTGGTTCACCTCTTCTTGGGCTTTCGCCAGATCTGCCTGCATCTTGCGCGCCTGCTTAAGCATCTTGTTCATGTCCATGCGGTGTTCCTCTCTCTGTAGGGATAATCTATTTCTGACTTCAGAACACAGGTGTCACAGAGTGTTCCGAGGCGGTTGGTACTCTTCTATGGTGATCGCAGAACCAAAGCTATTGGCTAAAATATCCTCGATGGAAGCCTCGGCGTTAGCAACTCCTTCGGCATGGTTAATAAAGGCCTCTGAAGTACTATCACTATTGTCAGGCGCATCGAAGTCGTTATCGACTGATCCGAGATTGTCACTAAGAAGCGCGCTGCCATCATCTGCGCTATCAACGCTGTTATTCGACACTGCTTCAACTTTTGGGCTATTGACGATAGCAGGCGCGCCAAGCGTATAGCTTATTGACAGCGGTTTTCCAAACACCTGCTTAACCATATCCCGCAGGAACTCCTGGTTCTCAGACCGTTCGAGGGTGGTCTTAGCAAAGCTGGCTGTAGTGGGCAACTCGATGAGTAGTCCGCCTGTAATGGGATCGATGTGGGCCCTTGAGCCGCCAAGGATCGTGGCGATGACCCTTCTTCTGGCCTTGACCTCCCTTTCGAGACGCACCCAAAGCTGCTGTATGTTAGATGCGTCCTCCAAGTTCGATTCAGGCTCATCAACCGCGCTGTCTGACGCAGTGATGCTCACTTCTAAGGCGCTGCTCCCTGTTGAGGCGTCGTTCCTTGCTAAAGCGTCGTTCTTTGCTGGAACGCCGGGTTCAGCTTGCGGCGACGCTGCCCTCTCCCCGCTTCTCGCTAGCTGCTGCAGGCTTGTCTGCGGGGGCACTGCAACACCCTTCTCTAAAGCTTCCAAGCGCACTGCAAGTCCTTCAAGGGTCAAATCGCTTTGCGGACGCACGATGCGAGTAAGGGCAATCTCCATCGACAGGCGAGCGTTTGCGGCACTGCGCAACTCAGTGGTCAAGTCGCCGAGCACCATTAGGATGTGAGCAAGGCGATCCGATGAACCAAAGTCCCTAACCTGATTGCGGTAAAGCTCGACCTTATCGCCATCGGTGTCGAGTATCTCTGGTAATGCGTCATTGCCATCGACTATGCTGGCCACATAGAGATTGCGGATGTGCAGAGTAAGATCGCGCACGAACTGAGCGATGTCGGTGCCGGATTGCGAGAAAGCTGCCACCCACTCAAAGCATCCGACGATATCGCGATCGGCCATTAAGGCTGCGATGTTGAAAAGCTGATTGTCGCTCACTTCTCCCAACATGTTCTCGGCAGCGATGAAACTAACCTTACTTCCACCAAAGACCGCCACTTGCTCAAGGGCATTGATGGCATCGCGCATACCACCTTGAGAGCGCAAAGCGATCAGGTCGAGAGCCGCCGGCTCTGCGGTAAAGCCCTCAAGATCGCAAATCTCCTGCAATCTCTGAGTAATCTGTTTCTCGCTCAGTCGATGGAAGTCGAAGCGCTGACAACGGGAGAGGATGGTGGGTGGTACCTTATGCGGATCGGTAGTGCAGAGTACGAAGACCACATGCGATGGCGGTTCTTCGAGTGTCTTCAACAATGCGTTGAATGCCGCTGTTGAAAGCATGTGCACCTCGTCGATGATATATATCTTGAAAGTACCCCTTGTTGGGGCAAACTGGACTCTGCCGATGATTTCCTCACGAACATTCTCAACACCCGTACGAGAGGCCGCGTCCAGTTCATAGACATCAGGATGAACCCCTTCTGATATCTCGATACATCGGGTACAGGTACCATCTGGATTTTTGGTAGGGGCCTTCTCGCAGAGTAGGGCTTTTGCCAGAATGCGTGCTGTAGTGGTCTTACCTGTTCCGCGCGGCCCACAGAACAGATAGGCGCTGGAAACACTGTTTGTCTCCACGGCATTCTTCAGTGTCTGCTCTATATGTTCTTGACCAACAACATCATCAAAGGTCTGGGGGCGGTATTTGCGGTAGAGCGAGAGTGCCACGGGAATTCTCCTTGGAAATCGATTTTCCTTGCATTTGGGTTTTAGCGGATTGGCCTGGCAAAGTGCTGGCTATGCAACCTTACCTGCGCTTATCTGCCTCTTCAGTATACGGCAAAATGGCTGTACATTCACCGATTCCATATGGAGATGGTTAGGATTCCTTCTTGCTTGTGCCCTTGCTCATCCGAGCTTTGACAAGACCGATGACAGTGGGGATGAAGCTAACGACAACAATGCCAACGATAACCAATTCAAAGTTATCCTGAACAAATGGGATGCCACCAAAGAAATAACCTAGCAGAACGAATATTGTCACCCAAATCACTCCGCCAATGACATTAAATAGCATAAATCTGCCAAAATGCATTCGTCCCAAGCCAGCTATAAACGGGGCAAAAGTGCGTATGATGGGGAAAAAGCGGGTTACGACAATCGCAAGCAGTCCGTATTTATCAAAGAATTCCTGGGTCTGCTTGATCCGTTCGGGAGTGAGGACCTTTACGCGTCCAGAGTCGATTATCGCCTGACCAACCTTGTTGCCAATCCAATAGTTGGATGTATTACCAAGAATAGCCGCGAGTGACAACAAAATCAGCAGCGCGGCCAGATTAAGCCCGCCACCATCGGCCGCGAAGATCCCTGCCGTGAATAACAGGGAGTCGCCAGGTAGGAATGGTGTTATAACCAGACCGGTCTCTACGAAGATGATGATGAACAGGGGCGTATAGACCCAGATAGGTCCAAGCGTGATTATCCAGTCAGCGATAAACCCTCGCGGATCTTTGAGCAAGTCTATGAAGAAATGGATTATCTCCAAGAACACTTTCCTTTTCTTGAGCTGATTCCTGAGCTAATCGGACTTCTTGCGATTATATTCAGTGCTAACAGGATATTCAGTACTAACGGGACAAATCCATGCTATCAATCAAAACGGGAAGATAGATTGGACCCAGACGCTCATCAGCGGCCCCTTATGGCTGCTTCCTTCCGGACCTGACCAGGTTCGGGACATGATGCCGTCTGAGCCCAATCTATCTTCCCGTTCAATCAGCCTTCGACCAGTGCTGGGAAGAGCGGCTCGTCGCTCTCGATGTGAGTAAGCTCAACCGTGCCGGTAAGAATATCGACATATTGATAGGATTGCCGAGCAATGCGCCCGCGCTTGCGTTCGACTTCCATGATGAAAAGCTGTGGGTGTGCCTGTGTGAGCACGCCTTCGCATTCGATAATCCGCGAACGACCCATATTCGCTTTTACTTTGAGTCTTTTTCCAGTACAGGTAACCAGTGTGTCATGGATTTTATTTACTAATGCGGCTTGTTGCGCAAGTTCCATTGAAGCATAACCTCCCACTTCAGCCAAAGATAGTACATTGTATCACACTCGGCTGATTACAGAGTTATCCGTTGGGTTACAGCTTAAGATCACCATAGTATCATCTGCCAAACGGCAGTTGTCTTCCAACCACATCCACAAAAACCTCTGCCAGCGAGATGAAATCAGTGGTACTTAGCGTCTCGCCTCTAATCTGCGCAGGAACACCTGCGGTCCTCAATACCTCATCGATGGTGTCACTGTTTATCCCACGTGTAGAGAAATAGGCCAACATCGAATTACGGATATTCTTTCGGCGCTGGTAAAAGGCTGCCTCGGCGACCATGAAGGTTTCATTCAAGAGATTGGGCGCAAGTTGATCGCAACGATCGAGGCGGATTACCGTAGACTCCACTCTAGGAGGAGGCATGAAGTTGCCCGGACTAACGTTGAAGCTACCAGAATACTGCGCCAGAAGTTGCAGCTTGACGGTATAAGCTCCATAGGCTTTAGTGCCCGGAGCTGCGTTCATACGCGCAGCGACTTCGGATTGAACCATCACAGTGGCAGATTGCAACGAGGAAAGTTGCTTGAAGTATTCCAAGACTATGGTCGCAGCTACAGCATAAGGCAGATTTGCAACCAGCTTATTGGGCGGCACAACACTAATCGATGCTGCGGCGGCTTCGATTTGTTCATGGCTTATATCCAAGGCATCACCTTGGATCAACGCAAAGGAACCCGCACTTTCGACTGCATTCTGCATCAAGGCTGGTATCAGGGAGTCATCCTTCTCGATGGCCGTGACTCCCGCAACAAGCGGCAGCATCGCTACAGTCAACGTCCCGATTCCCGGACCAACCTCTAATACGCTGTCAGTCTGCTCCAGATTGGCCAGCGCAGTTATCTTGCCAACGATGTTATCGGCAACAAGGAAGTGCTGGCCGAGCGACTTCTTAGTCGCCAGACCCCACTGCTCGAGAACCGCTCTGGTAGCACGCGGGGAGGCAAGCTTTGAGTGTATGGTCACTCCTTCTCGTCCATATCCTCGTTAATATCTGCCTTTGTCACCTTATCGGCTTTGGCGAGATCTGCATCCACGACATCTAAGGTCTCTCTGTCCTCAATCTTCTTGATAACCGATCTCGCAAATGCACCTCCGGCATCTCGCGCCCGCTGCTCAAACGCCTTTTGTCTTGCAACCGCTTTGCGAAGAGCTGACAGTTGCCCCGGAGTATATTTGTCAAAATCCTCCTCTGCCGGCATCTCCGGCGCTTTTCGAGGGTCCACGAAGCCTATGAAATTGTTGACCTTCTCCAGATTGAACCCTGCAACGGCCAATGCGCTTTTACTAATGGTTGCGAGAGGCTCGTGCCCATGCGGATCGGAATAGCCTCCCAGCATGAAAAGCTGAGCTGGACGTTTTGGCGATGACTTCTCTCCAAGAATATAATGCTTGACCCAGTATGGCTGAAAGCGATCGTAGAGGGCCTTCAGTTGTGCTGGTGGCCCGGCAAAATACAGCGGTGAGACAACAGCCACTGCATCGACTCGATCCAGGGATGCCTTGAGTTCAAGATAGTCGTCGATGAACTTGCCGTTCTTCGTTTTGTTTGCCAATACACAGATGCCAGTTTCCATGCAGCCATCACAGCCCGTACAGGGTAGTATATTCTTCTTGCTGAGAAGGAAACGCTGTGTGTTGGCTCCCGCGCTTCTGGCTGCTCGCTCAACCAGCTCAAGCAAGGCGACACTGGTGCGCGTGCGTGGCGACCCGCTGATAAAGAGGATATCGGGTTTCTTCTCTGAATCGGGACTTTTCTCCCTTTGATTCTCCATGTGATTCCCCCAAGGATGCAATCGATAGACAACAGGGTTACTGTATCATGATGTCTCTTTGTTTGGACATATCAGCGCGCAAAGAACTCAGTGGCATTGCAGTAAAGCTGCTGATAGAACTCGGCAGCTTCCTGCCCCTGTAACGCGAATACCTCTGCCAGCTTCGCAGCTGTGAATATCACGTGCTCCGGTCCACAGGTGGTACCTCTAAGCGGGTGCGGCGCCATGAAGGGTGCGTCCGTCTCGGTCATGATCTTATCCCATGCTGTTCTGGCGGCAGCTTGGCGCACATCATCACTTTTCTTGAATGTGAGTGGTCCGCCAAAGGCAACCTTGCAGCCAAGCTCAAGGAATGGCTCCAGCGTAGCGTAGTCGAGGTTGAAGCAATGCAATAGCGCTCCGGCTTCGGGTAGCCCCTCCTGCCTGAGGATGTTAAGCCCATCCTCGTGCGCCTCTCGCAGATGCAGGCTGATAGGCAAGCCTTGCGTTTTAGCCAGCCGTATCTGCTCCCTGAATACCTGTTGCTGAACACCACGGGGGCTATAGTCGTAATGGTAGTCCAAACCAATCTCCCCCACCGCAGCGGTTTTAGGCTGCTGAAGCAGCTCGACCAATAACGTTTGCGTGGAAGAATCGAACGCGCTGGCATTATGTGGATGGCACCCGATGATGATTTCCGTCATTGGCAGCTGATGCGAATGCAGGCCCCACTCATCAAGCTGAACACGAGCAGTCTGAAGCCAGACATCGAGGTTGTCGTAGGTGTAACCAGGATCCTCGGTTGGATCCACTACGGTTACTAGGAAGTCCACGCCATGCGCCGCGCATCTGGCCAGCGCGAGGCTGGGATAATGCAGCATATCCAGGTGTGTATGCGTGTCGGCAAACCGAGCGCCAGAGAGGAACACGGGAGGCTCCACCAGACGACCGGAAGAATCACGGAACAGGATATCTTTTTGCGCCGGCGGCGGTTGTTCTTGGTTGGCAACATCCGAAGAAGCTGCATCTGTTGTACGCATAACGATAAAACCTCACAGTTTGTAGTACAAATTATTCGATATCGTCCAGTTGCAGGCGCGGGAAAAGTGGCTCTCCAGTGTCCACTTTGTTTCCGGCCGGCAGCAACCCCCAGCAGACCTGCTTGGCCAGATCATCGATCTCCAGCACATCTCCAAGTCCCAGACGCTGCCATACCTCTGCTGAGGTCGCCGGCATCACCGGGGCAAAGAGCAGCGCCATGACGCGAATGGCCTCAAGGCTGTTATATATCACAAAGGCCAGACGATCGCTTGCAGTAGGAGCAGTGGCGTTGGCCTCATCGAGCCCTGCCGCTTGCATCTCGGACTTCTCCGCAACGGCTGCTTTTGCCAGGTTCCAAGGTGCGCTCTCCTCGACGTAGAGGTTGGCGCGATTACAGAGCTCCAGCACAGAGGATAGAGCGCCAGAATAATCCACCTGACCAAAGGCTTTGGCGTAGCGCTGATAAAGACCTTCCTCGGCCTGGACTATCTGAGCTAGGGGATTGCCCATCTCCTCAGTCAGTTTGGCAATCGTCTTTGGCCAAAGATCGGGAACCACGCCATCAAAATATTTCTGAGTCATATTAAGCACTCGAGAACAGAGGTTGCCCCAACTGTTGGCCAAATCGGCATTGTAAACCTGCAGCATACGCTCGATACTTATACTACCGTCGGCACCAAACTGCACGTCGGAGAGGAAGTAGTAGCGATACGCGTCCACTCCAAAGATACGCACCAGTTCGCTGGGCGTCATAACGTTTCCGCGCGACTTGCTCATCTTCTCACCCTTGGTGAGCAGGAACCCGTGCGCAAAGACTTTTTGCGGAGGCTCTATGCCTGCAGCCATCAGCATCGCCGGCCAGATCACACAGTGGAAACGGATGATATCCTTACCAACAAAATGTAGCTCTGCCGGCCAACGCCGTGCGAATTCCGCCTGCATGATTGGATCATCACTACCATAACCGATTGCGGTGATGTAGTTGATCAAAGCATCGACCCACACGTAGATGACGTGCGAGGGATCAAAGGGCAGCGGAATTCCCCAGTTAAAAGTCGTTCGTGAGATTGAGAGATCCTTAAGGCCACCTTTTACAAAGGAGACTACCTCGTTACGTCGCGTTTGCGGACAAACGAAGTCCGGTTGCTGCTCATAGAGCTCCAGTAAAGGCTCTTGGAAAGCTGAAAGCTTAAAGAACCAGTTCTCCTCACAGACAAACTCCACCGGACGACCACAGTCCGGACAAACGCGCTGCCCCTCTATTAACACCGTCTGATCATCGGCGAAGAAGGTCTCATCGGGCAAGCAATACCAACCTTCATAAGTGTCCTTATAGAGATAGCCATTCTGATACAGTGTCTCACAGAACTGCTGAACGCCCTTAATGTGCCTTTCTTCAGTTGTACGGATGAAATCATCGTTGGAGATATTCAGCATCTTCCAAGCTTCTTTAAAGCGAGGCGCGATGCCATCTACCCACTCCTGCGGACTCATTCCGTTGGCTTCGGCAGACTGGGCAACCTTCTGACCGTGTTCATCCAAGCCGGTGAGGAACCAGGTGTCTTTGCCATCCATGCGGTTGAAGCGTGCCAGCGCATCTGCTGCTACTGTCGTATAGGCAGTACCCAGGTGTGGTACTCCATTGACGTAGTAAATGGGGGTCGTGAGGTAATAGGATGACTTGCTGGTGTCTTGTTGAGTGGTGACTGTCATATTCCAGGCTTTCTGTTGATGTGTGGTGCGTAAGTTTTACGTTGTGCTCAAAATGATCGCTCGTACTGCTTCTTGGTATTACGAAGTACCGTACCCAGGAATTGTAGCAGTTATGTCTTCATGTCGGCATATTTATCCCTGTGGACGCGCGCTTCAGATTCGCTGTGCTGAGGTGGTCCAATCACCAGAACCACCTCACCCTTGAGCGGTCTTTCCTCTGTGCGATTTGAGATCTGCTCGGCTATCTTGGCAACCGATCCGCGCAGAACCTCCTCATGCAGCTTTGTGAGCTCACGAGCCATTACAACCTCTCGTTGCGGAAAAGCCTCGGCAATGCGCTCAAGCGATTTGGCGGTCCTGTGGGGCGACTCATAGAACACCAACACTGCGTTCAGATGCGCCAATTGCCCAAACAGCTCGAAGGCTGCTTTCGCCTTGCGTGGTATGAAGCCGCCAAAATAGAAGCCCGGTGCCTCGAACCCGCTTGCCACCAGTGCGGTAAGCACGGCGCTCGCACCTGGCAGCACCTCGACTTCATAACCAGCCTCACGCACTGCGGCTATCAACTGCATGCCGGGGTCAGCAACACCTGGTGTGCCCGCATCGGAGACAAAGGCAACGTGCTTTCCCTGCTGTAATTCAACTAGAATCGCAGCCATGCGTTGTTTGATGACATTCTCATCGCAACGTTCAAGCCGAGTACTTATCTGCAGATGGTTGAGTAGACGGAGAGTGACCCTTGTGTCTTCGGCCAAGATCAAATCAGCTCGCCCGAGCGTCTCGATGACCCTCAGTGTTATGTCACCAAGATTACCAATCGGAGTGGAGCAAACTGAGAGTGTTCCTCGACCTGCTGTTTTATGCGCCACCTCGATAGCAGTTATCTCGTCTTCACCTGCTCCCGTTATGCCCTCACTATCTGCGCAGCACTCGATAAGCGATGGCCCTTTGCTGATTATCTCGCCGTATTCAACATCAGCCTCAGTCACAAGCTTGCCATTGGCAAAACGGTACTCTGGCGCAATCTCGAGTAGAGGTGTCACCACAAATCCGCGCTCCAACGCCAAGGGATGTGGCAATGTGAGTTCTTGCGTCTCTCTAATTACATCAGTGATATCAACGATGTCCAAATCCAAGCTCCTTGGCCCATTGGCGATAGTGCGCTTGCGGCCAAACTCCTGCTCGATAGCCTGAAGCTCGTGTAACAGCACCAGCGGCTCAAGATCGCATTTTGCCAGCAGTATCGCGTTGCTGAACTGAGCCTGTTCCTCAAGATATGCCGGCTGGGATTGGTATATGCAACTGGCAGAGATAATCGTCAGGCTGGGGATATCTCCTATACGGCATGCGGCGGCTCGCAATGTCTCCTCTGCATTACCAAGGTTGGCTCCCAGCGCGATTACCACCTGCCTGGTTGTTTGTTCCATGTGTATGTCCTCCCATCACAGATTCCGGGATTGGATTAGAATTCAATACGAGCTAAATGCTACGGTTACATGGTAAAGCAAAAGAAAGGCCTACTATCATGCTCAACTTTGATTTCCAGTCCCCAACACGGATTCTCTTTGGAAAAGACGAGGAATCGCGTGTTGGCGAACTGCTTAAACCCCATGCGAAGAAGGTCCTTGTCCACTATGGTGGGGGCAGTGTTAAGCGAAGCGGTCTCCTGGACAGGGTATGCGCTTCTTTGATCCAAAGTCAGATTGCTTATATAGAGCTTGGTGGTGTTGTCCCCAATCCAAGGCTTAGCCTAGTGCGCGAAGGTATCGAGTTGTGCCGAGATGAGAACGTTGACTACATCCTTGCGCTTGGAGGTGGAAGCGTTATCGACTCTGCCAAGTCCATAGCGATGGGAGTCTTCTTCGAGGGCGATGTATGGGAGATCTTCGAGGCCTACAATCCAATCCAGAAGGCCTTACCCATTGCAACCGTCCTCACCATTCCCGCGGCGGGTAGCGAAACGAGCGCCATCACAGTCTTATCCAATGAGGACAAGCAACTCAAGCTGAGCTTCGGCAGCCCTCACCTTCACCCCCGTCTGAGCATCATCAATCCAGAGTTGTTCTTCAGTTTACCCAAAAACCAGATTGCCAACGGTATCGCCGATATGATGAGCCACGTCTTTGAGCGCTACTTCACCAATACGGTTCATACCGATCTGACCGACGGTCTCTGCGAATCGCTGCTCAAGACCGTGATGACAAATGCGCGTCTTGTCATCGACGACCCCTATGATTATGAAGCCTGGTGCGAGATAGGATTCAGCGCAATGCTCGCTCATAACGGCCTTCTTGGCATGGGTCGGCAGCAAGACTGGGCTTGCCATGGTATGGAGCATGAGCTCAGCGCCCTCTATGATGTTGCTCACGGCGCTGGTCTTGCAGTTCTTACGCCAGCTTGGATGCGCTATGTCTATCATGAGAATATCCCGATGTTCATGCAGTTCGCAGTGAATGTGATGGGAGTTGACAGTGGCTTTCGCCACCCGAATGCTCTCATCGAGCAAGCGATTGGCAGGCTGCAGGAATTCTACAAGAGGATGGGTTTACCGCTAACACTCAGAGAGCTTGATATCAATGACAGCCAATTGGAGCTGATGGCAGAGAAGGCAACCCGTGCCTCACGCAGCAAACGCAAACCGCTTGGCGGTTTGAAGCCGCTTGATACGCAGGATGTCCTTGCTATCTATCGGCTGGCATTGTAAGACCCACAATCCTCGCGGCAATATCAATCTCTTGCTTCGCGAGGCTCATCGCCTTGAATATTTTTTATGCTATCTGACTATTGAACCGCAGCCAACACTTTGAGCGCTTCCATGGTTGGAGCGACATCGTGTACACGCAGTACTCGTGCGCCCTGTGATGCTGCATAGACAGCTGCCGCCACTGAGCCAACAACGCGTTTTGCTGGTTCGCTGATGCCAGTGAGTGCGCCGATGAAATTCTTCCGTGAATACGCGGCCATTAGGGGGTAGCCTACGTTTGCCAGTTGCGCGGTAGCTCTGAGTAATGCCAGATTGTGCTCGAAGGTCTTGCCAAAGCCTGGACCGGGGTCGATGCAGATGCGATCATGAGAGATGCCCTCAGCCTCAAGATCCTGTGCCCTTTGCACTAAAAAGGCCTTGACCTCTTCAACCACATCGGTGTATTGAGGTGTCTGTTGCATGGTCTTTGGCTCACCGAGCATATGCACTATCACCAATCCAACCGAATTCTTTTTCACGACCTCAACCATGGCCGGGTCCCTGAATCCGCCGATATCATTGATGATTACAGCTCCTTCATCAACGCAAGCTTGGGCAACCTGAGCGTGGCGTGTATCGATTGAGACCGTCACGCCTTCATTGGCTAGCACTCGGACTACAGGCAATACACGCGATAACTCTTCTCGGGTATCTATCTCTGATGAACCTGGGCGAGTGGATTCACCGCCAACATCGATTATGGTAGCACCTTCGGCAACCATTTGACGTGCATGCTCACAGGCAACATCGACGGCGGCGTACAAACCACCATCCGAGAAGGAATCCGGCGTTACATTCAAGACGCCCATTACCAATGCCCGTGCTGTATCCAGTTCCTTGTCGCCACAACGCCACATCTGCAACACGCCCAATCGTCTTATCGAGTCCGGCCTTATATCACCAGCCAAGTGTGCGGACTGGCTCAACCTCAGGCGTACGGCAGTTTCACCTGCTGTGAGCCTGTTAGTCGTACATCAACGACAGGGCTTCTGCCCTGGTATTCTGTGACTTCTCAAAAGCTCCGCGAACGGCACTGGTCGTTGTCTTCACTCCCGGCTTCTTGATGCCGCGCATGGACATGCACAGATGCTCGGCTTCTATTACCACCATTACACCATCTGGCTCCAATTGCTCAACCAACATATCTGCTATCTGCGATACCAGACGCTCCTGCACCTGCAGGCGCTTGGCATAGACGTCAACAAGCCGTGCCAATTTGGATATCCCACAGATACGTCCGCTTCTACCGGGCAGATAAGCCACGTGCGCAACTCCGAAGAATGGCGCCAGGTGATGCTCACAAATCGAATAGATGGGTATATCCTTAACCAGAACCATCTCGCGATGATCCTCGCCAAAGGTTCTCTCGAACAGCTTGGCTGGATCCTCATTCATTCCCGCGAGAACCTCTGCATACATCCGAGCGACTCGCGCAGGTGTATCGATCAGGCCTTCTCGGTTGAGGTCTTCTCCAACGCCCTCGAGAATCAGACGTACACCTTGTTCAATCTTCTCCTGATCCATGTGCCTTTTCTACTTTCTGGTAGATGCCTCTCTGCATCGTATCCTGCTGCAATACCACACGCAAGGTTTACGATTCTATTCGTTCTTCGCATCCTCGGAATCAGCTTGCGGGGGTTGCTGCTGTGAGGAAGGCTGCTGTGCCGGCGGTTGTTGTACTGGTGGCTGCTGTGCCTGCTGCGCCGGCGGTTGCGGGGACAGCAGATCATCGACAGTAGCACGCCCAGAGAATACATCGCCCAAGGTAACCTCGGGCTGAGGCGGCAATGCCTCGGAGTTGACCACAGCCGTTGTGGTGGTCAAAGCACGCTGCTCTTCCTCGGCAGCACGCTTCGCGTCCTCTTCTTCCTGCTTGTGCTCAGCCTCAGCTTTCTTAGCCAGGATCTCATCCTCATGTTCGAGATAATCCTGCCATCTATTATCCAACAGAGCCTCAAGTGCCTCGCCATCAACTGTTTCGCGATCAAGCAGCACCGAGGACATCAGCTCCATTTGTTCTTTTCGCTCGATGAGTGTCGCGCGGGCAACTTCGTGTGCCTTACTCATGATGCGCGATACTTCTTCATCGATGCGCTGTGCGGTAGCTTCACTATAATCTGGAGTCGCGGAATAATCGCGACCTAGGAAGACCTCGTGATTCGCTTCGCCGTAGACCTGATTCCCCAAAGCCTCTGTCATGCCATAACGAGTGACCATCTGTCGAGCCATCTTCGTGGCTCTCTCCAGGTCGTTTGAGGCGCCAGTGGTAATGTCATCACAGAATATCTCCTCAGCAACACGACCAGCAAGGAATACTGCAAGGTCATCATACATGGAGTTCCGCGATGAAAGGAATCTGTCCTCTGTGGGCAAAGACAGGGTGTAACCAAGAGCTTGCCCGCGGCTGATAATCGATATCTTGTGTACCGGATCGGAGTTCTCCAGGACGTGTCCCACCAAGGCGTGTCCCGCCTCGTGGAAGGCAATGGTGCGCTTCTCCTTCTCGGTCATTATCCGGTTCTTGCGCTCCGGGCCGGCTATCTCTCGCTCAATAGCCTCATTGAGCTCTTTCATGGTGATGAGCTTACGGCCTTTTCTCGCAGTGAGCAGAGCTGCCTCGTTCATCAGGTTAGCAAGATCGGCACCGGTGAAGCCGGGAGTCAATCTGGCCAGTCTCTCCAGGTCAACGCTATGCGCGAGTGGCTTACCTGCAGAATGAACCTTGAGTATCTCCTCGCGACCCTTGAGGTCAGGTCTCATTACCACAATCTGACGATCGAATCTTCCCGGACGCAGCAATGCAGGATCGAGGATATCAACGCGGTTAGTAGCTGCGATCAATATGACGCTCTGATGATCCTCGAAGCCGTCCATCTCAACCAGAAGCTGGTTCAGGGTCTGCTCGCGCTCATCGTGACCACCGCCCAACCCAGCACCACGCTGGCGACCAACAGCATCGATCTCATCGATGAAGATTATCGCTGGTGCCGCGGCCTTGGCCTGCTCAAACAGATCGCGCACACGTGAAGCGCCTACACCAACGAACATCTCGACGAAATCCGAACCGGAGATCGAGAAGAATGGCACATTGGCCTCGCCCGCAACTGCTTTGGCAAGCAAGGTCTTACCGGTACCTGGAGGGCCAACCAACAGCACGCCACGTGGAATCTTGGCGCCCAATTTCTGGTAGCGGCCTGGATCTACGAGGAAGTCCTTGACCTCCTGCAGTTCCTCCACTGCCTCATCGATGCCAGCAACATCCTTGAACTTGGTCTTTGGACGTTCCTCTGTAGTCTTCTTGGCCTTGGTTTTGCCAAACTGCATCTGCTTGCTATTGGCGTTGTTGAACTGCGAGAGCATGAACCACATAAAACCAAACAACAATAACAGGGGCAGAACTGTTGAGAGCACTGATAACCACATATTCGAGTTCTGTACATCGACGCTGTAACGGGTCTCCGGGTGCTTTGCCATCAATTCGGCCAAAGAATCCTCACCGATATAGGTCGAGGCAAACGGCACCGCCTCACTGGGGTCAGTTGCGCCCTCTTTCAGGTATTTGCCCTGAAGTGTGGCTGCTGTGGCGCTATAGACAACCTCAACAACCTTACCCTCTTCGACTGCGCTGACAAACTCACTTGTCGAGAGCTCGTCTCTCTGTGAGTTCGCATTACCATTCATGAGTTGTGACGAGAGCAAGAATAGCAGCACCACCAGGATGACTGCGTAGATCGCCCACGTTCTGATTTTCTTCTTATCGACCACTATCTTCTCGCTTTCATCTTCGCTTTGCGATCAATCAGGAATATACATCTGGACTCAACACACCAATATAAGGCAGATTGCGATACATCTCTGCATAATCCAGTCCGTAACCAACAACGAATTCATCCGGACAGATGAAACCAACATACTTACAATTCACGTCGGTCTGTTGCTTTCCCTCCTTAAGCAGGAGCGCTGCCACCTCGATGGACAACGGACGACGCGACCTGATGTTCCTCAGCAGATATTTGAGCGTTAAACCGCTATCAAGGATGTCCTCGACAATCAGCACATGACGACCTTCGACGCTGGCTTCGAGGTCCTTGATGATTCGCACGACTCCCGAGCTCTTCGCCTCCGCGCCATAACTTGATACTGCCATGAAATCGATCTCAACATCACCATCAATGAATCGCGCAAGATCTGCCATGAAGATGAACGCGCCTTTGAGCACTGTGACTAATAACAGTTTCTTACCCGCATAGTCAGCACTGATCTGTTCGCCCATCCGCTTTGCGCAGGCTTCTATCTCCTCCTGCGAGAAAAGCACTTGGCTGATATCTTTGTGCATGGATGCTCTTATCCTTTCGTTGGCTCTGTCAATTCGATACGAAACATTGTATTGCTTTGTGGCGTTACCTTGAAACGGTCGTCCTGTTGTACACCCACAATCCATATGATTGTCTGCCCCGTACGGACGATCTTGATGTCTGGCCTCTCATAGGCCGGTATCTTGCGGTCAATGAGTACATCCGACACTAACTTATGCTTGCCCCGCATTCCCAGAGGACATAATATGTCCCCCGTCCTGATTCCGGTAACGACCAGGCAGCCGTTTTCGGCCTTCAGCGTCGCCTCGAGCTTCTCGCCATCAACGTATATGCATCTGCTTTTCGCCTGTTCACGAGCATAAGCAAGTGCATCATCGCCATAATCGACTTTATCCAACTTCTTGAGCGTAATGACACGCCCATCAGGCAACAGACATTTCCTACCCGGAGCTAACTCCCATTCCTGATCGACCTTTTGTGCGATATCGAGCGCCCTGGTCTTTTTCACAGTCTCTGGGAGAAATGTCAGTGTATCGCATTCATTTTTTACTGTCACATTTCCCGGCAAAGTTGTCACGAATCCGACACGCTGTCCGTGATCTGTAATCAAGTTGACATGTGCAAATGTGATGCGCTCACTTTTTGGCAGAATCAGATTGCAGACGTTTCGTACAATGCGCCTTGCAAGCGGCTTGGGTTGCTCAAGAACAGCAATGTCGAGTCGTATGGCACCGTCTGGATCCCAGGTCAATGTCTCCGCCCCGATCTGCTTGGCTAAAGATTCGAGATATGCATCCTCTTCCGCCAGTATCCCCAGGTTGCGCCCCACTGTTTCCAGCAAGCGCGGGTTTCTGGTAGTCGCCAATGGAATGAGCTCATGACGCACAAACGCCCTGAAGCCCTGTGTGTCATAGTTGCTTGCGTCTTCGCACCACAGGTGTTCACCCGATTCACGTTCCGCTTGGCTTGTTGATTGGTGAAGATCTACCAGGTACTGCCGAAGTTCATCACGTGAACAGTCCAGCAATGGGCGGATAATCCGGCCGTTCACATAGGGAATCGAACTCAGGCCGGTTGCGCCGCCGCCAACAATGGCTCGCATAAAGAAGGTCTCAACCCGGTCATCGAGTGTATGCGCCACAGCGATACGGCCCGAATCCGAGCTTATCCCGCTCTGCTCACAGAGCCTGTCGAGCAATTCGCCGGCAGCCTTATAGCGCTCCTCACGTCCACACTGCTCGATATTCTCTCCAGTATGAGCCGCGATTGCAGCAATATCCAGATGCACTACCTCGTAGGCCAGATTGTTCACGCGAGCGAAGTTCTCAACGAATCTCTCATCCGCATCGGCCTCTTGGCCTCTTAACCCATGATTGACATGCAGAATGGTATAGCGCGCATGTGGATGGATACTCGGCAGGATATGCGCCAAAGCCAGTGAATCCGATCCTCCGCTGACCATCAGCACTACCGGAGTCGCCGATTCCTCAGGAAGCATCTCGTGCATCGCTGAAGTTTTCACCACAATGGGAAGGATCTTGTCTGCCCCGTTCATAGGCTTGCAGTGTTTTGCAGGAAGTCATTGATCTCGGTGACAACCGGGAAAGACTGCGATGCCGAGAGTCCCTGGGCAAAACCCTCTTCGTAATATTCCTTCGCGATACGCTGTACATCAAGCGTCTTATTGTAGATAGTCCATAATCCGGGAGCGGGAACCACGCCTTCCGGATAGCTATAAAGCGACATCTGATAGTTATTGATGTAGTACTCAGCATAGGTTGCAGAATTAATCACAGTGAAGTGGCTGACGCTCATAAGAGAGCGCACATAGTTCTGCAGCTTGGCTATAGCGGAAGGATCCATGATCCTCACCACACTTTCCAGATTACTTTGCAGCGATTGGGTAGTGTAATCNNAATGGCTCATTGTGATCGATGGAATAAACGAGGTGTCTCTGCTCGACATTAGGGAAGAGCAAAAAATCCACATTGGTCGTATATTCCCACCGATAGAGGTAGGGAATGTAATCATTGGCAATCTTACTTGCTTTCTTGGCGACGCCCTTAAAGACCCTGCTGAGGATGAGTCCAAGTAAAAACAGGCTGGCTACAACGGCGCTGACTATGATGCAGATGTCTCGGTTCTGCCGAAGATAATCCAGCAGGTTGTCTGAATTGAACGGCAAGACTAGACCGCTTCGTTCAATCCAGGTAACTACCTGATCTGGAATCAACGAACACGTAAGCGCCATGGCAGCCAACAGTGTCGCCAGCAGAAAGAGTACCCAGACCACGTTGAGGAATCGTTTCCCGTTCTTAAATCGCTTACTCTTGCGATAGTGCTGGTTGTACGCCTCAATCTTCTCATTATAGGAAGCCAGATTGACGTTCATCAGATTGCTGCCAATGCTGATGGCATCCTGATTTGTAGAAGGCATCACAGCAGCATACGTCACGCGAACACCGCGTTTTGCCAATTGGGCAAGTTGCTGATGCTGCTCACTGCAGATGCTTGGAGCCACGACTTCTAGCGTGCGTTGGGCCGACATCAGATCTCGTTGTAGATACTCACCGGCTTCTCGACCTAGGAGGATGTCTCCCCTTACATCTGCCAGGAGGAAATGGTCGACCAGATATGTTGCTCTTCCCATCTTCTCTCCCTGAGAGTTAAAGGTACGGTTGCACGCGTTGAGCAGAGCTTCCAGAGGACCTTGATGAAGGTGTTGTCATGATTTGCCATAACACCTTATCGCATAGTTTAACGGAAAGCCAAGTCTAACGGAAAGCCAAACGATCACAGGCTTGGAATATGGCCTTGCACCGAGATTATGCGCCATTATCGGTAGCAAGAAAAGGGACTCCATGCGAATGGAGTCCCTGATGCGTAGTACATTTGCTCAGCTTGAAGCTTAGCGCGATGGCTCGGGCTGGAACTTAGTACATTCCTCCGCCGCCACCCATCATGCCAGCAAGGGCTGCTGGATCAAGGCCTTCCTTGGGGATGTCAGCGACAGTGGCTTCAGTGATGAGGATCATCGCGGCAACCGATGCGGCATTCTGAAGCGCAGTCCTGGTGACCTTGACAGGGTCGATAACACCCATCTTGATCATGTCGCCATACTCGTCGGTCAAGGAGTTCAAGCCGTGGCCAACGGGAAGCGATTTGACCTTCTCAACTACAACGGAACCCTCATAACCGGCATTCTGGGCGATGACGCGCAAAGGAGCCTCGAGTGCCTTGTGGATGATGTTGATGCCAACCTTCTCGTCAGCGTCATCGGTCTCGATAGCCTCGAGTGCGGGCAGCGCGTCAACCAGGGCAACGCCACCGCCAGCAACAATGCCTTCTTCAACGGCCGCGCGTGTGGCCTGCAGCGCATCCTCGATGCGAGCCTTGCGCTCCTTGAGCTCAACCTCGGTCGCAGCGCCAACCTTGATAACCGCAACGCCTCCGGAGAGCTTGGCCAGTCTTTCCTGCAATTTCTCGCGATCGAAATCGGAATCGGTGCGCTCGATCTCGGCTCTGATCTGGGCAACACGGGCGTCGATATCCTTCTTGTCGCCGGCACCATCAACGATTGTAGTGGTGTCCTTGTTGACGCGAACCGTCTTTGCGCGACCCAGCTGATCGATGGTTGTTGTATCCAGCTTCATGCCCAGCTCATCGGTGATAACCTGCCCACCTGTCACGATGGCGATATCCTCGAGCATGCGCTTGCGGCGATCGCCAAAACCAGGAGCCTTGACTGCAACGCAGTTCAGCGTACCACGCAGACGATTGAGAAGGACCGTAGCCAGTGCCTCTCCCTCGAAGTCCTCGCAGATAATCAACAGCGGACGTGAGGCCTGCATGACAGCCTCAAGAATGGGGAGTATATCCTGGATTGAAGCGATCTTCTGCGAAGTCAACAGGATGTAGGGATCATTGAGATCGGCTTCCATGCGCTCCATATTGGTGGCCATATATGGTGAGACATAGCCCTTGTCGAACTGCATGCCCTCAACAGTGTCAATCTCGATGCCGAAGGTCTGACTTTCCTCAACTGTGATCACTCCGTCTTTGCCAACAACCTTCATGGCTTCGGCGATGCTTTCACCTACAATTACATCTCCAGCAGAGATGGCGCCAACGTTGGCGATCTGGTGATGGTCGTCAACCTCTATGGCAGCCTCTTTGATAGTTGCAACCACAGCCTCAACAGCCTTCTCGATACCTCTGCGGATGGCCAGTGGGTTGGTTCCGGCTGTAACATTACGCAGGCCCTCGTTTACGATCACCTGTGCCAGCAACGTGGCTGTGGTGGTACCGTCTCCAGCAACGTCGTTTGTCTTGACTGCGACCTGCTTAACCAGCTGAGCACCCATGTTCTCGATTGCATCCTCAAGCTCGATCTCTTTGGCTACCGTTACGCCATCGTTGGTAATCAACGGCGCGCCATAGCTGCGCTCCAAGGCCACATAACGACCCTTGGGGCCAAGCGTTACTTTTACCGCGTCGGCCAGCTTGGTTACTCCTGCAGCCAGCGACCCGCGCGCTACCTCATCAAATTCGATATTCTTAGCCATCTTCAAATCCTTTCAGATCTATTTCCCGTATACAGCATAGATGTCATCGGCACGCAGTATTAGATACGTCTCGTTGTCCACGGTGACCTCGGTTCCACCGTACTTGCTGTAGATGACGCTGTCCCCCTCTTTAACTGCGGGCTTGACAAGGTTTCCGTTGTTATCCAGCTTGCCCTCACCTACGGCGATGACTTTTCCACGCTGCGGTTTTTCCTGTGCGTTGCTCGCGATGAGGATACCGGACGCTGTCGCGGTTTCTGCCTCATCCTGTTTGATGATGACTCTGTCTCCCAATGGCTTGAGATTCATCGATCTAACCTCCTTTGATGGTGTGCTACTTATGATGCCTCTCATCTTACTTACCTGTGGTTCCAGCTTGCTGATGGCCTTAAGCCAACCTCGTGGTCCTCGGCTTGCCAACGATTTTGTGCATCTCCGAAACCTAGTCAAATTTAGCACTCTAAATGCAAGAGTGCTAACGGGTTAAAATAATACTATTGGTTACTGTGATTTCAAGCCAGATGCCTTGAATATCACACATTGTCACAGAAATGTAATCTTATGGCGCAAGACTAAAGTTTTACTCTGCATCTAACAGGTCGAAGCAGCGAGAAGATGCGAGCGAATAAGTGAGCGAATCCGAGGCGTGCGTCTTGAGGAGTTTAAAGTGATAGGTTGCACTAGCGAAAGAAAGCGGTTTTCAGGCGAAACCACCTTCAGTTGAATTCTCTGCTCGCGATAGAGGAAAAGCCGTAATTTGGGAATTTTGCATATTTTTTTCGAATACGCGTGAGCGAGAGATGTGTGATCCTTCGGCAATAAAAGAATTACTGCTTTCAGGGTTATGTGTGCTACTTCACAAACAATAGTTCACACTTATATTTACTTTCTAACCTGTCTTTGATGCGCGACCTCGCGTATTCGAAAAAAATATGCAAGCGGGTCCTCTCTGTACATTATTTTACCATTTTGCTATATTGCTAGCATAATGTTTTTTCTTAGTCATGATACAGCTCTCAAGTACTGGCGGTCCTACCGGGTCAGCGCTGATGCCAAGCGGTTTTCTGTCAGCAAAAGGAATCCACCGACTTCTCCTCAGGCTATCAGTGATCCGATTAAAGACCTTCTCGTGCTCGAGGAGTCAGATTCTCCTCTCCCACTGGATGTCCTTGTTGGTAGCGATTGGGCGCGCACAATCAGTCCGATGATAAATAATCACATCGATAGTCACGCTTTTCCTCATGGCTCTTTCGTCAAGATCAAACAGGGATTGTATGTGAGCTCTCCCGAACTATGCTTTCTTCAGATGGCTAACCAATTGGAGCTTATTCAGTTGATCAAGTTGGGCTTTGAACTTTGTGGCAGCTATCGGCTTGACGACGCGATTTTTGAAACCGTTGCGAAATGTGAGATTATTAGCTGTGATATGCGAAGGGGATTTCGCCCAGAAATACCTCTAACCACTGTGAGAAGACTGTCCGCTTACATCTCGAAAATGAAAGGAGCCAGAGGAATAAAGAAAGCGAGTAGGGCAATGCGCTTTCTGGTGGGTGGCTCGGCGTCACCCGCTGAGACCACGTTGACCATGATGCTATCTTTGCCATATATGCTTGGAGGATTCAAGCTTCCTACGCCTTCCTTGAATGTCCGCATAGATATAAGCCGCGTTGCGAGGAAGACTACTGCACGGGAATTCTATGTCTGCGATTTGTTTTGGCCAAATAAGAAAGTCGCTGTTGAATATGACAGCGACGCCTTTCATGCCAAGTCGGAACAGATTTCACAAGACGCCACTAGGCGAAACGCACTTTTCTTTTCGGGGATCACCGTTATCACGGTGACACGAAGGCAATTGAAGAGCTCAATTGAGATGAGGAGAGTTGCTCATCTTCTGAGCAGGCTTCTGGCAAAACGCCTTCTCTATCGCGACCCAGAATTCACTGAAAAGCACATGATGTTAAGAAAGTCGCTGTTGAAAGATTGGCACTTTGCTCAGGGCAGCTCGCAGCCCCTTAGTACGGAAGCTCAAGATCAGCCTGTGCATGAGCATCATCGGCCAGCGACATGAAACGTTTGGCGTGATAGCGATCTAAGGCGACGGCGGCAATCATGGCAGCGTTGTCGGTACAGGCGATAGCGGGCGGAAAGATCACATTGTAGCCTTTAGCCTGCAGGACTTCCTGATATGCCTCTCTCAACGCTCGGTTGGCGGCCACTCCTCCACCCAAACAAAAAGTCTTAGCCCCAGTCTGCTCCAAAGCCTTAAGAGCTTTTGCTACCTGCACATCAATTACGGCTTGCTGGAATGAAGCCGCGATATCAGGCAGGTCGAGATCCCTGCCGGTAGCTTGCTCCTGCTTGATATATGTAATGACTGCCGTCTTAAGTCCTGACAATGAGAAGCGCAGGTCTTTGCTGTGCAACAGCGCACGAGGGAAGTCAATGGCACGGGAGTCGCCCTGAGCCGCTAACCGAGAGATAACCGGGCCTCCGGGATAGCCCAACCCCAGAGCTTTGGCAACTTTATCAAAGGCCTCTCCCACTGCATCATCGAGAGTCTGGCCTAAAACCTTGTAGTCTCCCCAATCGCGAACATGGACCAACATCGTGTGCCCACCAGAAAGCAGCGCTATCACGAATGGCGGTAGAAGTCCCAACGCTGATGCTGCCGTTAGCTCAGGCTTAACCGTTGGCTCAGGCTTAACCGTTGGCTCAGGTTTAACCTCTAGCTCAAGCTTTGCCGCAAGAGCAGACTCAGCTAATGTGACTGCGGAGATTTTATTGGCATAGATATGTCCCTCAAGATGATTCACGCGGATGAGGGGCAAACTGGTTGCCCAGCTCAAACCTTTGGAAAAGGCAACCCCTACAACCAATGCGCCAATGAGACCAGGGGCGTAAGTCACTGCGATTGCGTCTAGGTTATGCCAGCTATCCATCAAATCAGCTTGGCTGCCGGAGTCACATCCACTTGCATCGGCTAAGCGGGTTTTTGCTGGGGCATCTGTGACAGTTGTGGCCTTTTCGGCTGCGGTACCCAGGGCAGACGCTGCGTCTTCGAGAGCCTGATCAACCACGCCGACTATTGCCTCGGTATGCTTGCGAGAGGCAATCTCGGGAACCACTCCGCCAAAGCGAGAATGGAAATCTACTTGGCTGGCAACCACATTAGCCAAAAGCTGACCATCTCCATCTATGATCGCTACAGCAGTTTCATCACATGATGTCTCGATGGCAAGGATCCTTGGGCGCTTGCCGCAAGCGCTTATTGCAGATGTGGCCTGACGTTTTTCACCGCAGATTACGTCAGTCGGTTTGCTTGTGCTCACGTTGCTTGTGCTCACGTTCATCAGTCGTTCTGAGGGCTTTCCAGATAAGGGGAGATTGCTGCGCAATATTACAGCGTCTTCTCTCGATTGCCCTTTGCCTTGCGGCGGATAGTACTCTGGCCGATTTCCTTCGCTTTCCAGCCCAAGTGAATCATAAAGAGCACGCGCAGCCATATTGGAAGCCCTGACCTCAAGGCTGATGGATCCAGCACCCAGGTCTAGTCCATCATGCGCCAAAAATTCGATGAGCTGGCTGGCAACACCTCTTTTCCTGTACTCGGGCGTTACGGCAACGCGCAACACCTGAAGATCACCATCGATCAACCAGCCTCCGGCATAACCGATCAACTGATCTCCCAGACAAGCTACCCACCAATCCCTATTTTTCTGACGCAAGTCATCGGTAAACATCTCCAGACTCCAGGCATCAACGGCAAAAAAGGACTGCTGCTCCAGATCTGCAACCTTATCAAGATCACCAACTGCCATGGGTCGATAAACGATCTCATCTGCACGAGCTGGGTCTGATACTCCACTGCGCGGTACGGCAATCATCGCGCCTTGAGCTATCTGACCACTTGTTGAAAGGCGCTTGCGCTCGTTTTCCTCGGCATCCGAAAGGCGTGTGTAGATTGGCAGAAGGGTTCCCGGCTCTCCAGAACCTTGTTCACAGGCAGCGCAGAGGGCCGAAAAAGCCAGCAACAATCCCTGGCCAGTTGGTGCCCAGAGCTTCTCGGCAATAGTGCCAAAGAATGGAACACAACAAGGGGCGTTGTCCGCAAAAGCCTTCCAATATTTCTTCATTCCGTCGCCAGCCAGCAAAATCGGGTTCGTCTTGCCAACCCACAGTTTTGCCACCTCGTCTGCTTTAGAGACAGAATGGGCGTCAAGACGGCGCACTCCATCTTTGTCCAACATGAATCGTGCGGGGTAAACTTCGCCTCGCATCGCGTCGACAACCACACCCAGGCGACCACGTATCTTGTTCTTCCATGCGTTCCAGGCGATGGAATCCAAAGCAGATACGCCAAAGAGAGGCACGCCCAGACCACGAGCGATTCCCTTAGCCGTAGCCACACCAATTCGCACTCCGGTAAACGAGCCCGGACCAAGACCACAGACTACCGCTGCAATATGACTCTTGTTCAAATGATGGTGCTCGAACAATGCCTCGATAGAAGGCATTAACTGAACATTAGCCTGACGATGAGCTGAGTGATCATCTGCAGCTATCAAAGTAATCGGCTGATCAAAACCTGCTTGTGCGGGATCCTCGATTTGGCCAACAGCCAAGGCGATATGGTCGCTTGACGTATCAAAGGCGAGTATCAGCTTGCGCTGCGCGTCTTGATTGTCTTTCGCAGTGATCATATGAGTCATCAGGCTGATTCTCCCAACCAGGCTTCAAGCAGGATGTTGCTTCTCGCACCGTGAGCCTCCACCAATAAGGCTCTCTCCTCCGCATCGACAACCTTGAAGCTGATGCTCAGATAGTCCTCGGGCAAAGCTCCGGTGAATTTATCTCCCCATTCAACTATTTGCACGGCTTCCTGCTCAAGGTGACCAAAGTAATCGATATCATCAAGTTCTTCTTCGCTCTCCAGCCGATACAGGTCGAAGTGATTTAGCATCAGTGAACCCATCTGGTTCTCGTATTGAACCAGTATATTGAAAGTTGGGCTGGTAGCCTCAGTCTCGATTCCCATACCTTTGACAACTCCCTTAGTGAAATGTGTCTTGCCAGCCCCAAGGTCACCGCTAAGCAAGACAACATCGCCCAGCCTCAGAAGTGCCCCCAGACTCTCTCCCAGTTCCAGTGTCTTCTCAAGTGATTCAGAGTAAAGCTCAACTGAAGCATTCATCGCTGGTCTCCTCTGTGGCTGGCAACCTGATCTCATCTGCAGCGGGCTGCACACACTTCTCTGCAACCAAGCGCTGGGCTTTCTCTGCGCGGCGTTTCTCCAACAGTCTTCCCAGTAAAACGAAGTCCTGTTCCATAAATGGCTTCTTGCTTGGATCATAGATAGCAGCGGCAGGATGGAATGTTGGTATTACTGAAAATCTCCCAGTTAGATGCACCTGACCACGTAGCCCGGTTATACCGCGATCGGTTCTAAGGATGAATCGAGTTGAGAAGTTACCCAGAGTCACGAGGATCTCGGGATTGATAGCCTGCACTTGATCACGCAAGAACGGAGTGCACGCTTCCATCTCTTCCGGAAGTGGATTCCGATTCTCTGGAGGTCTGCACTTCAAGATATTCGCGATATAGATCTCTTCCCGCTTAAGCCCCGCGTGGCTCAATAATGTATTCAGATATTTTCCGGCTGCACCGATGAACGGCTCGGCACCCAGATCCTCCTGCTTGCCAGGAGCTTCGCCGATGAACATTACCTCGGCATTGGGGTCACCCACTCCAAACACGATAGTCGTACGTGTCTCGCAAAGGCGACAGAGCCTGCACCCGTCAACTTCGTTCCATATCTCTGATAATGTTTTGGTCATCAACCAGTACCGTCCGCCCGGATCTCATCTAAGGTGTTGCGCCCAGCCGAGGACACATCCAGCTGAGATGTTGCGTCCATCCTCATCAGAGCCCGATGGTCTTACTTGAATATCCTCTGAAGACGCAACCCGAAGCGACAGGCCAGCTCATAATTGATGGTTCCCAGCGCTTCTGCCATGCTGTCTAAGGATAGCTCGATATCACCCGCTCGGCCAATGACCAAAACCTCGTCACCAACCTCAACGGACAATCGTGGTTTGAGCTGTGACGACCTCTGGTCAACCTCGAACATCGTCATATCCATGCAGATATTACCAACTTGTGGGCACAATCTTCCTTTGACCAGAACCTGCATGCGATTTGTGAGGGCGCGAGGAAGACCATCTCCATAGCCAATTGGAATGGTTGCTATCAGCACGCTTCCCGGTGAACGATAGGTATAGCTATAGCTTACTCCCTCGCCTACTGGTACCGACTTTACAAATGTGACGCGTGTACGGACGCTCATGGCCGGACGCAGATCGATGAGATCCCTAGTTATCTCACTGGGATGCATGCCATACATCGCCAATCCAATTCGCACCATGTTGAAATGCGCATGTTTGTAACGAATAGCCGCTGCAGAGTTAGCAGCATGTACCAGACCGGGATTGATACCCATATAACGTATCTCGTCCAATGATCTGTTGAAGTGCTCAAGCTGCAGCCTGAACTCATAGGAATCCGATTCGTCTGCGGTGGCGAAGTGTGTGAAGACCCCCTGCAGGTCCAATCCACGGTGAAAGCTGATGGTGCGCAAAAAATCTGCCGCGTCGCTATAGTGGACTCCGATGCGATTCATTCCGGTGTCGATCTTGAGATGATATGGTGCTGCTCGCCCTGCTGCATCGGCTTTCTCGCCAAGTGCCAGAGCGTACTCCATAGTAGTGACAGTCGGAATCAGGTTATAGCGCAGAATCACGGGAATGGACTCTTGCGGTGGTTCTGTGAGGATCAGTATCGGAGCAGTGATGTTCGCGCGACGGAGCTCCACTCCCTCGTCTACATCGGCAACGCCCAAGAATTCGGCTCCATTGGCTAGCGCGATGTGGGCAGATTCGATAGCACCATGGCCATAGCCGTCAGCTTTGACGATTGCCATGATCTTGATCCCGGGTCCGATGCGTTTCCTGATCGCCAGCAGGTTATGCCTGATGGCCTCGCGGTCTATCTCAACCCACGCCCAACGCCTGTCATACGCAGGTAGCTCAATCTCCTCTGCTTGAGTATCGTTGTCGTTCTGCTCAACGTCAGTGCTGGGCGTCATGATAGCCTCTTCCTCAGCCTGCGCTTCACAACTCTGTTTTTGAATCATATTGACATCCTGCTCAAATAGATCGAACAGGTTGAGTTCATGTTGTTCTTCATTCTGTGTTTCCTGATTGGAGTCTTTTTCACGCTTGGAACCTAAACCACCCTCGATGACTCTGATACCGTCCATTACAGCTGTTATCCTCCCGCAACTGTGTATATGTTGTAAGGAAGACCTGAAGAGTGGGCCGATATCCGACCTCATACCTTAATCAGCGCTTCCAAAACAAGTTCCGCAATAGTGTACCACTCAAGAAGATGAAATTTCTCTTGCCCAGATACCCACCACAGTCATTACATCGAAGATTTCCATTGCCAACCTTTCTTTCTCAAACAGCGACAGATGACCAATGGGATTTCAATCAAATCTGAAACGATGCGTTGAGAGATCGATGAGCCCTAAGATCTGAAGGTCTTAGGGCTCATAAGCTANNGCCTCCCTGTCGATGAGGGCGCGGCGTACTCTCATAATCGCATACAATCCAAAAAGCACTGTGTAGACAGCTATGCTGATACGAGCGGTTACTCCTTGCTGTAGCGCTGATGGCAATAAGATGCTTACCAGATGTACATAGATAAGCCCGAAGAACACGTACGCCCACTTTTGCAACTTGACCCATGAGGCAGCATTCATCCTGCGCTTAATCTCGCTGAAGGATGTGATGCCAAGGATGAGCAGAAGCACCAGCAGCAATACACACGTTGTGAAGAACAAGAGGAATCTTCCCTCAGTCAATCCGCCACCTAGAGCACGAGGCAAAAAAGCCATCAGGTATACGAACATATGACCCATCGTCAATATGCAAGCAGCGATAGAAAGCTCTGCGCGCACCGGACGCAATCCTACGCCGATAACGGAGTCCCTCCTAAATGCCCCGATAAACATCACAACAGCAAAGAGCGCCAAGGACAGCGTGCTTTTCTGCATAAGGAGAAAAAGCGTTCTGCGAATGACTTCTGGGAGTGTCCCATAAACACTGACGACATAGAGAACATTGAGAAGTAGCGCCAGGATATAGAACACAACCGGATACTTCTTGATAAGCTTTCTAAAGAGCCAAGCCAATATAGCTGTAACTGCGAGGACAAGAGTAAAACCCATCTCGCTTCCTTTCATTTAACCATTTAGTGGCAATCCACTACTAATAAGCCACTACAAAGAATCACGCGCGTGACCGAGACACTCCCAATCACGCGCGCAAATTAAGACAGAAGCATCCGTTTTGCCTT
>DBPN01000048.1:0-4964 GCA_002305585.1 Eggerthellales bacterium UBA1419
AGACAGAGAAGAGCTCGTATCGGGAGAGCAGGAGCTCGTTATCGATGAAGAAGGCACTGTGCACATATTGTAGGCGTAACAGTCTGCCAGGTTGTTTAGCGCTATAATGTGCGGGTGTTATCGAAGGAATCGAGGTCCCTTATGATCTTTGGTGCTATTTTGGCAGGCGGTACGGGCACGCGGATGGATTTAGAGAACCTGCCTAAGCAGTTCTTGCCTCTTGGCGAGAAGCCTATCCTGATTCATACGTTGGAGAAGTTCTGCCTTTGTACGCAACTCGATGCAATCTATGTGGGCGCCCATGGCGATTGGGTCAACCACACGCAGGATCTAATCGAGAACCACGGGCTTAGCGGCTACGATATCCACGTTGTCGCCGGTGGCGATAGTCGTAATCAGACTATCATCAACATCCTCGAGGCCATCGAGGCTGATCATGGCGCGAGTGATGAGCATATCGTTGTCACCCATGACAGCGTGCGGCCCTTTGTCAAACTATCGATCATCGAAGCCAATATCGCGGCTGCGAAGGCTCATCCGGCCTGTGACACTGTGATTCCGGCAACGGACACCATCGTGCGTTCTGATGAGACGGGGGAATTCATCTCAGAGATTCCAACCCGGGATCGCATGTATCAGGGGCAGACTCCCCAGAGCTTCAAGATCAGCCTGTTCAAGCAGATCTATTCAGATATGGACGAGCAGACCAGATCGGTGTTGACAGATGCCTGTAAGGTGTTCGTTGAGGCTGGGTATCCGGTACATCTGGTTGCCGGGGATGTTACAAACATCAAACTGACCACTATCATGGATTACAAAATCGCCCAAGCGATGATTGAGAGCAGGGTAATTGATCAATAATGTTTATCAACTGGTGGGCACCAAGACGCTGGTAGTCAAATTCGAGGACATCTCTTTGACCCAGCAGGTGGTGGTTCGGCCAGACTTCATGGCCATTTGCCATGCTGATCAGCGTTACTATCTTGGTATGCGTAGCCCTGATGTGTTGCGCAAGAAGCTGCCCATGGCCCCTGTTCATGAAGCCTGTGGCACGGTAGTTGCCGATCCAACCGGCACTTTTAATATCGGTGACCGCGTGGTGATGATCCCCAATGTGTCTGGTGACGTGTCTTCTGGACTCTTTGAGAATTATGCTCCCGGTTCTGCCTTCCTGTCTTCAGGACACGACGGCTTCATGCGCGAATTCGTTTCTTTACCGCCAGACCGAGTAGTCGGTTGCGGTGACATCGATCCAGTGGTCGCCGCGATTACCGAATTTGTTAGTGTGGCAGCGCATGCCGTTTGCCGCTTTGAGTCGTTGGCCCACAGCAACCGCAACAGGATCGCTATCATCGGTGATGGCAGCATGGCCTATGTAGTGGCCTGTATGCTCAGAGAAACCTTTCCTTCTACCGAGATAGTAGTGCTTGGGCACAACCCGCTGAAATTGGCGCTGTTCACCTTTGTTGACAAAGCACTGCTTTCCAGCGACATCCCTGAGGGGTTCAGCTTCGACCATGGTTTTGAATGCGTAGGGTCGGAGGGTAGCGCATCTGCGATTGAGACCCTGATAGAGCGCATCAACCCCCAAGGCTGCATCATGTTGCTTGGCGTCAGCGAGCAACCGGTACCCGTTAACACCCGCATGGTACTGGAAAAGGGACTGACCATGGTTGGTTGTTCCCGATCCGGCCGAGCAGATTTTGAGCGTGCTGTTGAGCTGATGTCCCGAAAGATCGTCCAGCGCCGTCTGCGCGAGATCATCTTCTTAGACGATGCGGTACATTCGGTTTCAGATATCAAACGCGTCTTCGCCAATGACCTACTCACTCCCTTTAAGACAGTATTCGAGTGGAGAATCTGATGGGTCTGCTCAAGGCGTTCCATGTGTTGTTCTTCCCGCTTTCGTTGGTGCTGTTCGTTATCGGCTTGCTTGCGCAGGATCTGTTGGTGCTATACTCGGGTATGGCGTTATTGTTCGCCGTTAACATCGCCTATGCCATCTGTGATCTGTCCAAGCGCTCAGTCTTCCTATTCTTCCATCTTGGACTGGCACTGTTCCTCATCTCGCGGCCAACGATAAAATTGCTTGAAGGTGGAGTGTTAACCGAGCTTTCAATCGATTTTGGTGGGGCCCAATTCAGCCTGGCGATTATCTTCTTATCGATGTTCTTCTTGCGACTAGGTTCGGGAGCTGCGGAATGGCGACAGCATAACAAGGACGAGAAGGTTGCAGCCCATCCCAGTTGGCAATTAAAAGACGTTCGCGACAATCCAATACTACCAACACTGCGCATTGCCAGTGCCATTGTCTATGTAATCGGTTTCATCGGCTTGATGTGGTTGGGTATGCTCAAGCTTCAGGCCATGCAAGGTCTCAGTTATGAGGATTACTACACAGTGAGCATCAGTCAGTACACCAACCTGCTTGTTCGCACCATCGCCACCATGGAACCATATGCGCTTTGCGCGTTTCTTGCTACGCTTCCCAAGAAGCGTCCCGCCACTGTCATGCTTATCATGCACATCATCACCACTATTCCGGTTTTGATCATCGGCTCGCGCGCAGATTTCGTGCTCGGTTTCCTCTTTTTGGTACTCTATTACGTGTTACGCAACTACATCGATGGAAAAGGTTCCTGGATCGGGCACTTCGAACGAGTGCTGGTGGCCATCTTCCTACCGGTGGGCATCATCGCCATGGGTCTGGTCTCCGTTATCCGCGCTAACGCCCAGATCGTCAACTTCTCACTCTTTGATTCATTGGTTACCGCGATTTACCAGCAAGGTGTGACCTATGAGGTGCTTTCGAAAGGCTATGCAGCGCGGGAGATGATTGCGGCCATGGGTTTCAAGGGCTTCTCCTTTGGTGCCCTGACCGACTACATCCTGCAGGGGCCTTTTGGCATCTACATCCTAGGCAATACTAATCTGGGCAGCTCAAACAGCATTGACCTGGCGGTGCAGGGGCACTCCTATGCGCACACCATGTCCTATTACATGCACTGGCGTTATCTGCAGGGTGCAGGTTGGGGATCATCGTATCTTTTGGAGCTGTATCAGGACTTTGGCTCGTTGGGAGTTAGTATCTTCAGCTTCGTGTTTGGTATGATTCTCAGTTATCTGCCTCGGTTGCTCAAGCGAAGTTGGTTGACAGGCACGCTAACATTGACGATCTGCATTGTGATCTTCCATATGCCCCGAGGTGCCGCTATCGAGTGGATCAGCTACATCTGGACTCTGCAGTTCTGGTTCACTCTGATATTGATAGGCGGTTTGGTTTATGTCATGCGCTCCAAGCGCTTTGCTGGGCTAGTCAAAGTCTGCAGAACATGGCTTGGACACGCGTCATTCGCGAACCTGAGGAGCATACGGGTACCTGAATCCTGGAACAGGCTACTACAGCTGAATGGACAGATACAACTGAACGGGCAACTGCAGCCAAACAGGCAACTGCAACTGAACGGGCAACTGCAACCGCTGAGAAAGGTAATGGATAGACATCATGAATACGATTACGTTGGGAGATCTGTGGGGGACGGTCAAGCGCCGCATCGTCTTCATCCTGCTCATCACGGTACTCTGCGCTGGATTGGTGGTGGCTCAGAGCTTGCTCAAGTCAGAGAAGGTGCTTACAACCACTTATACGGCTGAAGCCACCCTGTATCTCACCGGCGCTGGCTCCAGTGAGGACACTCTGGCCTATAACTACGAGCTCGATGAGCATCGCGAGCTTGAGAATGCCAGACGTATAGTAGTGTCCGATAGCGTAGCGGGCGAGGTCAAACGCGCTTTCAGCGAGCAGGATCCCGGCTTGACCATAACGGCACCTTTCCCCTATGACCAATACAAAGCCGATCGTGTTTCCACCAACTTCGTATACATTGATGCCACATCCAGCGATTTGCAGGTAGCTATTGATGCTGCTAATCAGACAGCACAGATGGCAGTGGAGAAGATAGCTGATACCATAGTCAATGTTGAGAAGGTTGTTGTATACGAGGACGCCATCATCAAATCGGGCGACAGCTCCTTCGCTGCCGATCCAGGTACACAGCCCACAGGGGAGAGTGCCTTAGACAGTGGTGAGAACCCTGCTGTCTCTGGCCTTGCCAAGATCGACAAGAAGAATCTGGCCATTGCTTTCTTCGTTGGCTTGTTTGGCTCAGCTTTCATCTTCTGTGTCTATGAGATATTGAATCGCAAGATCCGTACCGCTCACGATGCCGAGGTTATGGTTGGCGTCCCGGTGATTGCCAGCATATCGGCCGCAGATGTCTTCGACCAGAAGGCTAGTTTGGCGGTCACACAGCTTGCTAATGACATCCAAGTGCTGCTCCCTGCGAGCGAAGACAAGGTGATCAGCGTGGTCAGCATCGCAAATCCAGAGGCGAGCGCTAACCTGACACAGTCTCTGGCCGCCAGTTTTGAGCGAGCTAAGCTGGCAGTCTCTGTGGTCAAAGCAACAGGCGCCACGGCGGAGAACCTCGAGGTCATGCAGAAGGCTGTAGATGCTGCTAAAGCCGACGATGGCTTTGTGTTGATTGATGCAGGTGCTTTGGCCAACGACGCTCAGGCCACACTTGGTGTTGCCGCAAGCACGGCCGTATTGCTGGTGACGCGTCAACAGGAAGCTGGAAGCGCTCAGATAAAGAAAGCGCTGCGTCAGTTGCAGATAGCGGACAAGCCCCTGTTGGGTATTGCTCTGCTCGTCAAGAAAGGGAAGCAGTTGCAATGAAGCAACGCCTATTGGATAGAATCGCCAACCGCAGCATCAGCGTCGCTGTTATCGGCTTGGGCTATGTTGGACTGCCGCTTGCTGTCGAGAAGGCCAGAGCTGGATTTGTAACTGTTGGCTTTGATGTGCAGGAGCAAAAGGTCGCTGCTGTCAATGCCGGGCAGAACTATGTTGGTGATGTTATCGATGATGACCTACAGCAGCTGGTGGAAAGCGGTATGCTCAG
>DBPN01000048.1:4995-15270 GCA_002305585.1 Eggerthellales bacterium UBA1419
CAGCAGCCCGATATCAGCTACATACGCTGCTCAGGTGAGAGCATTGCTCGCTACCTCAAGCCGGAGACCATCGTTGTGCTGGAGTCCACCACCTATCCCGGAACCACCGAGGAGTTGCTCAAGCCGTTGTTGGAGGATGGTTCGGGTCTGGTTTGTGGCCAGGACTTCTATCTGGGCTTCTCGCCAGAGCGGGTTGATCCGGGTAACGCGCTTTACAAGACCAAGAACACGCCAAAGGTTGTAGGTGGCGTGGGTGAGGATGCCACAGAGGTTATCGCCGCGATGTATCGCGCGGTGCTGGACAGTGAGGTATTCGAGGTCTCCAAGCCGGCTGTTGCCGAGATGGAGAAATTGCTGGAGAACACCTATCGCAATGTCAACATTGGCCTGATTAACGAGATGGCGGTGCTCTGCGACCGTATGGGCATTGATATCTGGGAGGTTATCGAGGCCGCCAAGACCAAGCCCTACGGTTTCCAGGCTTTCTATCCGGGACCGGGTCTGGGTGGGCACTGTATCCCGCTCGATCCCTACTATCTAAGTTGGAAGGCACGCGAGTTTGGCTTCCATACCCAGATGATCGAGGCATCGATGGCGGCTAATGACCAGATGCCAGCGTATTGTATCAACAGGGCGATTCGCATCCTCAATCGTTTCAAGCGGTCATTGAACGGGTCGAAGGTGTTGGTGCTGGGGGTTGCCTACAAGCAGGATGTCGATGATTGTCGTGAGAGCCCAGCCCTCAAGGTCATCGACCTTTTGGTCAACGATGGCGCCGAGGTGATTTACTACGACCCCTGGATCCCCACATTCAGCTTCAGGGGCAGGGAATATGCAAGTCTTTCCGCGCTTGACGCCGCGACTGTTGGGCAAGCCGATCTGGTGATCATCACCGCGGCACATACCGCTGTGGATTATGCGATGGTGCAAAAGAACGCCAAGGCGATCTTTGATACCAAGAACGTCTGCAAGGACTTATCCGCACGAGATAACATTGAGGTTCTATGATGCGTTTTGGACTCATCGGCTGTGGTCGTATCGCGAAAAACCACCTGAAAGCTGCTGTTGCCAACGGTTTGGACGTTGTGGCGCTTTGTGATAGCAGCGCTGAGGCACTTGCGGATAAGGCCGCGTTCCTGCTTGAGCTAGGAGCCGCCGAGCCACGGCTTTATAGTGACCATAACGAGATGCTGGCTCATGAGCAACTCGTTCTGGTTTCCATCTGCACGCCCAGCGGGCAGCATGCTGTGACGGCTCTGGATTGTTTGGCGGCGGACTGCAACCTGATCATCGAGAAGCCCATAGCTTTAAGTCTTGCCGATGCCGATGCAATCATCGAGCTTTCCGAGCAAAGGGGACTCAAGGTCTGCGCCTGCCATCAGAATCGCTTCAATAAGGCGATCCAGGAGATCCGCGCAGCGTTGGAGGCCGGTCGCTTTGGCCGTTTGCTCTATGGTACAGCGCATATCCGCTGGAGCAGGAATCGCAATTACTATCAGCAGGCTCCCTGGCGCGGTACCTGGGCTGGTGATGGGGGAGCCTTGATGAACCAATGCATCCACGACATCGACCTGCTGCGTTGGATGATGGGCGACGAGATCGATGAGGTCTTTGCCTATACCGATCGTCAGCTGCATGATTATCTGGAAGCCGAGGATCTGGGTTTGGCACTGATTAGATTCAAGAATGGCAGCTATGGTGTCATTGAGGGTACGACTAATATCTACCCGGCCAATCTGGAGGAGACGCTGTGCCTGTTTGGCAGCACCGGCACCGCTAAAGCCGGGGGTTCATCGGTGAACCGTATCGAGCACTGGCTGTTCGCTGATGACAGCGACGGTAACGCGGTTATTGAGAATGCTAACGAAAAGCACGATAATGTCTATGGTCTTGGACATACCCCTTTATACGCAGATGTCATTGAAGCTATAACGCAGGACAGGCTTCCATATATCGATGCCCGAGCGGGTCGAAATGCCCTTGAATTGGTCTTGGCTATCTATAAGTCATCTCGCGATGGTGTGCCGGTCAAGTTGCCCCTGAAGGACTTCTCGACCGCAGACATGATAGGAAGGTTCTAAACTCAGTGAATGTCAGGTTTACAGGACGCAGCGCGTTCCTTGTCTTCTGGGATATCTTCGCAACGTATCTGGCTTTGACGCTCTCATCGTATGGGACACGTCAGGCCGATAGCATTCTCGTCTCTACTGACGTGCTGTTCTCGTTTGGCCTGCTGGCCATCATCAACGTTGCCACATTCCTGGCGTTCAGGCTCTATAACAACTTATGGGAATATGCCTCAACTGACGAGTTGGTGCAACTGACTCTAGCTACGATATTGTCGATCTTCGTAGGAGCGGTGATCCACTATGTTGCCGGAGTGCGCCTGCCTATCAGGGTTTACTTCCTGGCTTGGGTGCTCTTCCTGTTCTTTGCCGGGGGCGCTCGCTTCGCCTTCCGCTTCCTACATAAAGGTAAAGACGCCGTTAGCGCACGGCCGGTCAAATCCTCGCTTAAGCGCACGTTGGTGGTTGGTGCCGGCGAAACCGGCTCGTTGACTATCAAGCGCATGACGCGTGGAGATTATTCCATGCAGGGCTATCCTGTTGCGGCAGTCGATGATGATCCGCAAAAGCTCGGCCAACGCATACATGGTGTAAAGGTAGCTGGCAGCACCGATGATATCCTCGAGTTGGTCAAACGCCTGCAGATCGAACAGATTGTCGTGGCCATTCCCAGTGCTGATGCGCCGGAGCGCAGACGCATCTATGACATCTGCCTGCATACCAACTGCCACCTGCTCACATTGCCCAATGTGCGCGATCTGCGTATGGATGAACTCGATGATGTGCGCTTGCGCGATGTCGAGCTCACCGATCTGCTCTCCCGCGAGGAGATCGTGCTCAACACCCGGCTTGTGAGCGGCTATTTGGCCGGTAAGACGGTGTTGATCACTGGCGGAGGCGGATCGATTGGCTCAGAGCTCGCGCGTCAGATCTGCGCGGTTGCGCCCAAACAGGTGATCATCTTCGATATCTATGAGAACACCGCCTATGAGCTTGAGCTGGAGTTAAAGCAGAAGTATGACGACATCGATATACGGGTTGAGATCGGTTCGATCCGTGATACCGAGCGCCTCGAGGATCTGTTTGCCAACTATCGTCCCAACGTGGTCTTCCATGCGGCAGCGCACAAGCATGTGCCATTGATGGAAGCCAACCCACGTGAAGCGGTGCTGAACAATGTCTTTGGCACCTTGTTCGTCGCCCGCATGGCCGATGCCTACAAGGCCAGCAACTTCATCTACATCTCCACAGACAAAGCCGTTAATCCAACCTCGGTGATGGGTGCTACCAAGCGAATGGGCGAGATGATAGTGCAATACTTCGCGCATAGCTCCAAAACCTGCTTTGCGGCAGTGCGCTTTGGCAACGTGCTGGGATCGCATGGCAGTGTTATCCCGATGTTCAAGCGCCAAATCGCCGAAGGCGGTCCGGTGACGGTCACTCATCCCGAGATCACCCGCTATTTCATGACAATCCCCGAAGCCTCACGTTTGGTGGTGCAAGCCGGTGGAATGGCCAAAGGTGGCGAGATATTCATTCTCGATATGGGTGAGCAGGTTAAGATCATAGATCTGGCAACCAATCTGATCAGGCTTTCCGGCTTAGTTCCCGGCAAGGACATCCAAATCAAATATGTTGGCCTGCGCAAGGGCGAGAAGCTCTACGAGGAGCTGTTGATGGACTCAGAGACCACACTGCCCACCTCGATAAAGAACATCATGGTCTCTGTGGGAGACAAGGTCTCGCAGGTTGAGGTAGCAGCTAAGCTGGCGCGTTTGGAAAGCGTCTTAGAGAATAAAGCAGATGAGGTCAAGGTTTGCCTGCAGGAGCAGATCCCCACCTATCATCCCGACCTGAATGCGACTGATGATAAGAGTCAGGACGCCTAACGCTACAATCCTGAGTATGCCGCTCGCACTTAGATAACCTCACGCCGGCAAAAGCCTGGCGCCAGCAAAAACTAACGCCAACTAACGTTGAAATCGTGCATTGATACGCGCTGGTCCTCGGGTGGAAGCTGCATGTAGTCGCCGTATGCATCGGTGAGGTGCGCGTCAAAGCCAGCCGGAGCAGGGTACATCTTGCCTTCGAACTCCACCTGGACAGTCTGGTCGAAGTCCTGACGGTTGAAGATGTCTGAAGGCTCAACGGGGGTGAATACTCGCTTGGAGTCAGCAAAGGCAGGCAGTGATCTGGCCAGACGACCCATCACCTTTAGATAGTAGCGATAACCCATGATCTTGGTTGGGACCTTAAGCAGGGTGCGCGCCAGCGAACCCGCCAGCGATCCGCCCGGATTGCGCTTGAAACAAGCGAGACGGTTCTTCAGATAGAGCCAGTAGAAGCGGTGCAGCAGGCGCTTGGCTTGCTCGGGATCCTCCGGCAGGCCGTACAAGGGGAAGATGTCGATCCAGACACCCTCATCAACATTCAAACCGGAGATAAGTTCATTCTGGGTTAGAGTAGTGCGGGTATCGTATATCTTGCAGAAGGGCATATGACAGGTGTCACCTGCGATTCCCGGGTCTGATGCTCGATGATGATCGCTAATCGTTTCGCCGGCGTTTATCAATTCGATGAGCCGATGATAATCTTCTTCCGGTATCAGCAGATCGATGTCATCATCCCAGGGGATGAAGCCCTTATGCCGTATCGCTCCCAGCAGCGTGCCATAGCCGAGCCAGTAAGTGAGCTGATGCTTGCTGCAAAAAGCGTCGAAAGCGTCGAGGATGCCAACTTCCAAGGCCTTGATCTGGTCCAGATCGAGCGCTTTACCCGGTATGATAGTCATATTGTCTTGTGGGATAGAGGAAGTGCTGTTCAAGGTGTTCTTCCCTCCAGGGTTCATCGGTCAAGGCTTAGCAGAGAGCATAATCAGCGTATTCTACACCACTTAAGCAACGTGGAGTAATGATGATTGTCGTACGTGATAAAACGGATAACGTTACAATAGAGCGCCGAAGAAAACCAGCTATCAGGATGTTGGCTTATAGTTATACAGGCAAGTAGCGTGCAATAGGCAAGTAGCGTGCAATGAGCTACCTGCGCATTAACTGGGGATAGATATTGAGGATTTGAGGTTCAACAGGCAAATGGACACGCAGATCAGCGTGATAATACCCGTTTACAACATCGAGGACTATCTCGAGCGCTGTCTGGATTCGGTTTTATCCCAGACATACGCCAGCTTCGAGGTGGTGCTGGTCGATGACGGTTCGACCGATAGCTCGGCCCAGATCTGTCAGCGCTATGTTGAATCGGATCTACGCTTTCGGTTGATCACTCGTCCAAATGGCGGCTTGAGCGCGGCACGAAACACCGGTATCGCGCAGGCTCGTGCTCCCTATGTCATCTGCATCGATGGTGACGACAGCATTGCGCCGCAGATGTTGGCAGTCCTACACGAGCTGATCGTTGAACACAAGGCAGATATGGCTTCCAGCGGCATCAACAACGTCTATAGCGACAGCACGGTGCCACAGTGCTCCCAACGCGAAGAGTTCGTCTGTTCGGGGGAGGAGGCTTTGCGCCTTACGCTGGAGGGCGAGCGGATACCGGGCAGTATCTGTTGTAAGTTGTTCAAGCGCGAGCTGTTCTCTGCAGTCAGCTTCCCGGTAGGTCTCACATACGAGGATGCCTACACTCTAATGGATCTGACACCGCTGTTAGATGTGGTGGCGGTTACCACCGAGCCGCTCTATCAGTATCATCATCGTCGCGGCAGTATCACCACAAATCGTTTCTCAGACAAGGCTTTCGATGTTATCCGTGTCTATCGCTATGTTTATGATCGCGTGATGGAACTCTATCCACAGCTGCAGGCTCAGGCGCGCTTTAGAGTGCTGTGGGCGCACTTTGTGGTCTTGGATCGCATGCTGGTCCAACCGGACTATCGCCAGCTTGATGGCTTTGCGCAGGTGCTCGGAGAGTTACGCGCTAATATCAGGGAGATAGTCGACTGCCCCTTCTTCCAACCAACCCGAAAACTGGCAGCCCGTGTACTAAGCTTCAATGTGGGTCTCTATCGCGCGTTGATGAAGCTGCAGGAGCGCAGGCAATGGGGACGCGCATGAACATCCTGATATTGGTATCACACCCGGGTAGTTTTGGCGGCACACATCGCGTGGCGGTTAATCTGGCCAATCGCATGAGCTTTGACTATAACGTACATCTGGCCTCGGTCTATGGCAGTAGCGAGCAATTACAATTTCCTTTGGACTCGCGGGTGAGCACCACAGTGTTCCTATCTGAGGAAGATCGCCTGCGTAGCATGGCCCTGGCGCTGCGCAAGCCGCTAATCAGCTATCTGGGGCAACACGATATCGATGTGGTGTTATTGATGGGTAACTACCAAGGTTTTTTGGCGCTGCCCGCCATCCTCACCTACAGTAAGACACGCTTCATCTTCTGCGACCATGGCGCGCTGATGAACCAATGGGACTCTCGTCCGGTGCGCTGGATGCGGCGCTGGAGTTCGCGCTTGTGCGATGCCACGGTGACGTTGACGCAGCAGAGCCGTCGTGACTACATCGAGCGTTTCAAGCTGCCGGCCGATAAGGTCCATGCCATCTACAACTGGCTCGACCCGCAACTCACCGATCGCCGGAAAACATACGACATCGATTCACGTGTGCTACTTTGGGCGGGACGACTGGATGAGGAGAAGGGCGCTGATCTGCTGTTGGACATCGCCCGGCAACTGCTGCCGCGTTTCCCGCAGTGGCGCTGGCTGGTGTTTGGCACTGGTGAGATGCAAGAGCAGATGGCCGAGGAGATCGCTCGTTTTGATCTGGGCGAGCAGTTGCTGCTCTGCGGTCAGGTCACAAACCTCTATGACGAGTATCCCAAGGGTAGTATCGTCACCTTGACATCCTATCGTGAGGGGCTGCCGCTGGTGCTGTTAGAGGGCAAGGCCTGTGGGCTGCCGTTGATAAGTTTCGATGTTGCCACCGGACCAGCCGAGATCATCCGCGATGGCGTGGACGGCTTCCTTATCCCGCCGTTTGACACCAGTGCATATGCCGAGCGTTTGGCTCAGATGATGAATGATGACCTGTTGCGTTTGGAGATGTCGCAGTATTCTCAGGAGAATATTACGATGTTCGACCAGGAAACCATTTATGCGCAGTGGCGCGCGTTGCTTGCGGGTTTGTGCCCTGATGCAGCCAATGATTCCGCTAAAGGTGTGGTTTGCGCGAGCACAGGACCGAGGAGTGAGCAATGAGGCTCAAGCACTCAGTTCGCAACCTTGTAGCTTCCTGGTCGGGTCAAATCGCCTATGTGATCATCAACTATGTCACGCTCAGCGTCTTCAACGCCACACTTGGCAAGGAATATATGGGCGTTCAGGTGTTGTTCTCCATGGTGCTCACCATCATGTCGCTCAGCGAATTGGGTATAGGCTCTGCCATCACCTTCGCGCTCTATCGACCTTTGGCCGAAGGCGATAAGGATAAGGTCCGCTCGCTGATGCGGTTATTCAAGCGAGCCTACATCACCATTGGTGTGGTCATCATCACCATCGGTGCGGTGCTGGCTCCATTCGCCCAACATCTCATCAATGGCGAGACCACTCTGCCCATGGATGACCTGAAGCTCTATTTNNCACAAGTCCACTGTGGCGCTGATCCAATACAGTTTTCAGATCGCGATGTGTGCGGCACAGATCGCGCTTTTGATGCTAACGCACAACTATCTGCTATTCCTTATCTGCATGATCGCCTCTTCTCTGCTTCAAAACGTGGTGATTGCTGCCGTCGCCAACCGTAGATACCCTTATCTCAAGGATAAGACCGGCATCAAACCGTTGGATGCCGAGACCCTCACCGGCATAAAGAAGAACATCTTTGCCTTGGTACTGCACCGCATAGGGGGCATCGCCGCCAATCCCATCAGCGGTCTGATCATCAATCAATACGTAGGCACTGGCATGGCGACCAACTACGGCATCTATTACAACCAGATAGTGATGCTGCTGATGCGCTTCCTCGATCAGGTCTTCGATGCCATCGTAGCCAGTGTTGGCAACTTAGCGGTTACCGAGTCGCCCAAGCGGCAACTCGAGGTCTTCAATACAGCCTTTTTCATCAACGCGCTTTTATATGCGGTTACAGCGGTGCCGTTGCTTTGTCTGTTCAATGTCTTCGTCGGCGAGATCTGGCTGGACCCCTCCTATGAGTTCCCGCTTTTCATCACAACCCTGATTGTGGCGCTGTACTTCTTACGCGGCATGCGTTCGGCAGCCATCAGTTTCACCGGCGCCTATGGCCTGTATTGGCAAACGCGTTGGAAGGCGGTTATCGAGACCATCGTTTTGTTGGCCTTGAGCTTCGCCCTGGTCTCATCACTGCAGATAGCCGGTGTGGTGCTGGCTGGGATCATCAGCTCGCTGTGTGTCTCAACCGTCTATGAGGGCGTGATGTTGTTTCGTCACGGGCTTAAGGCATCAAGCCGGCAGTATTTCCTGCGCTTCGCTCTCTATACCCTGATCACCGCGTTGTTGGCATTTGTGGCCTTCCAGCTCTGCCTGTTCATACCACTGTCTGGTGTTGTTGGCTTCCTGGTTAAGGCCGTGGTCGCCGTCGTTGTCACACTGGCCGGCTTCGGCATCGTGTTCTGGCGCACCAACGAGTTCAAGGAGTTCCTCTCCATCTTCAAACGACTTATCGTTGGGCTAAAGGCACGTGTGGGTCGGTCCTCCTAAGCGAGGTGCGGGGCGCAGGTGAAGCCGTTCACCGTTAGGGCTTTACCGGATGGTCGACGGCTGAATCATTTTGCGCAAGAGGTGAATATTACCAATCAATATTAAGTAAAATGAGTATATAATCATCTAAACAGTTGACGTTAAAGAGAATTATGGTACTGTATTCGTACTCAATCCACTGTGAGGGTATTCTATTGTCGCACCTCTACTCGGTTTATCGTTAGAATGCTCAATCCATTATCCGGACGGGAAGTAAAGAACATGATGAAGACAGCGGTCATCGGAGCCGCAGGCTATACGGGCATCGAATTGGTGCGTTTCCTCTTGGGGCACCCGGCTTTTGAGTTGACATGCGCTACCACCAACAGCAATGACGGCCAACGTATCGCAGAGGTCTATCCGGGCTTTACTGGTCAAACCGATATGGTCTTTACCGGTCACGATATCGAGAAGGTCAAGGAAGGCTGCTCAGTGGCGTTTTTAGCCGTGCCGCATACGGCGGCGATGGCCTTGGTGCCCGAGCTACTGGCTGCGGGGATCACGGTTATCGACCTCAGCGCAGACTTTCGCATCAAAGATCCGCTGGTCTATGAGCAGTGGTATGGCACAACCCACAGCGCGCCGGATCTGCTTGGGCAAGCAGTCTATGGTCTGCCAGAGATGAACCGCGCCGCGCTGATACAACAGGCTGCTGGACTAGCCAACGAAGGCAAGACAGCATTGGTGTCCTGTCCAGGCTGCTATCCAACCGCCACAGCTCTAGCTCTCTTGCCGGCTCTGAAGGCTGGTCTCATCAAGCCGGGATCGACTGTGGTGGTTAATGCGATATCCGGAGTCTCGGGTGCCGGTCGCACGCCATCGGCAAAGAATCTCTTCTGCTCGGCAAACGAGAACGTCAATGCTTACGCGGTGGCCTCACACAGACACACGCCCGAGATAGAGCAGACTATCTCACAGCTGGCGGATTGCGCGTTGCCCGTCAGTTTCACCCCGCATTTAGCTCCGCTGCAGAGAGGTCTGCTATCTACGGCAAGCGTGGAGTTAGCATCAGATATCGAAAGCGATGCGCTACACAGCTGTTATGAGCAATCTTATGCAACGGAGCCGTTCACGCACTTCCTCAGCCAAGGCATGCCGCAGACGGCCAGCGTGGTGGGAGGCAACAACGCTCAGGTAGGAATCGTACACGACAAGCGCACAAGCAGGCTGATTGCCAGTTGCGCGGTTGACAATCTGGGTAAGGGAGCGGCAACACAGGCCATCCAATGCGCCAACATCATCTTTGGTCTTGACGAGAAGACCGGCCTGGACTTCATCCAGCCGGTGTTGTAGAAGATTTGATCGATATCTGGCAATCCAGATCCTGCACCTGATACTCACCAGTATGAGAGGAACTCAAGTGAGCGATACCAACATCGATAAGCCATCCATCGCCACGCCCGTGGGCACTGTGGTTGATGGCATCACCTTCATCGAAGGGGGCCTTGGTGCCGTGAAGGGGTTGCG
>DBPN01000048.1:15379-20793 GCA_002305585.1 Eggerthellales bacterium UBA1419
GGCAATGCCAACGCGGCCACGGGGGAACCGGGGATTGAGACAGCCATTCAGACAGCTCAGCTGCTGGCCGAGCACTTGGGCTGTGAGCCGCATCAGATCCTGGTGGCCTCAACCGGCGTTATCGGCAATAGATTATCCATCGAGCCATTCAAGACCGGCATACCCAAGGCCATCGCGGCATTAGGCGCAGATGATGGCAGCGACCTGCCCTCCGGTTTGGCAGCTGCCGAGGCGATAATGACCACCGATACCGTAGCCAAACAGGCAGCGGTACGTTTTACCGTGACACAAAGCGATGGCGTGCAGGTGACCTACACCATGGCCGGAATGGTCAAGGGCTCGGGCATGATCCAGCCCAACATGGCAACGCTGTTGGGGGTGTTCGCCATCGACGCGATGGTGACCCAAGAGGCGATGGACCTTGCCCTCAAGCAGGCCATGGACTCATCGTTTAACAAGGTGACGGTAGATTCTGATACCTCAACCAACGACAGCATCTTCTTCCTGGCCACTGGTGGTGTGGTGGGCAAGACATTCAACACCAGTTGTCCGGCCTGGCCCATCTTCTCCGCGGCTCTCAGATTGTTGTGCGAGGAGCTGGCCAGACAGATCGCCTACGATGGCGAGGGCGCAACCAGGTTGGTAACCGTGAATGTTACCGGGGCTGCCAGTGAACAAGACGCCGATTTGGCTGCGCGTGCTGTTGCAAACTCTCCGTTGGTTAAGACGGCCATTGCCGGACACGATGCCAACTGGGGTCGCGTGGCTATGGCGATAGGCAAGAGCGGCGCCAGCTTCTGCCAGGAGAATGTGAGCATAAGCATCATGGGGATACCGGTCTGCAAAAATGGGCTGACAGTTGGTTTTGATGAGGCAGAGGCACTCAGGCGTTTTGAGCAACCGGAGATAAATATCGATATCGACTTGGGGGCTGGCTTGGGCGCAGCGCGCATCTGGACCTGCGACTTGACCCATGACTACATCTCGATCAATGGTGATTACCGCACCTGAGAAGGAGAGCGAGCACCTGGCGCAATCTGCCATATGGCATAGATCGCCTAACAGCACTCCACGTTGAGACTGCGTGGCACAGGTTCTGTGATAGCAAGAGGAAAGGCAAGACGATGACTCCGCAGGAAGAACAGATATTCAACGCCCGGGCTGCCCAGGCACAGTCGTTGCAGCAGGCACAGCTACTCATCGAGGCATTACCCTGGATTAAGGAAGCCACCGGCAAGACCGTCGTTATCAAATACGGTGGCGCTGCCATGACCGACAACACGCTCAGAGCCGATGTGATGAGCGATATCGTGCTGATGAAGATCATCGGTCTCAATCCGATCATCGTCCATGGTGGTGGCAACGAGATCAGCCAGCTCAGCGAGAAGCTTGGTTTGCCCGTCGAATTCAAGGATGGCATGCGCGTGACCACGCCGGAAGTGATGGATGTTGTGAAGATGGTGCTTATCGGCAAGGTCAATCAGGAGCTGGTGGGTCAGATGAACGCCCATGGACATCTGGCTGTGGGGCTCTCGGGTGCCGACGGCCACACCATCAAGGCCGAACCGATCAGCGATGAGCTTGGTCTCACTGGCAACATCACCCAGATCGACACAACCTTGCTCCATGACCTTATCTCCAGCAACTATGTCCCGATCATCGCCAGCGTAGCAGTTGGCGCCGACGGCAATTCCTATAATGTGAATGCCGACATGGCAGCGGGCAAGATAGCCGCAGCCATAGGCGCACACAAGGTGATCTTCCTCACCGATGTCGACGGTCTCTATGCAGATTTTAGCGATAAGACCTCGTTGATCTCGCGTCTCACGCTCGAACAGGCTGTGGGGATGCAGCGATCTGGCGGATTGAGCGCAGGTATGATCCCCAAGATCCAGGCTTGTGTAACCGCATTGGCCGCCGGGGTCTCGCGGGCGCATATACTCAACGGCACCATACCGCACGCGCTGTTGCTGGAAATATTCACCAACGAAGGTGTGGGCACGATGATAATGCGAGACGAGCAGGGTACGGAAGAGAGCAGCTTTAACAATTATCCTCTGGAAGGTTTGGCCAGCAAACTGCACAGCCGCGATTAGCGAGGGTGCTATCGCGTATGGAAACGATTGAGGGATGAGGGTTTATCATGAGCTTAGCTGATCAACAACAGTTGGAACAGGATTATATGCTGCACACATACCGGCGCAAACCGGTGCAGTTCATTAGTGGCAGCGGGATGACGCTGACAGATGATGAGGGTTCCACCTATCTGGACTTCATAGCCGGTATCGGTGCCGTGAGCATGGGACACGACCACCCCGCTGTCACTCGTGCCATCCAAGAGCAGGCCGCTCGGTTACTACATGTTGGCAATTACTTCTACATCGAGGGACGCGGGGAATTGGCGCAGAAGCTCTCGCAGTTGCTCAACGCCGCGCGCAGCGACGGCGATGCTGTTCCTTGGCGCACCTTCTTCGCCAACAGCGGCGCCGAGGCCAATGAGGGAGCAATCAAACTCGCGCGTCGTCATGGTGCCCTCAATCTGGGCGGAGCACACACCATCATCAGCGCCAAGCGCTCTTTCCACGGACGCACGCTGGCCTCACTGGCCGCGACCGCTCAGCCTTCTAAGCAGGAGGCTTTCAAACCGCTGCCAGCTGGCTTTGTACATGTGGAGCTGAACGATATCGCCGCTCTTGTCGCTGAACTTGAGCAACCCTCTGCCGGTGCAGTGTGCGCGGTGATCCTAGAGTGTATCCAAGGTGAAGGTGGAGTTAATCCCTGCAGTCTGGAATACCTTCAGGCTGTGCGCACACAGACGCAAGATCGTAACATCCTGCTGATAATCGATGAGGTTCAAACCGGGTTCTATCGCACCGGCGGGCAGCCTTTCGCCTTCCAACACTACGGCATCATGCCCGATATCGTCTCGCTGGCCAAGGGACTTGGCAATGGTATGCCCATTGGCGCCGTGAGCGCCAGGGGCGAGGTGGGCGATTGCTTTGAACCCGGCGATCATGGCTCGACCTTTGGTGGCAGCGCTTTGGCGGTTGCAGCTGCAAACGCCACAATCGACGCGATGACACATCAGGGCATCGCGCAGCAGGTTATCGAGGTAGGAGCTTACCTGCAACAGGAGCTGGAGAAATTGCCTTTGGTTACAGAGATTCGGGGTAGGGGCCTGATGCTCGCAGTTGAGCTGTCCAAGCCGGTGGCTGGCCAAGTGGTGGATGCTTGTCTTGGGCAGGGTCTGGTGATCAACAACACCGGCCCATCGACTCTGCGTTTCCTGCCGCCGCTGATCTGCACAACTACCGAGATCGACCTGATGATCCCTGTTTTGCATGATATCCTTTCAGTCCTCTAGAATGGAGTGTCGATGACTGACGATAAGCTAGCTATGTCGGATAAAAAGCTACCGGTGTTTGACAGTGAACTGCCTGTATGGGCAAGCCTGGACGAGCCCTGTCAACTCAAAGCTAACCCACTGGCCGGTCGCGATCTGCTGCGCCTGCTGGATCTGACACCCGTCGAAATGCATAAGCTGTTGTCGACGGCCAAGAGCCAGAAAGCCGCTTGGTATGCTGGTGAGCGCATCCAACCCTATGCTGGCAAGGCAGTTGCGGTGATTTTGGAGAAACCCTCACTTCGTACACGAGTCTCATTCGAGATCGGCATCACGCGATTGGGCGCGCATCCGGTTGTGATGAGCGATGCGAACTCGGCATTCTCGCGCGGCGAGACCATTCAAGACACCGTCAAGGTGCTTGAGCGCTTTGTCGACGCCATCGTAATCCGTTCCTTCGCGCAACAACGCGTAGAGGAGATCGCGCAGTGGGCACGCATACCGGTAATCAATGCCTTAACCGATGACTACCACCCCTGTCAGGGACTGGCAGATTTCCTCACGATGTTCGAGCATCGTGGCGATCTGTCCAAGCTCAAGCTGGCCTATGTTGGCGATGGCAACAACATGGCGCACACCTATCTTGAAGGTGGTGCCTTGACCGGCATGCGGGTAAGCATTGCAACACCGCGGGGTTATGAACCGAATGCCAAGATAGTTGCCGAATGTGAAGCGGTAGCGAAGCAGACCGATGCTGTGCTGGAATTATGTCATGATCCTGCCCAAGCGCTGCGGGGAGCAGATGTGGTGATCACTGATACCTGGACTTCGATGGGCGATGAAGCCGAACACGACATCCGTCTCAAGGCCTTCAGTGGTTTCCAGATCACAGCGGACTCGTTCAAACTGGCGGCAGCTGACGCGATATTCCTGCATTGTCTGCCTGCGCATAGGGGCGAGGAGGTAACCGACGAGGTAATGGATGCTTCGTATTCGGCGATTTATGATGAGGCCGAGAACCGTCTCCATGCTCAGAAAGCCCTGCTTTCACTGACTATGGCTTACGTGTGATATAATTGTCGCCTTTATGAGAAGGCTCGGCTTTTCTCAGCCTTATCGAGCGGATATCGTATAAAATATCCACCACTATTGCAGGAAAAATATCCAACCAAAGCAACTGGTGCAAACGAAAGGATACAGTGATGAAGAAGAGAATCGAAAGGCACGATGCGATCCGTGAGATTGTGCGCGCAGAACATATCAGAACCCAACGCGACTTGGTGGATAACCTTAAGAAGCGCGGGTTTGTTTGCACACAGGCTACAGTATCACGGGATATCACCGATATGGGTTTGCGTAAGCTCTCTGAGGGGATCTATATGCTAGCCGAGGACATGCATCTCCAGCGTATGGTTGCCGATCTGGTCCAAGATGTTGCTGTTGCCAACAACCTGATCATGATCAAGGCCTCAACCGGTACCGCCCCTGGTGTTGCAGCAGCGCTAGATGCTGCTGATCTGCCCGGCGTACTGGGATCGATTGCCGGAGACGATACCATCCTGGTTGTTGCTCAGGATGATGCCCAGGCAAAAGCCTTTGAAACTGCAGTGAATAAACTGCGCCTGAAGTAGACTTCGCATCGCTTGATCAAGTCTCCTGCAAACGTTGCACCGGCAGATACCTGTCTGCGTGCTCTTGGAAAACTCGTTCAAATCTGACACATTCAAAGCGGGTCAAGCGTATTGTAGCTTTGCCCGAGAAAAGATATGGAAGGCATCACAATGGTCAAAAAAGCGGTACTGGCTTATTCGGGCGGGCTGGACACCTCCATCATCATCACCTGGCTAAAAGAGAACTATGGCTGCGAGGTCATCGCGATGGCGGCAGACGTAGGTCAGGGAGATGATGAATTCGAGGGTCTGGAGAGTAAGGCGCTAAACACCGGAGCCAGTAAGCTCTATATCGCTGACATCAAGACCGAGCTGGTCGAGGATTTTATCTGGCCAACCTTGAAAGCCGGCGCCAGATATGAGGGATATCTGCTGGGAACCAGCTTCGCGCGGCCGCCCAT
>DBPN01000048.1:20808-31146 GCA_002305585.1 Eggerthellales bacterium UBA1419
GTGCGTTTCGAGCTCACCGTAAAGGCGCTTGCGCCCGACCTCAAGGTTATCGCTCCCTGGCGTGAGTGGGATATCAAGAGTCGTGAAGATGCCATCGATTATGCTGAGGCGCATCAGATACCGCTGCGCATCACACGCGAGACCAATTATTCCAAGGACAAGAACCTCTGGCATCTCTCGCACGAGGGCCTGGATCTGGAGGATCCGGCAAATGCCCCCGATTACGAGAAGATCCTTGAGATGGGGGTTTCTCCGCAAGCTGCCCCAAACGAGCCCAGCTTTGTGACTATCGGCTTTGAACGAGGTATCCCAGTAGCACTGGATGGTGAGAAGCTCGACGGTGTGACTCTGATCTCGAGACTTAACGAGCTGGGTGGCAAGAATGGCATTGGTATCCTTGATCTGGTAGAGAATCGCCTGGTTGGTATGAAGAGTCGCGGTGTCTACGAGACTCCTGGCGGTGCCATCCTCTACCACGCGCATGACGCGTTGGAGACGATTTGCCTGGACAAGGAAACGGCACATTACAAGCAGAGCGTGGCGCTCAAATATGCCGACCTGGTCTATAACGGCCAATGGTATACCCCGCTCAGAGAAGCGCTTGATGCCTTTGTCGACGCAACCCAGAGTACTGTTACCGGTGAGGTTGAGTTGATGCTCTACAAGGGCAACATCACCAACCGCGGCCTTACCAGCCCCTATTCACTGTATGATGTGGATATGGCCTCGTTTGGCGAATCTGAATATAATCATGCCGATGCTGCCGGATTCATCAATCTCTTTGGCCTGCCGGTTGAGATAGCTGCTAGGCAGCGTCGTTTGCTGGAACAGTAACAACAGGGATTTGGGGAACGCAGAGAAAGCAGGCAACGTGATACAAGACGATCATACACCACTATGGGGAGGGCGCTTTGAGAAGGCACCTGCCGCCGCGTTGCAAGAGTTTGGCGCTTCACTTCCTGTGGATAAACGGCTGTGGGCCCAAGATATCGCCGGTTCCAAAGCCCATGCTCGCATGTTGGCTGCTCAGGGGATACTGTCGCAGGAGGATGCCGAGCTGATCGTCGCGGGCCTGGATGCGATTGGCGAGCAGATCGCCGCTGGTGACTTTGACTTCGACATTGTGGATGAGGACATCCACATGAGCATCGAGCGAGCGCTTACCGAGCGTATCGGCGATGCCGGCAGGCGGCTGCATACCGGTCGCAGTCGCAACGATCAGGTGGCGACAGATGCCCGGCTCTATTGCAAGCAACAGGCAAGCGCTTTAGCTGGACAACTGCTCAAGGCGCGCGAGACGTTGATCTTGGTCGCCCAAGCTCATCGTGATGTTATACTGCCCGGCTACACGCATATGCAAAAGGCGCAACCGGTGCTGTTCTCGCATCATCTACTGGCCTATTCATGGATGCTGGCTCGTGACTTCAAGCGCATGATAGCTGCTCGTGACGCAGCCGATGCCTCACCTCTGGGTGCCGCCGCTTTAGCGGGAACCAGCTATCCGCTCAACCGTCAGCAAACCGCTGCCGAGCTGGGCTTCTCGGCAGTGATACCCAACTCGTTGGATGCTGTATCCGATCGCGATTTCATGCTCGACCTAGTCTATGCCTGTAGCACGGCGATGATCCATCTCTCGCGTTTGAGCGAGGAGCTCATCCTCTGGTCGACCGAGGAGTTTGGCTTCATCACGCTTGACGACACCTACGCAACTGGATCATCGATCATGCCGCAGAAGAAGAACCCCGATTTCGCCGAGCTGGTGCGGGGCAAGACAGGTAGGGTAGTAGGAGATCTGGTTGGTCTGCTCACCGTGCTCAAAGGTTTGCCGCTGGCTTACAACAAGGACCTGCAGGAGGATAAGGAAGGCACGTTCGATGCCATTGATACCCTTAGTGCCAGTCTGGCTGCCGTTACAGGCATGCTAGCTACGCTGCGGGTGAATGCCGATGTGATGCTCGAGGCGGCTCAAGGCGGATTCATGGCCGCCACCGATCTTGCCGATTTCTTAGTAGGCACTGGCATGCCGTTTCGTGAAGCTCATGAGGTGGTTGGGCGGATTGTGCTGCATGCCGAGAAGAAGCAGTGTACACTACAGCAAATAAGCATGGCTGAGCTAAGGGAGTTCAGCGCAGCCTTTGACGAGTCGGTATCAGAAGTGATCGATATAGCCGCTGTTGTGTCGCGGCGTACCACGGAAGGCGGCACCTCACCGTCAAGCGTGGAGATTCAGATAGCGCAGGCCAGAAAGCAGTTGGAAGATGACCAGAGGTCGCTTTGATATTAGGGCAGTGACACGCGCTAGCGATACGCTATCGCCTGCGACTCAGGGACTAAGACACCAAGGTCGTGCGTTTGTTCGCGCGGCTTTGTCTTTTATGGTTGCTCTGGCCTTGGCCGCGCCGGTTTCGGCACTGGCTGTTGGTAGCGAAGAGACCGTAGCCACCGCCAAGACTGCGGTGGCCAACGAAGGTCGCGATGTCTTCCTCACGGAAGAGCAGATCAGGGAGGTCCTGCAACAGGGCACCGAAGGCATGCCGGCAATCACTGAGCCATACGCCGATGTCTTCCGTTCTGCTCCAGATGAGTTCTATGCGAGCATGGCCTTAGATGAGCAGGGAATCAGCTTGCTCTCGACGCCGGAGGAAAAGAAGCTCGCGTCGATATCCGGCGCTAATCGCTATGAGACCGCTGCGAAGATCGTCCAGGAGGCTTTTCCCAGTCAACAGGCACCAACATCAGGTTGGGCGATAGTCGCCAGTGGCGAAAGCTGGCCAGATGCATTGGCAGCCACAGCTTTAGCGGGCGCGCTGGACTGCCCGATCCTGCTCACCACCAAGCTAGGCCTGCCGGCAGAGACGTCCGATGAGCTCACTCGATTGGGCCTTCGTAAGGTCATCATCGTTGGTGGCAGCGAGGTGGTGTCGGATGCCGTTAAGACCGAATTGCGGGATAACGGTAACAGGACTGTGATAAGACTGGCCGGAGAAGACCGTTATCAAACTGCCGAAGCTATCTTCAAATATGGGAAGACAGCCGGCAGCAGCGGGTCGAGCCTATGGGGTACTACCGCGATAATCGCTTCTGGCGTCACTTTCGCTGACGCACTGGCGATATCTCCGATTGCCTTTGCCCAGAAGATGCCGGTATTCTTGGCTACCGAATCTGGCACGCTGACTACCGGTACATTGCAGAGTATCGAACAGTCTTCGGCGCTCAAGGCCTTTGTGCTTACAGGTGGTACTACTCGTATCTCGGATGATACCGAGCAGATGCTTGGCGATCTTGCTCGTTGGCGCGGCACCAGCTCACTTCCTGTGCTGCGTCTCTCGGGAGAGGATCGCTTTGAGACGTCTGCCATAATCGCTAACTGGGCAGTAGATGAATACGGATTCAGCTGGGATGGCTATGGCGCGGCATCTGGCACGGACGCTCCCGATGCATTAGCCGGTAGCGTGTTGCAGGGACGCAACAAGGCGGTTTTGCTGTTGGTGAGCTCAAACTCACTGCCAACCGTAGAGGCCATTGAGGATGCCGTGGACTCTGGCCAGATAATCGAACAGGCGCACGTTTTTGGCGGTCTGGTGGCTGTGAGCAACAGAACCCGAAAGGCTATCGCCATCAACTCTGGCTTCACCATTCAGGATATCGAGGGCTACAAGATCTACGTCTATCTCGATGCAGGTCATGGTCCTAATGGCACGGGAAACGGTATTTACGATCCAGGAGCAGTGAGTGGTAGTTTCAAGGAGAATCTACTGAATGTAGAGCTGATCCAATTAGCCGCTGAGCAGCTGAGGGACAAGTGGCCAATCACCTTCAGACCAAATGTCGATGGTGGCCCCTATTACCTGCGAGATGATGAGGCTGTTGCTTTGGGTTGTGACTTCATTGTCAGTATCCACTTCAACGCGATGAGTGGCGAGGGAAGTGGCACCGAATCCTATATCAGCGAGTCAACGCCACACCCTGACTCGTACAAGCTGCAAAATCGTATGCACGCGGCAGTGGTCAATGCGTTGGAGCTGGATGATCTGGGTAAGAAGGTCTCGGATTTCGCCATCATCTCTAACCAGAGGATCCCCTCGGTACTGTTGGAGGTCTGTTTTATCGACAATGCTGACGACATGAGCGTCTATCAGGCAAGGAAAGACGCTGTTGCTACGGCATTGGCTACGGCTATCCTAGATATCCAAAGCGGCACCGATGGGATAGATACCTGGCATTAGCAGATACCTGGCATTAGCGCGCTGCTGCTGTCTTTGGAACTGGCAGCTGTTGTGGATTAAGCTCTCGGGGCTCAGCTTCTTTTGATCAGCTGACGCTTTCCAAGGTAAGGAAATACGAGAATATCAGGCTCAGGACAATCACACCGGCACCGATGGTATAGCAGAGCGGCTTGTTGTCGAAGAACCATTCTGAACGCGTATAGGGGCGGATGGGGTTACCGTGCTGGTCAACGACCTGTCCATCAACCACGATGACCTTGAGTTCTTCCTGCTTCCTCTTACGCTCTGCCTTTTCTTCTGCTTCGGCAGCTTTCTCTGCCGCTTTACGCGCGGCATTCCTAGCCTTCTTGGCCTCTTTCTTGGCCTTATTCAGCTCTTTTCTGGCCCGAGCCTCATCTTCTGATGTCAAGATGAGCGGTGTCTCGATTTCAGTCCCTGCCTCAGTTCCTTTTTCAGTCCTGATCTCTGGCTCAATTCCTGATCCTGTCTCAGTCACTGCCTCAGTCCCGTTTTCAGGAGTAAGTGTCTCCTGCTGATTGGTTGGGTCGAGCATCTGTAAACCTCTTTCGTTGGTGACGTGTCCATTGTATAGCATCCAGCCGTCTTACAGAACCGTGTTCGCCAAACTGCTTGGGTGGCAAAGGCGCTTCAATAGCGCTTGATAGGGTGTCAGCTGATGCGTTATGTTGATGTGTTAGAGTAAAAAACACTGCTATTCAGGTGTATACTATCAGTTTATCCAACTTGAGTACTCTAGCTGTCTATCAAAGAAATTTTGCCGGTTCAAATCGACGTCAATGGTATTTCGGGCAATAGGGAGGTGGTCTGACTGATGAGTGATGCCATGGGTGATCCTCAGCACGGCAGCGCAGCTGAATCCCCGCCCGATGCGCTCGATCTGCTCGATGAAGCTGAGGCCACAACATCTGATATGTGTGCCTCAGCCATGCAGATCACCGGTGCCCAAGCGGTAATCGCCCAACTCGAAGCCGAGGGTGTTGATGTCATCTTCGGTTACCCGGGCGCTCAGGCGATCAAGCTGTACGATGCATTACATGATTCCACGAAGATACGCCACATCCTCACGCGGCATGAGCAGGGAGCCGTGCATGCTGCCGATGGCTATGCTCGCTCCAGCGGTAAGGTGGGTGTGGTCCTAGTAACCAGCGGCCCCGGCGCCACTAATACGGTCACTGGAATCGCTACGGCATACATGGACTCAGTTCCCCTGGTGGTCATCACCGGACAGGTTCCCACCACCGCCATTGGTACCGATGCCTTCCAGGAGTCAGACATCACCACCATCACATTACCCATTACCAAGCACAGCTATCTGGTCAAGGACATCAGCGAGCTGATCCCTGCATTGCATGAAGCCTTCTACATCGCCTCGAGCGGACGCCCGGGCCCAGTGCTCATCGATATACCCAGCAACATCGCGGCGCAGACACTGCGCTTCACAGCTATTACTGAGAAACCCTCGATCAGCTCCTATCGACCCACCTATAAGGGCAACGTCCGTCAGATCCGTGAGGCTGCCGCCTTGATTGGCAAGGCGAAGCGACCAGTGTTGTATGTGGGTGGTGGAGTAGTGGCCAGCGACGCGACTTCTGAGCTCGCGCAGCTTGCCCGTATGATGCAGATTCCTGTGGCCACGACGCTAATGGCCAAAGGCGCCTTTAACCCGCATGACGCGCTTGCACTGGGGCAGCCTGGCATGCACGGGCGCCACCATGTCAATCACGCCCTGGCACACAGCGACCTGCTCATCGCCGTGGGTACACGGTTCTCGGACCGCGTGACGGGAAACGCTAACGCCTTTGCGCCGGACACCAGGGTGATCCATATCGACATCGACCCGGCTGAGATTGGCAAGAACCACGCGGCGCATGTTCCGATAGTGGGGGATGCTCGCGGTATCTTAGCCGGAATCATCGCCAACCTGCAGAAAGCGGAAGCGACACCGCACACTCAGGCTTGGCTGCAAGAGATCGCTGGTATTGCCGCTGCGGAGAAGAGCGCTGCCAGTGCTCGCGTAAAGAGTGCTGCCAGCGCGCAAGAAGCTGGCGCGACCGACANNAGCGCGGCCGGCGCTGCAGCGATACAACCATACGACCTGTTCTCGGCTCTGAATACCTTGCTGATGCAGATCGAGCGCGATGTGATAGTCACTACTGATGTTGGCCAACACCAGATGTGGGCCAGTCAGTACCTGGACATTGCCGAGCCTCGTCACTTCATCAGCTCGGGTGGATTGGGCACGATGGGCTTTGGCCTTCCCGCGGCCTTGGGTGCCCAGATCGCCAATCCTGGAAGTCTGGTCGTCTGCATAAGCGGTGACGGGTCGATACAGATGAACAGTCAGGAGATGGCGACCTGCGCCGTGAACAGCCTGCCTATCAAGGTTGTACTGCTCAACAACAACAGTCTGGGCATGGTGCGCCAATGGCAGCAGCTGTTCTGCGACCGCCGCTATGCCTGTACGCTGCTTGAGGATAATCCGAACTTCGTTAAACTGGCCGAAGCCTACAGCTGGAAGGGCTACAGCATAACCAAGGCGGATGAGATCAGCAGGGCTTTAGAGTGGTTACTCAGTCAGAGCATGCCGGCCTTGCTCGACGTGCGCATAGCCACCGAGGAGCTGGTGCTGCCGATGGTTGTTCCAGGAGAGGCTCTGGGACGGGTAATCGACTGGGGTGATGTCTGATGCAGCATACTATCTCCATCCTGGTGGATAACAAGCCAGGTGTGCTCACGCGGGTCACGGGTCTGGTGGCGCGACGCGGCTTCAACATCGAGTCGCTGGCTGTTGATACCACCGAGGATCCCCGGCTCTCACGCGTAACGCTGGTGATGGAGGCTGACGAGGTCTCAATCGAGCAGATAAACAAACAGCTGCACAAGTTGATCAACGTGCATAAGATCATCGACCTTACCGGCGTAGACGCCATAGAGCGCGAACTGGCTTTGTTCAAGGTGGTTGCTCCGCCAGAGAAGCGGAACGAGATCGTTGAGGTTGCCGCTCTGTTCAGAGCGAACATCGTCGATGTGAGTCAGACTTTCCTGATAGTTGAGGCCACTGGCACGCATGACAAGCTGCAGGCGCTGGAGGATCTGTTGCGCCCCTATGGTATCAAAGAGATCGTTCGCACGGGCAAGATAGCGCTTTCGCGAGGTGCGAAGGAGTAGCCCGTGTCTGGCCACGAGAATCTCTTACAATAGTTCTCCTGTCCTTGTAGCAGGTGTAGACAGGGAGCACGACACAAGAAGAAAGGACGAACCATGCAAAAGAAGTATCTGATGACTCCGGGGCCAACCCCGGTACCGAGTGAGGTTCTCCTCGCGCAAGCCAGGCCGATGATCCATCATCGCACACCTGACTTCAACAACGTTGTGCGCGAGTGCGTATCCGGGTTGAAGTACGTGTTCCAGACTGAGCTAAGCGACGTGTTGATCTTCGCCAGTTCGGGAACAGGAGCCATGGAGTCCTCTGTTGTGAACTGCTTTTGCGCTGGCGACAAGGTCCTAGTCTGCTACAACGGCAAGTTTGGTCAGCGTATGCAGCTGATCTCTGAGGCCTATGGTCTGGATGTCACCGTACTTGAGTATGGCTGGCAGCAAGTGGTTGATCCGGCAGACATCGCCGCGCACCTCAAGGCTAATCCGGATACTCGCGGCGTGATCATCACGCAAAGCGAGACATCAAGTGGCGTGCTCAACGACGTCAAAGCGGTGGGAGCCATCGTTGCCGATTATAACGATTGCGTTCTCATCGTTGATTCGATCACCGGCATTGGAGCAGTGGACTGCAAGACCGATGAGTGGCACCTGGATGTAGTGATGACCGGTTCGCAGAAGGGTCTGATGTTGCCGCCCGGATTGGCCGCGGTGACCGTGAGCCCCAAAGCCTGGAAAGCCTACGAGCGCTCCACGCTACCCAAGTTCTACTTTGATTGGAAGAAATACCTCAAGAACCTGGAGAAGGATACCACGCCGTTCACGCCCGCGGTATCGCTGATGATCGGGCTGGCCGAGTCAATCAAGCTGATGCGTGAAGAGGGCATCGAGAACATCATCACCCGTCATGCTCGCCTAGCAGAGGCAACACGTAAGGGTTGCGAGGCGCTGGGACTGGAGCTATTCGCGCCGGCCGAAGGTCGCGGTAACGCCGTGACACCGGTTTGGGTACCCGAAGGTGTAGACGGCAAGAAGCTGGTCTCCCTGATGAAGAACAAGCATGGTGTGACTATCGCTGGTGGTCAGGACGACTACACCGGTCGCATCATCCGCATTGGTCACCTTGGCTATTTTGGTGACTTCGATATCATCACCACTTTGGCGGCTCTGGAGATGAGCCTGATGGAGCTGGGTTACGATTTTGAGCCGGGTAGCGGTATCAAGGCCGCCGAGGCTGTATTGATGGGATAACAATCATTGGATTGTTATCGGGCGATGCTGCTTTATTGCAGACGAGCCTAAGGATAAGGAGGCTTTAACACATGAAGATTCTAGTGGCGGAGAAGATCGCCGACAAGGGCATTGCGATGCTCAATGAGTCGGGACACGAGGTTGATGTTAAGCTCGACCTCACTCCCGAGGAGTTGGTGGCAGTCATCCCCGATTATGAGGCGCTGATCGTACGCAGCGCTACCAGGGCAACTCGCGAGGTCATCGAAGCTGGCATCAAGCTGAAGATAGTAGGCCGCGCCGGAGTTGGCGTTGACAACGTAGACGTGACCGCGGCTATCGAGCGCGGAGTGATAGTCTGCAATGCCCCCACATCCAACGTCATTAGTGCTGCGGAGCAGACCATCGCGCTGATGTTGGCAGTCGCCCGACGCACTGCGCAGGCTAACGCCAGCATGAAGCAGAACAAGTGGGACCGCTCCAAGTTCACTGGCAACGAGCTCTATCACAAGACGTTGGCGATTTGTGGGCTGGGTCGCATTGGTGGTCTGGTAGCAGAGCGCGCCCGCGCTTTCGAGATGAACCTCATTGGCTATGACCCGTTCTGCTCGGCAGAAAGAGCAGCTCAGCTAGGTGTGAAGCTCTATGACAACCTGGACGACATCTTGCCTCTGGCGGATTTCTTCACCGTGCATCTGCCCAAGACCAAGGAAACCATTGGCATGTTCGGCGACGAGCAGTTTGCCAAGATGAAGAATGGCGTGTATCTGGTAAACACCGCTCGCGGTGGCATCTACGATGTCGACGCTTTGGCTAGAGCAGCTGCGTCAGGCAAGGTGGCAGGTGCCGGCATTGATGTTTTCGAGAAGGAGCCCTGTACCGAATCTCCTCTGCATGAGCTGGACAACGTGATACTCACGCCGCACCTAGGTGCCTCGACCAAGGAGGCTCAGGCCCGCGCCGGCGAGCAGATCGCCGAATATGTGCTGCTTGGTTTGGCCGGCAAGATGGTGCCAACCGCCGTTAACGTGGCGCTGATACCAGAAGAGGTTATGGCGGCTGTGGAGCCATTCATCGATGCCTGTCAGACAGCGGGTATGTTCTTGGCTCAGCTGGCTCGCGAGGGTATCTCATCACTCGAGGTTAAGGCCTTTGGTGAGATTGCCAAGAATGATGTCTCAGTCTTAGCAACTGCGGCACTGCGCGGCATCTTCTCGCAAAGCAGCGATGAGGCGGTCAACTTTGTCAATGCGGCCTATATTGCCGAGCAGCGTGGTCTTAAGGTTAGCGTAAGTACCGACCCCGTCCATCATGATTACAACAACATGGTGAGCCTGGTGGCAAGAGCTGGCAATCAGACGGTTGAGGTTGGCGTAACCACCAGCGGTCTGGATGGTGTTAATCGTATCGTATCGATTCTCGGATACCGACTCGACCTCATCCCCGGCAAGTACGTCCTGGTGATGAAGTATGAGGATACTCCTGGTAAGCTGGGTAAGATCGGCACCGTTTTGGGTAACGCTAACATTAACATCTCATCGATGGAGATTGGCGTGATGCCCGACAACCAAGGCGAAGCCATAGTCTTGATGAATGTCGATGATCCGGTACCTGAGGAGGTATTCGATGAGCTCAAGCAGGTTGTTGGTGTCACCGATGGCTGGTCGATTGAGCTGTAAGTTTCGCTAGAGCCGCAAGCTTTGGT
>DBPN01000048.1:31189-35072 GCA_002305585.1 Eggerthellales bacterium UBA1419
CAGTTGCTTTAAGCTGGATGCGCGGCATGAGCAACGTTGCCACAACCATTACCACCGATAACGCCAACATCATCCAGAACAACGCATCCAATGAGTTGTTGAGGGCAGTTGCCACCAGCTCTGTGGGTAGCGCAGAGGCAGCCGAGCCAGAATCGTAAAGGTTACTCGGATTGATATCGGTCAAGCCGCGCTCTGCAAAAAATGTCGTCAGCTGAAAGTTGAGCACAGCACCAAGGGCGCTGATGCCCAACGTTTGCCCCAGAGTGCGGGTCAAACTGATCACGCCCATCGCAGTGCCGCGTTTGTGGAACTCCACCGATTCCTGGATGATGACATTTGTTGCAGTGAATACTCCGCCAATACCAAATCCGGCCAAGAAGATGAACAACACGGCTACCCACATGTTGGTAGTTGTATCCATTAGCACAAAGAGAACGCCACACAATGCCAACCAGATTCCTGCGACGAGTATAAGCAATTTGCCGTCAAGGCGGATGAGTAGCTTGCCCATCACAATTGAGATCACCAGCCAGGAAAGTGACATCGGCAACATGGCGAATCCCGAGGTCATCGCGCTCTTTCCCAGTACGTTTTGCAGGTACAACGGCAGATAGACATCCAGGCCCTGCATCACGATGCAAACCATGAAGCTGATGATATTGATGAAGATGGTGAGCTTGGTAAAGATACCGCTGTAATCGTTGCGATGCTGCCGAGCATACGTACGGTCGAAGCGCTCGGAGAGAGACAGATTGAGCAGGATCAAACTGGGGATGCCAAGAGGGATGTTGATGAGGAAGACCCAGTGCCACGACAGAAGCTCGATAAGCATGCCGCCAAATAGTGGTCCGAGCAAACCAGCGATCCCCCACACCGAGCCCAAAGCCCCCATTAGTCCTGCTCGCTCCTCGATGGGAAATGCGTCACCGGCTATGGTGTTCACCAACGTGTAGATCGAGCCCGCGCCTATGCCCTGAATGGCACGCGAGGCGATGAGGAATGGCATGCTCATCGAAAGTCCGCAGAGCAGACAACCCAGCAGGAAGATGATGATGCCTATGCTCAGCGTCCGCTTGCGACCAAAGAGGTCGGCCAGCCTGCCAAAGATCGGAGTTGAGAGTGCAGATGCCAATAAGAATGACGAGAAGATGAGGCTCATGAGGTCAAAGCCGTTCAGCTGACGGGCGATAGTTGGAGTGGCCAGCGCGGCGATGGTAGCCTCCATGGCAGCGAGGAATAACGTCACCATCAGGGCAACCACCAGCAGCTTCTTGTTCTTCACCTGCATCTCGGTCATTTGAGATCTCAATCATCAAGACGATGTTATCTGTTTAACCAGGAGTATAAGTTTTCGGTCCGAATCGTCAACATAGACCATTGTTGCGAATCTCAGGCATTGGATCCACTAGCAGATCCGGCGATAGAGAATGTTGGAACTGAGGCTTATGCCAAGGTGTTGGTAATTGTAGCAGCCTGTATGATAAAACTAGCCATTTCATCTTTATTGTAGGAACCGTCGCGATGCGATAATCATCTTCTGCCTGAACCACGGTTACACGCTCTTCTCCGCCGATGAAGAGTTATACCGCTTTAACGAGCAGACCATCATGGGCGAGGCAGTGGAGTAGCGTACATGGATGACCTTGCAGCTTTGGTGTGGGCGGTTGACTACGACAACTCCTTTACCGTTGCAAAAATCCTCAAGGTTACTCCTGCCGAGAAGACCGAGCTGGTTTATGACCGTAACGACAATCTGTTCGTGCGTAAGCAATTTAGTCGTGATACGGGATTGGGCACCGGATATCGGTTACTGCAGACAATAGCCAGCCCTTATCTTCCGCGTATATTCAACTGCTACTCCATCTGCGATCAGGATGTGGTCATCATGCAGTATCTGCAGGGACCTACAGCCCGTGAGCTGGTCAGCCAAAATGGATCCTTACAAGAAGAGACGGCCATGCGCATCTTAACCGAGCTTTGCCAAGCTGTGCAGGAGTTGCATAACGCAACAGGTGGTCCGATAATACACCGCGATATCAATCCTTCAAATGTGCTACTTTGTCCGGACAGCGCCAAACTAATCGATTTTGGTATCGCGCGCACCTTCAAGGAGGGAAAGGATACAGATACCCATCATTGGGGTACTCGTGCTTATGCCGCACCCGAGCAGTATGGGTTTCGTCAGACAGATGAACGCACGGATATCTATGCACTGGGGTTGCTACTCTATTATCTGCTTACCGGCTTCGATCCTCAGCGTGACGCCAATGGCAATTTGCTCTGGGACGCTCGAATCCCTGAATCATTGCGCAGGATAATTGATACCTGCACAAAGCTCGATCCCGGTCTACGCTTCAAGAGCGTGGGCGAGTTGCAGGAGGTTCTGAGTCGCCAGCGTTGTGGGGTTACACACGCATCGCACATGTCACGAAATCGCAGGCTGGGCAAAGCTCTATGGATCATTTGGCTGATCGTGGCGAACGTCACTTTCTTCACATTGGCTGTTGCTACCATTGCCATGATACTCAATCAGCCCTTTGAGCCCTTCAGCCGGGATTGGATGGCTAGCGCGTTGCAGTATCTGTCATTGCTTCTATTGGTTGTTACACCCTTATATGTGCTGCTTACTGATTTTGGACATCTGGTATCCAACTTACTGCCAGTGAAGCACAGAGTCCTGCAGGTTATATCTGTAATACTTATCTCATTCATTCTCACAGGTATTGCGATAGCGGGTGCAGACTCCCTTCATAGTGATGAGTACCAGCAAACTCAACTTTCAGGGATAAGCTGATCGCCACGGGCGAATGCTCAACACGGATGCTCAACATATGCAGATAGCATGGACTAAATAACGACCATAGATGCGGCAGAATGTGCTGTCGGCAATGATAGATTCAGCTGCGAGCTAATGAAATACTGGCTTCATGTCGCTGCTATTCTTTGTTAGCTAGCTGGAGGATTGCCGTAATGAGCGTAATGTATCTCACCAAGTGAGATGGGTCTGGGAGTGTAACGAGCCTCCGAAGAAGCTCAACGTGTTGGNNTCCAAGGGGATAATCACGGGTATTCTTTGCTTCACATTGATGTTCGCACTCTTTGGTTGCGGTGGAGGATCGTCGAGCGCATCAGGTTCAAGCTCTGATTCAGAACCTGCTGTAGCGAACGAGGAAGCAATTGCAGAGGAGAAGATTGCAGAAAGTGACTATGCCGTAGGCATCGAAGACTCAAGGATCGGTGAAGATTACGAAGGTAAGAAAGCATTGATTGTCAACTACTCCTTCACCAACAATAGCGAAGAGCCAACAAGCTTCCTCGTCGCTATCAGGCCTCAGGCCTTCCAAAATGGGGTTGAGCTATCAACAGCAACCATATCGTTCTCTGATGATTCCTATGATCACGAATCTTCTATGAAGGACATAAAACCCGGAGCAACGGTCATGGTCTCATCGGCTTTCATCCTAGATGACAGTTCGGTTGTCACAGTAGAGTGCCACGATTGGTTGCGCTTTGACGGCGACACTCTGATTGCGACACTCTGATTGCGACAAAGGACTTCACTGTCAAATAGCGGGTATCTGATACGGTATCAAGTCTATATAGGNNGTGTGCAAAAAAGCAGGTAGTGCGATGTATGCATAGCAACGGAATGCTGGCAGTTTCGCACTACTTGCAATTTTGCACATATCGCATAGATATATCTCCTTAGATTTCGCACTACTTGCAATTTTGCTCAAAAACAGACGATTCTTATTTATGAGCTTAGAATAAATAGCATAAATATATTAAAATATCGAATAGAGCGCATAGACAATCACAAGAGGGGATTCAGGCCCGACTATGGCAGTTTCACACTACTCTGCACTTCCGATTGACTGGCAGA
>DBPN01000048.1:35095-38182 GCA_002305585.1 Eggerthellales bacterium UBA1419
GCGACCATTGCCACCGATAGCCCGCCAAGTGGCAAATAATACGAAAAACTGACGGAGATGAAGTCCGCGCGCGATTGAAGCTGCCAGTTGTACGTTACACTTATCGGATGTGATTTCTGCCCAAGACCTACCTGTTGGGCTACATCAGAGAGGAACTATATTGGCTACAAGAGATCGCCGCTGTAATGTTGTGATTGATTCATGTTGTGACCTTCCAGCAGAACTGGTCGATTCCTTTGATGTCGAAGTGATGAAGTTCGCCTATTTCATGGATGATGGCGAGCATCTTGATGACCTTGGTGTCTCAATCCCTCCGCACGAGTTCTATGGCCGCATGCGCAAGGGCGAGGAGCCACAGACTTCGCAAGTACCATATGCCGATATCGTTGAGACTTTCGAGCGCGCCGCGCAAAGTGGCGTGCCCACAGTTTTCCTGCTATTCAGTTCGGGGCTCTCGGGAACATATGAGACAGCAATCCAAGTGCTGGCCGACACACGGGAGAAGTATCCTCAGGCAGAGCTGTATATCGTCGACACGCTGCTGGCGTCGGCTGCCGAGGGATTGCTGGTGATGGAGGCTATCCGCCAGCTGGATAGAGGGTTGACCGCTAAGGAGCTGGTGGCTTGGGCCGAAGAAGCGCGCTATTACGTGCACGGTTATTTCACCTTGCCGGATTTAGAGACACTACGCAGGGGTGGCAGGATACCCAACATGGCGGCTATTGCCGGAGCCAAGCTGGACATCAAACCGATACTGACTATCGATCTCACTGGCCGATTGGCTTTTCATAGCGTTGCGCGCGGTCGCAAGAAGGCGATTAAACAGTTGCTGCACATTTATGCCGAGCATACTGCCAGTGAGTATAGCGATTCGATGCTGGTGGCTTCTGCCGATGCCGAGAAGGAGCTAATCTCCTTGAAGGAGCAGGTGCTGAAGATGGACAGGACTCCTGCCATCTGGTCTACCTCCATTGGTCCGGTGATCGGCTCACATGTGGGTCCAGACATGCTGGCGCTGGTGTTCTGGGGTCCTGATCGCAGGAACGAGATCTCGATAACCGATCGCATCGCAAATGCAGTGAGTGAGAGGTCTGAGGCGTTTCGCTCGCATTTCAACGGTAGTAATTCTGCCGGAGCAACTGACGGGGCAGCAGAGGAAAAGCCACAGTAGAGACCAAGCTGATGGCTGAAAGAAAAGGAAGAGAGGCTGCAGTGGTTGACAACGCGCACTCATTGGCAGTGTTCATAGATTATGAGAATCTGGCCTTAGGTATCACGCCTAAGGGTGGCGGCAAGCGCAAGACGGTTGTGAATCCAGATATGCGTATGGTGTTGGAGCGTCTGGTTGAGAAGGGCAAGCTGGTAGCCAAGCGCGCTTACTCCGACTGGCAACGCTTTCCCGATGCTGTAGGCAAACTGCACGAGCTGGGTATCGAGTTGACCGAGATCCCCGATCGTGGTCGTACGGGCAAGAACTCGGCAGATATCCACTTGGCGGTTGACGCGATGGAGCTCTGCCATACTAAGGACTACATCGACACATTCGTGGTAGTTAGTGGAGACTCCGATTTCTCACCTCTGGTGTCCAAGCTCAAGGAGAACGGCAAGACGGTCATTGGTGTTGGTATGCGTGACTCGACCAGTGACCTGCTGGCAGCGAACTGCGATGAGTTCATCTACTATGAGGATATCGGCAAACCTGCAGGCGCACCAGTGGTGCCTGACGCGGTGCCCGGTGAGAAACGCAAGGCGCTGGAGTTGTTGCTGGAGACTATCGAGGCTCTGCAGCGCGAGAATATCGAACGGATGCATGCATCGTTAGTCAAGGACACCATTCGTCGCAAGCAGCCTCAGTTCAGCGAATCCTCATACGGCTACCGCTCATTCAACCAATTGTTGGAAGACGCGCAGGGTTTGGGTTTGATTACCATTTATAAGGACGCCAGGAGCGGTACCTGGGTCGTGGAGGGATTTGCAGGATAGTGAATGAGCTGTTTGCCACCTGTGCCAAAGGTGCCGAGAAGGTCTTATCTGCAGAGCTCGCAGCCTTGGGAGCAAAGCGCATCCGACCCCTGGTTTCAGGGGTCGCGTTCTTTGGTGATATCGAAGTTGCCTATCGGGCGTTGCTTTGGCTGCGCTCGGCAAGTAGGGTCCTGCTGATACTGGATCGTATTGCAGCCACCGATGCCGATGAGCTCTATGAGGGCATCGTCGCGCTCCCGTGGGAGGAACACGTGCCAGCTTCGGGCAGTATCGCGGTGGATGCTCGCGGAGTCAACGACGAACTGCGTGACACGCGTTTTATCGCTATGCGCGTTAAGGACGCCGTCGTCGACCGTCTGCGACAACAGTGTGGCGAGCGGCCCTCGGTAGTGCGCGACCGCCCTGACGTGCGCATCAACGTCGCGTTGAGAGCTAAGCGTGCGACGGTGGCTTTGGATTTGAGCGGAGAGCCCCTGCACAGACGCGGCTATCGTCGCGCTGAAGGTGTGGAGGCGCCTCTGAAGGAAAATCTCGCGGCAACGATGATACTTGCTTCTGGCTGGGATATGCCCTGGTATCAGAAGGGACGCGAACAAGTCTGGTCCTTCATCGATCCGCTCTGCGGGTCGGGCACCTTGGCGATTGAGGCTGCGATGATCGCGCTGGACGTTGCTCCCGGGATACTCAGGGATCATTGGGGATGCACCGGCTGGCTCAAACATGATGCGGATCTGTGGGACCGTCTGGTAGAGGAAGCTGACAGCAAGGCAGAGTCAGCTGCGGAGAAGGAAGAGCAGCGCTGCGCAAATGGTGGACTACCCTTGATTTACGCCAGCGATATCGATCCTGTGGCCGTGCGAGCTGCCGAGGAAAATGCCCGACGCGCGGGAGTGTCTGCCTACATCGAATTCTCGGTTGGTGATATCGCCGGTTTGTCGCTGCCTGCGACTAACACCGAGGTGACCGCGACTACGAACGCGAGTGCAGCTGCGATCGAGGATGTAGCAGCAGTCGAACCCGAAGCCGAGGCAGCAGTCGAACCCTCGGCAACGGCAGCACCCGTAGCCGCGGCAGCAGCCGAACCCTCGGCAACGGCAGCACCCG
>DBPN01000041.1 GCA_002305585.1 Eggerthellales bacterium UBA1419
TACATGACGATGACAAATAGGGCTAACGAGAGCGTGGACTTCTGCATGAGAGTAAAAATCATATTATGGACAATAGCCGGGAATGCGAACATGTCACTGACAATGAACAGCACATCCATAACCACAGCCAACAAATAGAACAGCCAAGGCAATCTCTTTATTAGTTTCTTTAAGAAAAAGACTGCGGCTATTGAACAAAGTAAGACTATTAGAAACTTCATGCTAGGAGTCCTCTCTTAGAATGTATTCCATCGCAATGCCAGCAATCAGGGCAAGATTCTTATAGGAAGCAGCACTGGCCTCCTGCACGGTTTTCTCCATGAAGTCTGGAACCCATTTCTCCAGATGCTCCTGCTTGAATCTCTTGATCCTATTCGCCCACTCCAATTGAATCGAGTCATCACCGATTCGTAGCGATTCACTGAACTGAGCCAACATGAAAGCCATGAATTCCAGCTCACTGTAGATGCTATCAACCGGCTCATGCTCGTGATTCTTTGGGATCACACCCGCTTCGATCATCTGTTTCTTGACATCTGCGGTGATTGGAGAGAGGAATAATGATGGCTTACCTTTTTGCCCATCGGCAACAAAGCGGAATGGACCTTCGAAGATATGGATCTTGGTGAATTTCCCGGGAATGTCGTATAGTCGTGAATGTTCCCTTCTCATCTCTGCAAGAAGCCCAACCGGATCACAGTCCAGCATCATTTGCGAGAGCAACTCTTTGGTTTCTTGAATTTCATTGTCAGGAGCTTCTGCTTCATTTAGACAGTCGATGAGATCAGACATGAATGTGCCTGAGCAAAGTGCATCCGCCAGGGCTTCATCCGGGAAGCGGAAAGCTACTGCGAACAGAGTGCAGAGATCGCTGCTCGCTATCGCTTTGCGCAGAGAAGCAGACTCTTGATGTGCCATGTCCGACCTTTCTGGTTTGAAGCTATCGGTTGTACCTGGCGCCTGATTCCAAGCACCAGGTACATTTGTTGTTGCTTACTCACTTACCGTAAGATTACTTCAGGTAGTAAACCTTAGGCTTAGTACCTTCGCTCTCAAGATAGAACTCATACTCGCGTCCTACGATTGCCTTTGAGACTTCGGACTCTGGATCGTCAAGGTCTCCCCAATATCTGGCTCTACCGGGACACAGTTGCATGCAGGCCGGCTCCTCGCCGCGGTCGATGAGGTTCTTGCAGAATGTGCACTTCTCAACGGTACCGGTCTTGTGCGTGGGAGCGTCGAACTCGCCAACAACTACGTCCAAATAGTATTCTGGCTCTGTGGCCAACAACGTGCGAACGTGATACGGGCAAGCCTTGATACAGGATTCGCAACCGATGCACAGCTCGTTGTCAACGCCAACAATGCCGTCTTCATCCTGGAAAGTCGCGCCGGTGGGGCACACAGAAACGCAAACCGGATTCTCGCAGTGCTGGCACTGAACGGGACGAAAATCCAAAGTGCAATTTGGAAACGTTCCAGCTGCCGTATCGATTGCAGTACCGCCAATCGTATGCACAACGTTATATGCGAGATTTGCCGGAAGATTATTGGCAATCTTACAAGCTGCTGCACATGTCTGACAACCAAAGCAACGCGCCATATCTATAGCCATACCATAACGAGTCATCTAAATCACCCTCCTTAAATTTTCTCGATAGCAACGGCAACATCGTTGAAAGCTTGATTGGCGCACACCTGGTTGAACTCGATTGAGGGAAGACTTGCGAAGTGTCCATCGATGAACTCATCAGCCTGGAAACTTCTACCCGAACTCACAGTACCCTTTGGTAAACCGGCGTTGAGTACAGCCTTCATCACAACAAAGCCGCGATCGTTGAATAGCTTCACTGAATCACCTTCGTTGATGGAGAGGCTGGCGGCATCTTCAGGATTGATGCACACAATCGGCTCAGGTGTGAATTCGTCCAGATAACGGCACTCCCACCATTGAGTATGTGTGCGCGTGCGCATATGTTCAGATAGCATATGGAAAGGATAGCTGCCCTGACGCGCTTCACTATTCTCATCCGCATACTTCGCGGGCTCCCAATAGGGTTTCTTCTCCTTGGATTCGTCAATAGTCTGGCCAATGAAGTAGTCTGGTGTAACGATTTCCTGATAGAACTGAGCACGACCGGTTGCAGTGAGGAAGTTACCGCCCTCAAAGCTGATGAACTCTCCATCGCCAGGAAGGATTCTGGCGGATTTCTCTTCCTTCAACGTATCGAAGGTAATACCAAGAGCCTTTGCGCCCTCGGAGTCGATGGCTGCCGCGATGAATTCCTCGGGCTCGATATCCCAATACTCACCATAGCCCATCTTATCGCAGAGCAGACGGTAGATCTCAAAGTCTGGCTTTGCCTCACCAACGGGCTCGATGGCCTTATCCTGCCAAAGGATATACGGTGCGGTACCAAAACTGGTGTAAGCGTCGACTTGCTCAAACCAATGAGCAGCAGGTAACACGATGTCGGCATAGGTCGCTGTCTCGGTCATGCACATATCAGCAACAACGATGAACTCCAGCTTTTTGAACCAAGACTCCATATAGTTGCGATTGGTCATAGTCGAAAGCGGGTTGGTATTGGTGACGTAAACGCCCTTTAAGATAAGCTCTTGACCAACATATGTGCCGGTATCTACCACATTGCCAACCTCTTTGACGACTATCGCCCTACCGGGACCCTTGGGTGGATTACCAGCAGAATCAAGCGGATAAGCCGTCATGAAGTTGGTGATGTTAGTGGGCATCAGCTCACAGAATCCGGTAGCAGCTCCTGGCTTGCCAACATTACCGGTGCAGATTCCCAGAGCGGCTATGGGCCAGTAGTTATAATGGCCGTTGAGGTAATGGTCGCAGCCAAACATCGTATAGGTATTTACGGGGCCTTCCTCATGATAGATGCGAGCTAGCTCTTTAATGGTTTCGGCAGGAACGCCAGTGATCGTCGTCACCCTATCAATAGGATACTGTGCCGCCTGTTCCTTCATGATGGCAAATACTGTCTTGACAGCAATACCGTTGACCTCTGTTACGCCCTCAATGGCAGGGGCCTGCGCTTCGGCGAGTACGACCGCTGAATCACTTGCCTCGTCCCAGACAACTTCTGGATCAATCATAGTAGGCTGACCGGTCGCTGGATTCACTGGACCCTCAGTGGGCTCAACACCAAGATCGCTCATGCGCAGGAACATGCCATCTGACTCCTTCACGAGGAAGGGTGAGTTGGTGTGAGCGCGAACAAACTCATCGTCATACCAGCCCTGAGTCAGGATCTCATTCAGTACGCTGAAGGCCATTGCACCGTCAGTGCTTGCTTTGATGGGGATAAAAACATCAGCCTTGGCAGCATTGGCATTGAATATCTCATCAATGACGATATATTTGGTACCCTGCTCCTTAGCCTCAAGGATAAAGTGCATAACCTGTGGCTGAGAGATAGTGGGATTGGCGCCCCAACAGATGATGGTCTTAGAATTAGCGAAGTCTGCCGGCTCATTGTTCTGTCCATAGGGACCAAAACCAGCAATGATGCCCATCGCTCGACCTACAGCTGCGTCAACATTCAGGGGAATAGTCGAAGAGCCCATGATGCTGGTAAACCTACTAACAGCTGAGCCAAAGGCCACGCCGCTGCAAAGGGCATAGTTTCCAGAACCGGTATACATTGCCATGGCCTCTGTACCGTATTGATCAACCAGTCCCTGCCACTTCTCGGCTATGGTATTGATTGCCTCATCCCAACTAATACGCTCAAACTCGCCAGTGCCACGCTCACCAGTTCTCTTCATCGGATACAGCAAGCGGTCTGCGCTGTAGATTCTTCCCGAATGGGTTAAGCCTCTGGTGCAAATACGATTGTAGCGCGTGTCTGGCAGATCGCGTGCTGTGGTGCGGACAACTACTCCATCTCGAACGTGTACGTTCAAGAAACACCCTCCCGCACAGTTTCCTCGGCATACACCGGAATAGATCTCATCCGGACTTTCCGTCACAGCCGGTTCATCGGTCTTCTCGAGCTCTTTTGAGCCGGAGGAGCAGCCGACAAGTGCGCCGGTAGCAGCCAAGACTGCTGCGCCCTTGATGAAATTGCGACGACTGAAACCTGTCATCAGTTTCATATCTTCACTCATTTCCTCTCCCTTCCCCTTATTTGGGTCCTTGCAGGTTAAGTTCAGGCACAGGCTTGCATCTGGTTACCTCAAAATGACTGATGGATATGCTTGAATGAGATTCCCCTTGGACCTGTTACCCTTCGTAAAGAAGTATATATGGGGACTAGGATTGATTAGGATAAGGTGAACTTACCTTTCCGTTATCAAGTTATTATGCATTTATTAAGAAGTTATTAACTGACGCTCTCTGGGATCTTATAGCCGATCCTATGCACAGTTAGCAGATACTTTGGTTCTGAGGGGTTCTGCTCGATCTTCTCGCGGATCTTACGCACAAAGACAGTGATACTGTTCTGACCCTTATAAGCTTCTTCACCCCAGACCTCCTCGTAGATCTGATCACGAGTGAAGACAGTGCCGGCATTTGTAGCCAACATCGCTAGGATATCAAACTCCTTAGAAGTCAAGTGAGCCGGCTTACCGCTCACATAGGCCTCATGTTCAAGGAACCTCAGCTCAAGATCACCCACGACAAAAGAATCCTCGCGATGTTGATTCTTCAACACATCCAGATTGCCCTCGTGACGGCGGATACCGGCCAGTATGCGCAACAGCAACTCGGCAGAGTCAAATGGTTTGGTCATATAGTCATCGCCACCAGCCTTGTAGCCAATGCTCTTATCAACAATATCGCCTTTAGCGGTGAGGAATATGATGGGGATATGCCGTCCCTCCTCGCGAATCTGGGCGCAGATATCAAAGCCGTTGATATCTGGAAGCATGACGTCTAAGAGCAATAGATCGGGTCGCTCGTCGCGAAGCATCTGTAGCCCCTCTTGACCGTTGAGGGCACCACAAAATTCGTAGCCATTATTTGTGAGCAGTTCCTCAAGAGCCATGTGCAGGCTCTTCTCGTCATCGATAAGCATCACCTTGCCCTGTCTCGCTTTATTCATCATCGGCTTTCTCCCCTTCCGATCCCTGTATCACTAGTGCCTCTGAAGGTATGCGGATCACAAAAGTGCTTCCCTCTCCAAGAACACTTTTAACCGATACTTCATAGCCCTGCATAGTGGCATAGTCCCTAACCAGAGCCAATCCCAGACCGCTTCCATTGAATCTACGTGTAATCCCCGAATCAAGCTGAACGAATCGATCGAAGATACGCTCCTGGTCCTCCTGGGCTATACCCATGCCAGTATCTGCCATGCGGATAAGGACAGAATCTGTCTCCTTATCGTATTGGATCTGCAGTTTAACCTGCCCGCCTTCGGGAGTGAATTTTATGGCGTTATGAGCGAGATTCTCCAACATGCGTTGAGTCTTCTCAAAATCTCCGCGCACCAATGGCACATCGCTGTCGATTTGGCTGGTAAAACTCACGCCAGTGCTTTGAGCTATTGGCAGAACCGTTGTCTTAAGCGAACTAACCACATCACCCAGATCCATGAAATCCAAATTCACTTGCTCTGTACCGGCATCGGAACGAGCGATTCCCAACATATTATTTATCATGCCCAAGAGACTGTGACAGTTCTTCTCAATTTCTACCCAAGCACGCTGTAGTTTAACATTATGTCTGGTCGCAGCCTCCTCCTTATGCAATTGGGCTAGAACCAAGATAGACGTCAAAGGAGTACGTAGCTCATGGCTTACCATTGAGAGGAAGTCGGACTTGTATTTGACTTCTTGCACCAGGCGATCATTCAATTGTTCCAGAGTCTCATTTGCTTGGATAAGCTGTTGGGTTCTGCTGTCAACCTGTTCTTCGAGGCTGAGGTATGAAGACTTGAGATCCTTGGCCATATCGTTGAAGCCCTCGATTAACTCGTTGATCTCGCGCGCCTGATATCCTTCGGTAGATATGGGTGCGAATTCCCCTTGGCGCAGCTGTCCCACCGATTCCTTGATGCGATCCAAAGGTCGCAGGATAAAGAATGTGATACTTAGGAAGATCAGCGAGAACACAATAGTGGTGTTGACAATCACATAGAATAGATCGTTTCTGGTGCTATCCCTGATTGCTGAATCGTAGAAATCCAGAGGCATGATGATGCTAATCGCACCGCCCATGGAAGTTAACGTCCAGCCCTCTTTCTCATGACCTGTAACATCCAGCTCCCCTACTGGGTCACCGTGACAATCCAAACAGCTTTCCTCGACCTCCAGAGCCTGTACATAACGGAACACGTCCTGCCCGTCAAACTCAGCAATACCATAGTATTCTCTGGTTGAGGGATTATTCTTGAAGACCGTCATGGCTTTAGTCTCAAAATCATCGGGAGTATCAAGGATGTTTCGCGGGTTGAAGTTTGTATAGCGGATCTTATAATCGTTATCGGCCGAGAAGATAGCTCCTACGCTTTTTCCAACGATAGCACAATAGAGATTCGATTCCTGATAGAACTCCTCTGAATCATCGTTGTAACGGTTTTGAGCAAAGTCCATGAATTTCCAGACAGCATCCATAGCATCAGCGAAGAGCCGCGCCTCCTCTACGAGGGACTCCTGACCTCTTTTACTTACGGAATATTGGTCAAAGATGATAAAGCCAGTGAATGACAGGCTAAAAACCAGTGTAAGCGCAAGGATGATAATCATCCTCAACCCAATCTTGCGCATGACACCTCTTTCCAGTAACTCGAACCGTCGTCAAGACATGCTGCAGCGGTGCATGGCAGACCCAAGTACCCGACGACAAGCTCAACCGGCGTTAATAATCATATTGTAAGGGGATTACGCGTTTATTAGGAAAAGATAATCGAAAGATAAGATTAGTCTGAAGAGTCCGCTACCTCAAGCCGCTCGCATTGCCTTCGCTTGCAGCAGCTTTTACGCCCACCTTGGCAGATCTCGTAGTCGCCGCCCTCGATGCGCAGAACCCTGCCCTCCACCAGGCAGATCGAGATCTTCTTGCGGGCCGCGCTGTAGATTGCCTGAGCAGTGGAACGCGCCACACCCATTTGGTCGGCGCATTCCTGCTGGCTCATTCCCTCATGGTCGATGAGGTAGATTGTCTCGTATTCGTCGATAGTCATAATCACGGCATCACATCGCCGCCTGAACCCGGCTGGTCCAAACTCGCTGACGATAGGAAGTTGACATACTCTTCGCGCCTTTATCGGCCTGGACACAGCTCACCTCCCAGTTAATAGGATTTGGACACAACTGACTTGAAATTGACTGCTGCAACAAACTATCACGATTGAACGGCTGATTACAATCGTGCACCTGATCCTAGTTGTGCTCTCCGCATTCGTGCTCGTGCTCGTGATGCTCACAGACCGAGCCCGTCGAGACCAACGTCTTTGCCAGATACTGATCCATGACATCATCGACTGAGCCCACAGCACCAATGATAACATCGATGCCGCGTTCGTTGAACAGATTGACTGCCATAGCACCCATGCCACCACTCACTACCGTATTGATTCCCTGATCGCCAAGGAACATCGGTAAAAAGCCAGGCTTGTGACCGGGATTGGGGATGAATCGCCTGTCAACGATCCTGCCATCCTCAACATCGATGATTGTGAATCCCTCGCAATGGCCAAAATGACCTGTTGCCTGTGCTCCGTCTGTTGCGATTGCTACTCTTTCCATTGCTTTTCCTTTCAAGTGCCACCGTTGTCTTATTGCTTATCTGAACAGTATTTGAACTGTACGTTCATAAATCATCTCAAGCTCCTCGCTACGGGGAACCTGGCCTTCACTGATTGCCTTGGCCATGGCGTGGTTGTAGGGAATGCTGCCTACAAAGGGAATCCTGTTCGCTTCACATAGACTGACGACCTGTACGGCCTGCTCCTCATCTAAGTCTGCCTTGTTCACGCACACCGCAGCGGGTAAGTTGAAACGCCCGATAATAGCCAGCACGCGCTCAAGGTCCGAGACACCCGAGATTGTTGGCTCGGAGACCACGAGCACCATATCGATTGCCGCCAGTGAGGCAATGACCGGACAACCGATACCAGGTGAGCCATCGATAACGGCAAAGCTCTGGTTACTGGTCGTCGATAGCTCCAAGCCTTCGATTCCAGCCAACAGGTTGCGTTTGACCTGAGACACCAGCTTTCCCGAGTTTCCCGCACCAGCCTTCAGGCGCGCGGTTGAGAAGATCTGCTGAGCGTCTGCGTGGACAATAGTGCATCCTGTCACTTCTGGTGTCATCTCGATGGCCTCCACCGGGCAAACTAGCTGGCAGACAGTGCAACCCTCACAGGCGATACGGTCCACGCTGTATGCTCCGCAGGATTCGCTGATGGCATCAAAGCGGCAACTCTGCTGACATAAGCCACAGGAAATGCAGAGGCTGCTATCGATATGAGCTCGAGGCATTCCGTGGAAATCACTGATGGTTGGTATTGCTGTTGCGTGAGTAGAGATATGTAGGTTGGGGGCATCAACATCGCAGTCGGCAAACGCAGGCGTCTTTGACAGCGCAATGAAGGCACTGGCCACAGTGGTCTTACCGGTTCCGCCCTTGCCACTGAGGATAAGCAGCTGCTCCGCTGGCTGCGTCACGGGTTGGTCTATCGGCTGCGTCATGCCATCACCTGCCCTTGTACGCGCTCCAACAGTGAGTGGAACAGCAAGCTGTATTTCTCATCCTCTTCGACCATTACCTTGGCTTCGGCCAAATTCCTGGCCAAATCCCGATCGAAAGGAATACGCGTGAACACCTCAAGCCCCTGCTGAGCGCAATACTGTTCAGCGGGATTCTCCAGATCAACAACTTTGTTCATCACTACTCCGCATGGTTTATCCAGAGCAATGATCATCTCATGCACCATCTGCAGGTTGTGCGTTCCATAGAGGCTTGGCTCCGCAACTATCAGGCAATAGTCGGCATGCCTGGCACATTCAGCGGCCGAGCAGGCCGTGCCAGGCGGGCAGTCGATGATGATGAGTGGGTTGTTTGCCTGTGCCAGCAGATCTTGTATCACAGGAATACCAGAGCTCTGTCCCACGTCCATCCTGCCACTGAGGACGTGCAAACCCTTGCGCATCGAACTCTCAGTCTGACCAATCTGGCGCGGCTGCTCGCTGATGGCACTGTAGTTGCACACCATGCGACAACCGCCACAGGAATGGCAGACCTCGTCAAAGAGTAACGGTGTACCACCTACTAGAGCGAGCGCGCCAAAAGCGCAGAAATCGACACAGGATCGACAACCTGTACAGGCATCTTTATCAAACATCGGCGAAAGGACTGTCGTTTTCCTCACTGCGCACTCACTGCCGTCATCAAGGAACAACCTGCCATTGGGTGTCTCTACGTCACAGTCAACGTAACAGGCATTGTTGGCTGCAACGGCGAGATTGACCGAGACGAAGGTCTTTCCCGTACCGCCCTTACCGCTGAGAACAGCAATTCTCACCTGGCGCCTCCGCCGTGGTTGCCTTGTCCGCCATGGTTGTCGCCGT
>DBPN01000015.1:0-2968 GCA_002305585.1 Eggerthellales bacterium UBA1419
ACCAACATTCCCGCATAACTGAGAGCTGCTCCCATGCCCCAGGCAAATCCTGCCAGCGGCATCGTGAAACCCGAGCCGCTGATAGCGCCTGCGGCAAATGGTGTTCCCACCATCACCAGGATTGTGGCCACGATGATGCGCGGAGAAGGCAGGCTCTTTCGAATCACACAATCGATGAGAATGCCCATCCAGACATACTGGAAGAGCATTGTGACCGCCAAAGAGGTGTTGGTCAGGGCGACTGCTTCGTACATGCAAAAACTGCAGGCGAAGCCAAATACGCCCACAATTCCCAGACGTAGCATCTGAGAAAAACGGACCTTGACACGGTATCTGAACAGAACCACAACACCTAAAATCACTGCGGCACTGAGATACTGGCCCACCATCAGGTCATCTCGCATATAGCCATTCATATTGGCGATTTTCATTAAGGTGAGAAATAGACCGTAGCTGCATCCAGCCAAGCCGAGCATAAGTGAGGCCTGAAATCTTTTAGTCATTGTCAAAAACTCCTGATAAATTGATTTTGATTACAGGAATTATAACGGTTCCGGCATCCTCTCATTCAGCAGAGGCTGTCTTCTTTCGCAACAGTAATGAGGGAATGTATTTTGCATAGGTCCTAATAAGCGTTGGAATTGTATCAGCCAACCACGAGAGAATGGCCGCAAGTCTGCGGATACCTTATCAGATGGCGATAATTTCCAAATGGCAGATTGCCAGAGCGGCCGTTCACCGAGCTATCGCCTTATTGAATTATACTCGTGATAATATGTGTGTTACGAATGAAACATACGTAACATAGTAAAATCGATCTTAACGCTTAGTAGCCAAAGAGCATTATCCGTTTAGCTTTGAGTTAGGGGAGGAGCACACATGGACAAAGATATGTGGGAAGCGTGCGTGGCGTTTCACGGTCACGAGTGCCCAGGACTCGCAATTGGGTTCAGGGCCTCACAGGTTGCCGAGGAGTTCTTCGCTAGGAAGCTCTCACCAAAGAGTGATGAGATGGTTGTCTGCGTTACAGAGAATGACGCCTGTGGCGTTGATGCCGTGCAGGTAATGACTGGTTGTACTATCGGAAAAGGAAACCTCATCTATCGCCCTTCCGGCAAGATGGCTTTCTCCTTCTTTGACAGGGATACGGGTCAATCGATAAGAATGATCCTAAAGCCTTTGAGCGACACAGCAGAGAGGGAAGAGAAGATCAAGTTCATCCTTGAGGCATCCACTGCTGAGGTATTCGCTGTAGGTAAACCTGAGTATGAGCTTCCCCAGCAAGCCAGACTGTTTAAAAATGAGACCTGCGAAGTATGCGGTGAAGCCGCTCCAGAATATAAATTCCACATCCAAAATGGCAAGAAAGTCTGTACCGACTGTTTTATAGACTACAGCAGAGGTTGGTAGTAGTTAATACCAGAAGAAGCGTCATTGAGAAATACAAGAAGAGACAGCAGAATGACTGGTCTGATAAGGGTTTCGAAAGGGTGACTTGTGGTGATCATTACGCTTAACAAATTGAAGAAGACCCTGCTGCTAACAATAGCCATCGCCTTGGCGGTAGTAATGCTGCCAGCCTGTAGCGCTGGTTCGCAGCCATCAGGCTCTGGCGTCTCAGATGCAGAACAGAAACAAACAAGGGTGATTACAGACAGTCAGGGGCGCGAAGTTGAGATTCCCGTTCAAGTTGAGCGCATAGTTCCTTTGGGCAACACGCCACGGATGATTGCCTATCTTGGGCTGGCAGAAAAAGTAGTGGGAATTGGCGGCATGAAGGCGGACCAGGTGACGCCGCTACAAGCTTATGCCTATGCTAACAAAGATGTTTGGGCTGGTCTTCCCCTCGTTGGCACTGATGCTGCCGGAGCTACCGACTATTACCCAGAACAGATCATAAGTGTACAACCGGATGTCATCCTTTGTTCTTATACTAAGGAGCTCGCTGATGAGATTTCCAGTAAAACCGGCATACCGGTAGTTGCTGTGCCAATGGGAACTCTATTCGAAGATGACTACAAGGAGGCCTTACGTCTGCTTGGTGATGTCTGTGGCACCAGCGATCGTGCTGAGGAGGTCATCACTTTCATCGATACTTGTCTTGCGGACCTTAGCGCCAGGACAATTGATGTGCCGGAAAGTCAGAAACCTTCAGTACTAGGCGCTGCCGCAACCTTCAAGGGGCCGCACGGCATCGATGGTGTATACGTGAACTATCCGGTTTTTACGGCGATACATGCTAGGGACGTAGTTAATGGTGTCTCTGAGGCTGAAAGTGCCTTCATCGTGGATAAAGAACAGATCCTCGGCTGGAATCCGGACATCATCTTCCTTGATGCCGGCAACGTCAATCTGGTTAAGGATGACGTAACGAGCAATCCTGATTTCTTTGCGCAGCTTGCTGCATACAAAGACGGTCAGATTTATCAGTATCCCAATTCAACATCTTATTATTCGAATGTTGAGATTCCTATAGTCAATAGCTATTACGTTGCCAGCCTTCTCTATCCCGAGCAGTTCAAAGACATCTCATTTGAGGAAAAGGCGAGTGAGGTATTCGGATTCTTCTTGGATGTCCCTGACTATCTGAATACGCTTGAAGCTGCTGGATATGGCTATGGTAAGGTTGAATTGGGCTGATGATGTCTAATAAGCGAGCAGAGCGGCTGCAGGCATACAATGTCTTTATCCGCAGGAAGCGACTGGTTTTCTTTGTAATCGTCGCAGTGACCTTAATCACTGCTCTGTTCGCGATCAGTGCCGGTTCGTTGAATATTCCAATTGCGGATGTGCTCAGCGCGTTGTTCGGTGGCGGAGAGCAGATGCACAGAACTGCGGTTTTAGGCATCAGATTGCCGCGTGTGTTGGCAGCCATCCTCGTTGGTGCTGTTTTGGCAGCATCGGGTGCTGTGATGCAATGCGTATTGCATAATCCGCTGGCATCAGCCTCGACTCTGGGTGTTTCTCA
>DBPN01000015.1:3020-9870 GCA_002305585.1 Eggerthellales bacterium UBA1419
CTTATCGCGCTTCAGGAAGGACCTTGGAGCCACTGGTCTTATATTGGGTGGTGTTGCCCTGAGCTCGCTGTTTGCCGGTGGTTTGACTTTGCTGCAATATTTTGCGGATGAGACCAAGATCAGCTCTATTGTCTTTTGGACGTTTGGAAACCTTGGCTCTGCTGGCTGGACCGAGATAATCATACTGACGATAGTGCTCGCGGCTTCAATGCTCTATTACTTGCTTAACCGCTGGAATTACAATGCCATGGAGAGCGGTGCTGACACGGCAAAGAGTTTGGGAGTGAACTCGCGCAATGTCATGCTCATCAGCCTGGGAATCTGCTCGTTATCAGCTGCAGTGGCTGTTTCCTTTGTGGGAATCATCAGTTTCGTTGGCCTCATCGCCCCGCATATCATGCGACGGTTCGTTGGCAATGATTATCGGTACTTACTTCCGAGTTCTGCGGTAGCCGGTGCGCTTCTGCTGATTTTGGCTGATACGTTTGGCAGGTTGATAATCGCACCCGTTATCCTGCCTATTGGTGCCATTACTTCTTTTTTGGGCGCGCCGATGTTCCTGTTCTTACTGCTGAAAGGTTTCAAGGTAAATGCTTGAGGTTGATGGCATAGGCTTCACTTACGGAAGGGCAGCTAAGAAGACCCTGGATGACATCAGCTTTGCTGTGTCTAAGAATGAGTGCATTGCTGTACTGGGCAACAACGGCGCAGGTAAAAGCACCTTGCTTAAGTGCATCGACCGCATCTGCCATGCTGACGAAGGAGTTGTGCTTGTCGACGACAAGAACGTATTTGAGATGCCAAAGAAGCAAATGGCACAGAACATCGCCTATGTTGCGCAGGCCAATGAAGTGAATAGCTCTATGACGGTTTTTGACACCGTGCTATTGGGGCGCAAGCCTTACATCAAATGGGATGCAACTCACCAGGACACAGAGATTGCGCTGGATATCATCCAAAAGATGGGTCTCGAGGAGTTTGCACTACGCAACGTTTCGCAATTATCGGGTGGGGAGACTCAGAAAGTGATGCTGGCACGCGCTCTTGCACAGGAGCCGCGCATACTGTTGCTCGACGAACCAACCAGTAATCTCGATCCCTATAACCAACACGAGATGTTGCATATAGTGAGGAAGATAGCCAAGGAGCACGATACCTGTGTGATACTCATTATCCATGATTTGAATCTGGCAATCAGGTATTGCGAGAAGTTCTTGTTCCTCAAGGACGCAAGGGTGTTCTCGTTTGGTGGCGTGGAAACCATGACTCCCGATACTATCGAGGAGGTTTACGGCATACATACTCATATCATCGAGCATATGGGTATTCCCGTGGTAGTGCCATTTGCCAAACATGACATGGGTTTGGAATAACATCCTAATCCCATGGGCATCAATCTGTGCCCGAACATTCTAGGCAATATTTTCAGGTCGTTCAGCTTGGTTCTTGACCTGGTTCACTTTTAGATCCGATCTCTGTACCTGCTCGACTTCCCAGTATCTCACTGGCAAGCGCACCGCCTAGGATCAATAAACCTCCAAGGGCTTGCAGCGGTAGTAAGGTTTCATTCAACAATGCTACAGCAAAGATAACTGATGACAGTGGTTCCAGGTAGCCGACAATCGCTACAGTCTGTCCCGACAGTTTGCCGATTGCCGAGAAGTATAAATAACAGCCGATCGCGGTGTTCACCAAGCCTAACATGAGGATGGGCAGCCAGTCATCGTTAGCGATCTGCATCGCGAATCCCTGTCTGAATCCGACGAATATCGCCACAATTAGGAAGGCGAAGACCAATTGCAGCGATGCATTCTCGAGACCTCGGATAGCAATGGCTTTCTTATTGAAGTAAATCATCACGGCATACATCACAGCTGACATCCCGCCGCAGAAAAAGCCCCAAGGCGAACCGTCTTGTTGCAATCCCTGGGCACTGATCAGGTAGGCACCTGCAGCAACAGCGATGAAGCAGGCGACTTTAATACCCGTTAGTCTCTCCTTGAATAACAGCGGCGAGAGAACCATGATAATGACCGGACCACAAGCGTAGGCGAGCGAGGAAACGCCCACACCGAGCTGGGTATAAGCCTCATAAAGGAACATCCAGCTTGCACCCATTGCCATTCCCGAGATAGCCAGATTGCAGAACTGACGCTTATTCTGTAAGAAGGTGAACTTCCCTCTGGTAAGTTTGAAGATGGCAATTAGAAGCACACTGGCCAGAAGCGTTCGCAATAAGACGATTTGGTAACTGGAAAGAGATATCTGGCTGGCATAGACTCCATTTGAACCGAACAATATCAAAGCTGCAACGTACTTGCCGTATGCCTTCTTCATCGGCGAGGAGCTCGAAAAGGCACAGGCGCGTTGAGCCGCCTTGTGATTGCAGATTTACTCATCGGTTGTCCTCAATCTGTTGGTCAGCCTACAATTATTTATTGAGCATTCCTCTTTGCAACTGGATGCATGACTAAAATCCCAGGTAGAACATATAGAAACCGATTAGAAGCACTATGGAACCCATGACTATCCTGGAGGCGAGCGCGTAGCGACCATATCGATCGCTGCTGGTTAGCTTTCGCACCAATCCGGTTGATGTTCCGGCAATGACTGCCAGAATGCCGTGCCCTATCGAGTACAACAATAGCAGCAATATCCCCCAGAGCACATTACCTTCTCCGGCTACGATTGCCAATAAGGCTACGAGGATAGGTGTGGCGCAAGGTGAGGAGAACAATCCGCCGAGGATACCGGCGAAAAAGGCACCGACAGCGCCGCGCTTACTGCTCTTTGACAGCAGGTTGGTGGAGGGGATGATTTTGATAATCTCCCATATCTGCAGCGCCATGATCACCATCAATATACCGAGCACGAAATACCACCACGGCATCGCCGGCCCAAGGATACTGCCGAGCAACGAGGCGGCGACACCCAATGAGGTGAAGGTTACTGCCGAGCCAAGCGCAAAGAGCACAGACAGCAACAGCGCTCGTTTAGTGTCTGATTCCTGAGTTGCGCCAACATAGGCGATTACCAGCGGGACACTGGATAGCGAGCATGGGGTAAACGACGTCAGCACTCCGGCCAGCAGTGCTAAAAGCGGTGCGAACCAGACATATTCGAGGACTGTCGTTGAGATGAGCTCGAGAATGGCATCCATTAAGCAACGCCCATATCGGCCAGAATAGATAGCATCTGCTCAGTTGTCAGTCCGCCCTGATGCAAGGTGAACACGTGCTCATCGGTAGTCTTATCGTGATAGAGAACCAGGTCGATATCGATATCCTTGCTGGGCACATAGGGATTCCCATCGGCGTCAAAGAATGCTTGAGTAGGTATCAACTGGATGGGGAATCCAGCGAATCCATCTGGGTTCTGCCAGATGTCTATGAACTTGATTAAGGCCTTGCCTTGCATCTGCGCGTTGACTTGTTCGAGAGCCGGAGCCATCTGCCTACAGGGAGCGCACTCATCAGCACCAAAATCGATGATAATCGGTAGACCGAGAGACTTGAGCGCATCGAGGTCGATGGATTCAACTTCCAGGGCGAAATCTGCATAGTCCGAGCCGAGAGCTTCTGGGTCTGGAGAGGTTGCCTGGTCACCGGCATCCTGTGCAGTCCCGACTGCGGCGTCAGTCTGTGCCGTTCCAGCGCCGCCGCCATCCTGCATGTTCTTGAAGACGGCTATCCCTGCAATTGCTGCGATTATGCAGATAATCACAATTATGCCGATTAACTTGTTGTTCTTCATTCGAGCCTCATTTTGTTTCTGCCTGTTACGAACGCAAGGATGGTTTCTTTGAATGTCTGAGATTGCTCTTGAGATTCAGATTTTGATATCAGCACCCACAGTCGACAGCCGCTACCTTCCCTGAATCTCCTATGTAAAGAATTGCATTGACTGGGCAGAGATTTTCGCACCCATGACAGCCTTGAATGCAATTATCAGGAGCAACTACAACTGGATGAGGCGCTCTTTGCTGATCGTAAACCCCATACTTGCATTTACCAGTACAATTTCAACAATCTTGACAAAGTTCGTAATAAATTACCGGATACCAACTAATAGACACTATTCTTCTCCATTACAGTCTCTCGAAGTTTCAGGATATTTTGCTCGATCGTGTTGATGCAATCCAAGAACGCTGTATCATCTTGTCCCGAAGGGTCCTCCAGACCCCAATCCTCCCGATGCCTGCAGGCAAGCGTGGGGCAGGCTACGCCGCATCCCATCGTGATGACATAGTCAACAGCAGGAATCTCTGAAAGAGTCTTCGAGTAAAGGTTCGACGTGTCTATACCACGTTCCTGCAGCAGACGAAGCGCGGTAGCGTTCACTCCTGCTGCAGGATGCGTGCCAGCCGAGTAGGTATCAAAGACATCCCCTGCGACATTTTTTGCCAGAGCTTGTGCAAGTTGGCTGCGGCACGAGTTGTGCGTACAGACGAACGCGACTTTTGGCAAACCTTCATTTGTCATGGCAGCAATCCTTTAATCGACTGGTCGTATTGCTAAAGAGTGTCTGGATCAGCCAGCTTAGCAGCAGTTGCCACCGCAGCAACATGATGAATCGCTGGCATTGTCTGCCGCAGCGGACTTCTCCTGCAGTAACAGCTTAGCTATCGCATTGGCATCCAGAGCCTTGCCCATGGATACCACCTTGCCATCGAAGGCCAAAGCCGGTGTGGCCATAATCCCCTTTGTCGATATCTCCACGATGTCGGTGACGTACTCCAATTGTGCATCAATGCCAAGCTCGGCGACTGCCTTTTGCGCATTATCAAACAAGGTGTGACAATTCTTGCAGCCTGATCCATATACCGAGATGATTCTTGTTTCTGACATTACCTTCTCCAATTCCATTGTCTAGATGAGGAACATTCCAAACGCATTAAGCGCATAACCACAGATTATGATACCGATAAGTACGATACAGATGAAGATACCCAGCAATTTACCGGACACAACCTTCTTCAACATCACCAGTGAGGGGATTGAGAGTACCGTGACGCTCATCATGAAGGCCACTACCGTCCCAACACCCACTCCTTTGGCAACCAGCGCCTCGGCGATGGGCAGAGTACCAAAGATGTCAGCATACACGGGTGCCCCTAAGACTGTGGCTAAGATGACCGAGAATGGATTACCATCGCCGAGGATGGCTTCGATTATCTCGGTAGGAATCCAATTATGGATCAGAGCACCGATGCCCACACCGATCAGGACGTAAGGCCAGACCTTGCCGACGATCTGCTTGACCTGAGACCAGGCATATTCGACTCGTTCTCGGCGAGTAAGTGTCTCCTCGTTCTCAATCAAGGCACCCTCGCGAACGAAGGCCGGAATCTCGTTCTCCAAGTTCATCTTGTTCATCAAAGTGCCGCCAACTACTGCCAGGATCAACCCGAGAATCACATAAGCGAGGGCGATGCTCCAGTTGAAGACACTGGCCAACAGGATCAGCGAAGCTAAGTCGACCATTGGGCTGGATATCAGGAAGGAGAACGTGACCCCGATGGGTAATCCGGCCTTGGTGAATCCTATGAACAGCGGGATAGACGAGCATGAGCAAAACGGCGTGATGGTTCCCAACAGGGCACCTACGATGTTTGCCCAGATACCTTTTAGTCGACCAAGGATCTTCCGAGTTCGTTCGGGTGGGAAGTAGCTCTGGATGTAACTGATGATGAAGATGACCACGACCAGTAGGATGGCAATCTTGACAACATCATAGAGGAAGAAGAGCGCACTGCCACCGATGCGTGTACTGACATCCAGCCCCAGGCTGGTTAATGCCCACGCGAAGAAGTCTGACAGCCAGGTCATCTTCAACAATGCGTTATTTATCGCTTCAAGCATTAGCAATCACAGCCGCAGGAGCAGCCGGAAGAGAGACTCTTTTTACCGTCGTAGAATCGCTTAAGGTTATCAATCAGCACGAAGTCCCCGGTATTACCGGTATCCCCGCAGGATTCAGTCTGCGCGCTAAAAGCGACCCTGAGGACTGCCTCGGTCAGCATGGCTTTGGGTGGCACCTCATACGATCTGCCTTCATACTCAAAAACGCGGCAATCGACATCAGTGCCACTGATATCGCTGCAACAACCACAGCTGGACTCCGCCACCGAGCCGCAGATGTCCTGGCCATTCACGCGTATCGTGGGCGAGGAGACAAAGCGGTACTGCGTTGCCAACTCGGCCGTGGTCATCTCGACCTTCTTGTAGTCAACGCTGTAACCAGCAAGCTTCAATGTCGGGGTTAGCGCTTCAACGACTTCGTCCAGTACGGTGTCGGTGCCGATGCAACGATCACAGGTGCTGAGGTCGAGGTAGAGGTACTCGATAAGCAACTGCTTTGGATCTTCAGACACTGTTGTCAGGTCAGATAAAAGCTTCGCTGCCCGCTGACTTCCTTCAGGGCTGATTGAGTAATGCATCCATTTACCTTCCTGTCGAGATGAAACGATTCCGGAGTTGCAGAGTATCTTCATATGATGGGAGAGATTAGATTGACTAATTTCGATATGTTCCTGAAGTACGCAGGCGCACTTCTCTCCCGTTTGCAGCAATTCAAGGATTTGCAGCCGGTATTCATTGCAGAATGCTTTGAAGATATCTGAGTTCTGCTGGTATCTTGCTTGCACGGTTCCTCCTCAAATCGAATTATTTCGATATGATAGACGGGTGATACTTGCTTGTCAATGCGGCTGATCCAATCAAGCGGTTGTTTTTCTGCTATAGTTGACCCGATATAATGCCAGTTTGCGGCTGATTCAATACCATGTAACAGATTGAATATCGCTGCACGGGCAAGCAATGAAACGAATCACCCGAAACAGAATTTGGAG
>DBPN01000036.1 GCA_002305585.1 Eggerthellales bacterium UBA1419
CCTAGTGTCAGACGTTCTCCTTGCACCAACACTGATCGAACGAGTGCTAGCTGAATGAGTACTAGTTGCTTGATGAGTAACATATATTGTTCACCAACCCGTTTCCCCAACTTTTCCTTGACGGAATCTATAGCTAGAACGATGCGAAGAGCACTCATCGAGATATTATGTTCTATGCGCAGAGCACTCATCCCGCAATTATGCACGATGCGCAGAATTGTCGGGAGTGCCAAGCTTAGTGAGTAGGTGAGTTGTGACTGACACGAACAGTGTTGCGAGCGGTCACGGAGCTGAGTAGGATTACGCGACGTGAGCGCGAGTAAGGGCGATAAAAGGCGAAATGCATATTATTTACAGATACGCGGGACATAAGCTTGGATAACCGTGTTTATCCGAAAGTTAATGAACAAAACGAGTGGAAGTGTTGAATAGACCCACAAGTACTCTATAATCAGCCTCTTCAGCGCCACGTAACCCAAAAAAATATGCAAAACTAGCGTCAGTTGCACTTTTTGACCTGGCGACCACAGAAATTCGTCGTCGAGTATGGCGCAATAATAATTGTGCATTATGGCGTGGTTAAGTTGTACTATTTGGCCTTGATTGTGACGCGTAGCAGACTCAAACACGTTGCGAACAGGAACATCACTGGTATATAGCCGACGACTCTACTGGAATCCAGATTTCGCTTCGATACTCAGGATTCCCAGTGTCTGGATTCTCGTTCCACAAGATTTCTACACCTGGGGCCAGCTCATATCCTGAAGACGGAAACCACTCTGAGTGTGAGTCTCATAAGGTTCTTGCTTTTTGCATTCAAACGTATAACAAAGTCACACGATAGAGTACAAAAGGAGGCATATGATGACTACAGCGGATACAATGGAGTCGATTTCTGTAAGACTTCGTCCTGACGAAAAAGCAACGTTCGCTGAGATATGCGAAAGTATTGGTACAGCACCAAGCAACGTTATTCGCATGTTTGTATCTGCGTTTAATAAGCGCGGTGGGTTTCCGTTTGATCCGTCAAACCCTTATGGCTTTAGTGCCGAGACCCTTGCTGCGATGGCGGACGCTTCGAGCGGGAATAATCTATCTGGTCCTTATAAGAGTGTTGATGAGATGCTTGCAGCACTTGATGAGGACTGATTAATGCTTGAAATCAAGTTCACTAATAGGTTTAAGAGAGATTACAAAAGGATTAAGAAACAGGGTAAGGATAGTGCCAAACTGCGTGAAGTCCTGAATGTGCTCGCAAACCAGGAAGCCTGAAAGACGCAAATTATTGGCAGAATTAAATTGGCAGAATGAGCAATGTACGCGGTCAGCCAGTTCCTGAGGTCTTCGCTAACCTCATCATGCTGGGGAAAATGCAAATAAAGTGTAGGAAAAGTGTAGAATAGGCTGCCGGACGAAGTGCTGAAACGCTGGCACAATAAGTGCGTACAGCACGCGAACTAGAGCGGACACCGAATACGTATTGCACCCTAAGCAGCTTGAGATTAAAAATGACAGGGTCTACCTACCCCTGTACATCGCTGGTCAATTTAAGTGTGTATAGCAAAGACCTTTCCGACGTACGCTTGTCAAATAGTGATATCGTCAGTAAACTGTCAAATAGTATTAATAACTTATCATAATTGATAAATAACCTTGGAGTTATGTCAGTGACTAGCCTTTTCAGACAATACCTAGAAACGCATCAAGTGTTCACCACCTTCGAACTACAAGATGTTTGCGGAGCCGGGGCCAGCACTAGCACTGCACTTTCGCGCGCCGTAGCTGACGGACGCGTAATAAAGGTTCGCAACGGCCTCTATGTTTCGAATACGGGGCGTTTTATCGGATTGAAAGCAGATCCATATCGCATAGCAGCATCGTTTGACCTAACGGCTGTATTCTCGTTCCACTCGGCTTTAGAATTACATGGTCTTGCGCATTCACTATCTAATCGCGTGCAATTCCGCGCGAAGAATCCTAGGCTTTCATTCAGGTTTGAAGGCACTGCTTTCGAGCGCTATCCATCGCAGGATGATGTTCCAGCTGATACCGCACGAACAGATTCTTTTGGCGTGGTGAGCGTGACAACACGAGAGCAAACATTCCTTGATTGCATGAATCGCATGCGCCTTTGCGGGGGCGCAGAAGAGGTGTTGCACAGCCTTGCCGGTCTGCCTTATTTGAATCTCGATACCGTTGAAGAACTGCTTTTTGCCCACCCGGCATCGGTTGTTGCACGTGCAGGATGGTACTTGGAGGCAAATGCCCAGCGCTGGAATGTGAGTGATCGCCTTCTGAATCGCTTGGAAAAGCGGCTTGCAACAAAAGCTAGCTACTATTTTGATTCGTCGGCGCGTAAAAATGCGCAGGCTTATTCCGCACGCTGGAAGCTCAACCTTCCGGCACCACTAAGTGAGATTGAATCGTGGATGGAATTATAGCCATGCCCTTCAATATTGACCCATTCAATCCGAATACCATAGACAAAGTTGAGCGCCTGTTTGATCTTTTGGCCGAAATCAACCGTCATCCGCAACTTGTCGGCAAACTGTGCATGCATGGCGGCACCGCTATCAATTTATTCCTACTCGAAATTCCACGCCTTTCGGTCGACATTGATATGTCGTATATCGGGCAAGCCGGACGTGAGGAAATGTTGTCAGAACGTCCAGTTATAGAAGCGGCAATCGAGGAAGTCGGTGCATTTCTGGGATATAGTGTCACTTCTGGCAAGGGCGACCATGCCGGGCGTACCTTCCGATTCCGCTATCACGGATCAATGCGTATCGACTATGTGAAGATCGACATGATCTACTTGAACAGAGTTCCGCTTCTTCCGCCTCTACAGATGACATCCGCATTCCGTCCATCGCTGCCCGTAAAGGTGTTTGCTGGACCGGAGCTTATTGGTGGAAAGGTGAAGGCTCTTTATGATCGTGTTAAAGTTCGCGACCTTTTCGACATAGCCAATCTTGATGCGCATATGGGCAAGATGATTGATGACGGCCTTTACACAGAAGAGATTTGCCACAAAACTATGTTGTTCCATGCTGCAATCTCAAAACGATTTCCGCGGTCATTAGAAGACCGTGCCTCGCTGGTGTTTACGGGTAGAGAAAACGAGATCGTAAATGAGCTAGACCCTATGTTGCAAAACGGGCAGCATGCAGAAATCAATGAACTTATTGCGCAAGGCGATGCGTTTATCCAGCGTTACGTTTTGCCTCAAACAGATAATGAGAAGCAGTTCCTCGAACGTTTTGCACAGGTAGATTATGCTCCGGAACTGCTTTTCGAAGGAGAAATGCTAGTCAATGCGAAAGCCAATCCTGAAGCACTTTGGAAACTAGCTAACTTAAAGAAAATGTAGAAACAGCTAGTAATGTTCTTTGCTGTGTTGTGCAGTGGTGTCAAATGAATTGGGAATCGTGATTTACGCGTTCTATCTAGTACAATTAAGCAGCGTATCCTAAGCATGTTTGAGATTGGAGACCCATGGCCAAGGCGTTTCGTTTATCCCTGGAATTCCGCTTTATTGATTGCGCTTGCAAGAGGACTCTTGTTGTACCGGCGAGGGCGAACTTTGACGACCTGCACAACATGATCCAAGCTTGCAACAACTGGATGAACTACCATTTGTATAACTTCGAGTTATCGCTGAAAGGGAAGCACGTTAGGATCGAGCCGCTCTGGCAACAAGTTGAACTTGAGAAGTTCGACGATATCCCATCCGTTTGCTCCGACGAGGTCCGCCTGTCCGATGCGTTCTCAGCGGTGCGTTTAGCCCGTTATAGCTATGACTACGGCGACGGTTGGGAGATTGACATCAAAGTGACCGAGGAGATGGACGTGCCGCTGAAGTCGCTGCCATACTGCGCGAACGGAGAGGGCGACTGCCCACCCGAGGACGTTGGCGGCGAAGGTGGTTTCCTCGAGTTCCAACGCATCGCTGCCGACTTCGAGGATCCCGAACATGAGTACATGGTCAACTGGGCTGAAGGCCAGGGCTTCGAGCGTTTCAATATTGATGCCTGCAACCAACGTCTCAGCAGTTGGGAAGATTTAAGGGCAGAGGTATCTGACTGATGCTAAATTGGGTTATGAGTTGCACACGGGTCACACCTTGCGCTCTGTTGGGTGTCGGGAGACTGTTTCGTATGGGTTTGGCCCGCTCCGTGCTCCGAGTGATCGCAACGCGCGGAGACCTGAGCTAACAGTAACGTGCGGAGTCTCAAGCTGATAGCCGAAAGAATCCCTTAAGATGATTATTGGCTGCTTTGGACAGTTCAATACCAACGAGTATCCATTTATAGGGATACTATTAGGAAAGTCGCCACTAGGACAATGGGCGAGGGACGGTAGAATATATTGTCTACCGGTCACGACTATCATATAGGGTTACGGTGGATATGAGGCGAATTAAGTATGATTCGGGTTTCACTCTCATCGAGATACTGGTTGTTGTCTCGATTGTGGCTGTGATAATCGCCATCGCTGTCCCTGTTTTCAACAATCAGTTAGTTCAAGCGCGCATTGCAGCCGATCAGGCGAATGTCAGGATCTTGAACTCGGTATCAAAGGCTTATGGAGTATCTCATGGGACGATTTCTGGAGATATATTCCAGGGGATTCCCACGGATACTGCAAGAATAGACGCATTAATCAATGATGGATATCTTGGCGAGCCTCCTGTTGTCCAGCAGGAGGATAAGAGATTTGTATGGTCGACTACTGGTCAGACCTGGCATACTGATGATGCCTCGTATGTTCTCACCGGAGACAGCATCACGTTGGGCAGCGGTTATTACCAAACCGCCATCACTGGGTACTCCGGGTCTGAAACAAACATCGTCATTCCGGGTAGCATAAACGGCACAGCGATAAATACCATTTATCAGGATTCGTTCAAGCACAAGGGTCTGACGCAGATCTCGTTTTCTGGTGAGTCAACGGTAACGAGGATTCATGCTCGGGCATTCCAGGATAATGCGCTCACTTCGGTCTCTCTTCCCAATAGCCTCACGCGGATAGATTTTGGCGCTTTTTCTGGTAACCCAAACCTCAACTCGGTTAGCATAGGAGCTAATGTGACAACAATTGAGGGAAACGCTTTCAACGGCGGAGACTCATTCAAGAACCTCTATTTCTCGGCCGAAGGTGGCGCCGGTACCTATCTATTTAAAGACGGTGTTTGGGTGAAAAGCAGTTAGTTTGCCCGTCGTTTACCCGCCAGCTCAATTGCCAGCTCTATAGTCAGTCCACTTGCAGGCGCTCCGCTCAGGATGGAGCAGAGCTGCGAGCGCCTTTTGGGCAGATGCGGTTGTGTTCTCTCTTGCTGTACCGGAGCGGCTTCGTATTCGCTTAAGTTACTGTACCGGAACGGTTTCGGGTTCGCCTAAGGAATCGATGGACGGAACCTTCCAGTCCTCCTCATTAGACGGACGCTCCTCCATAGCCTCTTCGTCACCGTTCGCGGCTTCGAGACGAGCGAAATAGCTGCGTGTTTCCCTCATCACCACGCCGGATAGCACCACAAGCGCGATCATGTTGGGGATAGCCATGCAGGCGTTGAATATGTCGGCGATGGTCCACACGGCGGCCACGGTCATATAGGGGCCGATAAAAACAGCGGCGATATAGAGCCAACGGTACACCGTCACGGCTTTCATGCTGCCATTGCTGAAGTACTCAAGGCAGCGCTCGCCGTAGTAGTCCCATCCCAATATGGTGGTGAAGCCGAACAGCGCAATGCACAGCATAAGAATGAACGACACTACTTCGGTGGGGATGAATGGCAGACCAGTCTGAAACGCGGCCGTGGTTACGCCAGCACCTTCCAGACCGGGAATCTGATACGCTCCGGTCATGACCAACGCCAGGCCGGTCATGGAGCACACGATAATGGTGTCCAAGAACGTGCCGGTCATGGACACCAGGCCCTGACGCACGGGCTCTTTGGTCTGCGCGGCGGCCGCGGCGATGGGGGCGGAGCCTAGGCCGGCTTCGTTGGAGAAGATGCCACGCGCGATGCCCTTTTGCATGGCGATGATGATGGCACCCATCATGCCTCCTGCCGCAGCTTGGAGGCCGAACGCGCTCTGCACAATGGTCACAAACGCGCCGGGCAACTTGTCGATGTTGAAGACGATAAGCACGAGCGAGAACGCCACATATATCACTACCATGATGGGGACAATGCGTTCGGACACTTTCGCGATGCGCTTGAGTCCACCGATAACCACCAAACCCACCACGAAGGCTAGAAGCAGGCTGCCGATTACGGTGGCTATGGAGTAGTCCATGCCAAGGATGCTCACAGTGGCAGACTTATTCGGGTCGAAGAATCCGGTGATGGCACCGGAGATGGAGTTCACCTGCGTGAATGTACCAATACCGAACAGGCCCACGCACATACCGAAGAAGGCGAATATCTTGGCCAGCCAGCGCCAGCTGATCTTTGGAAGGCGCTGACCCATGCCGCGCTCGATGTAGTAGAAGGGGCCGCCCAGCGCGTGGCCGGTCTTGACATCTACGCTACGGTATTTGACCGCCAACAGGCCCTCGGCGTACTTCGTGGCCATTCCGAACAAAGCTGCCAGCCACATCCAGAACATGGCGCCCGGGCCACCTGCTACGATGGCTGTGGCCACTCCCACGATGTTGCCGGTGCCGATGGTGGCCGAAAGGGCCGTACACAGTGCGCCGAAGCTGGTCACTTCGCCGGTGCCGTCTTTTTCGTTCTTCAACATGTAGCGCAACGCGCGCGGCAGTTTGGTGAACTGTAGCCCGCGCAGACGCAGAGTGAGCAGTATGCCGCCGAACAGGATGAGCACCATGAGGGGCGGTCCCCACATGAAGTCATCGATGGCGACCAAGATGTTGTTGATAGTGCTGAAGATATCTTCCACGATTGTCGATTTTCCTTCCTTGTCTGTTAGTGAGTTACCCGCAGCTTAAAGCGAGTCCTGCTGACGTGCTATATCAAGGAAGGTTTCTTGGGAGAACGGCCGAGAAGAGACTGCGCCAAAAACGCGCGCTAGTCTCATCTAAGCTTTACTCTGTCCTTTGGCCTGAGAGTTTGAACGGACGCTGTGCGGCTAATCACGCAACGTCCATCTTGCCCCTTCGGCACCCAGTACGCTGGGATTCTCCAGAGACCCCTTCTCGTTCAGTTTCACGAGGATTCAGAACGTATCAACAGGGCGACGCTATGAAGTTGTGGAGGTATTGTAGCAGTGAATAAGCTGATTGCAACCCCTGATTTTTCTCGAAGACGGACTTAATGTAAGTTATGAGTGACATCTATGAGTGACTGGACTTCCCCCGTTTTTGTTGACGCCTGATTCTGGGGTAGCATATAGCTACTCAAGAAAGGAAAGGCGATGGCAAGATATACCGAGGAGTTCAAGAGAGAAGCCGTACGTCTCTACAAGTCCAGTGACGCCGGCGTATTGAAGACAGCAAAGGGCATCGGGGTTGCTCCCGAGAGTCTGAGGTCTTGGATCAAGAGATATGATGATGACACGCGCGTTCTCGATATCTCGGAGCGCGAAAGACTCAGACAGGCCGAGATTGAGATCAAGCGCCTCAAAGAGGAGAACGAGATACTGATAAAAGCCGCCGCATTCTTCG
>DBPN01000017.1 GCA_002305585.1 Eggerthellales bacterium UBA1419
GGTGGAATGGGCAGGATGTTGAAGAACATCAGGCTGAAGTTGACTAGCGTGAAGTAGTAGAAGAATGTCATCACCCAGCTCATGACATCGGGATTGAGACCATAGAAGTTGAGAGCGATATTCCCCAGCAAAGCGCCTAGCAAGCCCAGCACTAGATTGGCAGCGGGTCCGGCGAAACCGGTGAGCACCTCTCCCTTGCGAACATCCTTGAAATAGCGCGGGTTATAGGGCACCGGCTTGGCGTAACCAAAAGCCGGCATTCCCGAGAGTATCAGCATCAAAGGCAGCAGGACCGTACCAAAGGGGTCGATGTGCTTAAGCGGATTGAGTGAAAGACGACCGCGGGAACGTGCCGTGGGATCGCCTAGTTTCCAGGCCATGAATCCATGTGCCACTTCATGGAACATGATTGCAGGCACAAAGCTCACAGCCATGATCAGGATCAAACCCAAACGCTCGATATCTATGAATTGGTCCAAAAGTCCACGGACTCCTCTCGTTGTATTGCTCACACATTCTCGGCGGCAATCGCAGCCGATGATAGCTGTGGATTATAACAGCTACCCTTCATGACAGCTCTTCCTGCTTGGCGATCTCCATCTCGATGCGGTGAGTGATGTCAAACCACTCCGCCTCAAGCTTCGGCAATTGCTGTCGAAGCGTATTGTATTCCTGCAGCGCTTGGGCAAAGGCATCCTTATCGTTATAGAGTGCCTCGTCTGCCATCAGCTCGATCAGCTGAGCGTGACGGTTATTGGCAGTATCCAGCTCCTGTTCAAGCCGAGCCAATCGCTTGCGTTCATCCTTGAGCAGACGATACGCGCGGTTGCGTGCCTCAGCTTCGATGCGCTTCTGGTCCTTTGTTTTACGGGCTGAGGCTTCTGAATCTGGTTCTTGGACAGCTACAGCTCCGTTTGCCTCGCTTTTGCTGGCTGCCTCGCCCTCCGACTTGTACAGGTAATAGTCGTAGTCGCCTGTATAGTCGGTGAGACGCCCATCCTTGACCTCGATGATACGGTTGGCGACAGCGCGGATCAGATGTCGGTCGTGCGTTATCAGCACCAGAGTGCCCGTGAAGGCTTTTAGTGCTGACTCCAGCACATCGGCGCTGGCGATATCCAGATGATTGGTAGGCTCANNGGCTCATCCAAGCAAAGCAGCGGCGTTGGCTGCACCAGCATCTTGGCCAGTGCCAAACGACTCTTCTCGCCACCGCTGAGCACGCTGACCCTTTTATCAACGTCCTCGCCACTGAACAGGAATGCCCCCAACAGACCGCGGACCTCGGCCATCGTCCACCCTGGCGCAACTCCGTCCAGCTCATTGAATACCGTGTTACTGGGCGTGAGTTTCTCTAACTGATGCTGGGCATAATAACTTACCGAGACATGCGCGCCCAAGTTGCGCTCTCCCGTATCAGGCGATAGAACCCCTGCTATCAACTTCAGCAGGGTAGATTTTCCCGCGCCATTGGGGCCAACCAGTGCGATACGATCTCCTCGGTAGAGGGTTAAGCTGATAGGCCCGTTCTCGCCACCGTAGACCACCTTCTCACCATAGGCTTTACTCACCGCCGCTAGTTCCAAAACCTTGTCTCCCGTACGAGGTGGCTGCCTAAAACGGAACTTGACCGTCTTCTTCTGCTCGGGCGGAGTGATGAGCTCGAGTCTCTCCAGCTTGCGAACGCGATCCTGCACCTGCTTGGCTTTTGTCGACTTGTATCTGAAACGCTCGATGAAGGCCTGCATGTGTGCGATCTCGGCCTGTTGAGCCTGCCAGGCCTCCTGTTGACGCAGCTGGTTCTCCTCACGCTGTTTCTCAAAGTCGCTATAACCGCCACGATACTGTGTTAGCGTTCCATTGTTGATCTCGATGACGTGGCTTACCATGCCATCCATGAAGGCGCGGTCGTGGCTGATGACCACGATGGCACCGTCATAGCTACGCAGAAAGCCTTCCAGCCAACGCACGCTTTCCAGATCGAGATGATTGGTGGGCTCGTCTAGCAGCAGCAGATCGGGCTTGCGCAACAGCAGGCGTGAGAGCGCGATGCGCATCTGCCAACCCCCGCTGAACTCGTTAGTGGAGCGGATTAGATCCTGCTCCTTGAAGCCCAGGCCAAACAGCACGCTGCGAGCAGTAGCCTCCAGTGTATAGCCTCCTGCATGCGCGAACATATCGCTGAGACTACCGTATTCTGCCAGGAGTTTCTCGTGCACCACAGGATCGCCGTCACCAGTTTGGGCTATACGCTGCTCCAGTTGACTCAAACGCTGCTCCATCGCCTTGACATCGGCAGCTGCCTCGAGCACGCAATCCAACACAGGTTTATCGCCCATTTCGATCGATTCCTGCTCCAGATAACCGATCTTGGCACCCTTGGCCAAAGTGACCGTTCCGCTGTCTGCGCCATCATGTCCAACGATGATGTTGAGCAGTGTGGTCTTCCCGGCACCATTGGGACCAACCAACGCATACCGATCGCGCTCATTGATGCGAAAGCTCGCGTCGCTGAACAGCACACGCGAGCCGAATGATTTACAGATCTTATCGACGTTAAGGATCACGCAGGAAACTCACTTCTGATTGTCTGGGATTGTTCCCCTAGTATGACTGTATGCCCTAAGGCGTTGACAGGCGTCGAATATTCTACCATCATAAGCCCACGGATGGAGGAATGATGCCACAGATATCCATGCAGGATTCATCGGTCAAACCAGTTAAACCAACTAAACCAGTCGAGCCAGATCCCATTCAGCCAAGCACAGCTAAACCCGCTCGACTCTTCATCGCGATATTGTTTGACGAGGAGACTCTGGACGTTCTCGAAGATGCAGTCAGCAGCCTTCGCGAACTGTCGTCTGCAGGACGCTTTGTCAAACGCGAGAATCTGCATCTGACGCTGGCCTTTTTGGGACAGGTGGAGCGTAACCGCATCGACGCGCTGAAGCAAGTGCTGGCGGAGGTTGTCGCTAGCGCTACGAGCCGGCACGCAGGTGATTTGGCGCAGCATCTTAATAA
>DBPN01000053.1:0-2872 GCA_002305585.1 Eggerthellales bacterium UBA1419
TCGTATAGCTATAGATGACTTTGGCACAGGCTATTCCTCACTTGCGAGGGAGAAGGCGTTGGCAGTAGATTGTCTGAAAATCGACAAGTATTTCATAGATAAGCTATTAGATTCGGAACCTGATGAAGCGATAACTGAAGATATCATCTCAATGGCACACAAATTGGGACATTGCGCAATCGCCGAAGGAGTGGAGCAAGAAGAGCAAAGACAGTACCTGCTCTCTCATGGCTGCGATAAGATACAGGGATATCTGATTGGCAGACCGCTTGATGAAGACGCAGCGATTGAGCTGCTGTCTAAATGGACCCCAAATGCAATCACGAATACGGGCAATAAGGAGTGCGTATGTACGAAATCAGCAAAGAGTCCTTAGATAAGGAACCAGTAAGTATTGCCGACGGTGTCTATTGGGTGGGTTATTCTGACGAGAACAGAGGTCTTCACTGCAACCCATATCTGATAATCGAAGGCGATGAAGCTGTTTTAATAGATGCTGGGAACCGGGACGATTTTAGTACCGTGATGTTGAAGATACTCAGAGCCGGGTTAGAGCCCGCGCAGATAACCAGACTGATCTACCAGCACTATGATCCTGACCTTTGTGGGAGCCTACCTCAGTTTGAGGCCATAATCAACAGTGACGCCCTAAGGATCATCTCAAATACAGAGAACAACGTCTTTATTCACTATTACTCAGCAAAAACGCAAAAGCTCGATTATCGTGAACTGGGCGGACACTTCGACTTCGCAACAGGCAGGCGACTGGAGTTCTATGCTACTCCCTTTTGTCATCACCCGGGCAGTTTTGTCACGTATGACACACAAACAAAAACGCTGTTCTCGAGTGACCTATTCGGCAGCTTTGATAGCCAGTGGATGTTGCTACTTGAACTGGATGAAGCTTGCAGGCAGTGCAGAGATTTAAAAGAGTGCCGCAACAATCTAAGCAAATGTCCCGTAAACGGAATCGTGCGATTCCACCAGAGGATCATGACATCAAATCGGGCGCTGGCAAGCAGCCTTGATACTATCGAGAAGTTGGATATCGACAGAATAGCCTCTCAACATGGCAGCGTCATTTCTACGAGAGATGACGTGAAGGCGATTATCCGGCACTTACGCGCAATAGATAATGTAGGGATTGACTATCTGCTGTCTGGAGAGGTTACATGAACAAACGAAATCCAGGGCAGCAGGATGTCGCATCAACGGGTTTGCGCTCAGACGATTTCCTAAGAGCTTATGCCCTAGAGAGCTTTGCGAAAGAGATCGACTTAAAAAACCAAACTGAATTGTTGACAAAGTTGATCCTGGATCACTCCCTCATAGCTAGGCGCCTGGAGCAACTCAATAAGGAGTTGCTCTATAGCCGTTCAGTATTGGCTGAAGCGCAGGAGATCGCACGGTTAGGCCGTTGGGATATCTATCCGGCCCAAGGCAACATAATCTGGTCTCAGTCCATGTACACCATTTTAGATTTAGACAGTTCAGAACCGGCATCTTCCGATTTGTTCTTCTCCTTGGTACATCCAGATGACCTGCAGCAAGTGAATGAGATGTTTGAGGAGATGCTCGTCTCGCAGAAACCATGGACAGCCAGATACCGTCTATTGACGGGAAGCGGAACAACAAAATGGGTGCATGTTAGATTCTATTCAGAATATGACTCTAAGGGCAATCCTGCGCATCTATATGGGACGATTCAGGATGTCACTGAACTCAAGATAATCGAGGATGAGCTAGAGGAATATAATCAGCATCTTGAACGGCTGGTCGAAGAGAAAGTGGAGGAGATCTCTGCTTCGCAGATGGCAACCATCTATGCGCTGGTTGGACTTGCCGAATCCAGGGATGACGATACCGGTGCGCATATCGAGAGAACTGCTAGTTTCTGTCGCTTACTTGCAATGAAGGCTCGGTCAATTCCTGAGTACGCAGATGCTGTTAACGACACATTCATTGAGACCATATATAAGTCCAGTCCCCTCCATGATATTGGCAAGGTTGGCATTTCCGACAGTATCCTGCTTAAGCCAGGGAAACTCACTGACGAAGAGTTTACGATTATGAAGACTCATGTGCAGATAGGCTATGACACGCTTTTTAAAGTTGTGAAGCAATACAATGGCAATGAGTTCCTTAAGATGGGTGCGGAAATAGCTCTGTATCATCACGAGAAATGGAATGGCAGCGGCTACAACAAAGGTCTCAGAGAGCAGGAGATTCCGCTATCCGCGCGGATCATGGCAATCTCTGATGTTTATGATGCCTTACGCTCCAAGCGAGTGTACAAAGATGCCTTCTCTCACGAGAAGAGCGCGGAGATCATCATCTCCAGCCGAGGAAGCCATTTTGACCCATCGTTGGTTGACCTCTTCATCCAGCATCAGGAGGAGTTCAGGTCACTATACGAATCCATAAGCTAGGCTGCCGGTGCCCATATAGCTCAAGACACCTTTGGATTCGCCGTAAAGTCGAGCTTAGCTCGCAGAATCAACACAGAATCAAACGCAGGCACAACGCTAAGCTGCATTAGAATACAATCAGTCCCTGTATCCGACCTGGCATCATGAGGGAGTTCTATGCACGAGCAAGGCCTGATCGCGCTATCTGTAATAGTTGTCGCCGGTATTGGCTGTCAACTTTTGGCATGGCGGATGCGCTTGCCAGCGACCCTTTTCCTCTTAATTTGCGGTATCTTGGCTGGTCCGATTCTTGGGCTGTTAGATCAAGACGCACTGCTTGGTGACCTGCTCTTTCCCTTCATATCGCTTTCTGTCGCAGTGATCTTGTTTGAGGGTGGATTGACTCTCAAGTTCCATGAGATACGCGGAATCGAAAAGGTTATTCGAAACCTGATTACTTTCGG
>DBPN01000053.1:3017-3695 GCA_002305585.1 Eggerthellales bacterium UBA1419
GATCCCTTAGGCGCCACGCTTGCCGTTCTGGTCTACCAATTCATCATCGCGGGCTCGTCTCAAGGAGAATTCTCATCAACTCTCTCTGTATTTGGCAGCATCTTGGCGATTGGGTTCTTGTTGGGAGGCAGTATTGGCTATCTGTTTGGCATTGCCTTACGCAGGCACTGGATACCTCAGTACCTGCAAAACTTCACGGCGCTCGCCTTGGTCTGCGGTGTCTTTGCCCTAGCAGATACGCTCCAGGCAGAATCCGACCTTCTCGCTGTGAGAATGGCTTCTCGGTGGTTCTGGCCGACCAGTCCTGCGACAATATCCAGATGGCGAAAATGCTGGGACTGTCCACGTACTGGGGGAATGTGGTCTCGGCACATGCTGATCGCAATATCGACCTGATTGGTATCGTCGGTCTCTTGGCTCTAACACCAAGCGATGATCTCAATGTTCTTGCCGCCAGACACTTCAGATCGGAATTTGGAGCTAAGAATATATACTCGATCAGAAAGACAACACCTCTGACCGATGAGTTCACTTACGAGGATTATCTGATGCAGAATCAAGGCAAACACATACCCATGTTCGCCATTGATGCAGGAGAAAATGTCTATCCAATGACTGCAGATTCCAATCTATCGCCAAAAGCAGATTGGAAGATCATTGGGGTAAACTCAATGCCCC
>DBPN01000053.1:3733-12651 GCA_002305585.1 Eggerthellales bacterium UBA1419
GCAGCCAACTCGGCCGCACCGCGGGCACGGGCTTCTTCGCGACGGATCTTGTCCTCAAAGCGACCTAGCTCGCTGGTTGGATCGGTGATGTCGATGGATTGGATGGCATCTTGGACCTGAGTTTGCGCCTCGGCGATCCGCTCCCGGGAAACCAACTCGTCGCGTTTGGCTTTGAGCTCGGATAGCTTGTCCTTCATGCCATTGAGACCACTGCGCAGCTTGTCGACCACCACGGTCTGGCTTTCAACTGTTGGCTTGAGAGCTGCGACTTCCTGCTCAAAATCGAGCTGTTTCTTAAGGGCCAGACGGGCGAGGTTATCAAACTTCTCGGCTTCGGACTTCTTGCTGTCCTTGAGTAGCTCCTCTGCCTTGGCAGCAGCTGCCTTAGCCTTCTGGCCCCACTCCTCAGCCGCAAGCTCATCTTCCCGCACGTCCTCTTCCATCAGACGCAGATTACCCAGCGTCTGCGAGATCGCCGCTTCTGCTTCCTGGATGTTGTTCGTATAGTCACGGATCATCTGGTCGATCATTACCTGTGGATCCTCCGCTGCGTCGAGCAGGTTGTTGATGTTGGCGCGTGCGAGCTGAGCGATCCTTCCAAAAATGGACTGTTGTGCTGGCATAGCAACCTTCCTTTCCTTGAGGGGATAGCCGTGGTCGATATTTGCTAAAAGCGCCCGCCACCTCCGCGGCGACCGCCAGAACCACCAAATGATGAGGGAGAGAATCCGCCTATCGATGGCAGTGAGAATCCTCCAGAATGTCTACTGCTGGAGCGCCCACCGCCAAATGAGCCGCCACCGCCGCCACCGCCCGACAATACGTCCTGCAAGACACCTGCGATTAGAGCGCCGGCGAGCGAGCCACCGAAATTGGGAAGGTTGGACTGGGAACCACCGGGTACTTGAGCGGGGCTGCCGCTGCCGGGGAAGGGACTCGGGTTAAAGGATTCGACGTTTGACTGCGCCCATTGCGAGGCCCTGTCTGCGTACTGGATCGCAGCCTGTGCCTCAGCGAGCGAGGCATTGGAGTCACTCGACAACAGCTGTTCAGCACGCAGCAGCCTACTTTTGGCTTCCTGCAAACTCGATCTAGCCTCATAACCAACTGCACCTCTGCGAGTGACGATGAAGGAGTCCACGGCATTGATGCGATCCTTGGCGCTGGTGACAGTCGCGTTCGCCGTTGCGTGAGCTGCTTTGGCGCGCTCGACTGTTTCGAGTACTGATGAAAGTTGTGTTGTGGCTGCGCGTATCGCATTCAGCTGAGCCATTGGGTCGAAGGGTGGGGAGGCCACAGCAGCCCGAGTTTGGGAGGCTGCGTTACGAGCGGCGTTTACTGCCGAGGAAAGTTGGGAATCAGCCTGAGCCCCGGCTTGGGCTCCAGTTTGAGTCCTCGCTCGTGCTTCTGCGGAGTTGGCAGTCTGCTCAAGTTGATCGATCTCTGCCCCAAGATCAGCGGTTGCCTTCGCCATGGCGTCGACGGCGGTGGTGATCGCTGACAGCAGCCGTTCTACTTGGCCCGATGCGCTTTCTGCCGAGCGAACCAGGATTGCGGCACTGTACTTCTCGCCTTTTGCGATTTGCGCCTCAGCATCCAAGATCGTCTTGTTTGCGAAGTTGATCAGTTCTGTAGCCTGCACATCATCGTCGGCAACCTCACCTAAGGCACTGGGGAGGTAGGAAGCTTTTAATCCGCCCAATGTTTCAACTGCCTTCTGCAAAGCTGTCTCATGTGCCAAAAGGCTTTGTTTGAGCGTGGGGAGCACCTCTTCTACCCGTTCTGCAAGCGCTCGCAGTTGAGCAAAACCCTCTGCCTTCTCATCTAAGCGGGCATCAGCGTTGGTTGCCAGCTCGATGATCCTCATCAACATCTTTCGCCGCGTGGCATCATCTTCTGGGATGGCATCGAAAACGCTCTGCTGGAGCTGGAATGCCTCAGCTACATCCTTCTTGGCTGCATTGAGCACGTCGTTATACTCCTTGATAGCCTCAGAACCAAACTCAGCCTCAGCGAAGCCCAGCTCCTGTTCAGAGGATTGGATGGCGTCATCAACGTCAACCAGCAGCTTGCCGGCGCGCGTGCCAAGATCTTTTGTGCTGAGCGTTTCTGGCTGCGCAGTTGTTTGCGCAGTGCCCTTTGCCCGTCGGCTTCTGATGATGAGGAAGACGACGACCCCCACCACTATCAACAGCAGGATAATCGGCAGTATCCAAGACGTGGCTGAATCTCCATTTGAATTGGCAGCTGATCCGGACGTGGAGGTAGAAGGTATGGAAGTTGAGGGTGTAGTGCTGCTTCCCGACGTACCCGAGATCACCGCTTCAAAGCCTTGGGCAGCGGCAAGTGTCGCTCCTGCCCAGTCGCTCTCCTGCAACCTAGGCTCAACGTAATCGGAAGCTACCGTGTCAAGTTGGGCATCGGTCAACGGGAAATCCGCGTCAACCGACCAAGCATATTGACGGTCTTGAACTGCAACCGCGAGCAGTAGATCATTGAGCCCCAAGCCGTTGCCGATGGCGGTCTGATCGGCCCAGTCGCGCGATGCGATCCCGTCAAAGGAATCTACGAAGACCACGAACAATTGGATCTGGCGATTGTTGTTCAGGTTTGCCAAAGAACCCTCAGCCTGATTCTTGTCACTGCTGCTCAGGACACCAGCCTGATCAGTGATGTAACCTGAATCCAAGGTAATGGGGGAGACGGCAAAAGCTGCAACGATAAAGAGGGAGAAAGCAAAGGCGAATGTGCAGAAGAAGGCTGCAAGACGTTTCAAAGTACGCACTGGATCACCCCTAAGGTCAGGCGCGAATACGACGCATCCACAACCGATATCTAGCCACCTGAAATGTATCACAAAAGCAGAAGCAAGAGGATACGGTTTCGAAGAAATAAATATGACGACTTGAATCGCTTTTTGTAGCTTATCCTGCCAAAACGCAACTTATCCAATTTTGATTGCCCGCAAAACGTTTTACCTCTAAATTCAGGTAATAAGACAATTTTGGAGGTAGAAATCATGGGAATCATCGCATTGGTAGTACTGCTGACACTGGAGACAGTGTTCCTCGTCTGGTCAATAACAACCAGGAATAATCACAGAGAAGAAAAGGCGATTATCAGCATCAGTTTATTGGCGCTTTTTGGGCTGCTTGTTGTCACCGGGATCTTCGAATGGAGCTTTCGCTATATGGCGCTATTACTCGTGCTGTTTATTCAGGCGATTGCAGGTGGCGCGCTACTCTTGAGGAAGATTGAGAAAGAGTATCGGTTGAGAACGGCTATCTTACGTTTTATCGGTAACTCAGCAGTCTTCACGCTAACCCTGTCCATCGCCATTCTCTGCCCGCAATATGAACAACCTCAGATCACTGGCAATCACACAGTCGCAACGGCGAAGTATACCTGGTCTGACTGTAGCAGATTGGATGAGCATTCGGATTCTGGTGCGAACAGGACTCTGACTGTTGAATTCTGGTATCCAGAAGACGCTGACGAGAGCTACCCTCTGGTCATCTTCTCCCATGGTGCGTTCGGTTTTAGCGGCAGCAATTACTCCACATGTTCCGAACTGGCCTCGAATGGATATGTTGTTGCGAGTATCGGGCATACTAATCAAGCGTTCTACACGCTGGATACAAGTGGGAAGCTCACTATCGTTGACAGTGATTTCCTTGAAGAGGCAACCAAGATAAATGCTGTCCATGACGCCTCGCGTGAAGAAGAGGTTTACAATACTACGAAGGAGTGGATGAAGATTCGCACAGATGATGAGAGCTTCATCATTGATACAATACTCTCGGAATGCGAAAGCGCCGGGCACGATGTGCTCTTCTCTAGCATCGACACCAACAGGATCGGTCTCATGGGGCACTCTCTGGGAGGAGCGACATCTGCGCAGATTGGCAGGGTGCGCGACGATATCGACGCTGTCATCGTCTTAGACGGAACCATGCTAGGTGAAGAGGTGGCATTCGAGAACAATAAGGTCGTCCTTAACAATACGCCTTATCCGGTTCCCTTGTTGAATGTCTATGCTGAGGATCATTACACGAACTCTAAGGAACTTGTCGGTGAAGCCTATGACAATTTTCATGCGACGAGCAATGCCCTGTGCGCTACTGAGACGGTATTTTTGAACGCAGGCCATTTGAACTTCACAGATCTGCCGCTGTTCTCTCCAGCGCTTGCCAATATGCTTGGAGTGGGCCCAGTTGATGCTAGGTATTGTATTGAGACCACGAACAAGATAGTGCTGGGATTCTTCGATTGCCATTTGAAGGATGCTGCAGAACAGAAGATCGAAAAGGAATATTGATAATGAAAGTGCTGATCAAGAGGATCAATGATAAGACCGATGAGTGCCTGATAATCGAATGTGTTGAGGTCACGCCAGACATCGAGAGCATACGATCGTATGCTCTCACCAAGGGCACAACGCTGTCCGGGAGCTCAGGCGAGCGTATCTATAGTTTCAATCTCTCAGAGGTATTTTATTTCGAGGCGGTTGACGAGCGGGTTTTTGCCTACACGAAGAATATGACATTTGAACTGAAGAGCCGTTTATATGAAATCGAGAATGCCTATGTAGATAGACATTTCATCCGTTGCTCTAAATCCTTTGTCATCAACCTGATGAAGCTCGAGAGTATAAGTCCAGCCTTGAATGGTAGGTTCATGGCAAACATGAAGAATAGCGAGAAGATAATCATCTCAAGACAATATGTGCCTAGCTTAAAACGTGCCGTGATGGGAGGGAATTAGCATGGAATTCAAGACGTTCTTCATCAAGAAGGTTCTGATGGGCTTCTTTGTCTCAGTCACCTGTATTTGCGCGGCTATGGCTCTGATTGGAATGGTATTTGAGCCAAACACCCGTTTTGGCTATGAGGCTTATCTGTCGCCCCTGATCTTCGGTGCCCTTGCGTCACTTGCCACACTCCTAGGCTATTCAAAGCGGGAATTGTCCTATAGGCAGGCAGCTATCAGGAACGTGATTCAATGTCTCTTCATCGAGGCAGTGATCCTAACGGTTCTTTTCCTTAGCGGACTGCTTGCAGGTCCCGCGATGGCACTATCACTTGGCGTCTCGATATTCGTGATCTTCTTAACCGTCAATCTGGTGCTGTGGGTCAATGATAGGCGAACCGCAAAGACATTCAATGATGCGCTGAGAAGGTTACAAGACGGCTGCGCCACTCAGGAGGATGAGAAGGCATAAAGCGGATATCGATTCGCTGTTGATAATCCTCCTGCTATACTGTTGAGCATGCAAGAAGGCAACAAGAATCATAGTGGCAGTAGCCCAGATGTTAGCTCGCTTCCCATCGGTATCTTTGATTCCGGCGTGGGTGGTTTGACTGTTGCCCGCGAAATCGCCAACAAACTACCTAATGAATCTATCTTCTACTTTGGTGATACCCTGCGCTGTCCCTACGGGCCACGCCCATTGGCAGAGGTGAGGACCTTTGCCCGCCAGATAAGTGCCTGGCTCAGCAAGCAGCGCATCAAGCTGCTGGTTATCGGTTGCAACTCGGCAACCGCAGCTGGCCTTGAAGCCGTTCAACGTGAACTTGACGTGCCCGTTATCGGTGTTATCGAACCGGGAGCTCGCGCTGCAGTTAAGGCCACTACAGCGCGATGTGTTGGGGTTATCGGTACGGTAGCCACCATCGAAAGCGGTGCCTATTCCCAGGCTATCCGTAGCCTCGATGCCGGTATCACGGTCTTCTCATCTGCCACTCCCCGTTTCGTCGAGATGGTTGAAGAGGGGTTGAGGTTGGACCGCAATCCGTTTGAGGATATCATGGCTCAGGCTTCGTCCATCTACATCCGACCAGCCTTCCAAGAGATCGCCCGTGATTATCTCGACCCGCTCAAGCGCTGTCAGATCGACACGCTGGTGCTGGGCTGCACGCACTTCCCTTTGCTCACACCACTGATCTCTTCCATCATCGGCTCGGATATACAGATCATCTCATCGGCCGAGGAGACTGCCCGTGATGTGGCCGAGACGCTGGCGCGACGAGGTCATGCAGCCGAGATGGGCCATGAGCCTGTTTATCGTTTCGCAACAACGGCCACCGACCTCGAGGAGTTCTCTGCACTGGGATCGGCGATCTTCGGCCGTCCAATCAGGGATTCACAGCAAGTTTCGATCCAAGAGCTGGAGAAGGCTCTTTAAGAAAGGGAGATCTGACTATGATCAACAAGCGCTCGTTCGATCGCAGTGACGATCAACTGCGCCCGGTAAGCTTTACCTGTGATTATCTCAAGACGGCCTATGGTTCCTGCCTGGTCGAATTCGGTGATACAAAAGTACTCTGCGCGGCAAGCATCGAGGAGAGTGTCGCTGCTTGGCGCAAGGGTAGCAACAAGGGTTGGATAACTGCGGAGTATTCGATGCTCCCGGCTTCTACAGCCAAGCGCACGCGTCGGGAGACCAACGGTCTTCAGGGCCGCACACATGAGATCCAGCGTTTGATTGGCAGGTCGCTTCGCGCTGTCGTGAACATGGATCTGATGGGAGAGACAACCGTGATCGTTGATTGTGATGTTATCCAGGCAGATGGTGGTACCAGGACCGCAGCTATCTGCGGAGCCTGGCTGGCTTTGCATGACGCGTTGGATACCTGGCAGAAAGCTGGCAAGATCAAGGTTAATCCACTCTTCGATCAACTAGCTGCGGTGAGCGTGGGCATGGTAAACGGTCGGCTGCTGCTTGATCTGGATTATCACGAGGATTCCCGCGCCGAGATAGATATGAACCTGGTAATCAATGGAAAAGGCGAGTTTATCGAGGTTCAGGGAACAGGAGAGCGCACCACCTTCGATCGTGCGCGGTTGGACGCGATGCTTGATTTGGGCACAAAGGGTCTGAGCCAACTGCTCGAAGCGCAAAAGCAGGCTTTGAGCCAGCGATAGAGCGGGTGTTGATGAGAGCCGCGAACGAGGCAGACACTACACAGGAGCAATCGATGAAAACCGTTGTGGTGGCAACGCATAACGCCAACAAGGTCGCCGAGATCCAGGGCATCCTTGATAATACCGGCTGGCGCTTTGTGAGCTTGGATGCGCTGGGCATCAGCGAAGAGCCGGTCGAGGATGCCGACAGTTTTGTGGGCAACGCGCGAATCAAGGCTATGGCCGCGCATCAGTTAACCGGCCTGGCCGCCCTTGCAGATGACTCGGGACTGGTGGTCGACGCGCTCAATGGCAGACCAGGAGTCTATTCATCACGCTTTGCAGGAGAAGATGCCACGGATGCTTTGAACAATCAGAAGTTGCTTAAGGAGCTTGAGGGTGTATCAGAAGCTCAACGCACAGCTCGTTTTGCCTGCGCCGTGGTACTCATCGATGAAGATGATAGCGAACACACAGCCTACGGCGAATGCGAGGGGAGCATTGCCAAAGCGCCAGCTGGCAGCCACGGCTTTGGCTATGACCCGCTGTTCCTTCCGCAGCTATACAACGGCACACGCAGCATGGCTGAGTTGCTTCCCGCAGAGAAGAACGCGATATCACATCGTGCCAGGGCACTTACATCGCTTAGTCAGCAGCTTGAGACTCTCATTGACGCAGAAACGCAGAAGCCAACGCAGCTGACTGACAGTAGCGAGCAGTTTGAGAGCGACGAAGATCGGCGAGTGTCCGGCAAGCAGAGCCTGGCAGTCTTCGATCTTGATGGTACGATACTCGAAGGTCATTCTCCGGTCTTACTGGTTTACAAGCTTTATCGCATGGGAGTCATCCCATTTGCGCCTGCAATGCGGATTCTCTGGTGGGGAATCCGCTATAAGCTGCGTTTCTCGATGGAGCAATCAGTTGTTCGCGAGCGGATCTTCAAGTCGTTGGTGCACTGCCCCGCCAAAGATGCGAACAAGCTGATGGTTGATCTGTATCATGAGAAGATCAGGCAGCGCTTGCGACCCAAAGCACTGAAGTGCATAAAGGAACACCAGGCTAGAGGCGAGAGGGTTTTCCTTGTCAGTGCCTCATTTGAGCCGATCCTCGAGCAATTGATGCATGATGTCAAAGCTGATGGCATAGTCGCAACGCGTATGGAAGTAGTAGATGGCTATTACACCGGCAATGTTGAAGGCACTCCACCAGAGGGCGAGGAGAAGCTCATCCAACTTAAAGCCCTGGCTGATGAACGCTATGGTGAGGATGGGTGGGAGCTGAACTGGGCCTATGGTGACCACTTCAGTGATCGTTTCCTGATTGCCGCCGCCGCGCATCCAGTCGCCGTGAATCCGGGGTCGCGTCTCCAGCGGCTTGCCTTGCAGCAGGGCTGGCAGATCGAGGACTGGTCGCACTAAATCACGATTTATCTATCTGTCTTGAACGGACAGATACTACTGGCGAAACGCCAGTTCGCCGCCAGTTTCTTTACAGCTGGGTAAATTGTCAGTGAATTAGTTGTATTTACATGCTTACGCGTACTATGATGCTGACAGGTATTAGTCCAGATTTGTGAAGGAGGGCGCTATGAGTCCGGAAAAAGACTTCCACAATGAGTATATGAAAAGCGCCGGTTTCTTCCTAGACGCTGCGGAATACGCAGTTGAGAGTGGCCAGACGCGTTTGGCCATCCATCTGTTCTGTGCGGCGTTCGAGGTCTCCGAGAAAGAGGGGCTTGCTCCCGCACCGCGGGTTATCGAGGGCATGCGTAAGGCATGGGACCTTGCCTGCGAGCGTGGAGACCGTTCGACTGCCGAGACGATATTTGGCGAATTGACACCATACAACTCACCCGAACAGACCGAGCAGGGCATGCTTCAGCTGCAACGTCTGGCAGTAAATCAACTTGAGGAGATGGGTTTGTCGCGCTCCGATCTGGAGGGCATGGCTCAGGCTGTCTCACAGGAGTTGATGAATTACGGTGGCGAGGAACTGATGGATACGCTGCGTGATGT
>DBPN01000053.1:12727-18955 GCA_002305585.1 Eggerthellales bacterium UBA1419
ATGCGCGAATATGGTTTCCTCTCTGCTGGTGATATGATCTATCGTCAGTTCGTTGAGCAGGCTGCCGCGCTGCATGGTCTATCTGGCCCGGCGTTGATGGAACATTTCGTCTTCTACGGAGAATCACGCGAGGATGTCTCGCTCTTTGCTCACGCAACTGCTGGTGAGATCGGTTGGCCGGTTTTGAATATGCAGGTTGACCTCGATGGGCAGGGAAACGGATCGATCAAGCTCAGCGGTCCGTTTAAACGCAGCCTGTTTGGGCCACCCGACCTGACTGAAGTCACCACTCCCTGTGTTCTGTTGATTGAGAACATCGATTTTCTTCAGGATATGTTCTCTAGCGAACAGCGGGCTGTTACTCCAGGGACCAAGCATGGGCACTCCCAGAGTGGGCGCCCGATACAGGCTGAAGTGACCGGTTATCTGCGGGCCCTGCTTTATAGGAGTGGCGTGTTCCTGATAGCTACTACAGACAGACCCGATGCCTTGCGCGAACCGCTGCGCTCGCTGATTGGGCCGCATCAGGAGATAGAGGTAGCTTTGCCCACAGCGGAGGAGCGCACGGATGTGCTGCATTGGTTCGCGAATGAACATCCATCATTCAGCGAACTCGATTTCGAGGAGCTCTCGCGTCTGTCTGAAGGCATATCGCGGCATGACTTGGCAGTCGCGGCTCGCGCGGCGGTGGAGAGTGCCTATCGTAAGTCTCTGAAGACAGGCTGGTTCCACAACGTTTCATTCAGCGAGGTGCTGGCGCATCTGGCTCCCATGGTTGACCACGATTCGCCAATCTACCAGGAATTGGAGGACGCTGCTGTTGCGCAGTTCAAGATCGAACTGGAAAAGGGTAAATAAAGCATGGTAAAATCTCTCGGTTCGTGCTTTGTGAGAAGATCCCCATTGATATGCGGATCACCGGCTCTGTTTCCCAGACCGGTTCTGGCCCTGCGTGCGCAACAGGCTGAATGAACTATTTGATCAACTGGCATCAGGTTTAGAGAAGAGGGGTTTGGGCATGGAGATCACGAGAAGAACCGATTACGCGCTCAGGCTGATAGCGATTCTGGTGCAAAACCAGGACAGGCCGCTTTCGGTGCGAGAGGCAGCAACAGTTCAGGAGGTGCCCTACGCCTTTGCACGTAGTATCCAGCACGATTTGGTGTTGGCCGGGCTGATCACCTCTGTCAGAGGCGCTGCCGGCGGAATGCTTCTGGCGCGTGACCCCCAGGAGTTAACACTCCTTGAGCTCGTCGAAGCCGTGCAGGGTCCGGTGAGTGTATCTGTCTGTGCTACCGACGAGGAATGGTGCTCGCGAGCGAAGCATTGCTCGTTCCACCCGGTTTGGGAGGGAGCGAACATGCTGCTGAGGGATTATTTCTCCTCAGTTAGCATCAAAGATCTGGTAGAGGGCTGCAAAGCCTATCTGAATCAAGAGACCATCGATATGGTTAGCAAGAAATGATTTGCAACCGCGCATCGGCCACGATACATTGACTATGATAGATGCTCAGACAAAAGCCTCCTTTTGCCAACTGGTAAGGCAGAAGGGGGCTTTGCTATATCGGGACCTACCCTGGCGCAATACCCATGATCCCTATGCGATCTTGGTTTCAGAGGTTATGCTGCAACAGACCCAAGTGCAGCGCGTGATGACCTATTGGGAAGATTGGATGCAAGCGTTTCCAACGCCCTATGCTCTGGCAGCCGCAGCGCTGAGTGACGCACTGGCGCATTGGCAGGGATTGGGCTACAACCGCCGAGCTATAGCACTTAAGCGCTGCGCGGAGATTTGCGCAAGCAACTATCTTGGCCAGATACCAACAAGCTACGACGATCTGCTCAAGCTTCCTGGGGTTGGTCCGGCGACAGCTGCCGGTGTATGCATCTTCGCATACGAAGAGGCGCAGGTCTACCTTGAAACCAATGTGCGCAGTGTGTTCATCCACCATCTGTTCGCCGATGATGCCAAGGTCAATGATAGGGAGATAGTACCGCTGATCGAGGCAACCTGTGATAGGGAAGACCCACGTGGCTGGTACTATGCGTTGTTGGATTATGGCAGTTATCTGAAGAAGACCAATCCCAATCCATCAAGAAGATCACAGCATCACAGCCGTCAATCCAGCTTTGAGGGTTCCAAGCGACAAAAGCGTGCGATACTGCTACGTGAGTTGCTGCGGAGAGGACGAGCTTCGACATTGGAACTCCAAGCGGCATTACTGCCAGCCATGGAGCAGCTTGGACAAGGCCCTCAGGTGAGTCGCGGCGAGGACGACGCGCGCGCAACGGCGGCCGGTGCTACCAAGATTACTCTGGGAGACGTCGATGATCTGCTCGCTGAACTGTCGACCGAGGGTTTCTTGGCCCAGGATTCAGAGGGAATCTGGCGCATCGCGGAAGGACCGTCCCTGCTCGCGGACTAGTCGATCATATAGCTTAACGAACTCCAGGTTGTGCTCACGTGCTAATGCGGCTACAGCTTCGTACTCGGGGCGTAGCCAACTCACGGACTCAGAGGGCGAGCTGATGTCAGCTACTTTGAACGGGACTGGGCCAAAGCTGGTCTCCAACACCACTTTTTTACGAGGCGCGATGGTGCGTTCAACATATCTACTCCTCACGCCAAGTGATCCGGTCGCGGCACTGATGGATTGGGACATCGTCTGCGCCGCTGTTGCAGCGCACAAAACGCAGAGGCATACTGCCAAGCGGCCTTTCTTCATCACGATTGGCTCCTGCCAAACATCGAAGGCGCCTTCCTTGAGCAATTCCTCACAGATGAAAGCCAGAGCTTCAGGGGTAAGGTGGTCGATGTTCGTCTCCAGCAACGTACAGCCTTGCACCGTGAAGCCATCCTCAAGGCCCTTATCTTGGCAAAGGTCATCGGATGATCCCGAGAGCTCGGTTGGTTCACCGGCGATGACGCGCACGACATTGGCGGCTCCCGGCAGGTTCATGGTGCCGGCTCCAAAGCCAACCATCGTTGGACGCATACAGGGCAGAGGTTCCCAGTTAGTGATGAAGTTCGCAGCCAATGCCGCGCCGGTAGGCGTGGTCAGCTCGCCCAGATGTTCGGAGGCGAAAACCGGCAACCCCTTTATTAACTGGACTGTTGCCGGAGCAGGAACGGCTAATTCGCCGTGGTCGCATTTGATGGTTCCGTTGCCCAGTGCCAGCGGAGTCGCATAGAAGCGCGTGGGGGCAAGCTTGTCGAGAAGGTAGCAGCAACCTACGATATCGATGATCGAGTCGGCAGCGCCAATCTCATGGAAATGCACGTGATCAATACTTACGCCATGCACGCGAGCCTCTGCACTGGCGATGTCGCTGAAAACCGCTGCTGCCAGTTTTGCTGCATTGTCGCTCAGGGTACCGGTTCCAGCAGCTGTTGCGATCATCTCACGGATCTGCTGCCAGTTGCGACTGGGTGGGTCCTGTTCGTGGATATGCATCTGAGAGGCACCGATACCGGATTTGATCACACGCTCACGCTGGACGGTAATCCCTGGCAGCAGAGTTGCGGCTACTGTCTCAAGATCCGATAAGCCGGCAACGCCACAGTGCTCGCAAAGCTCCAATAGAGCCCCTAACAGCTTGTCACCGCTGACACCAGTGGAGAAATCGGCATGAAGGATCATGACAGCTCCTGTGGCGCGCAATGGACCGTATACGTGTTAGAGACATCATCTTGGCTGAATCGTGCAGGAGGCACATTGATGCGATGCGCGATCTGTCCCGCACCAAACCCGTTGTCGATGTTGACCACGCTTACGCCTCCGGCGCAGGAATTAAGCATGCTCAGCAAAGCAGCGATGCCACCCAAATTGGCACCGTAGCCCACAGAGGTGGGGACAGCTACCACGGTAACATCCACTAATCCGGCGATTAATGACGGCAGAGCACCTTCCATCCCAGCTACCGCAACAATCACCCGTGCTTGCCGCAGTTGATCCATATGTGAGAGCACGCGATGCACACCGGCGATACCCACATCACTGATCAAGGTTACATGTGAACCCATGATACGAGCCGTGATGGCCGCTTCCTGGGCCACGGAGAGGTCGCTTGTGCCGGCGCAGCAGACCAGTACCTGTCCCAAGCCTCCCGGTTGAGTGAGGATGTCTGCGGCGGAGCAGCCGAGAAGACCGTTAGCCCGGCGATCGACGAAGATAATGTTGCAGGACTCGATGTAACAGGAATCGGGTACAACCTGAGAAAGCAGCTGAGCCTGTTCGCTTGTTGCGCGCGTGATGAGCACAACATCATGTCGCTCCAACAGCGCCAAAGTGATGGTGACCACCTGCTCACTGGTCTTGCCGGCCGCGAAGATGACCTCGGGAAAACCGCAACGATCTTCCCGTGGATAGTCCAAGTGTGCGAATTCATCGATATGCGTCACTGCTGAGCCTGTCTCTCTTGCGGTCTTGGGTATAATGTCAATTCATTGATCAATGCTATGGGAATGATAGCAAACCTAAGAGGACAACAGCTACAGAGCAAAGCTGTGAGAGAGCAGTGCAGATGAGAAGATCGACAGCAAAGCCGAGTTATGCCTACCTTGGTCCTCAGGGAACCTACAGCCATGAAGCCGTGCTCGCATTCATCGCCCGGTCTGGTAATGAAGGTGAACTAATCGAATGCAGCACTATCGCAGAGACTTTCGATCTGGTTGATCGCGGCAAGGCGACATATGGCGTTGTGCCCATTGAAAACGCGCTGGAAGGCAGCGTCAATGACACGCTTGATGCCTTGGCCTTCACCTCTGAGGCGCACATCCTCGCTGAGCTGGTTTTAGATATCCACCATAACCTGATAGCGGCTCCTGGGACCAGCCTAAACGACATCACGCAGGTGGTTTCACATCCACAGGCATTGGGACAATGCCGCCGTTGGATCCTGCAGAACCTTCCCGGTCGCATCACTGACGCGGCAACTTCGACGGCCGAGGCTGTACGCAGGGCAGCGACTACTCCGGGCGCGGCGGGAATCGGCACACATCTGGCGGCACAGCTCTTTGGTGGCGAAGTAGTGCAGGAGCAGATTGAGGACCGCTTTGGCAATCAGACCCGCTTCGTGCTCATCGGGCACGATACTGTGTCCCGAAATACCACGAACAAGACATCGCTGGCCCTGTTCATGAAAGAGGATCGCCCCGGCACGCTGCTGATGATTCTGGCAGAATTTGCATACGCCGGCGTGAATCTGACCAAGATCCAGAGTCGTCCAACCAAACGCGCCTTAGGTGATTACATGTTCCTGATCGATATCGAAGGACACGCAGATGATCCCCTGATCCGAGCTGCCTTGGATAGCTTGCGTCTCAAGTTGCGCGAAGTGAAGCTATTGGGATCATATGCTGCGCAAGGCAGCACTGATGAGGATCCACGCTGATGTCCAATCCCTTTGTCATCGGTCTGGGGAAATTAACGCAGAAGCTAGCCAGGCTCAAAGGCGGTGGCTCGGCGTTTCCTGGGTTGGTGATCGAGAAGATCGATCCGGATTTCGCCGTTGGTTTCTTGCAGCGATTACCTTATGGCACAGTGGTAATCAGCGGGACCAATGGCAAGACCACCACTACCAAGATAGTCACTGAACTGCTTGAAGCTCAAGGAGTCAGGGTCTTTAGCAACTCCACTGGATCAAACTTCATGCGTGGAGTGATTGCCGCCCTGCTTTCCAGAGTCACCCTGAGCGGTAAGCTAGATGCCGATATCGCCATCCTCGAGCTAGACGAAGCTCATGCCGTGCACTTCGTTCAGCGCATCAACCCGCGTTTCTCACTGCTGCTCAATGTGATGCGTGATCAGCTCGATCGCTTTGGTGAGATTGACAATACTGCCGGATTGCTCAAGCAGATCGCGCTCAATACCACAGATACCGTGATCATCAACCGCGAGGACAGCAGGCTTGCGGCTATTCCTCAGACAACGGAGCTTAAGGCCAAGGTCAGCTGGTTTGGCCTGTCTCCGCAGCTGGTTGACCGCTTCCCACAAGATGACGATCTGTATGCCAAGGCGGTAGCACCTTCCAAGAAATCTGAGGCAAGCGTTGTGCTGGAGTCTCTGCAAGACGATTGTGCTACATTCAACATTGAGGGTCAGTCCTGCTCGGCAGCCTTGGCGCTGAAGGGAATCTACAACACCTTCAATGCGGCAGCAGCTTTAGCTTTGGTACATGCCATCCTGCCAAACGCTCCCGTCAAACAATTGGTGTCCGATCTGAGTG
>DBPN01000053.1:18993-21611 GCA_002305585.1 Eggerthellales bacterium UBA1419
ATCAACGACGAATATGCTGATGGACGTGATATGAGCTGGCTTTTCGATGTGGAATTCTCCAGCTTACGCAATCACGGCGTGAGGATCATCAGCGGTATCAGAGCCTATGATATGGCGTTGCGTTTGAAATATGACGAGGTGCCCTTCACTGAGGTCGAGATCGATCTGGACAAGGCCATGCAGACCTTGCTTGACGACGCGAAAAGGCCCAAGCGACTGTATTGCAGCTACACAGCGATGCTCAAGTGCCGCAAATATCTCGGCTCGCGCACCACGGTGGAGAGGGTACTCTGATGGTTGAATCGATCAATGGCCCTCGCTCACTCAACATCGTGCATCTATATCCGCGCGAGATGAACATCTATGGCGATCATGGTAATTTGTTGACGCTGATACGCCGTATGCAATGGCGTGGTATCGAGGCAGTGGTGCACGAGCATCATGCCGGCAATCCGTTCCCGATGCAGGCCGACATCATCTTGGGCGGTGGCGGACAGGACTCCGGCCAGGCAATCATCCAGCAGGATCTGCCGCTGATAAGGCAACCCTTATGTGAGCTGATCGAAGCTGGCGTGCCTGCTTTACTGGTTTGTGGAGCCTACCAGCTCTTTGGTAACTACTTCAAGACATCGACTGGCGCCATAATCGAAGGCCTGGGTATCTTTGATCTTCATACTGTTGGTTGCGAGAACCGCTTGATTGGCAACATCGTCACACACAGCGATGTGTTCGGCGAGATAATCGGCTATGAGAACCACAGCGGTAAGACCTATCTGGGTAAGGACGCGCTCCCGTTAGCCCATGTGATATCCGGCGCAGGCAACAATGGTGAGGATAAGACCGAGGGCATCCATCACAGGAACGCATTGGGTACGTATCTGCATGGCCCGTTGTTGCCTAAGAACCCCCAGATAGCCGATCACCTTATCAGCTGCGCCCTGGGCAACCGTTATGGCTCTGACGCGTTATTGCCATTGGAGCCGCTTGATGACGAGCTGGCCTTCCAGGCTCGTCGTATCGCCAAGAATCGTCCGCGCTGACGCTGTCTCTGCGCCCTTGGGATGAATGTGCCGTTCGCCCTAAAAGTGTGTTACGATATCTGCGTCCTTTCACAAATGAGAGCCATTCACCAAAAGGCCAAACCGTTTGCCGAGCGAGGTCGAAACAAGGTTGGACGTTATCATTTTCAAAGTGATTATGTACGCTGGACTTATGGAGTCTACCGGCTGATCTCTGTGTGCCAGACATAGTATGGGCAAAGGGATGGCGCAAGGGGTTGGGTCGGTGCAATACTGTCATGTAAGTTTGGAACTGGTTGTCTGTCTGATTGCGATCAGACGCCCAAGGAGGTGTACGTATGACAACAAAGGAGACCTGTGTTACCAGCTTCGATAGCCTCTTGGAGGAAAAGGGTGTATCTCGCCGCTCGTTCCTGAAGTTCTGTGGCGCCGTTGCTGCGACTCTCGGTCTGTCTGAGGCAATGGTGCCTCAGGTCGCCCAAGCTCTTGAGGAAAGTGTCATCGGTAAGGCTACAGGGAATCTAGCACCAGTTGTATGGCTGGAACTGGCTTCCTGTACTGGATGCACCGAGTCGCTTGCCCAGGTGGATACGCCTGATGTAGCGACTATCGTCCTTGAGATGATCTCGTTGACCTATTCAGAGACATTATCTGCAGGAGCGGGCTATTCTCTGGAAGAGGCCAAGGAGCAAACCATCCAAAATGGAGGGTATGTCCTGGTCATCGAAGGCGCGGTTATGGAAGGCTGGGATGGAAACGCCCTGCGTATCGCCAACGAGAAGGGCACCGAGATCGTCCTTCACTCCGCTTCGAATGCCGCAGCGATCATCGCAGTGGGATCCTGTGCGGTTGATGGTGGCTGGCAAGCAGCACATCCAAACCCCGGCGGAGCCACTGGTGTACTGCCTTTCCTGCAAGCCCAGCAGGCCAAGGGTGTCATCGAGAGCTTCCCACCAGTTATCAATATCCCCATGTGTCCGTCCAATCCCGAGCACGTCGTAGCTGCTCTGGTGAACGTGTTGCTTCTCGGCGCACTTTCCGAAGGCGGCGTTCCCCTCGATCTTAATCAGTACAACATGCCTTCTCTGATGTTCAATCAGACCATCCACGACAACTGCCCGCGTCGTGGTCATTTCGAGAACGGCGAGTTTGTCTATGCGTTTGGTTCCGAAGAGGAGAAGAAGGGCTACTGCCTGTATCCCGTTGGATGCAAAGGTCCTCAGACAAAGTCCAATTGTCCCATCGTCCGCTGGAATCGTAGAACCAGCTGGTGTGTAGAAGCCGGCGCTCCCTGCGTTGGTTGCGCCACTGCCGATCCTACCAAAGCGGGCTACAACTGGGTTGATCTTAACATGCCGGTCCTTGGTCGATTCAAGAACCTTGGCATTGGCAACCTGATCTTCCAACCCCATGTTCCAGCTCTTGCTGTCACCGGTATCGTAGCGGCAGCTCTGGTTGTACACGGCTTTGGTATGAAGGCCTCCGGGCGCACCAAGGGCGGAGCTCCATTTGAGGCTGAGCGTGCCTGGGATCGCAAGAATCCCGACAGGGCTATCGCACAGAAGGTAGCCAAGACCGGATCTGTCGACGGCGCAGAAG
>DBPN01000053.1:21643-30660 GCA_002305585.1 Eggerthellales bacterium UBA1419
AATACCGAAGTGGAGACCACGGCTGAAGAGAAGAATCTTATCTCTCCTCCGAATTTCAAGAAGGTCAGTGGAGCATCGATCATCGACCCAGTCAACCGCATCGAAGGTCATCTGCGCATTGATATGGAAGTAGAGAACAACGTTGTCACCGATGCATGGGTTACCGGTGGACTGTTTCGCGGTATGGAATTGATCTTGGAAGGTAAAGAGCCTGCTGATGCCGCTATCATCTCTCAGCGCATCTGCGGCGTCTGCCCAGTGTCACATGCTCATTCAGCTTGCTTCGCAGGTGAGAAGAGCTTTGGTATCGAGATCCCCAATTCTGCCCGTATCATCCGTAACCTCGTAGAGGGTTCGCAGTTCCTGCACTCGCATATACTCTGGTTCTATAACCTTGCAGCGCTTGACTATGTCAATCCACTCAACGCTTTGAACGCGGATATCGCCGATACACAGGCGCTGGCGAACTCCGTTGGCACCTCTGTAGCAGATTTCGCGGCTATCCAGCAGCGACTGAAGGGTTTTGCTGAGAACGGACAGCTCTCCATCTTCAGCGGTAACTGGTTCGATACTGAGGATCAGGCCTACGTGCTGCCACCAGAACTCGATCTTATCGGCACCGCCCACTATCTCGAAGCTCTCGAGATGCAGGCCGTAGCCTCCGAGATAAGCGGTATCATCGGTGGTAAGATGCCCCACATTATGAGTTCTATCCCAGGCGGCACCACTTTCGTGCCAACCGAGGAGAAGCTCGATGACCTGTTGTTCCGCGCCAAGCGCATCAAGGAATGGGTGGACGGTACTCTTGTTCCGGATACAGTCGCCATCGTCAAGACCCTGATCGCCAAGCAAGGCCTAGAGAACGTCTTTGGCTATGGTGGCAATGCCGGCAACTACGTCGCTTGGGGTGTATTCGACGCACCCGACCGCGACCCCAACAACCGTTACCTGCCAGCTGGTACCTGGAGCTTTGGTGGCTCGCTCGCAGATGTTGATGAGAGTTTGATCACAGAGACTACAGTCTGTTCGTTCTATGACGACGACGGCACACCTGTGAATCCGCGTCAGGGTATCACCAGCCCACTTTATAAGCCGGAGTACGCTCTTGAGGATGGCGTCCATCCCGCTGAAGGCACCAAATACACTTGGTGTAAAGCCCCACGTTACGATGGCAAGCCCGCTGAGGCCGGCGGACTTTCCCGCCTGCTCGTTGCCTACAATCGTGGCAACAAGGAGATCAAGAGCGCCGTTGATGGTCTGCTCTCTGCTCTGGGTGCCCCGGGTGCTGTGGCAGCCCTCAACTCCACCATGGGTCGTGTTGGTGCTCGTAACCTTGAGACTCAGTATGTCGCTCACAAGATGGTTGACTGGATCCTCGAGCTCATAGAGGCTATCAAGGGTGGCGATACCGCAACTTTCCAGGAGCCCAAGCAGTACGATGGTGAAGGCGTCGGAATGTGGGAAGCTCCTCGTGGAGCCCTCTACCACTATGAGAAGATCACCGGTGGCAAGATCGATAAGTATCAGATCATCATCCCAACCACCTGGAACATCGCTCCTCGTGACGAGAAGAACCAGCGTGGCCCGATGGAAGAGGCATTGGTCGGCGTACCGGTCAACGATCTCAAGAAGCCGATTTACGCCCTGCGTACTGTTCATAGCTTCGACCCCTGTGTCGCCTGTGCAGTCCACATCAGTGAGCCGGCAACTGGAAAGACCTTCCACACCGTCACCAGCCCTTGGGGGGTGAAGTAAGATGGCGCATCTAGCACATTATCGTGAGGCACATCCGCTGCCCTTTGTTGTGACTCATTGGATTAACCTTATCTGCATGCTGCTGTTGATCCTCACTGGCTTCTATATCCATTATCCCTTCGCTGAAGGGTTTATGAGCCTGGCTCGCGGTCTTCACTTCTTCTGTGCATTTGCCATCTTGATCAATCTGATCCTGCGTATCATCCTGGCATTCGTAATCAAGTCTGCCCCAACCGGTGGCACCCGCGTAGTCGACACGGACTATAAGAACTGGCTCCCGCAGAAGGACAATCGTCATCAGCTGGGCGCTTGGATCAAGTACTATCTGTTCATGAAGAAGGATCATCCTCTGGGCGCGAAGTATGGTGTTCCGCAGAAGTTGTCCTATCTGGCGATTCCCATCTTCTTGATCCTCATCGGTTTCACTGGCTTCTGCCTCTATGGACCAACAGTGGATTGGCCTCTTTTCGCCGGCTTCACCAAGTTGGTTGGCGGCCTGATGGTAGTGCGTATCATCCACTACTTCCTGATGTGGGTGTTCATTATCTTTACACTGATCCATGTCTATTTGGCTAACATTGGGGGCTTTGCGCCTTCTAAGCTGATGTTCTTCCGTAAAGAACATGGCGGATTGGTCTATGATCCCAAGGCTCATACCATCGTCAGCGAGGATCATCTGGACGAGGAGCACGATAAGAAGTAATGATTTGAACTGCATGATATTTGTCGCAAACACAATCGCGACCGTTAACTGCAGAAGTGGTTTCTAGCAATGATTCAGTGGACCCGGAGGGATGGTTATCCTTCCGGGTTCTCTGCCCTTAGCGACATTCAGGGTAAGGCATCGTGAGTGTCAGCGTTGAATGGCCGTGAGAGCTAGCAGTCGAACTCAGACGTGAGACCAACGTCGATCGATGATCATGAGGAGTGAAGCGTGAACGAACCTGAGCACAATGCCGTCGAACCCGATTCCACCATGGATCAGCCTGAGCGCATAGTGGTGATGTGCATTGGGAACACATTGATGCTTGACGAAGGAGTTGGCCCGCGCGTAGCAGAAGAACTGCTCACTCACTTCTTGCTACCCGCGAACGTTGACGTACTTGATTGTGGCACTATGGGGATGTCGTTGCTTTCGATCATGCGTCAATATGACGTGATCCTTGTGATTGACGCCGTGGACAACACGGGGCATCCGCCGGGAACCGTGTTGACGTTCTCACCAGAAGACATCGCTTCCTATGCACAACCTCATTCAGCACACGATACGCGTTTTATCGATGTGCTCGAAGCTGCCGATTTTATCGGTTATCGTCCAAAAGGGTACTGTCTTGGCGTGCAGATACTGAACATGAATCCTGAGCAGATGACCATAGGGCTCACTCCACCAGTTGAACAAGCCTTACCGCTGATGGTCTATAGCGTTCTGCGATTTCTAGTTGAACGGGGAGTCGAGATTCGTGATAAAGCCACCGGTGAGCTTTGGGATGGCATCACAGTCGAATTGTAGCAGGACCTCGGATGGCCTCAACATTGGATCGCTCGCTACTATTAACGTCTCCGTTATGTTGTGGCGATCCGAGCTCAACATCGCAAGGCTATCGTGAGCTGCGTTGAACATCTCCGTTAAGCTGTAGCTGATACCCCAGTTGAAGTATCACGCACTTCAACCTGTAATCAATGCTCACTTTCGCTTTTGTGACGCGAATTTGCGCGGAGTCGTTTCTGCATTCTTTGCATAATTTTTTCGCGTACCTAAGCTATGTATGAAAATCTGGCGATAGAACCTTGAATAGGCTGAAGTTGCTCAACATAACGAGTACTTGTGTCTATTTACTTTCTGATGATGCCCGTAATCCAGCCATTTGGAAATGCGCAAGCGAATTAAATATGCAGAATGGCCTTTCTGCTTGATTCGGCATCGAAAGCGAGCCAGCAACCGCGCGCGAAAAGGTTGGGCGCCGGGACTCGTAGTCAGACGTGGCTCAAAGGCAGACGGAGCCTGGAGGTGGCCGAGGCTCAGCCGAGTGAACTTGGACACAGGTCGGAGATGGGGCATTCTCCGCAACGGGGTCGACGGGCGATGCAGACCTCGCGGCCAAAAAGCACCCACTGGTGATTTATCGGCTGCCAAAGCTCTTTGGGGAATAGTTGCAGCAGGTCTTCCTCAACCTTGTTTGGAGTTTTTGCAGAGGAGAAGCCCAGTTTTTGGGCAATACGAAAGACGTGTGTATCCACCGCAATACCCTCAACGATACCAAAACCCTGATTGAGGATGATGTTCGCGGTTTTTCGACCCACACCGGGCAGGCGCTGCAGATCATCCATGCTGGCGGGCACTTCTCCGCCATAGCATTCCAGCAGCATCTGCGCTAATCGGACACAGTTCTTCGCCTTGACACGATGTAATCCGATATTCTTGATGACCTCTTCAACATCGCGTGGATCAGCTTCGGCCAGAGCATGGGCAGTGGGCCACTTCTCGAAGAATAACGGAGTGATCTTGTTCACGGCAGCATCGGTGGTTTGGGCGGATAACAACACGGCGATGGTGAGCGTAAAGGGGTCGTGATGCTGCAGCAGACATACCGTCTGGGGATAGCGCTCATCCATCCGATTGGCTACAGCTAGAGCGCGTTGCCGTTTACTTGCTTTGGATTCGCGTGGCATAGTGCTCCTCGCTCGTGGTGTTAGTTGCTGCGCTGCGTCCTGGAAGCGGTTCGCCCCAACGCAGTGCGCATCGGACATTGTGTGTCCCATTACAGTGCGTCACAGAAACGATGTGCGCTGACACAGTGCGCCTCAAGTAAGCATTCCTTGGTCTGTAAGGGGGCAGCAAACACTATAATACGTTGAGGGGTTTAAATGGAAACGGAGTTGTTGTGAAAAGCAAAGTAATCGCGAGGGTCTGCAAAGATTCGAGTGTCACGTGTTAATAGATGATCTGGCGCGGATTCTGTTTCAGGCCAAGCCCTTTGGCCAATTCAGCGCAAGACTGCAGGATGGTGAAGACGCCACGGTTGCCGTGCCTCTCTCTGCCCGTCCGCTGATAATCGCAGCGCTCTTTGCCCGGGATCCGCGTTCGACGATCGTGCTGCTTTCGGGTGAAGAGGCTGTTGAACGTTTTACCCGCGAGCTACGAGGTTATTTGGGTGGCGAGGCGGTTCTAGCCCTGCCGATACGAGATGACCTGCCCTGGTCGGAGAAGCCACCACTGATCCGTGCGGCCGGGCAGAGGGCGCGCGCGATACATGCATTGAGCCAAGGACTCCCAAAGTTGGTGGTAACTTCAGCTCGGGCGTTACTACGTTGTGTGCCACCTGTGCAAAGTAGTGTTTTCGCGCCATTGACTATCACTGTTGGGGAGCAACTCCAGGGTCGCACCTGCTATGACATCTTGCCGCAAACACTGACGATGATGGGATATGAGCGTCTTGATCGTGCTGTGGAACCAGGGACGTTCAGTGTACATGGCGACATCATCGATATCTTTGCCAGTGAGGCGATCTCTCCGGTGAGGATCGAACTCTTTGGCGATAGTGTTGAGTCGATGCGTCGCGTAGTTGCTGCAACCGGCCAATCGATTGGAGCAGTGGCAGAACTCGATGTCTACCCCGCGCGGGAGCTATCTTTGACAAAGGAAGCCGTGGCTCTGGCTACCAGAAAGCTGCTTGTTCCAGATAGTGGAAAGAAGCTGCCACAGAACGCAGCCTATCATCTGGATCTGATGCAGCAGGGGATCCTGTTCGCTCAGTCCGAACTCTATCTGCCCTATCTGTATGAGCAGCCAGTCACTCCCATGTCCTATCTATCACCCCAAACGCTGGTGATACCAGTCGAACCGCGCTCGCTGTTTGATGACGCGAGTCGATACTACGAGGAGATCGAGTCGGCTGCTAAGGCGGTTGAGATCGATACCGAAGGATTGTTCATCAAGCCGGCAGAACTCGATTTTGGCGATCAACAGAGATTGACCCTGTTGTCGCTCGTAAGTTCAGGCGCGACACTTGATGCCAGTATCGAAGTCAAACACGCTCAAACTGCAGGCTCGGATGAGCGTCTGGTGGCCAGTGCCCGCTCACTGATGCTCGCAGGATTCAAGATCTTGCTGGCAGAGCCGGACCGAGCGGTTCGCGAATCGCTCAAGCTTGCTCTCAGCGACGCGCATCTTGCCTTTGTCGATAATACAGCTCGTGATGATCACCTGTTGTCTCCGCGACTTCCTTCCCTGAAGTCTGGCATCATCAACATCGTCGACAGCCACGTAGCCACTTCACTGATTATCCCTGCGGCCAAGCTCGGTATCCTGACTCTGGCCGATGTCTCCGCACGTTCCGCAGCCAAACGCGGAAAACGGCGCGTGGATCCCACCTCGCTAACCTTTCCCTATAAGCCGGGAGACTACGTTGTGCACGCAACGCACGGTATCGCGCTGTTCAAGGAGATCATGCGCCAGGAAGTTGCTGGACTGGAGCGAGACTATCTTTATCTGGAGTATGCGCACGGGGATAAGCTCTTCACACCAGTAGAGCAGATTGATAAGATCACCCGCTATGTTGGCCCTGAAGGTACGGCACCACGCTTAACGCGCCTGAATACCAGCGACTGGAGCCGGGCTACCAACAAAGCGCGCAAGGCCGCTCGTAAACTCGCCTTTGACTTGGTCGACCTTTACGCACGGCGCAGCGCCGTCCAAGGCTTTGCCTATCAACCGGATAACGACCTGCAGCAAGAAATGGAGCTGCTCTTTCCCTACGAGGAGACGCCCGACCAGCTGGCTGCGATTGCCGATGTTAAGGTAGACATGGAATCCAACAGGCCTATGGACCGCCTGATCTGCGGTGATGTTGGCTTTGGCAAGACCGAGGTTGCGCTCAGGGCGGCATTCAAGGCAGTGCAAAGTGGGAAACAGGTAATGCTGCTTTCGCCCACAACAATTCTCGCCCAGCAGCATTTCACAACTTTCGATGAACGTTTCTCGCCCTTTGCCGTTAAAGTCGCCGTGCTCTCGCGTTTCCGCACAGGTGCGCAGCAGAAACAGACCTTGCTGGACTTCTCGGAAGGCAAGGTCGACGTCTTGATAGGTACGCATAGGCTGCTCTCATCCGACGTCAATCCCAAAGACCTTGGCCTGATCGTAATCGATGAGGAGCAGCGCTTTGGCGTTCAGCACAAGGAGCAGTTGAAGAACCTGCGCGAACAGGTTGATGTGCTCACCTTGTCAGCGACTCCCATTCCCCGCACCATGCAGATGGCCATCAGTGGTGTGCGCGACATGTCGTTGATAGACACGCCGCCAGCCAGTCGTACGCCCATCAAGGTGCATGTGGGCGAATGGGACGAGGACGTGGTAAGTGGAGCCATACGTCGCGAGATGGAAAGGGGAGGGCAAGTCTATTACGTTTCCAATCGCGTCAAGAGTATCGATGATGCCGTTGCGCGCGTGCGCGATGTTGCGCCCGAAGCACGTATCTCGGTAGCGCATGGTCAGATGAGCGAACGCGAATTGGAGAAGGTGATGGAGGCCTTTGCGGCCAATCAGGTCGATGTGCTTGTTGCTACCACCATCATCGAATCGGGTTTGGATAATCCGCACTCCAATACCCTGATCATCGAAGATTCACAACGGCTGGGCCTGGCGCAGCTTTACCAGCTCAAGGGGCGCGTAGGTCGCTCACACGCTCAAGCCTATGCCTACTTCCTCTTTCCAACGCATAGCTCGCTTACAGAAACCGCGGTTGAGCGCCTTACGGCTATTGGCGAGCATCAGGAACTTGGCAGCGGTATGAAGATCGCCATGCGCGACCTGGAGATCCGCGGTGCCGGTTCGCTGATGGGTGCCGAACAACACGGTATGCTCAGTGCGGTTGGTTTTGATCTGTTCGCGGCGATGTTGAAGGAAGCGGTGCAGGCGGCCAGATCGGAGAAGTCGATAGCCTATCCCGAGGTGCGTATCGATCTGCCAGTACATTTCTATCTGCCCGAGGAATACATCCCTGCTGCGGACGAACGCGTGCTGTTCTACCGTCGTTTGGCTGCGGCGAGCGCGCTGGAAGACGTCCAGAGGACATCCGATCAACTGCTACGCTCCTATGGCGCGCTGCCTCTGCCAGCGCAGAACATGCTCGATCGCGCGTTGGTTAAGGTGATGGCAGCAGAGCTGGGTATCAGCTCCATCAGTATCCAGCGCGGTAAACTTAATATCGAACCCGTCACATTAACCGCCAAGTCCCGCACATTCGTCGAAGCCCATAAAGGTATATTCATGGTCAAGTCACAGCGATTACTGTATCCTCTACCAAAGCAAGCCACTGTCTTTCCTGTCTTAATCGAGTTGCTTGAGCACTTGACGGAGGAAAAGCAGGAGGATGAGGACCTGTAACGTGTCGGTGGTGAGTCTTCAGGTATCAAGATGACGGGCGCGAGAAGATAAGCTGACGATTGGATAACATACTCGTACCAATCTGCGCGCTATCACCGCAGACATGCATAATTGAGTCATCTACAGATGTTCAGCCTACAGATATTCGCGTGAAGGAGAGAAGTCAGTGGAAAACGATAAACCCATTTTTCCGTCGAGTGCGGATGCAAACGATATGGATACTGGCCTGCCTTATGGCAAACAGCCAAGCGCCCCTGCTCCTAGCGGCAGCGGGTTCGTTCCCTCTCCCGAGAGCTTTCATGCTGGTCAGCTGCCAGTGGGGAATTATCCAGCCAATCAGGCTGTGCCACCTTATAGTCAACCGAGCGTACAGGGTGGGCAGCCATTTAATGGCAGCCAGACATCTGGCCCCGTGCCTCCCTATGCGCAGCCGCAGTACACACAAGCTGGCTATAACCAACCCTACAACTACCCCTATGCGACTCCAGGCACATTGCCGCCCCCAAAGAAGAATCGCACTGGGCTTATTGTCGCCATTGTGATTCTGGTTCTGTTGCTGTGTAGTTGTTGTCTGGTAATGATGGTGACTCTGGGCCTACTGGCGGATTCTGGCAGTATCGATGAGATTGGCCACTACGACGTTGGCATGAGCGTACTTAGTAACTTCAACTTGTAGTCTGCGCTTAATACGTAGGCTGGCGTTTAGGCAGTTGGAGCAGACTGGTCAGGCTGCTCTGACTCGATTAGGAATTCCTCCCCGTTGACCTCAGTGAGGTAACAGGCAGATTCTGGACAAGCTTGAACGCAAGCGGTGCAGGCCACACAATACAGCGGATCGCAGAATACGTAGTCGGTTCTCTCGGTGTTCTCTGCTTGCGCG
>DBPN01000007.1:0-6186 GCA_002305585.1 Eggerthellales bacterium UBA1419
AACCTGGATGGGCTGGTTCAGCGATAAAAGGCACAGCGCCTTGAAGCTGGTTGCGTCCTTGACCAGATGCACATCATCGCTGTGTGCGATGATTCGATCGCAGAGCCCAATAACCTCGTGCAGGATCTCCTCCTGCCGCTCCCTGCTCTGAGTGAGCATGTGATGATTGATAAGCAATTGGGACATCTGTAGGAGCAACGGAAAGCAGGCGTAGTACTTCTTGATTGCCTCGCGGCATTCCTGCATGACCTGATCGAAGGGCTGGGTTGCGAATGCTGCGGCCAAACGCTGGTAGAGCTTGCGTATATCTACCGTTTCAAGCTGCGGAGAATAATCCATCAGCTCATCGATGCTGATGTTGAAGAACGTGGCAAGCTGGGGAACAAGGATGATGTCTGGATAGCTTAGTCCAGTCTCCCATTTGGAGACAGCTGCCTTGGACACGCCGATATGAGCGGCGAGCTCGTCTTGGGTTATGCCCTTCTCATGCCGTTTGGCAACGATCTTTCTACCGATGTTGATCTCTTTCATGATGTTGCCCCTCTCTTGTTTGACTCACAACATCATTAAAGCGGTTAACAATGTCAACTACAATGGATTCTCAGTTGACTTTGGTTGAATTAATTAACTACTGGCATACAGCTTAGCCATAAGATACTTCGCTTATGGAAACCTTTGGGCTGAATGACTGCCTCAATAGCTTTTATCGGATTACTCGAAAGTTGCAAGCACAAGGCGAAACATCAAACACTGACTTACTGAAGCTGTATCATGATTTAGATAGTTTTACTGAAAGGCATAACAATGAGGCAGCCGATAATGACACAAATCGACAACGGCAATAGGGGCCGCGTCGACAAATGCGCAGCTTGGGTTGCACGTATTTCGGTTGGCATTGTCTTTCTCTGGAACGTGCAGTGCGCGCTCTCATTCTTAATGTTCCCCGAGAAATCGGTTGCGGCATATGAGCTTTCTGGTGCTGCAGGAGAGACGGCTATTCGCGGAATCGCCGTCGCATTCTTGATGTGGAACGTTACTTTTCCGCTGGTCATCTTCAATCCCAGAAGGCATCGAACGTTGTTTGGCATTGTTTTGTCTCAGCAGGTTGTTGGTCTTTTAGGCGAAGGCTGGATCTATCTGAACCTTCAACTGGGACACGATGTCCTTGCGGCCAGCATCCTACGTTTCATCCTCTTCGATGTAGCTGGTTTGATTATCATGACGGCAGCCTTCATCGCGCTGATGATTACCGTGCGACGTTGGGATGTGCCCGAGACGCGGAGTGCTCGCGATACTTGAGTTGCACCGCTATCCAACATATCGGCTTCTCTGTCATCCAGCGTAGCTGATTCTCTATCTGATTTGCACAAATTTGCAAGTAGTGCGTGATAATTCGGATATTTAAACCATATTTGTGCAATTTTGCAAGTAGTGCGCGGTTGCTAAGTTATCTAAACGCTTTTGGGCACAACATATTGTGCTAGTATGCTATTTTCAACCACAAGTGTACTCTCCGAGGCAAATAAAACTTCGCACTACTTGCAAAACCGCACAAGCTAAACCCAAAACTTGCAATAGCGGCAATTTTAGGCATCCATTACCTCTACCTCAACCTCGAAACTGTACTCGTATAGCTCGATGAGCCTGGAAAGATCCGGGNNTGTCGGGTGGCAGGCTTCATGGCTATCGTGCCACCTGCCTGGCTCACGATTTCCAGCACCCTCGGGCTATCGGTTACCACGGTACCCGCTAAGAGCGTGACGCTTGTATCCGCGAACACACTGGGGTATATAGGCGTTGATGGTCCGGTAAGGCAAACTTCACGTGCAGAGCCACAATGCTTGAGGATATCGTCAATCGTGTGGTTAATCACACTCGTTGCAGTTACGACGACCACATCGCAGAGTGGAAGGAATTCGGGGATGTCGATGGACGGATGCATATCGGAACCTGCTTTATGCCCCCGCTCAAACACGTGGATGTTTTTGGTGCACTCCCTGACTTTTGCGAGAATGGGTGCGAAGTCTCCAACCATGCCGAAAGTATCCTCGGGCTGTAGGTTGAGCGCCTCAATAACGTTTCCTGCAGGCCATTCATCTGAATCACGGGCAATAGCTGCATTGATAGTTGCGAGACCTATCGCAGCCTTGATGAGCTCGTCACTGCCCAACCATGCCATGATGGACACAGCATCCTGACCAATGAGCGAACCTGCCTGTTTAAGGACTCCGCAGTGACCACCAAGCTCATTTCGAAACGTGTAAGCGACGCCGGACGAGCCATCCTCCAGCTTCACTGCCGTGTAACCAACACCCACACGAATATCGCGCAGAGCTCTTCCGTCCGCGAGCTCGATTCCTTCTGCTATAAGCTTTTCAATCAACATGCTTGCTCCATTCTAGTCAGAGAACAGGATCCGGCAAAGTGCCGTGATCGGAGGTACGCAAACAGATAGGACTTCTCAATAATCGATAAGAGCAGATTGAGCATCACTGTTTCTGATAGATAACCAATCTGCTCTGACTTAGCTGTCCCCCTTTTACTGGTAACTACTAAGGAGACAACGTCTTGCTATCGCTCCTTTGATTGGCGAATCTTCTTCCTGAACTTTGGCACTGCCGTGACTGGTTCAAGTGTGGCTATGACAGCCTGTACCAGCTGGGTATTATCGATATCAAGGACATAATGCTCCTTTGCGCCGTTGTAAGGAAAGCCTTTCTCTGCCCCAACCATCAGATCATCAAGACACGGCAATATCTTCACAAACACCGTATCATCGCAAACAAGCAGGATGGGCTTATCGTTGACGTAAACCATATACTCGCCAAACATCTTGCGGTATCTAACCACGCCACAATCAGCAACCTGCTCGGCAACATACTCAATGTATTCGGGTGAAGTAGCCACTGCACTCTCCAATCTTAATCATCGTGTTGAGAGGAATATCTGGAGGAGACATAATTGAGCGACTGGCAAAAACCGCACATGCTAAGATTAACGCCAAGTTGATAGAAACCCAACAGCGTTTCCCCTCTGCACAACAAATAGATTGATACGAAGGTTTAGAATATATCGAATGCTTATCATCGATTGCTCGCAAAATAATCCGAGAGCCATCCGATATACCAGCTAAGGAGTTCCCGAGTGATCATCGAATTCCCTATCGAGGACAGTGTGAGAAAGCGCAGTAGCGTGAGAAACTTTTCGGATCGTCAAATCGAGCCCGAGAAGGTCGAAGCGATCGGGCGATTTGTCAAAGCTTTGGATAATCCCTTTGGTAAGGAGGTGCGCTTCCATTTCTTTGCTGCCGATGACTTGGCTGCTCAACTGTCGAGCGTTCCACACGATGCCCCCTCTGCCAATCCACAGAGGATTGGTACGTATGGCGTCATCAAAGGAGCAAGCCATTTTATCGGTGCCAGCATCAAGAAAGAACCAATGGCATTGGAAGCTCTCGGCTATGAGATGGAAGCGCTGATCCTGTATCTGGCCTCGCTTGAGCTTGGTAGCTGCTGGTTGGGCGGGACCTTCGACCGCAAGGGATTCGTCGAGGCTATGGAGATTGACGAGGAACGGTTGCTGCCCGCGATCACTCCCTATGGTTATGCCGCACAGAGGAAACATTTCAAGGAGAGCATGATGCGCAGATTGGTTGGGGCAGAGAAGCGCAAGCCCTGGCAGCAGCTTTTCTTCCATAATGACTTTGACACAGCGCTCACAGAACAGTCAGCCGGAGAATTAACCCTTCCGTTAGAGATGGTTCGTCTGGGACCATCGGCATCGAACAAACAACCTTGGCGCGTCTTGCTCAAAGACGAGGAACTGCATTTTTTTGAGGACAAGAGCCCTGGTTATAGTGCTGCTTTTTCTTACGATATCCAACGGATTGACTTGGGTATCGCGGCTGCGCATCTCGAACTCTCGGCAAGGGAGAGGGGCATCACGGGGCGGTTTGAGACGGATGGCGATGTGGAGTTAGGATTGGACGAGGAAGCTGCAAAAGGGGCAGCTGACGAGGCGGGATCAAAGCTGACCGAGAAATCAAACCTCAGGCTACCAGACCACTACGAGTACGTCTTCTCGTGGCGGAGGAAGTAAAGGCTCTAGAGATGCCGCTGGGCTCGCTGGCTGGGTCGCAGGTGTCGCTGGTCACCTTTATTCCCTTTATCCCCAGACTTCGTGCACTCTTCAAAATATGACAATATGTATTGCTCGCAGTGCGAATAATCAATACAATCACAGGCGGAAGAGTAAATGAGCAATCGCCCAAATACATTAAATGCTCAATCAGCGTTGATCATTTATCCGTGAATGCCAAACAAAGGAAGCCAGGGGGGGTATATGTTAACCCTAAGAGAGAACGCTTTAGCAATCCTTCACGGCAAGCAACCCGACAAATATGACGACTTCATGAATGCCATGCAGTTCTTGCTGGATCCCATCTGGCTGTCTGACAGGACGCCCCAAGATGGCGAGTTCCATAAGGACTCATGGGGAGTGACCAAGTGCTTCTTGCCTGGAGCACCGGGCGCACATCCGCACATCACACCAGATAACAAGGTATGCAAGAATATCGAAGAATGGGAAAAGTATGTGCAAGCTCCCAATCTCGACGTGCTTGACTGGTCAGATGCCCGCGAGCAGGCTAACCAGGTCAATCGCGACGAGAAGTTCGTTGGCCTCTTCTGCGCAACTGGCATCTTTGAGCGCAGTCACTTCCTCATGGGCATGGAAGATGCTTTCTGCAACTACTTGGAGTATCCAGAGGAGATGACTGCCCTGATTAACTACCTTGCTGATTGGAAGATCGAGGGCATACTCCGAGCAGGAGAAGAAGTGCATCCTGATGTTGTGTTCTACCAAGATGACTGGGGCAGCAAGCAGAACCTCTTCCTCCCTCCCGCCGTTTGGCGCGAGATCATCAAGCCAGCAACAAAACGCATTGGTGAAGCTATCCACGAGATTGGTGCCCTGTACGTTCATCACGCAGACTGCTACTGCCAGCCACTAGTTGAAGATATGGTTGAGTTGGGAGTTGATCTTTGGCAAGGCGTTATCCCCGAAAACGATATCATTGAAATCAAAAGGATCACCAACAAGAAGCTGCCTTTGATTGGTGGCATCGACGTGCCGTATTGCGATCGTGAAAATGCTACAGAAGAAGAGATACGAAGCCACGTACGCGAGAAAATCGACCTCTATTGCCCAGGTGGATACTTCTTCCCCGGCCTGCCAAGCGGTGCATGCCTGAGAAAATGGAATGATTCTATCTGTAAGGACGAGCTTGAGCTATATGGCCGTCAATGGGCACAGGAGCATCCTATAGGTTAAAGAGCAGCCACCCACAAAGAGCTGTATCTTATGGTTGCATCGCCCCAAACAAGACAAGCCAAGCCAAAATGGTTTTCGCGACTAAGCTTAAGACGATATAGACTCTCTCGCCATAGATATAGTCCTTCCATTTTCCAATCCTCATATACTGCAGGAGCATATTTATCGGGAATGTGTTGAAGGCTACAAAATATGTACCGATAATTGCCCAGACGAACCAGGGGACAGAATCAAAATTACCAGTGCCAAACATGTAAATCAGGATTGCGATCCATGGTGCAAGACCGGCTATTGACCCCCAGACAAAGGGGCCCCAGTTGATGCTCTCTTTTGCTTTTCCGGAATTCAGTTGCTCCATTACCAAACCAAAAAGATTCATGCAGGCGTTGACAATGAAGATCAAGATCAGGGAAGCGATATCGTAGATTCCAAATAAGGTGGCAATCAGGACAATCATCACTGAAGAGCTAAGAGCATATTCAAACCAACGGAACCTGTTAATCCCCTTTTCCAAATCTGAATTGTATATGCTGTTGAGCTTCTTGGGGATTGAGATCAAAGCGTGTGCCACTGCAGAGATAAGCAAGAATAGGGCAACCATGATGCCAAACGGCAGGTCAAACAAGACTCGTGACGTTGTTTCAAGTGAGCTTGTCAGGGGATTATAAGTAATATAGAACTGAATGATCTTTGGAGTGAATTCTGCAATTTTTTGAATTACACTTCCAGCCAGGAACAACATCAGGACTCCCTGGATAAGATGTAGCGAGCCCATGACCATATTGAATTTACGAAGTGATTTGACGCTGATTTCCTTTGACATTTTGACCTCCAAATAACATTTGAGCATTTGGA
>DBPN01000007.1:6237-10962 GCA_002305585.1 Eggerthellales bacterium UBA1419
TCAAGGATTTACCCCTCAACTCCCAACGCTTCCAGCAGGATGTCTGCGATGCGAACGCTGGCAAGACCGTCTCCGTAAGGGTTGGATGCTTGGCTCATGGCCTGATAGGCTGATTGGTCCGTTAAGAGCTCGCGGCAGGCATCGTAGAGGCTGCATAGATTTGACCGCGCAGGTAACTCGGCCTAAGATTTACGTCGCTAATGACTTCGCTGCTGCGATTGCAGAGCATTCGCCCGACAGTTTATCGGGGAAACTCAGCCGTCGAGCATCCGCTTGATGGTCTTTTTACGAGAGTACTCTATATGCAGGCAATCATCCTTGCAGCCGGTATGGGCAAACGGCTCAAGGCTCTCACCGCAAACAACACCAAATGCATGATCAAGGTGAACGGAGTTACTCTCATCGAGCGAGCGCTGTCACAGCTGGACAAGCTCGGCCTCAATCGCATCGTCATCGTGGTGGGCTATGAGAAGGATAGGCTCATCGACTTCATCAACGGGCTTGGGATCTCGACACCTATTGTCTTTGTAGACAACCCCATCTTTGATAAGACAAACAACATCTATTCGCTATGGTTGGCCAAGGAGCATCTAATTGCAGACGACACTCTGCTGCTGGAATCCGACTTGATATTCCAGGACGGCATCCTTGAGGATATGGTCTTTGACCTTCGACCAACACTAATGCTTGTTGATAAGCGCGAGAGCTGGATGGATGGTACTACCTGTATCATCGATGACGATGATGACAGCATCAAGGCGCTGGTCCCGGGCAAGAGCCTGATGTTCGATCCCTCCATCCCCTATTACAAGACGGTTAATATCTACAAGTTCTCTCGTGAGTTCTCGGCCACCCACTACGTGCCGTTTTTGGAGGCCTATTCGACGGCTTTTGGCAACAACGAATACTATGAGCAAGTGTTACGCGTAATTACTGCGGTGGATAACTCTGATGTCCGCGCAAAGCGACTCCGCGATGACCAACTTTGGTACGAGATCGATGACTTGCAAGACTTAGACATCGCAGAATCTCTCTTCGCCGGCAGCGATATGGAGCGCACATCGATGATGCAGGACCGCTTTGGCGGTTACTGGCGATATCCAAAGCTTATCGACTTCTGCTACCTGGTGAATCCTTATTACCCACCGCAACGGCTGATGGACGAGATTAAGGCCAGTTTTGAATCGCTGTTGACTCAGTACCCTTCAGGCATGAGAGTTAACTCGCTTTTGGCGGCCAAGAACTTTGGCGTCAAGCAAGAACGGATCATGGTGGGCAACGGAGCAGCCGAGCTCATCAAGGCGTTCATGGATGGCACTCGTGGCAAGGTTGGATTCGTACGTCCCACATTTGAGGAATATGTCAACCGCTATGCACCTGAACAGTCGATTGTGTTCTGCCCAGACAATCCAGACTTCTCCTACACGGCGCAGGACCTGATGACGTTCTTTGCCAATAAGGATATATCGACTCTGGTGCTCATCAATCCCGATAATCCCTCCGGTAACTATCTGCCAAAGGCTCAGCTGCAAAACCTCGCCGCATGGTGTGAGGCACGAGATGTGACCTTTGTCCTAGATGAGAGCTTTGCCGACTTCTCCGATGAACTGGGCAATAGCCTCATTGATGACAACCTGCTCGAAACCTACAAGCGTCTTGTGGTAGTGAAGAGTATCTCTAAATCGCACGGGGTTCCAGGAGCACGCTTAGGTGTGCTTGCCTCCAGTGATGAGGAGCTTATCGCTCGACTCAAGAAAGTGGTCTCCATTTGGAATATCAATTCCTTTGGCGAGTTCTACATGCAGATTGCCGAGAAGTATCGGGATGATTTTCAACGTGGTTTGGAGCGTTTTCGTAAAAGTCGCAGCCGTTTGATTAACGCGCTTTCAGGAAAAGAGCATCTTCACGTGGTACCCTCACAGGCGAATTATCTACTTGTAGAGGTGCTGGGAGGTATTACTTCCTCAGAACTCACTGATAGGCTGCTGTGCGATTATTCGTTACTGATCAAGGATCTGTCAAAGAAGATCAGTTATGAGGGTAGGCAGTACATCCGTGTCGCCGTTCGCACCAATGAGGATAACGACAAGCTGGTCGAAGCGCTACGGGAGATCTGGCAGTAATGATCAAAAGACTAACGGGAGCCGTCTCATGGACGACTCCCGCACAAGTACTAAGAACTTGAACTACCAGATCTCTACAGCCTTACGAGCTTTCTCAAGATTCTCCCACTGGAGGAGTCCGTCTTTATCCCTGAAGAAATCCTGAACCTCTTCGAACTTACAAGGATTGCTTGGCTCAAGAATCCCTTTAAGAGCATAGACCACTGTGTAGCGCCCTGCAGTGAAGCAATGCGAATTGGAGAACCCACCTGGCATGCCCCAGTTGATGCCACCACATACATTATCTGCACAAACACCAGCACCAAACAGATGTGGAATCGGTTTGCCTTCCGCGTCAATAGCCTGGTAATTCTCGTCAACTGTGAAACCACCGTTGATAGCAGCCAAACCAAGACGATCGACCATGCAGTAGAATGGACCTGTTTCAATGGGCTTCATGAGCTTCGCCTCAACACCAAAATCATCGTCTGAACCTTTTACACATAACTCATTGTAACGATCGATGGATTTCTTGGTATCTTCGTAAGGGAGTCCTACTTGCTCGCAAAGCTCTTCCAGAGTGTCTGCGCGATGACAAGCCAGGTGAAAGTCATATACAGAGGTAGGCTTTTTGTTATCAATGCTGGGATCAAGGATTATGTCCTTTGGTGGGATTGCGCCAAAACCTGCATACTTCTTCTCATACTCAGCATCGCAGAACCGATAAAGNNTAAAGTACTACTTCTTCGCCTTCTTTGTAGTAGTTGGAGGCAACGGTATTCCATGATGTCATATGGACATCCTCGTTCATAAACCGCTTGCCCTCGGGATTGAGAATAATCAAAGGTGCCTGCATGAACCAAGGTATCAAGCCATGAACCTGATGGGCGTGGCACGGCGGTGCGATTCGAGAGCCTGCCAAGATACCAAGGATGTGGCCATCTCCAGTCCTATCGACCTGAAGGTTGAGATACTTCTTATAGACGTCACGAGAATATCTGTTCACAAGCGAATCATTGTTCATATAATCCCCGGTTGCGAGGATTACACCCTTTTCTGCAGTCAGCTTTATATACTCACCCGACGAGTTCTTGCCTATCACTCCAGTGACTGTACCATCCTCGTCTTGAACCAGCTGAACAGCTGGAGTTGAATAGAAGAATCTTGCGCCCTTCTGCTCTGCAACAGCTGCAAGAGTCTCCATGACCAACTGGTTTCCTGGAGTGCTTACCTCAAAAGTAGAGGCTAACTCTCCATCCTCATATGCTATCGTGCCTGACGTTTTGTAAGTTGATCCCTCAAGCCCAGCGTCGTTGATATGCTTGACTATCCAACTCACAGTCTCTCCTGAATGATCGATATGGTGTTGAAACAGATCCCTGCGAACGCGGAAGCCATTTTGTGCGCACCAATCTGCCATCCAACGCTTTAATCCCGCTTCTGTAGAGGCTTCCTTATTAACAGCGCTCGCACCATATCCATTCGCTACAGCACTATCCTGCTTTTGCAGGCAAGCAACTGTTGCGCCTTCTTCGATAGCAGTGAGTACGGCGGGAACGCCCGCACATCCTGCACCCACAACAACGATATCGAAGGTCTGCTCATCTGCGAACTTTGTGATAGGTTCAAGCTCTACAGCACTTAACTCGAAATCGGTGATTTGTAAATCCATGGGCAATGCTACATCTGCAGCCTTACCTGAATCCGTAGTATCTTTGGCGGGAGCCGAACATCCAGCCAAACCCATGGCAGCCGCACTTGATGCGAGAAGCGCACCTCCAAGCAAAAATGATCGACGATCGATCTCTTTCATAACATCCTCCTTCTCCTTGCGATTTATAGGATTGTCGCACCTCCCTGTTTCTCTGCCGTGGAACTGAAAGCCACTTGGCAACGGCAGCTTAAGTGCGATCGCGTTAATCATCGCAGCTTTTGCAGATGCAATTCATCACCCGAAAAGTAGAGTAAAAAAATAGTCCTTCACCTGAAATTGGGGTATTTGTGATTCATCGAGCTCGGTCACCTAATCAACAGGCAGCCCCATGCTACAACTCAATGCTGACCAATGCAGTCGCTCGATGTAAACCCAACACTGTCGCTTGATTCTGCAAGAGACTCTATAATGACTTTTGCAGATATCACACAGGGGAGATGATTTGACCAACGAACAGAACAGGGTTCGGGATTTGTTTTTCGACGCCATGTTTGTCGTTGGATTCTCCCTGTATTGCAGCTTCTTGATTAGCATGATGTCGTTGCCAAGTTTTTTAGGTTACCACTATCTATCGGTTGAGCTTGAAGGAAGAACCTCTTTGCTCATCTTCTGCTTTGCGCTGATACTATCCATAATCTTTGGCTACATTAATAAAAAAACTAAAGCGAAAGTATCAGGTGCCGAACTATTCAAAAAGATTTACATCGTTATCTTTGTCGTCAATATCTGCACATTGATAGTTATATACAGTCTTTCTTTCTTCCCATTCTTCAACGTATCGATTTCCTATTTTGTGATTGCCCTCCAATATGCCTTATTGTTCATACAGCTCACTGCTCTATGGGCGAGAGCATGCGAAACACTAACCGAGAAGAAGATGCGCTTTCATCTGCCTTTGGCTATGCTACT
>DBPN01000023.1:0-632 GCA_002305585.1 Eggerthellales bacterium UBA1419
GTCATTTGATGATTTCGCTGGCAATGAGCTTCTCAGTGAGCGAGATTTTCAGGACTACCAAAGTATGTATATCAACATCTACCAGGAATTACGCGCGCAGAATGCTGATGATAAAGAAAACATCAATGACGACATAGTTTTTGAAATTGAGCTGATCAAGCAAGTAGAGATTAACATTGACTACATCCTGATGCTGGTTCAAAAATACCATGAAGGAAATTGTGAGGATAAAGAGATACTGATTTCCATAGACCGTGCAATCGCTGCATCTCTCAGCTTGCGCAACAAGCGGGATCTCATTGAGCAGTTTGTTGCGTCAATCACCACTCAGAGTGATGTGGGGGATGACTGGAAACGCTTCATGGAGGCCAAGAAGATCGAAGAGCTCGATAGGATCATTAGCGAGGAAAACCTTAATCGCGAAGAAACCTATCAGTTTGTTGGCAACGCTTTCCGAGATGGTTACATCCCAGAAACCGGTACGGCAATCACCAAGATCCTGCCTCCAGTGTCACGGTTCTCTGCTGGCAATAATCACGCTGCTAAGAAACAGACAGTCATTGAGAAACTGACAGAACATCTGGCAAGATTCCTTGGCATGAGTTGATATGGAGTGCTATTTCTAGGGGAGA
>DBPN01000023.1:804-4063 GCA_002305585.1 Eggerthellales bacterium UBA1419
CCTGACTTGACCGAATTAGTGACCACATCCCCGTGAATCGAGCTCCTCAAGGATCGCAGATACATCAGCCGGGATGTGCGGGGGTATACGATGCGATCTGCTGTTCAATGAGACGACAGCAGTGCGATAGAGCGCCAGCCTCTGTACAAGCTTCTTTATAGACAAGCCGGTAGCCGACTGGATCTTCCTGGCGATGGCCAAAGCCGTGAACACCACCGTCAGGTGGGCCTCGATGCAATCACGGGTGTGGTGGAACACCGGTCGGGCTTTCAAGTCGGACTTGGACATCCGAAATGAGCGTTCCACTTGGAATAGCTGATGATAGGCATCGATGACCTCTTGGGCCGATATGCCAAGATCGGTGACATAGCCCTTGATCCCGGCCTTGCGTTTGGCCTCTTCCACCAGCTTATGGTTGATCTCCCGCTTAGAGCCTGAGACCTTCAAGAAGCGGTTGCGTTTGAACTCGGCTTTACCATCCACCATGCTCTTGGCCTTGGCAAGGGTCTTATCAATATTCCTCAAGTCCAGCTGAGCCCGCTTCTCCCGGTATTGATAGATCACCCGCCGCTTGGCCCGCCTTGTCCCCTTCCCCGTGTTGATCGAGACAGAGGATTCGAATATCTGGCCGTCTTTGAGCTTGGCATCCACACTGGCGATGTATTCCTCTATCTCGTAAGGGGTCTTGGCGATACGCGATCCGATGATGTAGTGATACCCCATCTCCTCCAGCGCGTTGATGTTGGCAGAAGAGAGCATGGCGGCATCAGCTGTGACCGTGATCTCATCCAGCCCGTGCCTTGACTTGAAGTCAAAGAGCACCTCCATGATGGTCTTGACCTCGGCGCGGTTGCCCTCGAAGCTTTTGATCTCCAGGGGAAAGCCGTCTCTGCCGACAAGCAGGCCGACCGTGATCTGGGGCTCCAACCGGCGCTCCTTGCTCATCCCCGGCCGGCGGTATTCGTCTTCTTTCTGCACCTCGAAGTAAAGCGTGGTGACGTCATAGAGCAAAAGCGATAGCGAGGTGGCTGTCGCGTGCTCAAAGCAACAGGCGGAGACAGCAGAACGGTAGTCATCGGCGATGATACGCTTCAGACAGCGGTGGATACCACTGTTCGACGGAGCACTAAGGCCGAGGCCCTCAAGCACCCGAATCGTGTCCAGCTTGCTTGTGGGCTCGATGATCCGTGCCAGCGCCAACTGCATGAACACATGGTCGGACAGGATGCCGAAGCCCAGCTTGTGGTACTGGTCTTCGAGTGTGTCCCATAAAAGCTCCGAGTAGGTGGCCATGACACAGATATCGGCCGCCTCTTCTGCGAACAGGCCCATCTCGAGCTGGCCGGCGTTTAAGCGCTTGTTGGCCAAGGCGATCAGGAATTCCAGTTCAGCGTCGTTGTGCGCAGAGCCGATATGGTCGATTTTGATTACTTTTCGACCGTGCTTGTAGGCCACCTGCACGGCGGTGGCCCCAGATGCGGTCTTGACTGTGCGGACATATCTCGACATGGACCGATTATAGGGCTTATGCGCTCAATCCGGTATACATTTAGTGACCACATTTGGTTACTAAACTGGCCTGCTATAACCCATCTACCAGGGTGTTTAATCCCCGTGAATCATTTATGCAAGCAAAGCGGTCAAGTCAGGAGAAACTAACAGAACATTTGGCAAGATTCCTTGGTATGAGTTGAGATGGAGTACTATTTCTAGGGGAGATTCTTGTTTGANNTAAATGTCAGAATAACAGGCTAAAGCTCCAATTCCGCATGGCTGCCACTGCGTGTCAGGGTACATATGAGGGTCTGCCCGTCGAGCTTATAGATTAGAACCCAATCCGACTCGATATGACAATCTCTGAATCCACGCCAGCTTCCGCTTAGGGGATGGTCGAGGTAGTTTGGATCAAGGGGCTTACCGGAAGCGAGAGTGTCAACCACTTCTGCGAGTTTGGAGAAATCCCTGCCTTGCTTTACCAGACGTTTCAGATCCTTTTTAAACTGTGTTGTCTGCCTGATACGGTAACAGCTACTCATCTTCACCGTCGTTAAGGTCGGCAAGTAGCTCATAAAAACTACCGTAAGATTTCGCAGTTGGATCCTGCGCTATGCGGTTCGCTTCTTCCATTGCCGCAATGGTCTCAGCGTTGTAGGTCCTGACATCGAAGGGAATGCCACCGACGCGGCGTACCTTCGCCAAGAAGATCCGTACAGCGGTAGGGATATCCAAACCGTTCTCGGCCAAGATTGTATCTACCTCATCTTTGAGGTTAGGCTCTACTCGAACCTGTATCAAAGCTGTATTTCCCATAATTTCTTCCTTTCCATAAGAACGAATACAATAGTATGTAAAACACATACAAATGTCAACTTCTATTGTCGAGAGAGTAATCAGTCATCGGTAAATCTCTTAGGTTATCGGTAATGTATCGGTAAATCGCTAGCCTGTGTTGCTAGTCGCCCCTGAGGATCTCCAGATACGGTTCGTAGGAATATACTCGATAGCGCAGGTTGCCGGCTGATTGCTTCAGGATTCCTGCCTCTACAAAGTCATCGATTATGCCTACTGCAGTCGCTCGAGCGACACCTAACTCTGTTGCAACGCTCGCGATATCAACTATTGGTTGTCTCTCAAGATACTCGAGCAAGCGCAAGGCTCTTTCTGGTTTCTTGATGCGCGAGACAGCTTCTCTCGTCCCGGTACTCAGACGGGAAAGCCGTGCTATCGATTCAAAGGAATCAGTTGCACTTTTTTGCAGGCAGTCCAGGAAGAACTCAACCCAGCTCTCATAATCTCCTTTTGCTCTAACACCGGTGAGGCGATAGTAATAGTCAGTTTTATTGAGCTTCAATTCCAATGAGGGGTAGATTATAGGTGCGTCGATAATCTTCTCATGTAGTAGGAAAAGGATGATAAGTAGTCGTCCGACTCTACCGTTACCGTCAAGGAAGGGATGAATGGTTTCGAACTGATAATGAATGAGCGCTGCCTTTACCAGAGGATCAAGGTCGTCCTCAGTATTAATAAAATTCTCCAGGTCATTCATCGCATCATTCATATCCTCGACATTAGGAGGAATAAAGAGTGCTCGACTGAGCCCACAACCGACAGGACCGATCCAGTTTTGCGAGACGCGGAACTGCCCAGGATATTTCTCCTGGCCGCACACACCGCTCATAAGCACGTCGTGTGTTTCACGAAATAGGCGGTTACACAGAGGTAATTCCTCCATCCTGGCGATTGCGTATTCCGTCGCTTT
>DBPN01000032.1:0-131 GCA_002305585.1 Eggerthellales bacterium UBA1419
TCTGGTTGGTCATGCTACATGCCGCGCGTCTGCGGTGCCGCTGGTCCTATGGGCGACTACCCGCTGGTTGATGCCTCCGAGACCTTCCCGGACAGATACGCCAATCCCGAGTGGCAAGCCCCCGAGGTCCT
>DBPN01000032.1:177-1836 GCA_002305585.1 Eggerthellales bacterium UBA1419
TCGAAGATCATCTGCATCGACCCGGTATTGACCTGGTGGGGCGCTCGTGCCGAGTACTGGCTTCCTGTTAATCCCGGCACCGATGTTTGCATTGCCCTTGCCTGGCTGAATGTGATCATGTATGAGGATCTGATCGACTTCGACTTTGTAGACAAATGGTGCGCTTACTACGACGAGCTCAAGGAGCACGTCAAGGACTTCACTCCCGAGTGGGCAGCCCCCATCACAGGAGTACCGGCCGAGGATATCGCCGGTTCAGCTCGCCTGTATGCCTCAGCATCACGCGGAGCCATCCAATGGGGTCTGGCCTTCGATGCCTCCACGGCTTCCTCAATGCACTGGGTGCAGGCTGTTTGTGACATCATGGCGATTTGCGGTCACATCGAGAAACCTGGCACGCATGTCTTTGCCCGTAACTCCTTCGACATCAACGCCGGATATTCCTCAGTTGACCTTTATGCCGACCCTGAGGCCTACAAGAACAAGTTCTCCAAGAAGATGGCTGGCTTTGAGGGCCTGGACTTTGTGGGTATGTCCAACCCGGACGCNNATGGCCAAGACGCTGGAAACCGGCGAACCCTTCCCCATCAAGATACTCTGGGCACAGAGCTGCAACGCCCTCGCGGGACATGAGGAGCCGGCTCCGAGAGCCTATAAGTACATGAAGGAGATCGAGTTCATTGCCTACGCAGACCCCTTCATCACCCCAACCATGGTCGCTTTGGCAGACCTTATCGTNNCCTGTCGCGATGAGCCCCGAGCGTGACTCGGCTCGTACTTGGTGGACACCACTGCGCGCGATGAAGAAGGTCTCAACCTTCTACGAAGCCAAGAGTGATGAGGAGATTGCCATCTGGTTGGGCAAGCGNNCTCAATCCCGAGCTGTTCGTACGTTGGGACAGTGCCGAGGACCTGCTCAATGACTACCTGCTCACCGACCTGGCAGTTGTCAGCGAAGATGGCTCGGTTAAGCGCGCAAACTTCTCGGCAGCAACCGATGACAACTGGGGGCATGACTCCGGTGCCGATAAGACCACGGTCACCACGAAGTGCCCAGTGACCTTCCAAGAGCTGGTTGACATGGGTGGCCACATCTACGATGAGTGGAATGCCACCTACTATAAGCACGAGAAGGGCCTGCTGCGCTCTGATGGTGGTCTTGGCTTCAACACCCCCAGCGGTCGTATCGAGTTGATCCCCACCACGTTCGATGCCTGGGGCATCCCCAAGTATCCGGTCTACACGCCGGTCTCCTGCTCAAAGGAAGTCGCGCCCGAGCTCTTTGAAGAGTATCCCTTCTACTTCATCAACGGTGCCCGCTCCTACGAGTTCTTCCACACCGAGCATCGCTGGGCCCAAACCCTGCGCGAGTTCCACCCCGAACCACTGGTCAAGATCAGTCCCGAAACGGCCGAGGAATACGATCTCAAGGATGGCGACTGGATCTGGATCGAGAACTGGGATGGTCGCTGCAAGCAGATGGTGAAGATCCACCCTGGTATGGACAAGCGATTCATCTCAGCTGAGCACGGCTGGTGGAAGCCCGAGGAAGATCCCAACGAACCCCATCTCTGTGGTTGTTTCGACTACAACGTCAACAACCTCACACATGCCTATGAGAGTGGTCCGGGCAACATAGGTGCTCCCATCAAGTGCCTT
>DBPN01000032.1:1868-9581 GCA_002305585.1 Eggerthellales bacterium UBA1419
TATGAGCCGGCGAAACCATAGACTAGGCAGTATTTAGAACGTGACAAGCAATACCACGCGGCGAACCACAGAGACCTAGCCGCAAGGATTTAATAACAAACGGCAAAACCGCCAAGACGTTTGAAAGGAAGCAACATGACAAAAGGTATCCTGATCAATTATGAGTACTGCACTGGCTGCCATTCCTGTGAGATCGCTTGCAAGAAGTACTTGGATCTGGAGAAAGGTGAGTTTGGCATCAAACTCTCTGAGACTGGCCCCTACAAGTACACCAGCGGTCCCGTTGAGGGCAAGTGGGAGTGGGCTTGGCTGCCAGTTCTAACCAAAGCCTGCAACGGCTGCGCCGATCGCGTGGAGAAGGGCAAGATGCCAATGTGCGTCCAACACTGCCAGGCATGGTGCATGTATTACGGTGATGTTGAGGATCTGGCAAAGAAGATGGACGGAAAGACCCGTTGGTCTCTTCAGACTTTTGAAGGGCAATGATCATCGTGACTAAATTGACTGAGCGTGAGAACTTCTACAAGATGGTGAATCGCGAGCAGCCTGATTTCGTTTCTCACCAACCAAGCCTTATTCAAATATGTCTGCCATCAGTAGTGCTCGACAGGCCTCCGGGACATACAACCGGCCAAGACTGGTTTGGTGTCTGGTGGCACGACGACCCCATCACTCCCGGTTTGCTGGCACCAGATGTCAGCAAACCAAACGTGCTCGAAGACATCGAGGACTGGGAAAACGTCATCGTCTGGCCCGATCTCGAGGCTATCGATTGGGAAGCTGCCGCAAAGGCCGACCTGCCAAATGGTAAGGATCCAAACAGGATCCTGATGGTCATGGTAGTCTCCGGACCTTTTGAGCGCCTGCATGATCTTCTTGGCTTTGAGAACGCCCTGGTGGCAACCATCGTCTCACCCGAGGCCTGCGGTGCCTTCTTCACCAAGCTTTGCGACTTCAAGATCGAGGTCATCCGCAAGCTCAAGAAATATTACGACGTTGATCTTATCCACTTCCAAGATGACTGGGGAACGCAGAAGGACCTGTTCTTCAGGCCGGATTTTTGGCGCGAGTACATCAAACCCAACATCAAGCGGGTCATCGATGCCACGCATGAGGAGGGCATGCTGTTTGACATGCACAGTTGCGGGCGCATCGACCTGATAGTTGACGAGATCATCGAGCTGGGCCCCGATGTGCTTGACCCTGCGCAGCCGGTCAACGACCTTGTACGCTGGCAGCACGACTTCAAGGATAAGGTCATCTTCATGGGTGGTCTCAATGCGCAAGATGTCATCGACAACGCCAATAGCACACACGAGGAGATCGTCAAAGAGGTCCACGACAAGATTGATCTCTTTGCCACCGATGGTTACCTGATCCCCTTTGCCGTTTCACTGACTCCTCGCGTCATGGAGGCCTTAGATGAGGCGTTTGTCTATGGCCGGCGCTTCTACGGCAAGGACTATGAGGACGAAATCGCGGCATTCTTAGCACAGAAGTAAAGTCTAAGCGTGGGTTATTGAGTTATACGAGAGGAGCCAGTATGACGAAAGTCACCGTATCCGACGAGTATCGCGAGACCTGCACACACGGCGAGATCAGGGTCAACCGTCACGGGGCAGACAAACTGGCGACCAAGGTCTTCGTCTCTGATGACAACGGCTTTGCGGTTACCAATGTCATCATCATGGGAAAGGAGAAATGCGCTGTCTTCGATCCACAGTGGACCAAGGCTAACGCATTGCGCATGCTGGCTGAGATCGTTGAGGAGAATCTCGAACTAGAGACCATCTATCTGTCTCACGCCCATCCGGACCACTACTTTGGAGCCGAGGTGTTAAAGGTCTACTTCCCCGAAGCCAGGGTCATCGCGGTTCCTGAGGAAGCGAAGATCATGAACATGCAATGGGCGGCTAAGCGTAATGAAGTTGTACCGGATATCGGTGAGATTAACTACGCTGCCGAGCATATCCCCTTCGAGATCGAACCGTATGCCGAAGACCACTTCCTGCTCGAAGGCGAGCGCATTGAGATCATGGATCGTCTGATGGGCGACTATCGTTACAACACCGCCTGCTATATCCCTTCCATCGATACGCTGATGTGCTCGGATATCCTCTTCTATGAGGCTCATCCTTTCACCTGCGAGATCAACAAGGAAGAGCGCGCCGAGTGGGTTGAGGTTTGCAAGAAGCTCAAAGCCATGAATGCAAGCGTGGTTATCCCCGGACATATGCGCATGGGTATGCCTTTTGACAACACTGGTTTTGATTGGACGATCGATTATATCGAGAAGACCGAGATCGAGCTGGAGCGCGCCAAGACCCCGGGCGACTTCTTCTTTGCCATGGATCGACACTTTCCCAACGCCATACTCAAGAAGAGCAACGAGATGAACGCCATGGTCTTCTTTGGTGGTCGTGAGTGGGATTGGCGCGAAGAGGAAGTTTGGCAAGAAGAGAAATAGAGCAGGGAGCTGTTAAGAGCATGGATCTTTCGCTTTCGCATATTAACATCCACACCGATGACCTGCAGGAGTCACTGCAGTTTTATCGTGAGGTACTGGGCTTCGATTACCTTTTTTCCACACCTCCTAACGATGAGGCACCGCTAGATCTAATCTGGTTACGCAACAGGCAGGGCGTGGTAATCGAATTGACAAAGGATAAGAGCGACTATGCAGCTTGCGCGGCATCGCGCGCCAGCAAGAATCATCTGGCTTTGCGTGTACCGGATATAGATGCCGCAGTCGCCTATCTCAAGAGCCATGGTGTGGAATTTGAAGCAGAGCCGATGGAGATAGTCTTGCCATTTGATCAACCACTACCTACTGGTTACCTAGATACTTTCGAAGCTACCGACGGTAAGGCTGCTCGGATGAAAGTGGCCTTCTTCCGAGGGCCAGCTGGAGAACGTTTCGAGATCTTACAGGATAACCTGTTGTGACAACTGGTTAAGAATAATGAGCACAGATTGTCGGCTGTCTTACGGAGCCCCCTGTTATGGCAGAGGGCTCTTAATCTTTGAAAGGTATTCAGGCCTCTGTAACAGTCAATTATTCTGCCCTATCCCCCTCCTGAAGAATGTCTAAAAAGTTATGCGCTATGATTGCTTCAGATCATCCGGCAACGGCACGATCGTAGGCTCGGATGGGGCCTTGAAGGGAATGGTTATCGCTCCAACCGGGCATTTATCCTTGCAAAGACCGCACTTGGTGCATTCATTCATACCGTCTTTGAAGTGGGGGTCGAGACCCTCAGGACAAACGTCGACACAGACATTACAGTTGACACCTTTCTCACGCAAACACTTGGAGCTATCGACCTTTGGCCTGAAGAAGCGGTTGGGCAGACTCATCAATGAGAGCAGCGCGCCAACGGGACAGAACTTCATACACCATTTACGCAGCACCAGTAATTCCAGAATCAGCAGAGCCGGGTAAAGCAACAAAGACCAGCTGATGGTGTTAAGCCCCAGCCACTGCCAAAGGACAACAACTGTTGCGAAGATCAGCCCAATGGGGCAGATAAGACAGAACACTGGGAACCCGAAGATGGCGGCCGAAAGCAATGCGCCGCCGAGCACTACGTGCCGGGAGTCGACTTTTGCGCGCTTAGCGATCTGGGCGCGCTTGGTGGCACAGGACGAGCAATCAGCGGAACAGCCAGCCGTGGATTGCTGCGTTTCTTCAGAGCTGGCCGCTGTCGTGAGCACAGTCTCTGCCTGAGCGGCTTTTACTTCGGTAGATTCCGCAAGATTTGCCTCTGCTTGACCAGTCTTTGCCTGAACATCCTCTGCTTGGGCAGCTCTTGTCTTGGACTTGCCAAAACGCTCTCTCATAATCTCTGTGAAACTGCGGATTGGTGCGACCGGGCAAATCCAGGCACAAAACACCTTGCCAAGGATGACGACCACTACAAACACGATGGCCAAGACGGCCAATGCCCTGAAAAATACTGTCTTGCCGGCAAGAAAGCTCTCAAGAACCCCCAGCGGGCAGATAGTGGCTATCGCTTCCCAACCAAAGGATGACAACGTACCCATGCTGATACTCGAAATCAACCCGATGACTATGATCAGGAAGATCGCCCCAAGTACGATCCAGCGGATTCTCTGCAACTTCATGATGGCCTGACCTGTCCTGTCGACTCGATGTTGATGCCTCTCTTCTTGCTGCCTTTGTAAGTGCGGTAGGTGGATGAGGGACAGATGTTCACACAGACGCCACAGCCGTTACACTTGCTGGGATCGACAACAGGGAGCCTGTTCTCATCGATTGTGATTGCCTCAAAGGGACAGTAATCGGCACACTTCTCACAGCCACCCAGCTTCTCAAAGGCAATGCAGAGATAGGGGTCGATTACAGCCTCGCCTATCCATTGTGTCTCAGGATTAAAGGATTGCAGTGCACCTGTTGGGCAGTTATCAATGCACAGTCGGCAGAAATTGCAGAAACCCGTGCCAGCAGCTGCTAAGAGATTTGGATAGGGGTCGGCAATCACAGCCTCCTGATCCAAACCCTCGGGTCGACGGTAGGATTTCCCGCCAACGTAGAAGTCGAGCCTGGGAGTACGGATGTTGATGATGCCATCTTCCAGGCCACAGGTTACGACGATATCGGTGGGGCAGGCTGTGCGACAGCGGTCGCAGCGGATACAGGTGGCGATGAAATGCTCCTCATCGATGATGCCAGGCGGTCTGATGGGTGCAATCTCACCAGCCGTTGCCTTCACTACTCCACCAAAGACCAGCAACGTTGCAGCACCTACGCCGCCAACAACCATACTGCGGCGAGTGATGCCCAAACTGTTGGCTGGCGATTGCTCTGTTGAGAGCTCTGGAGTAACCTCTCGTTCAGGATTGCTCATCAATCATCACCTGAATCTCATCTAGGGTATCCAAGTCCAAATCCAGGTACCCTTTAGTTGCCTTGAGTAGTCCACGATAGAAACGGGTTTCGAGGATCTGTGCCGCTCTGTCATTGAATAGGTCATACCAGGTGAGGATGTGCTCATTGATGAATGTCTTGGCTAATTGGATGTTGTAATTCAGCTTATCCACATCATCTTGCTCAAGCGCCTCTGCTGCTCGATCCGAAAGAATGGCCATGAACTCCAACTCGAAGCTCAGGTGGTCCTCTGGAAGGTTCACACCCTGCTTGAGCCTGATGCCCTCAGAGCAGAACAGGCGGTAGACCTTTTGACGAGGTTCGCGAAAGAGCAGAGCCTCACCACTCAAAAAGACACTGGCATAAGGCACTGCTACCATCTCGTTGATAGTTGTCACGCCATCAAAACACATCGTGTAGTCGGTAGCGAGTTTCTGGCGAGTACCGGTGTTGCGTCGGCTAAGACTGCGGCCCATATCATTGAAGCCTTCGGCTAAAAGCCCCGTGCCCTCGAGATCTTTTGCCCTGCTCACAAGATCCATTGCTACGATATCTTCAATGTCTTGCTCAGTTAAGGGCTTTAAGAACAAACGTGAGAACATCCGATAGTTCCCGGCTCGACCTCTCAGAACCTCGATTATGGTCTGCCTGTCGCTGGTAGTCAAAACTGCAGATGTGCTCATATCTGTCCTTTCCAGACAATCAAGTTGCAAGGGTGGAGCACGCTCTCCACCCTCGCAATGCTATCAGATACCTTTAATCCTTGGCTCGTGTGACAACCTGCTCGCCCCAACCTCTCCAAGCTGCGATTTCCTCAGAGAGGATGTACTTGGTGGTTGGAGTGGCTGAGGCGCCCTCCTTGCCATCTAATGAGTAGATCTTGCGACCATCTGCTTCTGCCTTGGCCAGCACTTTTGAGGCCTCGGAGTCAGGATCATCCAGATTGCCGTAGTGGCGAGCCTTAGCAGCGCAGTTGTGTACGCACGGAGGCACTGCGTGATCAACATCGGTTGTGTTCTCTGTGTTCTCGTTACCATCGCTTTTGGCGGTGAGATGATTGCACAACGTGCATTTCTCAGCAACTTTCTCAACAGGGTTGAACCAACGGACGCTTGGTCGAGCCGCACCAAGATCATCAGAGTAGGGGCAGGCCTTGAAACACTCCATCTTTCCCTCGCACTTGGCCTTGTCAATCAGGACAACACCGTTATCGGGGTCACGATAGGAGGCGCCGGTGGGACACGCTGCGACGCAGGGCGAGTCTTCACACTGCTGACACAGCAAGGGCAGCCAATACATCTCGATGTCAGGATGGACTCCTACAGGATCGACATTGATGACGTCGCACCAGTAATTGCCCAGGCCAACGCTGTTCTCGAACTTGCAGGAAACGATGCAGGATTGGCAACCGGTGCATCGGTCAAGGTCAACGACCATACATCTTCTATCCATTATTGACCACCTCCCGCGGGGGCGAAGGCAACTGTGGGCGTAAGGAGCGCCTTATTGCTGATTGTCACGTCGGCATCATCCGGCGTGTACTCGTTCTTTGTAGTGGGCATGAACGGCTCAAACTGCAACGGTTGTGTCCAGACATTAGCCGGCTTGGTCGATTTCTTGATATTGACCGAGAAGCCACGATTGGTGTAGGAACCGTAAACTTCGTTGAAGTTGGCGTCGATGGCATTGGTGAGGACATTGACGTTGCACTCAGTCCAGCCACCCGTACGCTGAGCTTGCGGTACGGTGGAATCGAAGCACTCCGGATTCCAGAAACGCTCCATCCAGACTACGTTGGGAGCGACAAGCTCGCCCACATAAGCGATAGCGCGGATTGGCTCAGCTGTCTTGGTGTTGTTCTCTTTGACCTTGTTATAGGATTGCTCAAGGCCGGTGCCGTGCACGAATTCTGAACCCTGGGTACGACGCGAGGATATCTCCACCCAGTCGCCATCCGCAATACCATACTCCGCAGCAGTCTTGGGATTGATGCGAATGAACGGCGCCGGATACAGCTCACGGGCAAACGGCGCATGGCGCATCGTGCCATGGTGGAAGTAATAGACACGGCCAGAAGTCAGTGTCAGCGGGAATTCCGGGGCGAATGGCATGACGAAGTCTCCGCCGTTGAGAACTTCTGGTGCTTCTTTTTGGACCGGAACATTGCAGATTGGCGAGTAGTCGCCACCCCAAGTACCAACGCGTGGGTCGATTGGACCAATCTCACGAGGATAGGTGTACGGGTAGCCGGTACGCGACAACCTGAGATGTAACGTGACATAGACTTCACACTTGCGAGACTCGGTGGCGAAACCAGAAGGCAGGCCGTCGACAGCTTTGACCAGATGCTGACCATAGGTCCAATACTGATCGGGAGGCGTGACGTTATAGGCCTTGTGATTATTCTTGATAGCGGCCATGAAGTCATCCTTGGTGGCGTTCTCAGTTAAGCCCAGGACGTCTTTATAGGTAGCGATCTGACTGGCCCACTCAACATCCTCGCTATCCGAGCCGCCCATGACACCCATGCCAAGTGGGAACTGCAGGCCCAGATCAGCCATGGTCTTACCGGTGCCGCCAAATTCAACCTTATCAAGCTTCTCATTAAGTATTGCAGACGCTGCATCGATGACACGCTTAGGTGGTACCGAGTTGGGTACTGTCTCGCCTAAATGGATGATGCCCGGGCTGGGGAACAGATAGTTCAACTGTCCGAACTGTGACGCACCGGTTGCCTCGAGCCACTCCTCCAGCGGGAATATCAGGTCAGCGACTTCGATTTGGAAGGAGGTGATATTCGGATACTGGCAGATGATGAAGTCCAC
>DBPN01000040.1 GCA_002305585.1 Eggerthellales bacterium UBA1419
GAGGACGTGCTCGACACCTGGTTCAGTTCACAGCTTTGGCCTTTTGCCACCCAAGGGTGGCCGGATGAACCCGGATTTGAGCAGGAGTTGGATGCCAATTATCCCACACAGGTGCTCTCAACCGCTCGCGATATCATCTTCTTGTGGGTAGCACGTATGATCATGAGCTCGATGTACTTCATTGATGGCGGCAAACAAGCGCAGGGAGCACCCGGAGCTGTAGCTGATGGAGCTATACCTTTCGAGGACGTTCTCATCCACCCAACCGTGCTTGATAAACATGGCAACATCATGTCCAAATCGCGCGGAAACGGCATCGACCCAGTGGAATTGATCGACGAGTTTGGTGCCGATGCCATGCGCTTTGGCCTCGCCATGCAGGTCACCGGATCACAGGATATGAAGTTCGATAAGGATAAGCTGAAAATCTATCGCAACTTCGCCACCAAGGTTTGGAATGCGTCACGCTTCGTCTTGATGAATCTGGAAGACTTCTCGATAGAGGAGAGGCGGGTATCTCCGCAGCCACTTAGTGAAGCTGATAAATGGATACTGTCGCGTTTGGCGCGTCTGACGGCAGAATTGGTTCAAAACGATGAAGGGTACGATTTTGGTGCCACAGGAAGGGCGCTCTACAGCTTCTTCTGGAACGAGTATTGCGACTGGTACATTGAGCTGTCAAAAGGGCAGTTGGCCCAAGGCGGAGAAACCAGGAGGGCAACGCAGGAGAATCTGGTCTTTGTACTCGATACTGCGCTGCGATTGCTGCATCCGGTGATGCCATTTGTCACTGAGAGGATCTGGCAGAGCATTCCGCATGGCGACGCGCGACCTTCTCTGATGGTGGCCGAGTGGCCGGCTAATGACACGCTTGCATCGCTGATCGACGCAGAAGCCGAGCGCTCGATTGACCTGCTTGTCACAGTGGTTGCTGCTGTGCGCAGTGTTCGAGCTCGCTATCGCATCTCACCTAAGGAAGCATTGGACGTGACGATTAAAACCGGAGGTGACTCGGCTGTTGACGATGCCGCACTGCTCACTGGCCAGCAGCTACTCATCACGACGATGGCTAACATCTCAAATATCGCAGTAGCCGCAGATGCGCAGAAACCTGCTCAATCCAGCGTGACCATCAGCCAGGGTCTGGAGATCTATGTAGCCTTGGAGGGGTTGGTGGATCTTGACGCGGAGCTCAAGCGACTCAGCGCTGAACGCGGCAAGGTAGCTGCCGACTTGCAGAAGTTGCAGAAGAAGCTCGCAAACGAGAACTTCCTAGCCAAGGCCGATCCGGCTATCGTCGAGAAGACCTCGCAGGAAGCCGCTGATCTTTCCGCTGCGCTGGAGCAGATAGACCAACAGCTTGGTAGCTTGAACTGAAGTTGATTTAAGCTGGCTAATCCGCAGTCGGCTTGCCAGTTATGTGTATTTCTGTCAATGCTGTAACATTCTGGTAGAATTAGCAAGGTTTGTGCAAAATGAATACCAGTCCTCTTTGTTGTTATAGGATAAGGAACGTACATGGAAGAGATCGTCAGCCAACTGATTACGCCAGAAGTAAAGACTGCTTTCATGGTGGTTTTGATACTGATAGGTGTCCTGTACCTGGTTTCGATAATCTGGGTTATCCGTGACTCGTATCTGCGCGGTTCGAATCCCATCATCTGGGGCATCATCAGCCTGATTCCCTTTATCGGCGCCTTCGCCTACTCGATGCTGCGTCCGCCCATGCTACTCTCAGACAGAGACGAGCAGGAGTTGGACTTCATGCTCAAGCAACGCGAGCTGTTGAAGTATGGAGAGTGTGGCAAGTGTGGATATCCTGTCGAACGCGAATACCTGATGTGCCCACGTTGCGGCACACAGTTGAAGAATGAATGTCAGCGCTGCGGCCATGCGCTGAACCCCGACTGGACAGTCTGCCCCTTCTGTACTACCAGGGTGGGGCAAAGGTAGACAGCAAGGGATACTTCAGAGGCCGCCTCCGCAGAGAGGCGGTTTTTGTTTAAGGAGAAACGAGAGAGAGATGTCAGAGATCAGCGTCAGATTACCCGATGGATCAGCCAAGGCAGTACCCGATGGCGCGACCATTGCCGATGTTGCCGCCAGCATTGGCGCTGGATTGGCCAAGGCTGCCCTAGCGGGGAAGATCAACAGTGTGGCGGTTGACCTTGATTCACCAGTCAGCGATGGCGACAACGTAGAGATCATCACCAGCAAGTCACCCGAGGCGTTGACGCTCCTGCGTCATAGCGCTGCGCACATCATGGCGCAGGCTATCCAAGAACTCTATCCCGGAGCCCAATTTGGCATTGGGCCGGCGATTGAGGACGGCTTCTATTATGATATCGAGATTGGCCGGCCGGTCACCCCTGACGACCTGACTGCCATCGAAGAACGCATGCAAGCCATCGTCGCCGAGGCACGCAGCTTCACGCGACGTGAGGTGAGCCTGAATGAGGCTCTCGAGATTATGTCAGATCAGCCACTGAAGTTGGAGCTGATCAACGAGATGACTCCCAATACGGTGATCTCGCTGTATACGCAAGGCGGCTTCACGGATCTGTGCCGTGGCCCCCACCTTTCAAACACCTCGCAGTTGGCCGCGTTCAAGCTGACCAAGCTCGCCGGAGCTTATTGGCGTGGCGACAGCAGTCGGCAGATGCTGCAGCGCATCTATGGTACCGCCTGGTTCAGTCAAAAGGACCTTGACGCCTATCTGGACAGGATCGCCGAGGCCGAGAAGCGCGACCATCGCAAACTTGGTCGTGAGCTGGGCATCTATATGATGGACGAGAAGGCCGGCGTTGGCCTACCGCTTTATCTACCCAATGGAGCGCGCGTGATCAGGACGATGCAGGAATGGCTGCGTCGTGACCTGTATAGTCGTGGGTATGAGGAGGTAATCACTCCTCATATCTATAACTCCGAGGTCTGGAAACAGAGCGGGCACTATTATTTCTATCACGATAATATGTATTTCTTCCAGGTTGATGAATCCGAGGCCAAAGATCGCAGCAAGCTCTCGGAATACGCGGTCAAGCCGATGAACTGCCCCGGACATGTGCTGCTCTATCAGAATGAGCTGCGTTCCTATCGCGATCTGCCACTGCGTTTCTTCGAGTTTGGTACCGTGTATAGGCATGAGATGAGCGGTGTAGTGCATGGTCTCTTACGCGCGCGCGGCTTCACCCAGGATGACGCGCATATCTTCTGCCGCCAGGACCAGGTCCTCGATGAGGTAGTGGCCATACTCGATTTGATTGATCATATCATGACGACCTTCGAGTTCACTTACACTGCCGAGATATCAACCCGTCCCGAGAAGTCCATCGGTGAGGACTCCAAGTGGGATTACGCCACCGAACAACTCAAGCAGGCCTGTAAGGCGCACGGGCTGGACTATGAGATCAATGAGGGCGACGGAGCGTTTTATGGCCCCAAGATCGACATCAAGGTCAAAGACGCTATCGGTCGTACCTGGCAGTGTTCAACCGTACAGGTTGATTTTAACTTCCCCGAGCGCTTCAACCTCACCTATCGAACCGCCGAGAACGGCGAGGACCAGCCCTGGATGCTGCATCGCGCCATCTTTGGCTCAATCGAGCGCTTCTTAGGCATTCTGATCGAACATTACGCGGGCGCGTTGCCGCTGTGGCTGGCACCGGTGCAAGCTGCGATCATCCCTATCGCTGATCGCCATATCGACTTTGCCATGCAACTCAAGCAGACGTTCACTGCCTGCGGTGGGCGCGTGGAAGTCTACAATCAAAACGAGCCGATGCGCGTGAAGATCGCCAAGGCTCAGCAGCAACAAGTACCTTATATGCTGGTTGTGGGCGATAAGGAGATCGAGGAACAAAGCGTTGGCGTACGTGATCGTCGCGAGGGCGACTTGGGCAGCATGCCCATTGCAAGCTTTGCCAAGATACTGGAGGATGCTCGACTCTGAGCCTGCTGCCAACAGAGTGTGAGCTCTGTCCCCGGCGCTGCCTTGCCAATCGCGCAGATGGCGCGAGCGGGTTTTGCGGTGCCGACGATACGTTGCGCGTGGCCAGGGCTGCTCTGCATCACTGGGAGGAGCCACCTATTAGCGGAACACGTGGTAGCGGCACGGTGTTCTTCTCCAACTGCTCACTACGCTGTGTGTTCTGTCAGAACGCAGATATCTCAACGGGTGGCGAGGGCAAGTCGATCACAGTCCAACGTTTGGCTGAATTGTTCTTAAGCCTGCAACAGCAGGGCGCACACAACATCAATCTGGTGACACCTACCCAGTATCAGCCGCAGATCATCGCAGCGATTGATCTGGCGCGAGTCGCGGGATTACAGCTGCCGATCATCTACAATACCAGCGGTTATGAGACAGTGGCGGCCATTGAGTCTCTGGCGGGCTACGTGGATGTCTATCTCACAGATTTCAAATATGCCTCGAGTGATCTTGCCTCACGCTATTCGTCAGCTCCCGATTACCCTCAAATCGCCGCTGCGGCTCTGCAGGTGATGTTCGACCAGGTGGGGGAGTATGCAGTCGACGAAGAAGGCATGCTCAGGCGAGGTATCGTTGTGAGGCACCTGATCTTACCGGGGCAGCTTGTCGATTCGCAGGCAGTGATAGGAAAGCTGTATGAGCGCTACGACAACCGGATATGCTATAGCCTGATGAATCAGTACACACCCATGCCGGCTGCTTCACGGTTTCTCGAATTACATGATAAAGTCAGCGAACAAGAATACGATCAGTTGATCGAGTACGCGCTCGATCTGGGTGTGACCAACAGTTTCATGCAGGAGGGTGGCACGGTAGGCGAGAGTTTCATTCCGCCCTTTGACGCGTCAAGCAACGCCGATCTCTAACGGAGCCTTGGTTGCATAAAATAATCAACATACTGCAAACAGAAAGACAATCACACGCTGCGTAGTAAAACCGTTGTGCGATAATCTCCAACCATGTCTGAGAGAATCCAACAACAAGAGTATTCGGCGCAGGGGGTAGCTATACCACTGCGTTGGAAGCGTATTGTCATCGCTGTCTGGAGCGGACAAGCCATCTCATTCCTCACTAGTGGAGCAGCCGGTTATGCTCTGATCTGGTATTTGACTGAGACCACTGCCAGCCCAATGATCCTGGCGCTCTCTACTCTGATGTACTTTTTGCCCATGGGTCTGCTCGGTCCCTTTGCCGGGGCGATTGTCGATCGATTCAACCGCAAACACATGATGATAGTGGCCGATCTGGGTATCGCCGCCGCAGCGGTTGTCATGGCCCTGGTGATCATCGCCGGTTTCACAAACGTTCCCTTGGTGCTGGCGATGCTCCTGGTGCGATCGATCGGTACAGCATTCCATTCACCGGCCATGCAAGCGGTCATGCCCTTGCTTGTACCCGATCGGCATCTGGTGCGTATCACAAGTCTCGATCAGGGATTGGCGGGCATCACTAACATCGTCGCGCCCGCGTTGGGCATCTTCTTCTACACAGCCTTTGGACTTCAGGTCGCTCTGTTCGCGGATGCCTTTGGCGCGCTTGTTGCCTGTGGTTTGCTGGCGTTGGTCGCTATCCCAGATGTGCACATGGCTCGCGCCGATCGCACGGGTATCCTGCATGAGATTGTTGATGGCATAAACGAGATTCGTGAACATAGGGGTCTGGGTCTGCTCTTCATCTTCCTGGCTTTAGGTATCGTTGCCTTTATGCCCATGGCCTCGCTGTTCCCGCTGATGACTTACAGCCATTTTGGTGGTGGCGGATATGACGCTGCCTTGGTTGAGGCGATTTGGGGCTTTGGTTATGTCATCGGCTCCATTATCTTGGGCATTTGGGGTGGCGGTAAACGATTGATCCTGTTGACCATGCTGTCGGTCCTGATCCAAGGCGTGCTCACCTTTGTATTGGGTTTGCTTCCGCAAGAGGGATTCATGTTTTTCGCGGCAATCTGTCTTCCCTTGTCGATTGCTGGCGCGTTCTTCAATGGTCCGATAAACGCGATCATCGCCCGCAAGGTAAAGCCGGAGAAGTTAGGCCGGGTGATGGCGCTGATGGGAACGGTGATGTCGCTTTCGGCTCCTATCGGTCTAATGATTGCGGGACCGATAGCCGAGTTCACTGACGTGCCGTTCTGGTTTTTAGCCAGTGGCGCGGGTTTGGTTGCGATACCGATCATTGCGACGCTCTTCCCCAGCATCCGGGCTTTGGACCGAAAAGACGTAACGGAATAAACAACTGGTAGGGATTCTGTTTAAGCTTGACGAGTGTGAGCCATCAGTCCAGATGCCTCTGATCTGCAGCCCTACAGGTCGCGCAGCACCAATCCCACCGGGCAGTGGTCGCTCCCATCGATCTCTGGCCACATGAAGGCATCTTCGATGTTCTCGCGCAAATCTTCTGAGACGAGGAAGTAGTCGATACGCCAACCGGTGTTGTTGGCTCTCGCATTGCCCCTGAAGGACCACCAGGTGTAGGCATCGATCTGGTTGGGATAGAGATGGCGGAAGCTATCGATGAAACCGGCATCGAGCAGTGCTTGGAAATCCTCGCGCTCCTCATCAGAGAAACCAGCGTTGCCGCGATTGGCTGCCGGGCGCTTGAGATCGATCTCGTTATGGGCGACGTTGAGGTCGCCACAGATGACAACGGGCTTGTTGACGGCTATTTGGGAGACAAAGCGCGTGAAGGCTGCGCCCCAGGTAAGGCGCAGGCCAATCCTAGCTAGACCGTCTTGTGCGTTAGGCGTGTAACAGCAGACCAACCAGTAATCCTTGAATTCCACAGCGCATAACCGACCCTCCCTGTCTAGGATAGTGGGGTCGCCAATGCCAAAACCAGCTGAATCTTCTGCAGTGATACCAAGGGTATGGATGGTTTGCAGCGGTTCTTCCTTGCTGAATACCGCTGTTCCCGCATAGCCTTTTCGCTCGGCGTAACTCCAAACCTGATGGTAATCGGCCGGTATATCCAGCTCTATCTGCCCTGCTTGTACCTTGGTTTCCTGTAAGGCGAATACATCGGCATCCAGTGAGGCGAAGATGTCATAGAAACCCTTCTTGACGCTTGCGCGGATGCCATTTACATTCCAGGATATAAGTCTCATAACAGGGTATTCCTTACTGTGTGATTGTGCTTGCTGGGGTGCGTGGTGATTGAATTGTATCATTTTTACCTCGAGCACTGCTCCCAGCGTTATAATGCTCTCTCGTTATCTGAATCATCTGGAATCGATTTTCTCGGGAGAACAGAATGGGTGTTGTTGAGATAGTGCTGATAGGCTTGGCATTGAGCATGGACGCATTTGCGGTAACCATCTCAGATGTCTTCGCGTATCCAAAATCCTCGCGCGCGCGTCTGTTGCTTCTGCCGATTGCCTTTGGCATCTTCCAAGGTGCTATGTTGGCGATAGGTTATTGGACGGGCAGCCTTGCGGCTGATCTGTTTGAGCAATACGCCGGTATTGTGTCTCTTGTGCTGCTTGGATTCATTGGCAGCAAGATGATCTGGGAGGGCGCGAAGTCATTACGCTCAGGCAACCAGGCTGGCGAATCGTTGACGGGCGCGGCTGCAACCGTTGCTGCAAACCCGGTTAGCACCGATATTCTATCAGCACCCGCAGCACCGCAAACAGCGTCGCCACCAGCACCAGCGCCACCAACAGCTCGTTTGACCCTGATGTTGATAGTGATCCAAGCCACAGCAACCTCGCTGGATGCATTGATAACAGGTGTAAGCCTGCTCGCAGAGTCAGCGAACATCACCCTTGCCGCGCTGGTTGTCTCTGTGATCACGCTGCTCAGCTGCCTACTTGCCTTGTTGGCGGGAAAGCGTTTTGGCGTCCTGCTTGGCAACAGGGCAGAGATCGTGGGCGGATTGATCTTGGTGCTCATTGGCCTGAAGGCCTTCTTCTTTTGAGTCTTAGGGCTACAAGCTATCGACAGTGACAGGACAAAAAGCATCGGCTGTAATTAGCGACTGCAATAAGACCGCAAGGCCACAATGCAATAGGGCAACAAGACAACAAGAGATTGCGGCCAATGTGTATAATGAATCGAAGCCTGAGACAACACGCAGGTCCTCTTGTGATTTTTAGTGAAAGGAGACAAGTATGCCAAGTTTCCCCGATCCCTTTGTAGGAACCAATCCGCCAAAACTGACAAAGGAAGATTTGATCCAAGCCATCAGAATCGATATCGCCGGCGAGCTGGAAGCCATGTTCCTCTATGACGCGCATGCCCAGGCAACTGATGATAAGCTGGTTGCTGATACCTTAGCCGAGATCCGTGATGAGGAACGCGCTCATGTTGGAGAGCTGATTGCCCTGCTCAGGCATCTCGATCCACGCGAAACCGAGCTGTTCTTAGAAGGGCAGGAAGAGGTTATGGAGAAGGCAGAAGAGCTCGGTGTCGAATTCAAGCCTTTGGAAGAAGTGTGACTCGGGTTCAGATGATTCTTGGGAAGGCATTTGAAACACGATAGAAACGATTGAGTGGTACAGTGGGCGGCGTCTGCACCAGGTAGGCGCTGTCCGCTTGCTTCGCACAGGAGGATTTTATGGAACTGACCCCAGAGCGAGACTACGTACTGAAATCCATCCAGAGTAATGATATCCATTTCATCAGGTTCTGGTTTACCGACGTTTTGGGAACGCTTAAATCGTTTGCCGTGACGCCATCAGAGATCGAGATCGCCTTTGAAGAGGGCATGGGTTTTGACGGGTCATCGATCGAAGGCTTCTCTCGCATTCAGGAATCGGACATGCTGGCGTTTCCGGATGCCTCGACATTCCAGGTGTTGCCATGGCGACCTAAGGAAAACGGCACAGCGCGTATGTTCTGTGATATCCGCACTCCAGAAGGTAATCCTTTCGAGGGAGATCCGCGTTATGCGCTCAAGCGTATGCTCAAGAAGGCTGCAGCCATGGGATATACCATGAATGTTGGCCCGGAGCTCGAGTTCTTCTACTTTGAATCACCGGATTCAACAGTGGTGCTTGATAAAGGTGGCTATTTTGACCTTACGCCACTCGATCTGGCCAGCGACATCCGCCGCGATACCGTGCTCAGTCTAGAGAACATGGGTATACCTGTTGAGTATTCCCACCACGAGGTTGCTCCTTCTCAGCATGAGATCGACCTTCGCTATGATGATGCTCTGAATATGGCAGACGCTGTGATGACCTATCGTCTGGTTGTCAAGGAAGTCGCCATGAAGCACGGGGCATATGCCACGTTCATGCCCAAGCCGATGAGCAACCAGCCCGGTAATGG
>DBPN01000035.1:0-30165 GCA_002305585.1 Eggerthellales bacterium UBA1419
CATCATGAGCCTGTTAGCTCGAAGCTCTTGAATCCTGCAGAGAGACCCGTGGGATCAGCTCCCAGCGGGTCTCTCAGTTAATGCGTTCTATTCGTTACCGATACTCAGAATCGGCAACTCAGCTTAGATCTTCCGGGCTGCAAGGTTTCCGGCCAGGATGGCATCCGCGATGTTGAAGGGAGCGCCACAGTCTCCAACCGCAAATGTCTCAAAGCCGTCTTTTATCTCATCGAAGAGACTGGTGTTGGGAACCATATCGTAGCACTCGATAACTGTGTCACATTCTAAGGTTACCGAACTACCCATCTGGTCTACTATCATTAAGCCTTCTTCGTTAACGCTTTCGACGCTAGCGGAGTTCCAGATCTTCACACCCTGCGAGAAGAGTTGGGGCCTGACGTAGGTTCTAACCCACATCGATTGTTCTTTATCGATGTCCTTGCGCGACCCTCCGTGTACCATCTGGACCTTCTTGCCCTGTGCAAGTAGATACAGCGCCAGATCAATGGCTTGAGCGCCGGCACCACAGATCACAACAGTCTCACCGATTTCAGAGCTGGCCACGTCATCTAATCCAATGACACTTACTGCGCCTGATGAGGAGAGCTTGCTCTCGCGCAAGCCACCAACGGCGATTATCACGGCATCAGGCTGCTCGGTCTTGATCATGCTTGCATCGACTTCCGTACCGGTTTTCACCGTTACACCGTTGACCTCCTGCTGACGTGTGAGATAGCTGATAAGGTCGCCAAGACGCTCATGGTCGCCTTTGAAGGAGTGAGCGGTTTTTACTAGACCGCCCAGAGTGCTGTCCTTCTCGTAAAGAGTCACGACATGTCCACGCTTGGCAGCTATGCGAGCCGCCTCCATACCACCTGGTCCACCACCGATGACCATGACCTTCTTAGACTTCTCTGCTGGAAGTAACTCATATCCCTCTGGCATCAACTCGGTATAGGCATGCTGTGTCACCGCGTTTACGCGACAGCGCTCGGGGCCGGATCCGTCTGGGCCCCCTTTGTTATGACAGTGCATACAGCGGCAACAAGGGGCTATTTCATCGTGTTTACCATTTTGCAGCTTATTGGGGAGTTCTGGGTCCACTGTAAGTGGGCGAGTTATCATCAGATAATCGATCTCACCATTGGCAATTGCATTGTTCATCAAGTCGGGAGCAGTTCTGGGATCCATATATCCTGCGCAGGACACAGAGATATCTAGATTCTTCTTGAACTCAGCGCAGGCCTTCAAGAGGATTGCGCAACCGGAATACTGCCCGTTAAGCGCTCCGCCAAAATGCTGCGAGTAATCGAAGCGGGCACCATAGCCACTTAAGCCTTCACATTTGTAACCGGAGAACATCAGGTCTGGCGCAAACTGACTGATGTGGAGTCCGGGAACGTTCAACCTCAGATACAGCGAATCTGCGCCCGCCGCCTCAAAGGCCTTTGCGTTCTCGATGCAATTATCCAGAGTCAAGAATCCGTCATTATCGCCAATTGCCTGGTCATTCTCCTCAACGGCATTCATCAGGATCTGGATCGGATAGTCTGCTCCGCATGCCTCTTTGATCATCTTGATGAGCTCGCAGGTGAAGCGTGTTCGGTTCTCAACAGTATCTGCAGCGTACATATCTGTCCGTGAGTTATTGCGTGGCGTCATCAGCGTGTTGAGTAGCTGTTGTGCTGCGCAGTGCAATTCACAGACGTCAAAACCGGCCTTCTTGTAGGCTACTGCCGTGTCTGTCATTATCTGCTGGATCCAATGGATATCTTCAACGCTCACGGCGCTGAAGTCGAATCCACCTACTCCACCCGGACCGGCCAACTGGAATCCGATGTAGCAGTCGTGCTTATGTACTCGTTCCACTACCGGTCCCAAAAGTTCCGCTGCCTTATCCAGGCGAGCGCCAAACCAGCCTGTGCCCTTATGCTGAGCAACATCGATTCCGATGTATTGGCCAATCGAGCTCTCTGTGAAGACAAGCGCTGCTCCACCAGCTGCGAAGCTCTCGTAATAATCGAGGAAATTGTCATTAAGGACATCTCCCTCTGGTACCCAGGTATCCGACCCTGCTGGGCTTTTCACAATACGGTTCTTGAGTGTTAATGACCCGATTTTCAGAGGTTGGAACAAAGCGGAGAAATCAGTGGTGAATGCAGTGTAATCTTCCTGCGGATTGAGTTCTCTGGCTGGAGCGAGCTTATCTGAGGTACCAGAACTGCCCGAATCACCTCCAGGTTGAGGCGCACAACCCGTGAGCGCACCTGTTGCGGATAACGCTCCCATTCCCAATACAGCCGCTGCTGTTCCAATGAACCCTCTTCGAGTCAAGTCCATCTTTTCTTCCATGGCTTCCCCTTTCCCTGTTAGATGGAATATGACTGGTTCATATTGGCGATGATAGTAATCAGCGGTTGATCCTGACATCACATCAAAGGTGGGAAGGGGTACCCTTTTGCAATATCACATCATTGATGTGATGGAGTAAAACAGAGGGCTGCCATGTTGTTTTGCTGACGAGCAGGCACCGTTTGGCATCTACGAGGATGTTCTGGGCTATACTGGATTTACCGAGAAAAGAGACAATCGAGGAGAGCATTAATGCAAGTCAATCTTCTGTATCACACAAACGAGCCTCAGCGTGCCGTTGCTACGGCAGCCCGCCTTTGTTACGCACCGGTTGGTGCTGCCGAGTTGATGGATAACATGAGCGATGACCAAGCTGAGAGGGTACTCGCTACCATCATGAAGAGCGGACATCACTCGGCACTCGAGCATGCCTCCTACACCTATGCCATCGACGGAGTCAGTCGAGCCCTGACACATCAGCTTGTGCGTCATCGTATCGCCAGTTTCAATCAACAAAGCCAGCGCTATGTGACTCATGACGGCGAACCGGAGGTCGTTACTCCGGGCACGGTTGCGGCCGACCCCCAACTGAAAGCAGTATTTGACGCTGCAATCGATGGCGCATATTCAACGTATGCCCAGCTTATCGACGCTGGTGTGCCAGCAGAAGACGCACGCTACATACTGCCCAACGCCTGCGCAAGCAAGATAGTTGTGACCATGAATATCCGGGAGCTCCTGCATTTCTTCGAGCTACGGTGCTGCCGCAGGGCACAGTGGGAGATCCAGGACCTAGCTAACCGCATGCTAGAACTGGCCGAGCCCACGGCGCCGTTCATCTTCATGGATGCCGGAGCTGCCTGCAGGCGCGGACCCTGTCCAGAAGGCAAGATGACCTGTGGCAAACCTTTTGATAGAGTGGTGCGCCCGTGAATGTATTACAGACAGAGACCACGCAAGCTCAGGGAGAGGGGACACTTGAAGCTCCTCTGTTGCGGCGTGGCGAGATTGCCCGCGCTCGCGAATCCGAGGGCGTAGTCTGCCAAACCCACATTGGCGGTCAAGCGCTCATCGAGGGTGTGATGATGCGCGGCAAATATAACTGGGCGGTAGCGGTACGCACTCCCGAGGGGACAATCTACACCGAGGAACATGACTTGGTGAGTGGTAGGGACAAGAATTCCTGGATGTACAAGCCGATAGTCCGGGGATGCACTGCTATGGTCGAATCCTTGGCCTTGGGCTTCAAGGCATTGGAAATAGCTGCCGAGCATGCCTTTGATCTATCAGAAGAGGAAACTAAAACTGCCCCCAAAGACCAAGAAACACCCATAAAGCAGGAAGAGGGTTTCCCAAAGGCGTTGATGACATTCAGTATGGTTATCGGGCTGGTTTTGGGAATCGCGATATTCGTGGTCCTACCGGCTATCGTAACCAACCTGATAGTTGGCGACTATGGCAGCCGCACATTACTATGGAACGTTGTTGATGGTATCTTGCGCATCGCGATCTTCGTATTCTACATTTGGCTGATTGGCCGGATGAATGATATCAAGCGGATGTTCGCCTATCACGGCGCCGAGCATAAGACTATCCATTGCTATGAGCACGGTTTGGAGATGACAACGGAGAATGCCCAGAAGTTCTCGACGTTCCATGTCAGGTGCGGCACAGCATTCCTGCTGATGACGATGCTGGTGGCCATCTTCGTGTTCACAGTATTCCCTGTTACTGCCATCATCGATGCCATGGGTGTGAGCAACGATGTGGCCAGATTGGCGCTTATCATCCTCTCACGCATCATCCTCATTCCGTTGATAGCGGGGCTCTCCTACGAAGTGACGGTTAAATGGGCGGGCTCGCGGCCCAATCATCCACTGGTGAAACTGATCCTCTGGCCGGGTATGCAGATGCAGAGACTCACTACCAACGAGCCGGATGATTCGATGATCGAATGCGCCATTGCTGCGATGCAGCGTGTGATTGCCCGTGAGCAGAAAGAGCACGCCGCCCAGAAGACAGGGATATGAAGCGTAACGAGAACAATCCCGGTGGGGTCTTTTGGCTGGTAATGACAGCAGCGCGTGGGTTGGCGGGATTCGTGGCCGTCTATACGCTCCTGAGCCTGCTCGCCCTAGCCTTGGGCAATTCTTACAATCAGAATACTTGGTGGATAGACTTAGGATTCCTGCCCACGCCGCTTGGTCCGTTGATGCAGCTGTTTGCGGCGACGCTGCTGCTTGCCTTCACACTCAAGTTGCCAAAAAGCCGGCCCAGGCGCTGGCTGACTGCCGCGATATGTGCCGTGTTCGCGATTTTTGCGCTGCAGAATGTCCTGGGCGTCTACGCCGCTGAGCGCGCAGGCGAGATACGACTGGGTTCTCCGGTGCCGTTCTCGCTTTTCATCGCCTTTGGATTCGTGATCCTCACGCTTGCAGTACTGGCCAGCAGAGACGCAACCGACACCAAGCCACCGCACAAGCTCATCAGTCTGAGTGGGATCGTTTTAACCGTGATGATCACGGCTTTGTTGTTTCCCTCTGGCCAGATATTCTGCTTTGGCACCACCGACTATCGCGACAAGATGGATGCGGCTGTGGTTTTAGGCGCGCAGGTGCTGCCCGATAAATCGCTGTCCCTAGCTTTGCGAGGACGTGTGGACACCGCCTGTGAGCTGTATGAACAGGGATTGACACCAATACTGATAATGTCTGGCGGCACGGATATCGATGGTGTAAACGAAGCTTTGGCCATGAAGGATTATGCGATAGCGAAAGGCATCCCTGAGCAGGCCATACTGGTAGACACCAAGGGGATGAACACCCAGGCGACCGTACGCAACACCCTCGAGATCATCCGAGAGAACGGATATGAGCGGGTTGCAGCTGTGAGCTCGTTCTATCATCTTGCGCGTATCAAGATGCTTTATCTCTCTGAGGGTTTCGATGTGCTAACCGTTCCGGCCCAGATCGATGAACGCGACCGATCGACCAGCGTGGCAGCGATGCGCGAGATCCCCGGTTGGTGGTACTACTGGCTTGGCGGTGTGTTTGGCTGGTGACGCTGCGACCATTGATGAGAGTCTGATGGAAGTCCGGGGGAAGTCCGGGGGGCCTGTTGACACGCATTGGGCAACGCATGTGGCAAAAAATCGCGAATACCAGTAGAATTATGCCTACATAACGGTCTTGGACCGTCCATACGATCAAACACAGCTTAAACGTACACGGAGGTTCTCATTTGAGCGCCAAGAATACACAGGTTAAGGCATCTTCCAGTAAACGCAGCAATGGTAACGGCAAGGCCGGGAAGACGGCGGTTAAGGGTAGCCACGCGGCTCCAGCTAATCCCCCCGCACCGTTGCTGGACGCGCGGATCCGCAACGATATCACCGGTGTGCTAATCGCCGTATTGGCCATTGCCATCTTCATCGCGGTACTTAAGCCTGGTGACGCCATACTCACGCGGATGACTTCTGACTTCTTCCATCTGGGGCTTGGCCTTGGTGCTTATGTGTTGCCATTCCTTTTGCTGGTTTGGGGCGCAAGTTTCTTCGTCAAACAGACATTCACTAAATCACCCTTCCGACTGGGCTTGGGTTTGGCATTGATCTACATCAGCGTCCTAGGTCTGATGGCGGTGAATACCCCGCAGGCTGTAAGCGATGTCAACCTGCTCTTCGATAAGGACGCCTTGGCCGCTCACGGTGGTTATGTGGGCGCGGGAATAGCTTGGGCTACCTTACAGCTAGTCGGCTACGGTATATCTATCGTGTTTCTGGTTGGAGTTATCATCGTTGGATTGGTGATCATCGGCTTCTCGATCACCGGACTCGTTGAGCGCATAGTCAATGCGCTGGGGTTTGGCAGGCAGGCTAATCCCGAGCAACAGGGAGCCTACGCAACAGATGTAGGCAAGCGCAAGCTGGCGGGTGCCTCGGGCGGTAAGGGTAAGTTATTGGCGCCTACCGCGCGTCTCAACCGATTGTCTGATTCCGCAGCGGTAGATGATCCCGATGCCGAGGTGGACGAGGCAGTGCAGGGACAACTGGGTGTGGGCATCAACGACGCGAATCTGGCGACTCGTAAACTAAAAGGCAAAGTCGAAGCCTCCGCGAATGCCGCGTCAGGAGCTAAGACCATCCGTTTCGCTGATGGTGATCCCGGCGCTGCGGCGAACTCCGCAACCACTGCTGCCCTGTCCGAATCGGCGGCAGCTTACCGAGCCCATCTAAGCGATTTCATATTGCCCGATCCGGCTATCCTTCAGGTTTCAAAGAGTAAGGCTGCCACTAAGGCAGGCGCCAACGAGTTGCGGGAAACAGCTGCTCACTTGCAGGAGACGTTGGATGAGTTTGCCGTTGATGGGCAGGTTACCGGCTGGATTGCCGGTCCTACTGTGACTCTGTTCAAGGTCAGCCTCGAAGCAGGGGTTCGCTTGAATAAGATACTCAACCTGCAAAACGATATCGCGCTGGCTCTGGCTGCTCCAGCTGTACGCATCATGGCTCCAATTCCCGGAACATCCCTGGTTGGTATCGAGGTCCCCAATACGATACGGAACACCGTCTTATTGGGAGATGTGCTGTCCGAGGCTGCCAATACACCGCTTCAACTTGCGATTGGCAAGGACGTTGAAGGGGATGCCATCATCGCCGACCTGGCCAAGATGCCGCATCTGCTGATTGGTGGTACTACCGGAAGTGGTAAATCCGTAGCTATCAACGCCATGATCATGAGCATGCTGATGAGGGCAACACCGGCTCAGGTGCGCATGATACTCATCGACCCCAAGCGAGTTGAGCTCAGCCTATACAACGGTATACCGCATCTCTACGTTCCTGTTGTTACCGATGCTCAGAAGGCTGCCAGCGCGCTGGCTTGGGCGGTTATCGAGATGGAGCGCCGCCTTAAGATATTTGAGAAGACCGGGGTTCGCAACGTCAATCAATACAACGGGCGCGTCAGGGAATATCTGGCCAAGAGATCCGATGATGCTCCTGAAGACGAGGACCTCAACGAGGAGATGCCCTTCATCGTCATCGTCATCGATGAGTTGGCCGACCTGATGATGGTGGCAGGAAAGGAAGTCGAGGCTTCCATATGCAGGATCTCGCAATTGGCTCGTGCTGCTGGCATTCATCTGATAGTGGCGACGCAAAGGCCGTCCACCAATGTCATTACTGGTCTGATCAAAGCGAATATCACCAACCGCATCGCATTCAATGTGGCTTCCGGAATCGACTCGCGCGTCATACTGGATAGCCCGGGAGCAGAGAATCTCATTGGTTTGGGTGACCTGCTGTTCTCCAAACCAGAGTATGGAAAGCCGGTGCGCATCCAGGGTTGCTACGTTAGCGAGAAGGAGATCCAGAAGGTGGTCGATTATCTCCGCAGTCAGGGAGAGCCCGACTATCACGAGGATATCCTGCTAACCAGAGTAGGTGCTGGCATTGTCAGCAGCTCGTCATCCGGTGGCGGCGAGGGCAGTGACGATGACCCGTTGATCTGGGAGGCAGCCGAGATTGTCGTCTCCAGTAATCTGGGTTCGACTTCGACACTGCAGAGACGCCTCAAGGTTGGCTATGCTCGTGCTGGTCGCATCATGGATATGTTGGAAGCCAAGGGTATCGTTGGGCCACCTAATGGTAGCAAACCGCGCGAGGTACTGGTCGATGAACTAGAGCTGGAGTCGCTTAAAGCCTTCGAAGCCGGCGATACAGACACGGAATGGTAGAAGGCGCCTAAAACATGACCTTTGTATAAATACTAGCTGCACTACAAGAGTTTATGTGTAGAAGTTAATTGTGATGCCTGTTGTGCGCTACCATATAGACACTAGGATGTATTAGGAGTTCTGATGGCTGATCGTACATTTAGCGAACGGCTTGCTAGCGCAAGGAAAAAACGGGGTCTGACAATTGAGCAGGCCTCTTCGTCTTTGCGTATTCGACCGGGAATCCTGATAGCTTTCGAGTCTGCCGACTTCGACCATATGCCATTACGTGGTCATTCTCGCAATATGGTTAGCTCGTATGCACGTTTCCTGGGGTTGGATTCCGCAGAGATAACCGAGCTGTTCCTGCGCGAGTATCGGGACTTTGAAGAACGTCTTTCGCGCGGTAATCGTGTCGAGCGCGTTATTGAGCCAGAATCCAGACGACGTGCCTATCAACGCAGTGATGGTCAATGGTCAACCAGAACATCTGTCTCCGTTCGTCGCGGTCACGGTAGCAATACCCTCTGGAAATCAGGTCAACGGCAAACCGTTGAGAACGAGAGCGCGACGCTGGAGCGCGGTTACGATTCTCGCTCGCGTTCGGTGCAGCGTGTCGCAACAGCTTCGGCGCGGAGGAAATCCTATGAAAAGGGTGGGCAAAGATCTTACTCTGGACAGAGCAGTGGAGGATTGGTGGGCATCTTCTCTCGCTTGCTTGAACCAATCACCAGACATCCGCTTCTGCTGATTATCGGTCTTGCGGTGCTTTTGGTAGTGGTACTTATCGCCTGGGCGATTGCAGCCAATAGCTGCTCAGCTCAACCAGATGCGCCCAATCTGCCCGTGACGGGTGTATCCAGCGCGCCGGAGGATGTCAATGCCGATGGTTCGAATATCGGCTTGGAGATCTCGGACCAGATAGTGCAAGATGCACGTTATGGCCCGTTTGAGCTGGTGGTGGAAGTTGCCTCGGGGAATTCCTCCTGGTTGGAGATAACCCTCGATGGCGAGAACAAGGTTGCCGAGGTTGTGAACGGACCATGGAGTCAGAGTTACACGGTCCTCGATGTGGTTGAGATCAGTGCTGGGGCCCCGGGAAACGTTAGCGTGTTCAGAAATGGCCAGAAGGTAGAGCTGGAGATCGATACTGAGGCCGGGATTGGGTCGCTAAAGCTGGAGGTCGAGGAGAAACCAGTCGAGGATACCGAGGCTACCGGAGGAGAAGCGGATAGCGGCTCAGGCAGCACGGGCTCAACAGGTGCTTCAACCGGTGACGTGAGCAGTGGTTCAAGCGGCTCAACCAATGGCACTACTGGCAATGGCTCGACCGGTAGCTCAACCGGTGATTAGACTAGTGGAAATAGATGCGAATAGGATGATTCTATGGCTAAGGAAAGTAGTTTTGATGTGGTGTCTGTTGTTGACATGCAGGAAGTCGACAATGCATTCCAGCAGACCCGAAAAGAGCTCACGCAGCGCTATGACCTCAAGGATAGCAAAGCAACTATCGATCTGGATAAAGCGCAGAAGCAATTCACTCTCAGTGCTCCCAGTGAGTTCGTCGCCAATCAGGTCATCGATGTACTCAACACCAAGCTGGTGCATCGCAAGATCGATTTGAAGAGCATCAAATGGAGTGAGCCGCAATCCGCTTCCGGCATGACGGTGCGTCTCACAGGATCGATTATCGAGGGAATCGATAAGGATACCGCGGGAAAGATCAATAAGGATATAAAGGCGCTCAAGCTCAAAGTCAAGGTGCAGATCGAGGGAGATCAACTGAGGATATTCTCGGCCTCACGTGATGTCCTTCAAGATGTCATCAGTTTTTTAAAGGAGCAGGACTACGGACAACCACTTCAGTATGTCAACTATCGCTGAGCCAGCCGCGAGGTCCGCTGCGTCATCAATCAGTTTCATCACCTTAGGTTGTGCCAAGAACGAGGTTGATAGTGACAAGATGAAGGCCCAGGTGCTTGCAGCTGGGTTCCTTGTTACAGAGGATCCCGAGCAAGCAGATGTGCTGATAATCAATACCTGCGCGTTCTTGACTGAAGCCAGTGAGGAATCGCTTTCTGCGATCTTCCAAGCGCTGTCACTGGATTCAATCAGTGAGGGTAGTGGCAAGCTTGTGGTCGCCGGCTGTCTGCCCTCGCGCTACCGAGAAGAGCTCTATGGCGAGCTGCCCGAGGTCGCTGCCTTCCTGCCAACCGATGAAGAGGATTCGATCGTGGACGTGCTTAAGCGGATCCTGAGTACCACTGAGGAGCCGGAGGCTACAGCTTGTCCAGCGGGAGAGGGGATCTGCGCCCGCGATGACACTGTCGAGGAGGTATCGGAACCCGGTCTGATGAGAACGGTTGATAAACCTTGGGCATACGTGAAGATATCTGATGGCTGTGATCGCTTCTGCTCCTTTTGCACCATTCCATTCATTCGTGGTCGTTACAAAAGTCGACCTGCCAAGGAGATATCCGCTGAGATAGATGGCCTGGTGGCGAATGGAGTACGCGAGATCATCCTCATTGGTCAGGATACCGGTATCTGGGGCAGGGATCTCACAGCGCCCAATCGGGACATCGCTTGTCCCGACAACGGATCTGATCCCGTAAACCTAGCTCAACTGCTCGACTCCCTTGCCAGCAGCCATCCCAAAACCTGGATCCGCGTCATGTACCTGCAGCCCTTGGGAGTGACTGATGAGCTGCTAGACGTCATGTCAAAGCATGAGAATATCTGCAAGTATCTGGATATCCCATTGCAGCACGCCAGCAAACGGATACTCAAGGAGATGAATCGTACGGGTAGCGGTCCAGAATTCCTTGGATTATTGGACAGGATCCGTACAGCCTTGCCCGGTGTCTCATTGAGGACCACTGTCATCGCCGGTTTCCCTGGAGAGACGCGCGCAGATTTCAAGGAGTTGAAGGATTTCCTCACACAGGCGCGATTCGATTATGTAGGTGTGTTCAGTTATTCGCAGGAAGACGGCACCAAGGCTGGTGAGCGCAGCGATCAGGTTCCCGTGAGAACACGCAGAGCGCGCGCCCAGAGACTACGGGATCTGGTCGACCAGATAGGATTCGAGCTCAACGAGCTCAAAATCGACAGCGTCTGTGATGTCTTGATCTGTGAAAGGGAAGAAGATGAGCTGGCCGATGAGCTTGATATCGGCGAATCGTACAATGCGGATTCAGTGCAGAGCGCTTTGGGCTTCATCGCCAGAACGCAGGGCCAGGCACCGGATGTCGACGGCATGGTTCACCTCGAAGAAGGGGACATAGGTACTATAGTATCTGTTAGTATTACTGGTGCATATTGCTATGAGCTTGAAGCAGGGATCTTGGGGGTAGCCGGGAAGTGAGTGATCAGCAACATTATCGGCAGGTATTCACTGCTGCCAATACTGTGACCATGGCGCGGATTGTGCTGATTCCGGTATTCGTCTTCCTGATACTGGAGCCATGGCCGGCTTGGCTTGGCGACCCTACTTGGGCGGTCTGGTTTAAGCCATGGGTTGCCGCCGGAGTCTTTGCTTTGTTGGCATTGACGGATGGGGTTGACGGATATCTGGCTCGTTCGCGCAACGAGATCACCACCTTGGGTAAGTTTCTCGATCCACTTGCCGATAAGATCTTGGTCACGGCTGCATTGTTGGCTCTTGTTGAACTGGGTACGTTACCTGCCTGGATAGCTTTGGTGATAATCTCCCGAGAATTCCTGGTTTCTGGTTTGCGGATGGTCGCTTCTGCCGAAGGCCAGGTCATCGCGGCCAGCTGGTACGGCAAGATAAAGACGGTAATGCAGATCATCGCTGTGCTGCTGTTCATCATCAAGGATAGCCAGGCGATCATCGAGATGGGCAGTCCGGCAGCGGAGGTAGTGAATATCGTTGCCTGGATCGTAATGGTGGTCGCGCTAATCCTCACGCTGTTGTCTCTGGCAGATTATTTCCTCAAGTCCAGTGCTGTCCTTGGTATGCCGCTGAACAAGAAGAAGTTGGATTGATGACCGCTTCAATAGGGAAGAAGCTCGCTTGATGATTGCTGCATCCTCCGATACCACAGATAACCTGAAGCAGCTTGCGGCTCTGGTCGTGAGCGCTGCACGTGACAAGGGCATCAGCCTGGGTACGGCTGAATCTTGTACTGGGGGATTGGTCGCCGCGATGATCACCGCTGTGCCAGGAGCCTCAGAGGTGTTCGAAGGCGCGATAGTAAGCTATTCCAATTCAGTGAAGGTCCAATGCCTCTCCGTGAGCGACTCGACGCTCATCGAGTATGGCGCAGTAAGCGAACAGACAGCCAGAGAGATGGCCTGTGGCGCGCGTAAGGCTCTTGCTGTCGATATAGCGGTAAGTGTCACCGGTGTTGCCGGTCCGGGCGGTAGCAGCGATGAGAAGCCTTTGGGTACGGTTTGGCTGTGTGTGGCTGAAGAAAGGATGACCTCGACCAAGTTGGAGCATTTTGACGGTGACAGGGAGAGTGTTCGGCATTGCGCGGTTCGCTCAGCCTTGAACATGCTGCTGGAAAGACTCGGGTGAACCCATCTTGTTAAAGAAGATCACTCAGGACAACATTGCAGACATCGCCAATCCAGTTTTTCGCGCCAACGCGCAGGTCTATTTGGATATCGAGGCGGATTTCAAGCGACAGATCGAATCATTTGGTCTGGCTGCCTCGACGAGGAGCCCCATCTCGCCATCGGATCCTCTCATCGATCGGTTGATCTCGCGTGGACTCACTGCCGCCAATGATCGAAAAAGCCTGCATAAGGGTTGGATCTCACCCTCTTGCGTGTCGTGTCGTACCGGTGTTGGCTCAATCACTTGCTCTATCTCCATGCAGTGCCCGCGCGATTGCTTTTTCTGCTTCAATCCTAATCAGGACAACTATGAGCGCTTACAATGCGAGATAGATGATCCTTCGATCTCATTGCGGGAAATGCATGCCAAGGGAGCACGCTTCAAGGATATCGCGCTCACTGGTGGCGAACCGCTGCTGCATAAGGTGGAGACAGAGAGATTCTTCCGTACAGCACAGGAGCTTTATCCCGATGCGCATACCCGACTTTATACTAGCGGAGCATATCTTGATGAAGCTTATCTTCGTTTGTTGGCTGGTATCGGACTTAACGAGATACGATTCAGCATCAAGACCGATGATCCGCCACAGGTCCTCGAGGGAATCCTCCAACTCGTTGCCTTAGCACGCAAGCATCTGGAATATGTTGTTGTGGAGATGCCGGTCATGCCCGACGAGCTGGACCTGATGAAGGATCTGCTCATCAGGCTAGACGCTCTGGGCATCGATGCGATCAACCTGCTTGAGCTCTGCTTTCCCTTCAACAACGCTGATGAATTCAATCGGCGGGGCTATAAATTGAAGTCCGAGCAATTCCGTGTGCTTTATAACTATTGGTACTCTGGTGGCTTGCCAATTGATGGCAGCGAGGAGACTTGTCTAAGACTGCTCGAATTCGCCTTTGAGCGGGATCTGAGCATGGGAGTGCATTACTGTTCTCTGGAGAACAAGTTCTCTGGTCAGGTGTTTCAGCAAAACGTGCCCTATCAAGAGGATTTCGCTTTTTGCACTCTGTCGCAGCGGGATTACTTCCTAAAATCGGCCAAGGTATTCGGAAATGATGTAGAGCCGATTAAGCGATTGCTCAATAAGCAGGGTCTCAAGCGTTATCATCGCGATGGGGTCGCCCAATCACTGGAGTTCCCGCCAACATATCTGCAACGACTGGCTAACGTCTTCCCGGACATGCAGGTGGCGCTGAGCTATCACATAGTCGAATCTGATGGAGGCGAGAGCTTCTTGAGGGAGTTGCGCCTTGATCTGGTCTCACCTGCCAGTTTTGATCCCAGTACGGATCTCTGAGTAGTCAAGACCGCGTAAGGCGCCGGGAGTTTTCGCGGAGTTTGCGTAAGTGGATTCGCAGTACTCGACAACGGTCAACTTCAAGATGTGCTGCCTCCTTTGAATCGTTTCAATCTGGTTATAGTCTCAGCTAGGCTCGATTTTGGAATGGTTTCGAAAAGCTCAGCATATGCGGAATAAGGCATGATTTCCTCGTGTAGAACGCTCAAATAAGCCGCGATACGATTGACATCGAACATCTGTTCGGATAGGCTTTATATCAACAGATCGAGACCACGTTCATGACAGGAGAACCTCAGATGGATCAGGAAAAAGGCAAGGCCCTGGAATTCACTACCGAGCAGATCGAGAAGAAGTTCGGTAAGGGTTCGATCATGAAATACGGTGAAGGTGGTCCCAGCATGGAGATCGGCATCATCCCAACCGGAGCCTTGCCATTAGATGCCGCTCTTGGAATCGGGGGAGTACCACGCGGCCGTATCGTGGAGATATTCGGTCCCGAATCCAGCGGTAAGACAACGCTCGCCTTGCAGATCCTCGCTGAGGCTCAGGCTCAGGGCGGCATCGTGGCCTTCATCGATGCCGAGCACGCCCTCGACCCCACCTATGCCGCTCGGCTTGGTGTGGATATCGATGAGGTGCTCATCTCGCAACCCGATACCGGTGAGCAGGCGTTGGAGATCTGTGACATGCTGGTTCGCTCTAACGCCATAGACGCTATTGTCATCGACTCTGTGGCAGCTCTGGTACCTCGCGCAGAGATCGAAGGCGAGATTGGCGACAGTAGCATTGGGCTGCAGGCTCGTCTGATGAGCCAGGCATTGCGCAAGCTTGCCGGATCGCTATCAAAATCCAATACCACCTGTATTTTCATCAACCAATTGCGTGAGAAGATCGGTGTGATGTTCGGCAACCCGGAGACAACAACCGGCGGACGTGCGCTCAAGTTCTTCTCATCGATACGAATCGATATCCGACGCATTGACAGCATCAAGAAGGGGACGGATATCGTTGGCAATCGAGTTCGTGCCAAGGTTGTCAAGAACAAGGTTGCTCCTCCGTTTAGACAGGCAGAGTTCGACCTTATGTACGGCGAGGGAATCTCAAAAGAAGGATGCATACTGGATCTGGGTGTCGAAGAGGGTATCGTGAAGAAATCAGGCGCCTGGTACACCTACGAGAGCGAGCGTCTGGGACAGGGTAGAGAAGCTGCTAAGGATCTGCTCAGGGCCACTCCTGATCTTAGAGATGAGATTGAATACAAACTGCGCGACACCTTGGGCTTATTGACATCAAGAACACCTGTACCAAGTTCATTGGCAGAATCGTCAAAGGACACTACTGTTGCCTGAGAGCGAAGATAGAAGCAAGCAACAACAAGAATACCAGCAGATACTCAATAAGCTAAACAAGTTGCTGGCTAGCAGGGATCGATCTGTCGCAGAAGTGCGGCAGCGATTGCTGGCAGAAGGATTCAGCTCAGATGGGATAGAGAAGGCGATACGCAGAGCCCGTGAGTGCGAGCTATTGGATGATCGGCGTTTCACCCAATCTTTCATAAATGGCAAGAAGAACCTTGGTTGGGGCTGCAGGAAGATCGAAGCAGGACTGATGAGGCTTGGGATAGAGTTGCGATCTTTGCCGGGCTATCCTGATGAATACTTTGACAGGGAAGACGAATTACGCCGTGCGCTGAACAGCGTAACCAAGTCAAGATCCCGAGCAAAGAATCAATACCAAGCTCAGTTCAGACACTTGATTTCAAGGGGTTATTCTGCTGAAATTGCGCAAAAGGCAATCTCGCAGTTGACGCTAACAGAGCCAAGGAATACCATATAGACAGGCAAATTGATCTTTCTCGCGTAGCGAGTGTCTATATATAGGTGGGTTGACTTATTATATTGATAACGCGTTCTCATTCGCGACTTGGTCATGATGCCGGATTCCTGTCCGGCTTTTCTTTTGGACAAGGGATCCTGATTATTGTAAATGAATGTTTAATCAATTGAAGATGTTTGGAAGGAGAGGCAGATGCCTGAACTGGTTTGGCTGATAGTCGTCCTAGTTGTCGGTATCGCCCTCGGTTTTGTAGTCACCCGCTTCATTCTCAGCAGTCGTGCCAAAGATGCTGCTGACAACGCGGATCGCCTGATAAAAGATGCAGAGAAACAGGCGGAGTCTTTGCGACGTGAAGCATTGATAGAAGCAAAAGATGCAGCTTATCAGCTTAAGACCGAGGCCGACAAAGAGGTCAACGAACGCAGGAAAGAGATAAAAGCACTAGAGAATCGCCTGCTACAGCGCGAGGAATCACTGGATAGGCGCCTTGAATCCCTTGATCAGAGAGAGCATCAGCTCTCTTCGCTCAACGGGCAGCTGGATCGTCGTGAGCGTGATTTGGAAGCAGCTCGAATTGAGGCTGAGGATCGCCTGGAGCGAATCGCTAACATGACTACCGATGAGGCACGTCAGGAATTGCTGAATCGGGTAAGAGATGATGTGACGCGCGAAGCGGCAGCGATTATCAGGGATTCGGAGCAGCAGACCAAGAATGAGGCCGACAAGCGTTCTCGAGAGATACTCAGCTTGGCCATTCAAAGGGTTGCGGCAGATCATTCTGCCGAGCATACGGTTTCCTCGGTCAGCATCCCCTCAGATGACCTGAAGGGTAGGATAATCGGCCGCGAAGGTCGCAACATCCGCACATTCGAGCAGATTACCGGTATCAACCTGATTATCGACGATACACCAGAAACTGTGGTCATCTCCAGCTTCGATCCCGTGCGTCGTGAGATTGGAAGGATCACGCTTGAGAATCTGATAGCCGATGGACGCATTCATCCTGCGCGCATCGAGGAGATGTTCAACAAGGCTACCGAGCTGGTTAACCAGCAAGTACTGGAAGCAGGAGACCAAGCGGCTTTCGATACTGGCATCCATGATCTGCATCCAGAACTGGTCAAGACGCTTGGACGTCTCAAGTTCCGTACGTCCTACGGACAAAACGTACTCAACCACTCGCTGGAAGTTGCCTATCTCACAGGAGTCATGGCCTCAGAATTGGGACTCGATCCCATTCCGGCTAAGCGCGCAGGGCTTCTGCATGACCTAGGTAAGGCCATAGACCACGAGATCGAAGGCTCCCATGCATTGATTGGAGCCGACCTTGCTCGTCGATTTGGGGAGAACGCAGAGATCGTCCATGCCATAGAAGCGCATCATAACGATGTTGAGCCCTCAACGGTGCTGGCTGTTCTAGTCCAGGCAGCTGATGCGGTCTCCGCTGCTCGACCCGGAGCCCGACGGGAGACGATTGAGAACTATATCAAACGTCTTGAGAAGTTGGAGAATATCGCAAACTCACACAAGGGCGTTGAGAAGACCTACGCCATGCAGGCGGGCCGCGAGGTAAGGGTCATGGTCGAACCCGAGGAGATCAGCGACGCACAGGCAGTAGTCTTGGCTCACGATATCGCCAAGCAAATCGAAGATGAGATGGAATACCCGGGACAGATCAAGGTGCTGGTTATCCGCGAGAGCCGTTCTGTTGATTATGCGAAATGATGGGTGTATAACACCCATCACATGTTGGATCCATTGCGCTTTGCAACAATGGTAAAGGCATAAATCGTGATATCAGTGATACCAATAAGCGAGAAGATGGATACGTGGACGAAAGCACTCTCATAGACTTCATCGAGTCGGTCTCCGGAGGAGCTCATCTGCGCGTGGAAGAGAATCTGGGCAAGGGCTTTGTGCGCCTGCGCATCTCAGAGGCGGAACGTCGTCAGGCTAAGCACGACATCCGCTGCGTTGAGGATATCGTCATCGAGCTCTTGCGCAATGCTCGTGATGCCCATGCCTCCAGCATCTTCATTGCTACCACAAGAGAAGGCAGCCTGCGCTATCTCACGATCATCGATGATGGTGATGGCGTCCCCGTTGACCTTCAGGAGCTGATCTTTGAACCGCGGGTCACCTCAAAACTGGAGACTATGGTGATGGACGACTGGGGCGTTCACGGGCGCGGTATGGCGCTGTATTCGATCAGGTGCAACGTTGAGGAAGCTCATATCGCCTGTTCGGGAGCAGACCTAGGCTCCTCATTCCATATCAGGGTCAATACCGATGAGCTTACCGAGAAAACCGATCAGTCCAGCTATCCGCTGTTAGAGAAAGACGAGAATGGCAGCCTGCATGTTGTCAGGGGTCCGCATAACATCATCCGCGCAGCTCTGGAGTTCTCCCTAGCCAACAGACAGGGTCTGACGATCTATCTGGGTTCTCCGGCCGAGATCACCGCTACGCTTGTAGACCACGGACATCGGAATCTTAACAGTGACAAGCTGCTCTTCATCGACGATATCTCCACACTGCCCATCTGCGAACGCCTCGCAGCCAGCGCAGATGCCAGTGAGCTGATGTTTCAAGCCAATGCACTCGGTCTCAGTCTTTCAGAACGCACAGCGCATCGTATCCTCAGCGGGCAGATCGAGCCCTTAAGGTCTGTGTTGAGGAGTGTGATTCCAGAGAAGGCAAAATCAGCTTCAACCCCCGATCTGTTCAAGGATAACCGTGGTTTAAAGCTTGCCCGTGAAGACGTTGAAACCTTTTCCCGCGAGATGGAAAGAGCCTTTGAGATCCTTGCGCAACGCTACTACTTATCGCTAAGGGACATCCCAAAAGTCTCGGTCAAAGGCGATACCATCACCGTGCGTTTCTCAATCGACAAGGATCTCTGACGAGTATCCTGAAGTTGGCATTATTGCCAATTTGTGTATGACTATGAGATACTATTCAGCCCGCACTCAGCGGTAAGCGATGTATATGTGAATAGACGGAGTCTTAATACAGCACAGAAAGCAGACATCGACTATGGAATTCTTGAAAGTATCGTCCAAATCCTCGCCTTCATCTGTCGCCGGAGCCATTGCCGGTATGATCAAAGACGGGGTTCCGGTGGAGATACAGAGTGTTGGCGCAGGTGCCGTTAACCAGGCGGTAAAGGCAATCGCGATTGCTCGAGGCTTTCTTGCCCCGGTTGGAATTGAGATAGTATGTGCACCGGCTTTCGCGGACATCGCCATTAACGGCGAGAATCGTACAGCGATCCGCTTCACTGTCGAACCGCGTTACCTGCGAGGAACGAAAGTAACAGACAATGAAGAAGAACCTTTTTTTGATTGGGCTGGATACGGCGCGAACTTTTCCGAATCCTGATCAGCGCAATTGAACCGAATCAATCAAACAGAGGATATAACGCATAATCGCCATGTCTGAATCACAGAGCAGTCCTTCTCGTACAGAATATATGTCCAGCCAGGGCGCAGCTTGTTTGCGTGATACGTTCAGCCTTTCTCAGGATGAATTTGGTCTACGGGGAATGACGTATCATCAGCGTACGTTTGGCTGTCAGATGAACAAGCACGACTCCGAACGGGTCGCCGGTATGCTTGAGGCTTTGGGTATGCTACCGGTTGGTACTGTAGAAGAGGCAGATCTTGTTGTATTCATGACCTGTTGTGTTCGTGAGGCTGCCGATGTCCGCTTGATGGGACAGGTTGCCTCTCTTAAAAGTACTCCCGCCAATAACGGCAGACGCATCATCGCCGTTGGTGGCTGCATCGGCCAACGAGATGGCGAGAAGCTTGTGGAGCAGATCCCGCATATCGATGTGGTATTCGGTACCCAGAATATCGCCCAGTTGCCACGGCTCATCGAGGAGAATCTGCGAGACGAGAAGCCGCATGTCCAGATAATCGATGATCCGCAGCAGGCGATGGCAGGCGATGGCAGACAATCAGCTGCGAGAGATTCGCAGTTGCCGACAGCGAGAGATTCACAATTGCTAACAGCGAGCGATTCTCGCCAAGCGGAAGTGCGACGCTACGACACCAGTGCTCTGCCCTCTCACCGCGAACAACCTTGGCACGCGTGGGTCTCGATAATCTCCGGCTGCAATAATTTTTGCTCATACTGTGTAGTGCCCTATGTGCGTGGCCGCGAGAAAAGCAGGCCAATTGAGGATATTCGCAAAGAGGTCGAGCAACTGGTGGCCGAAGGTGTCAAGGAGATCACTCTTCTTGGCCAAAACGTCAATTCATATGGCAGGGATCTGTATGGCAACCCTCGCTTTGATGAGGTACTGCGTCTGGTAGGGGACAGTGGCGTCAAGCGCTTGCGTTTCGCGACCAGTCATCCCAAAGACCTGAGCGATGCCACCATCGCAGCATTCGCGGAAGTCGATGCTGTTATGCCCCAGCTGCATTTGCCGGTCCAATCCGGATCCAATCGGATACTTGCCGCGATGAATCGGAACTATACAGTCGAGCACTATCTCGATCTGATCGGCAAGGTTAGGGCTGCAGCTGGTGATGTCGCTTTCTCAACCGANNTCATCGTGGGCTTCCCCGGTGAGACCGAGGCTGATTTCGAGGCCACCATGGAGTTGGTTCGTCAGGTTGGCTACTCTCAGGCTTTCACCTTCATCTATTCGCGTCGTCAGGGGACCCCCGCGGCTTCGATGATAGACGAGACTCCGCATGAGCTGATCCAAGAGCGATTCGATCGCCTGGTCGGGTTGGTGCAGCACAGCGCAAAAGAACAGAATCAAAAAGACCTTGATCGCGTGATTCCCGTTCTCTTCGAGGGTTCATCAAAGCGTGACTTACAGATACTCACTGGCAAGAGTCCCAAGAACCAAACCATCCACGTGCCCCTGCCATCAGGCAATCAAGTTACGGATTATGCAGGTGCGCTGATGGAAGTTAAGATCGAGGAGGCTCGCACCTGGTATCTGCGTGGGAGTCTGATGTGAACATCGAGCAACAAAGGTGCGCGGCTAAGGCACTTGGCCAGAGTCCAGCACAATCAAGCGAAGTGATCGCCATCGTTGGCGCAACTGGAACCGGCAAGTCAGCCCTTGCCGATGCTCTGGCAGCTAAGCTGGACGGCGAGGTTATCAGCGCTGATTCCATGCAGGTCTATCGTGGAATGGACATCGGCACAGCCAAGCTGCCGCTCTGCGAGCGTTCCGTACCTTATCATTGCATAGACTTGGTCGATCCGGGAACCACGTTCACAGCTGCGCTCTATCAGCAGGCAGCGCGAGCAGCAATCGATGACTGCCTACAAAGAGGCAAGACACCCGTGCTTTGCGGGGGTACTGGTTTATACATTCGCGCAGCTTTGGACGACTTCTGCTTTGATAACAGCCGACTATCTGAGGAGAAGATCGGCACCCATGCTGTCGAAAAAAGGCGAGGGGAACTCAAGCAGCAGGCAGATGAGATGGGAGCCGAGGCATTCCATGCCTTGCTGATGCAGGCAGACCCTGATAGCGCGGAATTAATCCATCCGAATAACGTCCGTCGTGTGATACGGGCTTTCGAGCTTTTAGAGCAAGGTAGCAGCTATGCCGACCAGCATTCCGGATTCCTGGAGTACAAGTCTGTGTATCCAGCGCGTTACTTTGGTCTGATGGTGGAGCCCGAGGTGCTTTATCCGCTGATCGAGCAACGTGTGGATGCTATGGTTGACTCTGGGCTGATCGATGAAGTGCGGCGTTTGATCGACGCCGGATTCATGCAGGCTGTCACAGCTGGTCAGGCCATTGGCTACAAGGAACTGGTGCCAGTATTGACGGGAGAACGCTCGTTGGCAGAAGCCGTTGCCGAGATCAAACAATCCACTCGTCGCTATGCCAAGCGGCAGCGCACCTGGTTTAAGCGCGATATACGTATCAATTGGATCGATGTCAGCGATTTATATGCCGATTATCTGCGCAACGTACTTTCGGCAAGTGAAGTGAGAGCAGCTTTGCTGCAGCGTGTCTGCCATTTGCTATAATGAACGTTTAGGTTAATCGCTCACTATCGTCGCTTTCCAAGGAGAGCAATGCAAATCTATTTCAATAAGATCCATGGTACGGGCAATGATTTCGTTGTCATCGATGACTTCTCAAACGAGTTGGAGTTGACGGCAGAGCAGGTCGCTTTGCTCTGTGACAGACACTTTGGTATTGGCGCTGACGGATTGATCCTGGTTCGCCCACCCGCAAGGCCTGGGAGTATTGCCTATATGCACTACATCAACGCTGATGGAACCTTGGCTGAGATGTGCGGAAACGGCATCCGTTGCATGGCGAAGTACCTGGTCGATAAGGGATTCGTGACATCAGGGGCTGATGGGTTCACAGTTGACACACTGGCTGGACCACGGCCGATTCGCTATGAGACAGACGGATGCGCGAAGATGACCCGGGCTACCGTGGATATGGGATCACCTTTGTTTGAGCCTGTGGCGATTCCAACTACTCTGGCGCCGACATCTGCGGTTGCCATTGTGACCAACGGTCACGAGATTGATCAGCCTGCGGTTGTTGATAGTCCTTTGCAGACCGCTATTGGCGAGATGACCTTTACCTGTGTCAATATGGGCAATCCGCACGCAGTGACCTTCATGGGATCTGAGTTTGCCGCCGATCCATTGGGCTTCGATATCAATACCGTGGGGCCGCAGATGGAGTCTCACCCAGTGTTTCCGCAGAAAGCGAACATCGAATTTGCCACTGTAGTGCAGGAGCCGAATGGTGTTCGCATAGTCATGCGGGTTTGGGAGCGTGGCGTTGGTGAGACATTGGCCTGTGGAACCGGAGCTTGCGCTACAGCTGTTGCTGCGGCTATCACTGGAAGGGCAGGTCGAAAGGCAACGTTACAATTGCTGGGAGGTAATCTGGAGATCGAATGGCAGGAGAATAACCATGTCATGATGACCGGGCCGGCAGTAACGGTATTTGAGGGAAGTATAGAGCTTTGAGTATCCTGCACACCACAAGCGACACTATCAGCGCATCCTTAGTGAGAATCTCTATCTGAACCAGTAAACGTATCAAGATTGAACATGAACATGATCAGGAAGGACCGTCCTCGATGAAGACCGCTAGGAACTTAGACCATTTGCCCCCGTACCTCTTCGCCCAGATCGATGCTAAACGCGATGCCCTGGTATCGCAGGGGATCGACGTGATCTCATTGGGAATCGGTGATCCCGATATCCCCACACCCGAGCACATCGTTGAGGCCATGGCTCAGGCTATCCGCAATCCCGCCAATCATAGATATCCAGACTATGCTGGGTCGAAGGATTATCGTCAAGCCTGCGCTGGCTGGATGCAACGGCGCTTTGGTGTTGAGCTTGATCCTGCAACCGAGGTTTTAGCTCTTATCGGCTCCAAGGAGGGCATAGCGCATATCCAGACAGCATTCGTTAACCCCGGTGATTATGTGCTGGCTCCGAGCATCGGTTACCCGGTTTACAGCGGTGGAGCTACATTGATGCATGCACAGACCTATTTCATGCCCATGCGTGCCGAGAACGGTTTTTTGGCAGAATTCGATACAGTGCCAGGGGAGATCCTGGCACAAGCCAAGATACTCTTCATCGGCTATCCCAATAATCCCACCGGAGCAATCGCCACACCCGAGTACTTTGACGCGGCAATCGCCTTCTGTAAAGAACACGATCTGCTGTTGGTGCATGATAACGCCTACTCCGAATTGGGCTTTGACGGCTATGTCGCGCCATCGATACTCGAACGACCAGGCGCGAAAGAAGTGGCTATCGAGATGTTCAGTCTCTCCAAGACCTACAACATGACTGGCTGGCGTATCGCATTCGCCTGTGGAAATCCCACGGCAATCAAGGCGTTGGGTACAGTCAAGAACAACCTCGACTCCGGTCAGTTCGGCGCGATCCAAGAGGCCGCGATTGTGGCTATGGAATCATCACAGGATTGTGTGGCTCAGATGTGCGTTCTCTACCAACGTCGTCGTGATCTGGTGCTGGATGCCCTACATGCCATCGGTATAGAATGCGAAGCGCCTAAGGCGACGATCTATGTTTGGGTTAAGATACCAGAAGGTTACACCTCGGCCAGTTTTGCCGAGAAGGTCCTCACTGAGGCTCACGTCATCGTCACGCCGGGAAGCGGATATGGTCCCGATGGTGAAGGTTTTATCCGTATATCGCTAACTACGCCGGATGAACTGTTGCTGGAAGCCGTACGTAGGATCAAAGAGACGATGGCCAAGTAAAGCAAAACCGATTATCGAGGTGATCTTCATAGTTAAAGAGCCGATGTACAGTACCGAGAAACCTACGGAGCGAGCTCTGTTGGTTGGTATAGATCGCGGCGACGCTGAATGGCCGGTGGAGGAATCGCTGGCCGAGCTTCAGCGCCTTGTTGAGACAGATGGCGCCGAGGTAGTGGGCTCAGTCAGTCAGCGTCTGAAGAGGGCCAACGCTCGCACGTTCATCGGTTCAGGGAAGGTCAAGGAAGTCGCCACCGCCGTACAGACGCTCTCTGTCGACGTGGTGATATTCGATGATGAGCTCACACCATCTCAACAGTCTAATCTGGAAAAGGAGATCAAAGGCGCAAAGATCATCGATCGCACGGCTTTGATCCTTGATATCTTCGCTTTGCACGCTACCAGTCGCGAAGGTCGCTTGCAGGTGCGCTTGGCTCAAAGCCAGTATCTGCTGCCACGTCTGCGGGGAATGTGGTCGCATCTGGCATCCAATCGCATGGGTGGTGGCGTAGGTTCGCGTTTTGGTGAAGGAGAGAGCCAGCTGGAGGTCGACCGGCGCATAGTGAGGAAGCGGATCGGACAGATCAACCAGGAACTACGTAAGGTTCAGGATGAACGTGATATCCAGCGCAAGGCCAGGTTGAGTTCGGGAATCTACAAGGTTGCTATTGCCGGTTACACCAATGCCGGCAAATCCAGCCTACTCAATGCCCTTACCGACGCCCAGGTGCTTGCCTACGACAAATTATTCGCAACTCTCGATTCTACTACCCGGCGGTTCGTTTTGCCTGAAGGCCGAGAGCTGGCATTATCTGATACCGTCGGCTTTATCCAAAAGCTGCCAACCACACTGATTGAGGCCTTTAAATCAACTTTGGATGAGATAGTGAATGCCAATCTGATCCTGCATCTGGTTGACGCCACAGCACAACAGCGCGAGGCGCAGATGTTGGCGGTTACCGAGGTTCTCGAGCAGATAGGCGCACATCATATCCCGCAATTACTGGTATTCAATAAAGTGGACGAGTTGAGTGCAGGGGAGAAGGAAGTCCTGATAGGCCGCTATCCTCAAGCGATGCTGATCTCGGCACTGACAAGGGAGGGTATCCCAACTCTGATCAATAGGATCGAGCTGGCGGCGAATGCGGACAGCAGGGTGATGAACGTTTGTCTACCCTTTAGCCAGGGGGCATTGGTTGGTCTTGCACACGAGAGATGCTCTGTATTAAGCGAGAGTTTCACCGAAGAGGGCACCGTGATGCAGCTTAGTGTGCCTCAAGTGTATGTTTCGCGATTCCTGCCCTATCAACTAGCTCAGGATTCGGCTTAGAGCCATCAGAGTTGTGCCATCAGCGTAGCTCTTCTGGAATCCGTTCTGGCTCCAAGATGCTGGTGCAGCGTGGGCAACGCACGGCATCCTTGGCTATCGACTCAGCACAATAGGGACAATCCTTCACCGCTGCAGGCTCTTCTTCCTTCTTGCGCGCCAGCTTGTTGATGCCTTTAACCAGGAAGAACACCACCAAGGCTACCATCAGGAAGTTGATGATAGCAGCTATAAAGGCCCCGTAGCTGAGTACGGCCGCGCCTTCGCCTGATCCGAGGGCGATTGACAGGCTGGCAAAATCATAGCCGCCGGTCAGTAGTGAAAGCAGAGGATTAATCAAGTCATTCACCAGCGAATTGATGATTGCCGTGAAGGCTCCACCGATGATGACCGCAACGGCAAGATCTATGACATTACCACGTGAGATGAATTCCTTGAACTCTTTAGCGATCTTCAACGAATCCTCCTATCAATAGCAGATTAATAGACGATTGGAACGCTGCACAGACTTGTGTCCTTAGAAGCGCACAGGATTAGTGTACACCCGATTAATGAGAGTAGATTGATAGAGTTTAGAATAAGGTTCTAAGCGGTGAATCTAGAGAGTCCTGAGCAGAGCGACAACCTTGCCAAGTATCATTGCCTCGGTGGTGTAGATAGGCTCCATGGTTTTATTCTCCGGCTGCAGACGGATGCGATCTTGTTCGCGATAGAAGGTCTTTACTGTAGCGCTCTCATCAATGAGGGCAACGACGATGTCGCCGTTGTCAGCAGTTTGCTGTTCGCGCACCACAACCAGGTCTCCATCCAAGATGCCGGCCTCGATCATCGATTCGCCCTTGACGGTTAGAAGGAATGAGGAGGAATCATCTACGAGCTGAGTAGGTAGTGTAAGCGTATCCTCGATGTTCTGCTCGGCTAATATCGGCTCGCCAGCAGCAACTCTGCCAACAAGGGGCAGGGTGATGATATTGGCGAAGGGGTCTGGTCCGTCTATCAAGCTGTTGGATTCGTCAGCTATCAACTGGTCGACTATCACCAGGGCACGAGCCGATGACGCGTCCCTGCGAATGTACCCCTTGCCTTCTAGTGCTGAGAGATGCGAATGGACCGTTGAAGATGATGAGAGGCCCACGGCTTCACCTATCTCCCGCACGCTGGGTGGGTAACCATTGCCTGCTGTGAAACTGCGGAGGAAATCCAGTATCTCCTGTTGGCGTTTAGTCAGATTCTCTGCAGGTACCATGATGTCTCCATTCACTAATTTGTTGTTATTGTAGGTCATAAGGGCGAATAAATCAAACAAATGTTCGGTTATCTCTTGCAGCGAACAGATGTTCACGCTATAGTGATAGCCGAACAGGTGTTCGATGGATAAAGTGTACCAAATATGTCGCATGGTGCTTAAGCGGAACACGTAGAATCTTGAGCGCACAAGACACAAGATAGATAAGGCGTTAATACGCACAAGATGGTTAAGAGTTTAGCGAGGAGTAGACATGAGGGATCTGGCGAACAAGAACATGACATACAGGGTCAACGGCACAGCCGCTATCAAAATGCAGTCAGCCCAGGTCTACGATTTCCCCATGGATATGTGTGAGGTAGAACGAGGAGACCGTACCAGTCGAACATTCAGTGAGTTATTGGCACGCAATTCATCTGTGTATCGCGATATAAGGTCTGGAGATGTTCGCGGAGTCCCAATCTCTGGAGCCACACTCTCACATAAACTGGCAGCGCTTTTTGCCTCAATCGCATTCACAGTGGTTGTCATACTCATCACCAATCTTTTGTGAGTTACAGCGATTTTCCTGATTGAAGCACAACATATAGTGTGATAACCTCATTGTGTCGTCAATAAATGGGGGGATATAATGCGTTGTCCTGTGTGCGGTTACTTAGATTCCAAGGTAATTGATTCGCGTCCCTCAGAAGATGGGTTATCAATACGCAGACGGCGAGAGTGTCTTTCCTGCGAAAGACGCTTCACTACCTACGAGCGACATAACGAATCCCCTTTGATCGTATTGAAGAACGATAGGAGCTCGGAGCCATTCGATCGCAACAAGCTGCTCAGGGGCTTGTTGATCGCCACAGCAAAGCGTGATATCCCAGTAAGCAGGCTCAACGAACTAATCGACGATGTCGAGGCAGAGATCAGGAACTCCTTTAAAAGCGAAATACAGTCCAAGGTACTCGGCGATATGGTGATGGTGCGGCTGCGCGAACTTGATGATGTCGCCTACATCCGTTTCGCTTCGGTATACAAGGATTTCAAGGATATCGAGGAATTCCAGAGCGCCCTGAAAGGTATGGGCTAACGTGGATTCTCCTGACGAGGTAACAGAAAAACCCAAATCTAAAACAACAATCACCGTGCGGATCAAGCGGCTTGATCCCGAGTTGCCGCTGCCCGCCTATGCCTATCCCGGTGATGCCGGCCTTGATCTAGTCGCTGCGATTGACTGCACCATCGAGCCCCATCAACGCGAGATGATTCCCACAGGACTACAGGTGGCAATTCCAGAGGGATATGCGGGATTTGTGTTGCCTCGTAGTGGTTTGGCTTCCAGAGTTGGACTATCGATGGTGAATACACCCGGGTTGATTGACAGTCATTATCGGGGCGAGATGATCATGATAGCCATCAATCATGACGATGAGCAACCCATTGAGATCAAGCGGGGCGATCGTATCGCCCAATTGGTGATAATGCCAACCCCCGTAGTTACGATTGAGGAGGTTGATGAGCTGGATAGTACGCAAAGGAGCGAGAAGGGATTTGGCAGCAGCGGAGTTTAGCGAAACTCGGTTCAGCGCCAGCAGGTTTGAAAGTAGCGGGGTTTTTCGGCAGCAGGGTAATGCTGACGATCTAATAAAGTGAGTGTTTCCCTGAACAGGGATAGGGATAATGACGGTAATCGGTGAAGAAGGAGATGGAATGGACAAGAAGACAGGCCTTTTCTCATGGAAGCTCCATGGTGATGGCAAGACTTTGAAGGCAGGGGAGGTCGTTGCTCCCGATGAGAGGCTAAGCTGGCCACGGACCACTGGCATCGGTCTACAACACATCGTGGCTATGTTCGGGGCGACGTTCCTAGTACCGCTTTTGACCGGATTCTCACCAGCGACAACGTTGTTCTTCTCGGCTATTTCCACGATGTTGTTCCTCTTGATCACCCGCAACAAGGTTCCGAGTTACCTTGGTTCGAGTTTCGCCTTCATCGCACCGATACTTGCCGCTAAGGCCGGTGGTCTGGGAGTTGCGGTATTCGGCATCCTCTGCACCGGTGTCCTTCTGGCTTTGATCGGCCTGCTGATCATCAAAGTGGGCCCAAGTTGGATCGATAAGGTGATGCCACCAGCCGTTACAGGCACCATCGTTGCTCTGATCGGCTTCAATCTAGCTCCTGCGGCCTACAATAACTTCATCGTCTCACCGGTGACCGCGTTGGTGACACTCATCTCGATCCTTTTACTCTCGGCACTTTCAAAGGGGATGCTCGGCCGACTGAACATCCTCATCGGCGTTATCATCGGCTATATCGTCGCGGTTTTCCGAAACGAGGTCGACTTCACGGCAGTGAACAATGCTGCCTGGTTCGGTCTACCCGATTTCGTAACCCCGGTGGTGGATTTCTCGGTTCTGCTGATGTTCTTGCCGGTAGTGCTGGTGTTGATTGCCGAGAATATCGGCCACGTGAAATCGGTTGCTACCATGACCGGTAAGAACCTCGATAATTACATCGGTTGGGCGCTCTTCTCAGATGGCCTTGGCACCACTCTGGCCGGAATGGGTGGTGGTTCTGGTACCACAACCTACGCCGAGAACATCGGCGTTATGGCTGCTACCAAAGTTTATTCGACAGCGGCTTACTGGGTTGCCGGTTGCGGAGCGTTGCTCTTGTCGCTCTGTCCCAAGTTCGGCGCTGCAGTTGCCACGGTTCCCGGTGGTGTCCTTGGCGGCGCAACCATACTGCTTTACGGTATGATCGGTATGCTCGGTGTGCGCATCTGGGTTGAGAACAGGGTCGACTTCAGTCAGCCCATCAACATAACCACTGCAGCCGTGCCGCTGGTCATCGGTATCGCAAACTTCACCTGGATCATCGGCGACTCGCAGCTGAATGGTATCGCGCTGGGCTCCCTGGCTGCTTTGGCCATCTATCATCTGGTCTATTATCTGAACAAGTGGCGGGGTATTGAGAACGGTACTGGAGCTTTGGATAAAGCCCCTCTACAGCCCAATGCAGAGGGCGAAGGCGCCACTCAAAGCCACGATAGTCAGTGAGAACGGTTTCATGAGTTTATCGAAATGGGCGGGGTCTTTGACCTCGCCTGTTTGTTTCAGATGCCATATCAGTGCCGGATAGATTAGCAGGTACAGGTAGCGAAGTGGGTCGGACACGGCGTTGAAGGCGCAGAAGAGCACAAAGCCCAACATGCCAGCGATGATCAGTGTGCGGTGATAGACCAAGGCGTTTTTTGCGCCCATCAGCACCACTGTCGTGGTCTTGGCGCAGGCTGCATCGTTCTCGCGGTCACGCATGTTGTTCAGATTGAGGAAAGCCACCACCAGGCTACCAACTGATAAGGTTGGCAACACTGCAGTCCACTGGAAATCGTGCGCATAGAGCATGAAGCCACCCAAGACGGCGAAGAAGCCGAAGAACAGCATGCAGGCGGCGTCACCAAGGGCATAGTAACCATACGCATAACGCCCAACGGTATAGGTGATTGCGCCCACGATGGCGATGGCGCCCATCACGAGGAAGAGCAATAGGAAAGC
>DBPN01000035.1:30233-40353 GCA_002305585.1 Eggerthellales bacterium UBA1419
TTGTCGACACCTTTCTGCAGGTCGCCATACTCATCGGCGAAGTTCGCCACGATTTGCAGGAGTATCACTGTTAAGAGCATCAGCAGGAATATCGACCACCTGAAGACATCGAACCAGGCGGCCAAACCAGCGGCGACGATGCAACCTGCTGTTGAGAGTGGCAGAGTGCGTATTCGTAGAGCTTCGATCCAGGCCTTCAAGACGATCCTCTCGTGGTTGTAGATAGGTGATTGCGCGTTCATGTGCCCGTAGACCCCTGTTAAAAGAAACTGCGTCTCTCCAAGGTCTCGAGCAATTATAATCCACGTACTGGAATTATAGCCATCTGATTGCACTTCGCTGCATTCGGAGAGTCTTCTCAAAGGCTGAAGAGGTATCTCGGACCACGGCAGGGAGTGCATGATGAACAAGCAAGTGGGGATAGCCATGAGGGCAGCGATGGCGGTGGTATTGGCATCGAGCCTAACTGTCTTATCCGCCTGCACGGGTTCTCAGCAGAGCCAAAGTAGCGATGCCAACTCGATTACCATCGGCTCGTTGGTCACCGAAGATATCCTGCCGCTGTGGTTGGCAGAGGAAGAAGGACTCTTTGTCGCAAATGGGTTATCTGCGCAGATCGAGACCTTCCAATCGGCACAGGAACTCACTGTAGCGATAACATCCGGTGAGGTGGATATGGCGATGACCGACCCGATGGTTGCCGCGAGTCTCGTTGCTGGGGNNCGGGGCACCGATGTAAGCCTTGAATGGGTGACGCTGGGCGAGACTGCCGCACAGGGACGCTTTGGCATCATGACAAGCGCGAGCAGCGGTATCCAGACCTTAGACGACTTAGCCGGCAAACCAATTGGTGTGGGTTCCAACACCATCTTGGAGTATGTTATGGATAAGCTCATGCAACAGGCCGGTATCCCCGAAGATCAGATCATGACCGAGGAGATCAAGAAGCTACCAGTGCGTTATGAGATGATGGCCAGCAATCAGATCGCCGCTGCCGCTCTGCCCGGTTCGCTGCTCGCTTTGGGCGAAGCGACTGGCAATGTGCTTGTCGCCGATGACAGTCAGGGCGAGAACCTTTCCCAGTCTGTGATGGTCGCCCGTACGGCTTTCACGGCAACGGAATCCGGCCAGAAGGCAGTGACGAAGCTCTCGACTATCTGGAACCTCGCAGTTGAGATGATAAATGCCGATCCATCGGCTTATCGCCCGCTGCTGGCCGAGAAAGCATCCCTGCCAGACCCCGTGCGAGACACCTATCCGGTGAGCAGCTATCCAAAGGCAGCGCGCCCAACAGCTCAGATGATCGATCCCATACTGCAGTGGATGCAGGAGAAAGGATATCTAATGGTTGATTTGAGCTATGACGCAACAACGGGGTTGTTTGTACGGCAATAACCAAGATGCTGTAAGCTACATCCGAACAAAGAGAGTCTAAGAGGCTCAGTCCAACAGATCGCTGATAAGAAGAGAGAAGGAACGTCAATGATTCAAAAGCGGGTAATCACCATCCAGGATATCTCGTGCATAGGCCGATGCTCCCTGACCGTGGCTTTGCCGATTATCTCCGCAGCCGGTATCGAGACGTCCATATTGCCCACTGCAATCCTCTCCACGCATACAGGGGGATTCACCGGTTATACTTTCCGCGATCTTACGGATGACATCAAACCCATCAGCGAGCATTGGAAGACCCTTGACCTGAGAGTTGATGCCCTGTATACGGGCTACTTGGGTAGCAGGGAGCAGTTAGAGCTGGTCGAGCAGCTATTCCGTGACTTTCGCGCAGATGCTACGCTGGTTCTTGTTGACCCGGCGATGGGCGATCAGGGTAAGCTCTATCCAGCTTTCGATTTGGGTTTTGCATTGGGTATGCGCGATCTGTGCGCAGCGGCTGATATCGTGGTGCCAAACATCACCGAGGCAACGTTCATGCTGGAGAGACCCTATCCAGGATCAGATTACGACCAGCCCTATATCGAGGATCTGCTCAGGCAGTTGGCGGAATTGGGTCCAACACAGGTGGTATTAACCGGAGTCTCATTTGAGCCCGGGACTCTTGGCATCGCTGCCTATGATAAGCAGACCAGTCGATTTGATTACTATTTCCGTGAGCAGATCGAGGGTTACTATCATGGCACTGGTGATATCTACTCCAGCGCCCTGCTCGGTGCGCTGCTCAATGACAAACCGCTTATCGAGGCAGCCAGTATCGCTGTCGACTTCACCGTAGCTGCTATCCGGCGCACCTATGATGCCAACACCGACCGCAAGTTCGGCGTCGACTTCGAGCATGAGCTGCCGTTATACATCAAGCTGCTGTCCTGATTCCGCCAGCTGATGAGCTTGTTGTATAATGAGCCGGCTGACAGACGATAATCCACGAAAGGTACCTCAATGTCCGGACATTCCAAATGGGCTACAACTAAACATCGCAAAGCGGCTCAGGACGCCAAGCGCAGCGCGATCTTCTCAAAACTCTCACGTAACATCACCGTAGCAGCGAAGGAAGGTGGCGATCCCAATCCTGAGAACAACGCCTCTCTGGCTGCCGCTATCGCTAAAGCAAAAGGTTATTCACTGCCTAAAGACAAGATCGACACTGCAATCAAGAAGGCATTCGGCGCTGGCAGCGAGGGCACTCATTTTGAGAACGTCGTCTATGAGGGTTATGGACCCGCGGGCGTAGCAGTCTATATCGAAGCACTGACCGATAATCGCAATCGTACAGCTGCTGACGTGCGATCGGCCTTCAGCCATAGTGGCGGCAATCTGGGCACCACCGGTAGCGTTGCCTATCAATTCGAACGCAAAGGGCAGCTTCTTATCGAGAAGAGTCAGAGCCCGGATGAAGATGAATTCATGATGCAGGTCGCCGAGGCCGGTGGCGAGGATTATGAGGATACTGGTGAAGAGTGGGTCATACTCACCGCTCCAAGCGATCTGGCCACGGTGCGCAAGGGTCTGGAGGATCAGGGACTCGAGGTCAAGGGAGCCGAGTTGATCATGGAGCCCACTACGCCAACAGAAGTTAGTGTCTCAGACGCAAAGAAGGTCATGCGTCTGGTCGATAAGCTCGAAGATCTTGAGGATCTGCAAAACGTCTACCACAGCATGGATATAACCGAAGAGATCGCCGCAGCGCTCGAAGAATAGCACTTGGTAATGGCGCCTAGGGAGTTGTACGCGGTGAATGATATGGGGAGAATCTCGTTCGAGTAATGACTCTCGAGCTCTTTCATCACGAACAGATGTTCGCTATACTGAACCCTGAAGATAGTGCCGGGTGCTAGGAGTGGTGCGTGATACAGAGTACGCGTAAGACCATCATCATGGGCATCGATCCCGGTTTGGCGAACACCGGTTGGGGTATCATCGAGGAGTGCGGTTCAAAGAAGCGCGCTCTGGCCTATGGTTGCATCTCGACTTCCTCAACAGGAGATACCGCCTCGCGCCTTAAGGCCATCCATGACCAGATCAGCGCTGTCATCGCACGATATCATCCCGTGGAATTGGGTATTGAATCCATCTATTTCGGCGCCAACTCAAAGAGCGCCATGGCAACCGGTCAAGCTAGGGGAGCAGCATTGGTTGCTGCTGCTGTATCGCGGCTTGCAATAGGCGAGTATTCTCCCAAGCAGATCAAGCAGGCTGTGGTTGGTACCGGAGCGGCCGATAAGGAGCAGGTGCAATACATGGTGAGGGTACTGTTGGGTCTGGATCATACTCCTACGCCCGATCACAGCGCAGATGCGTTGGCGGCAGCTATCTGCCACGCCCACCTGAGGAATAAGGTTGAGACCGGGGAAGGGGAGATATGATCTCATATCTGCGCGGTCAGATTGCGCTTAAAGACGCACAGGGTATCGTAATCGATGTAGGCGGAATGGGCTTTCGCGTGGGGATGTCAACGCAGTCGTTGAGTTCTCTTGAACCTCAGGGCAGCGAGACCACGGTTTACACTCACATGCAGGTCAGGGAAGATGGTATGTCCCTGTTCGGCTTCTGCGATGAGCGGGAACGAATGCTCTTCGAGCGATTGATCACGGTGTCCGGTGTTGGCCCCAAGGTGGCGATAAGTGCTCTGTCGACATTCAGCGCAGATTCGCTGATGAGGGCGATAGCCAGTGAGGATATCACTGCGGTATCATCGATTCCAGGGATTGGCAAGAAGACTGCTCAGCGTATCGTGTTGGAGTTGAAGGGAACACTGGAATCAGCGATCGGTGAAGCAGGTCAAGGCGATGAAACTCGCGAACTGGGCTTAGTCCAGGCTTCCGAGGCTTTGCTCCACATGGGTTTCTCGGCAGCTGAGGCTGATTTGGCGTTAAAGGGATATGATGGCGATATGACCGATGCCAGCGCGGTGTTGCGTTATGCCCTGAGAAGATTGGGAGCAGGCTAGTGGCTGTATGGGAAGCTGATGATCTTACTCCGTTCGATGCGGGATACGCAGTGGAATACGATGAATCTGGTGCTGCTAATGAAGACACCGCTAGGCCATTATCACCCGAACTGACCGAGGATGATCTTGGTCTGGACCGCTCGCTGCGACCCAAGTTACTGGATGATTATCTTGGGCAGTCACGGGTTAAGGAGAACCTGCGTGTGCTGATCGAGGCCTCTCGCCAGCGCAAGGATACGCTTGATCATCTGTTGTTCTCCGGACCTCCCGGTTTAGGCAAGACCACTTTGGCCGGCGTTGTCGCTAATGAGCTGGGAGCATCATTCAGAGCTACCAGTGGGCCAGCAATCGAGCGGGCTGGTGACCTTGCCGCCATACTCACCAATCTTGAGCCTGGTGATGTATTGTTCATCGACGAGATCCATCGTCTCAACAGGGCTGTCGAGGAGGTCCTCTATCCAGCGATGGAGGATTTCGTGCTGGATATAGTCATCGGTAAAGGACCCTCAGCGCGTTCACTGCGACTGGACATCCCGCACTTCACGCTGATTGGGGCGACAACGCGCACCGGACTGCTCACCGGTCCTTTGCGTGACCGCTTTGGCATCGCCTTCCGTTTGGATTACTATGGCTTCGATGAGCTGTGCGATATCGTGCGACGCTCTGCCGGCATCCTGGGAGTGGATATCGATACGCTGGGAGCACAGGAGATCGCCAGGAGGAGCCGTGGCACACCCCGTCTGGCCAACCGATTGCTCAAACGAGTGAGGGACTTTGCCGAGGTGAGGGCATCTGGTGAGATAACCGAGGATGTCGCCGCGCAGGCGCTGGCTTTCTTTGAGGTTGATAGCATGGGTCTAGATGTGATGGACAACAAGATCCTCGATCTGCTCACGGTGACCTTCAGCGGTCGCCCAGTAGGCTTGGGTACATTGTCTAGCGCTTTGGGAGAAGATGCGGCAACGCTGGAGGATGTCTACGAGCCGTACCTGTTGCAGCAGGGGCTGATAATGCGCACACCCAAGGGCAGAGTGGCGACCGAGCGTGCCTTCGATCATCGCGGAGTACCCTACAGTGCGACCGAGAATGCCGGCCAGATGCAGATCCCTGTCTTCACAGAAAATCAGGTGGACGATGCTCAAGAATGACGCTGGCAAGCAGGTGTGCGATGCTCCAGAATGATTATCTGATGCGCATGATCTTCGAGTTGGTGGCCGTCGTCCAACGCGCTTTGCGGGACCGACGCAATGACCCCGAGGCAGCGGCTCAGTCCCTCGCTATCGCCATAGGAAATGCGGTGGATATCGATCCAGATCTGTTCTTCTCCCTTGCGCCCGATTCGATGGTCTCAATGCTGCAGCTGGGGACATTCAATGAACAGCTTTGCGGCTATGTGGTGCGATCGATGTTGCTTAAGGCAGCATTATTGCAAAGGGCTGGGCAGTTGGTGCGCGCACGTTTGATTGAGTCACAGGCTCAGGCCATAATGGCAGCTTATGGCTGTGAAATCGATGAATCCGACATGACAGAGGATGCTCTCGAAGACTACTTTGGTTCATCTGCTATTTAATCTGATGCAAACTGCAAGTATTTGCTACAATTGCAGCAAGTGTATGCTCGTGCGCTGCCGCGACAGTGTATAGTTGTGTCACGCAGGTGCGTCTCTTTGTGCATACAGACAGGTTGAGCGCGGTCCGAAGGGAACAGACAATGGACGAAACAGGGGTAATGGCACTTCTGGATGAGCTGTCGGATTTGATCGAAGACGGCAAGTCGGTCCTTGGCAACAAGGATAGGAAGCAGATAGAGGTTGGACCCGCACTTGATATCATCGATGAGATTCGTCAAGCATTCCCCGTTGAGTTTGCTCAGGCTCGTCAGATAGTACGTGAGCGTCAGGGCCTACTTGAGGATACAGAAGCTGAATGCAACCGTATCTTGGAAGATGCCCGTAATCAGGCATTGATCATAGCCAGCGAGCAGGAGATCGTCCGCATCGCGCAGCAACAGGCCGAGAATATCTTGGCCGATGCCCGGGAGATGGAACGTGAGACCAGAGCTGGAGCCGAGGATTATGCCGACAACGTCTTCTCTCACATCGAGAACACCCTCGATTCGTTGAATGAGAATGTACGTCGCTGCCGCGAAAGACTGAACAACAAGGCAACTCGCTGAGGCAGAGCAGCCCGTCAGGCTTGCCACTGGAGATAATCGAGTCAATCATCTGCCGAAGGAGAAGCTCACGCACCCCTGCGGTATTGGAGTAACTGTAATGACCATCAAACATGATCTGCCATCGTTGAAACAAAGGCTTCTACCTCAGCTGGCAGAACTTGGCAGTAGCGCCCATCTATCTGGAGTATGGCCCTTGCAGTCTTACAGTCTTGGCGCCATGAATTTCATGATTCCGGGCGAAGTGACCTATGACCTGCAGCTTTCCAACACTGGCGGGGGTGTATTGCTCTCCGGCACTGTGAGCGCTCAGGTGCAAACCGAGTGTGCGCGTTGCCTGGAGCCAGCGCTATTCGATGTTGAAGGAGAGGTAGAGGGGTATTACCTCATAAATCCCAGTCATGAGGAGCTTGACCTGGCAGATGACGAGTTCGTCATCGTCGACGACTCTGGTGAGGTGGATCTAGCGCCGGCGCTATTGGCGGCCATCATTTTCGAGACTCCACAGGTAGTGCTCTGTGATGAAGACTGTAGAGGGCTTTGCCCGATTTGTGGAGCAAATCTGAACGAGCAACAGTGCGGCTGCCAGCAAGATGTGCTGCCGGATAGCCCGTTTTCGGTACTCAAAGACCTCAGGGACCTGAAGAACCTGAAGGACTCGGACATCAGCTGATTGGCGTATCTGCCGGCGGCATTTGCATCCCACTAACATTTTGCTATAATTCTTGGGTTCGACTATTACACATGCCTGAGGACTTCGACCGCGTGTGGCCGTTAGACGGTTGCGGATCCGGAGGTTGAGTCAGGCAGAGGATAGGTGGGTACAAAGTGGTAGAGCTGATAAGTCGGCTTGACCACTGGATATCTGCCTCAACAAAAAAAAGGAGAAAGAATGGCTACGACAGTCAATGTCAAGTCGCTGCTTGATGCAGCCGTCCACTTTGGTCATCAGACCCGCAGGTGGAACCCCAAGATGAAGCCGTACATCTTCACCGAGCGCAACGGCATCTACATCATCGATCTGAAGAGAACGCTCAGGGAGCTGGACAAGACCTATTCATTTGTCCGCGACCTATCCTCGCGCGGCGGTGTCCTGTTGTTTGTGGGAACCAAGAAGCAGGCCCAGGAGCCGATCTCATCAAATGCCGAGCGTTGTGGGATGCCTTACGTCAACGCCCGTTGGTTGGGCGGAATGCTCACCAACTTCGTGACCATCCGTTCACGAGTGACCCGTATGGAGGAGCTCGAGGCCATGGAGGCAGATGGTCGCATGGCAACGCTTCCCAAGAAGGAGCAGATCCTTTTGCGCAAGGAGCTGGGCAAACTTCAGGTCAACCTGAATGGCGTACGCAGCATGAAGGCCGTGCCTCAGGCGATCTTCGTGGTCGATACCAAACGTGAGGAAATCGCCATCCGCGAGGCGCATCGCTTGGGCATCCCGGTTATCGGCATCCTCGATACGAATGCCGATCCCGACGAAGTTGACTACGGTATCCCGGCCAACGATGACGCTATCCGCTCCGTCAATCTGCTCTGCGAGGTCATCGCGGATGCCATGATCGCAGGATCAAGTCAGACCTTGGTTTCAGAGGCCGAGATGGTCGCTGCTGCTGCTGATTCGGTTGCGCCAGCTGTAGCTGAGCCAGCCGCTGAGCAAGCAGAAGCTCAGGTTGATGCTGCAGTCGCTGAAGCCAAGGCAGAAGTTGAGGAAGCAGCCGAAGCTGTCGAGGGCAACTAACGAGTAAGTCAGGAAAATCAACCTCTGCGCAGAGCTGATGAGAGCGAGTTCGCAGGGGGATCACAATAGACGTAACACAGGAAGGGATCACGATGGCAGATATTACTGCGGCAATGGTCAAGGAGCTCAGGGAGATGACCGGTGCCGGTATGATGGAGTGCAAGAAAGCCCTGACAGAGGCCGAGGGAGAGATCGAGGCAGCAGTAGATGTGCTGCGCACCCGCGGTTTGGCTGCGGCAGCTAAGAAAGCCGGTCGCGAGACTAACGAGGGTGTAGTATCCGCCTTGGTGTCTGAAGATGGCAAAACGGCTGCGTTAGCTGAGGTCAACTGCGAAACCGACTTCGTTTCACGCAACGATGTCTTTGGCGGCTATGCTGCTAAGGTTGTCCAGGCAGTTCTGGCGAACAACCCCGCCGACATGGATGCCCTCAAGGCAGCTACCGTCGATGGTCAGAGTGTCGAGGAGATCATCACCGAGGCAATCCATACCATCGGAGAGAACATCCAGATAAGCCGCTTTATCCGTCGTAGTGTTGAAGCCGGAGCCATATCCAGCTACATACATGGCGGTGGTCGCATTGGCGTTTTAGTGCAGTTCTGCTTCAATAACGCCGAGACTGCAGCAAGCGATGCTTTCAAGGCCATGGCGAAGGATGTTGCCATGCAGGTTGCAGCTGCCTGCCCCGGTGCAGTATCCCGCGATGACTTCGCTTCCGAGATCGTCGCTCGCGAGATGGATATCTACAAGGCCCAGGCTGCTGAGTCTGGCAAGCCCGAAGCTATTCAGGAGAAGATGGCTCAGGGTCGTATGGAGAAGTTCTACAAGGAGACTGCTCTGGTCGAGCAGGCTTTCATCAAAGATCCGGATACGACCGTACGTGCCTATATCGAAGGCGTTTCCAAGGCTGTTGGCGACGAGATCAGCGTTGTTGGCTTTGACCGTTTTGTGCTGGGTCAACAGTAATAACGGAAAGTTGATCTGACTGGCAGCAACGAAAGTAGGCTGGCCAGTGGTCTGCCACCTGAGAAAATCACAGAAGCGCCGTCCGTACTCAAGTGCGGTCGGCGTTTCCTGTTTAAGTCTTTCCGGTTCCCGGCGCTCGGCAGTCACCAGCCAGATGAAAAGAACTGGGTTTGGTGACCATGCCAGATGAAGTGAATTGGGGTTGATGACCATGTGTGGTAGATATGTCATTGATGTGACCGATGATTTGTCTGGGATCAAGACGATAATCGAGGAAGCACAGCGTCGTGCGCAGGAGATGGAGAACAGCGCGCGTGGCAAAGGTTATCCCCTAGTGAAGACCGGGGAGATATTCCCGGGTGATACAGCTGCTGTGTTGCTGCCGTCCGCGCTTGATCAACCCGAATCGCTGCTCAACGCGTATCCGATGACGTGGGGTTATCCCGGATTCGCTAAAAGCAAGAGCAGCCGGATATTCAATGCAAGAATTGAGCAGGCCGTACAGAAACCGATATGGCGAGACAGTATCCTTACCAGGCGCTGTATTGTTCCCAGCAACGGTTTCTATGAATGGAAGAAGTCAGACAGCGCTGCAAAAGCCAAGAAGCAGAAGTGTCTTATCCGGTTAAAGGAGCAACCAATGCTCTATATGGCCGGCATCTACAGGAACCTATCAGCAAGGGAGCTGGACGAGAGCGGCGACGAGGTGCCTAGAGCTTGCTTCTCGATACTGACAACACAGCCCAATCGGCTTATCAGCGAGATCCACGACCGGATGCCGGTGGTTCTGCTTCAATCGGAACTGGATCAGTGGCTATGCGGTGACTGGGAAAGCCTCGCTAA
>DBPN01000035.1:40370-67173 GCA_002305585.1 Eggerthellales bacterium UBA1419
AGTGAAAAGGCAGCCTATAGCGGGGCCTTTGATGTAATTAGTCAGAATTAACAGCCACCAGCCATCGTGGTTGCGCCCGATTTTGCTATAGTGCAGTGGACCCTGTTGATAGGAGAAACGTGGCAGAATACAAATACAAGAGGGTGCTGCTCAAATTGAGCGGAGAGCACCTCGCCGGCGATCAGGGATATGGCATCGATCCCAAGGTTATAGACGGATTAGCCCTGCAAATCAAAGAGATCATCGAGAAAAGCGACATACAAATCGCCATTACCGTAGGTGGGGGCAACATCTTCAGGGGTATGGCGGCATCTACCAAGGGCATGGATCGTGCCCAGGCAGATTACATCGGTATGCTCGCTACCGTTATGAACGCCCTGGCGCTGCAAGAAGCGCTGGAGCGCGTGGGTGTCTATACCCGTGTGCAAAGTGCCATTGCGATGCAGGAGGTGGCTGAAACCTACATCCGTAGACGCGCCATCCGGCACCTCGAGAAAGGTCGTGTGGTTATCTTCGCTGCCGGTACGGGCAATCCGTATTTCACCACAGATACCACCGCTGCGTTGAGGGCCTGTGAGATTGGCGCCGATGTCTTCATGAAGGCAACGAAAGTAGATGGTGTCTACGACAGCGATCCAATGCAGAACCCTGATGCTAAGCGCTTTGAGAGCATCTCCTATCTTGATGTGCTAACAAAGGAACTGCATATCATGGATAGCACGGCTATCTCGTTGTGTATGGATAATAGCCTGCCATTGATTGTTTTCTGCTTGGAGCCCGATACCAATATGGAGAGAGCTCTTCGCGGAGAACCGGTTGGCACGGTAGTGTATTGAGGGATGGGAAAGCAGAAAGGGACCGAAGATGATTGATGAGGTAATCGCTCACGCTGAGGAGCAGATGGAGAAAAGCCTGGCTAACCTCGATCACGAGTTTGTCTCGATCAGGACCGGCAGGGCATCTGCTGCGGTATTGGAGCGCATCCAGATCAGCTACTATGGAACGCCCACACCGATAACGCAAGTAGCGGGTGTCAAATCACCCGAGGCGCATCTGCTGGTGATTGAGCCTTGGGACAAGAGCATCCTGCGCGATATCGAGAAAGCCATCTTGGGCAGCGATCTTGGCATCACTCCCTCCAACGATGGTTCGATACTGCGCCTGCCGTTCCCTCCACCCACAGAGGAACGTCGTCGTGAACTGGTTAAGCAATGCCGTCAGTTGGCCGAGGAGAGCAAGGTTGCGGTGCGGAATATCCGTCGCGACGCCAACAGTAGGCTGGAGAAACTGATCAAGGAAGAGGATGTCTCCAAAGACGAGGTGCATCGTGGTGAAGAGCAGATACAGAAGATAACCGATAAGCATATCGTGAAGATCGATGAGGCACTTAAACGCAAGGAAGCAGAGGTCATGGAGGTCTGATGGCCTTTAATCAGGAAAAACTCCAGCAACTCATTGAACAGGTGCCTGCGGATGTCGATCTGCAGGCTTTTGACCCCCTTCGCGTTCCTCAGCATATCGCTGTGATCATGGACGGGAATGGTCGTTGGGCTCAGTTGCGCGGGGAGAATCGTGCCTTTGGTCATAAGGCTGGGATAAAGGGTGTACGAGCCCTTATACGCACCAGCAATGATCTTGGTGTGCGTTACTTGACCATCTATTCCTTCTCCACCGAGAACTGGAACCGTCCGGTTTCCGAGGTCAAGACGTTGATGACTCTGTTCGCCAACACCATGGCAGCCGAGCTGGCCAGTATGGATGCCGAGGGTGTGCGGATAAGGGTTATCGGTGATATGTCTAAGCTGCCGCGTCGCACACGTGTGACCTTCGAGGACGCCATTGCCAAAACCGCTGGTAACGAGGGTATGACGCTGGTGATCGCCGTCAATTATGGCGCGCGTCAGGAGATCGTCCGCGCTGTGCAGGCCATCGCACGCAAGGCCGCGAGCGGGGAGTTGGACGCAACTGGTATCGAGGCTTTGGATGATGTTGCTTTCGCAAACTATCTGGATACAAAGCAGATTCCCGATCCCGATCTTCTTATCAGGACCAGCGGAGAATACCGCATCTCGAATTTCCTGCTTTACCAGATTGCATATACTGAGATGTACATCACGCCAACTTTGTGGCCCGATTTTGATGAGTATGAGTTGTTGCGGGCGATAATCGCGTACCAGCAGCGGAACCGACGGTTTGGTGGTATTTGAATTTGAATGATCTGGAGGAAATGGAGCGCAATGATTCGAGTCTGAGGACCCGTTTTGTCACTGCCACTCTTTATTCTGCCATCCTGATAGCGATGTCGCTTATCAGCACTGCTACAACCGTGATCGCTATCGCAGTGTTGAGCGGTTTGTGCGCGTTTGAGTTCTATGCCATGTTGCGCTCTGATGCCAAGCTGCCCAACGAGCTCATCGGCACCATTACTGCCGCTTTATATCCGATTTCCTATGCTGTGGGTCATTTCAACGGTGTGCTGACTCTCACAGCGATATTCGCGACTGTGGTGCTGGTTTGGTATGTCTTTTATACCCCCGCGCGCATCACCGATGTTGCCGTGACTTTCTTCGGCGCGCTGTACACCGGCCTGATGCTGGGCTTCCTTGTTGTGGTGCGCACTGACATCGGGGGCTTTTGGGGCGGTTTCACGGTAGTGGCGATCATGGCCAGTGTTTGGCTCAACGATACATTCGCATTCTTCATCGGCACCAAGTTCGGCAGGCATAAGATGGCCCCTCGTATTTCTCCTAACAAGTCTTGGGAGGGTTTTTTGGCTGGCATGGTCGCCTCGATTGGGATCTGGTGTGTCATGCCGTTTATCCCTGGCGTGCAACTGTCCTTCTTCTGGGCGATAACCGGGGGCATCGCTTGTGGTTGCATAGGTATCCTGGGCGATCTGGTGGAGTCGCGCATCAAACGCAGCACCGGGCACAAGGATTCTGGCAATCTTCTGCCTGGCCACGGCGGATTCCTTGACCGCTGCGATTCCTTGATCTTGGTCGCAGCGATGGCATCGCTGGTCTTGAAATTCAGTGGGACATTATGAACGTCGCGATACTCGGTTCAACCGGTTCGATAGGTACTCAGGCGCTTGATGTGGCACGTAGGCATCCGGATAAGTTGCGGATAATCGCTCTGGCTGCTCACTCCAGCTCAGAGGCCTTGGTGCAGCAGGCACATGAATTCCAAGTCAAGAGATTGGTTTTAGGTGACAGGGAACAGCGTGATAACGTGGCGCTGGCTCAATTGCCCCAGGATGTGCGGGTAGATTTTGGTCTTGAGGCCATCGAGGAACTCTGCCAGATCGAGGGCGTGGATATGGTGCTCAACGCGCTCAGTGGCGCAGTTGGATTGCGCGCCAGTTATCGCACTCTGACAAGTGGCAAGAAGCTGGCTCTGGCGAACAAGGAGTCGTTGGTTGTGGGCGGTGACCTACTCATGCCCCTGGTCTGCAAAGATAGTCTACTGCCGGTGGACTCCGAGCATTCGGCGATCTTCCAGTGTTTGTTGGGCGAGGATGACAAGACCGTGAGTCGTCTGTGGTTGACCGCTTCGGGCGGACCGTTCAGAGGCAGGACACGGGAGCAACTGGCTAGCGTGACCCGTGAGCAGACATTAGCGCATCCTACTTGGAAGATGGGTCCGAAGATCACGGTGGACAGCGCGACGCTGATGAACAAGGGGCTCGAGGTCATCGAAGCCTTTCATCTGTTTGGACTTGATTACGATCACATCAGCGTTGTGGTGCATCCGCAAAGCTGCATCCATTCGATGGTTGAATACTGCGATGGCAGCGTTAAAGCGCATTTGGGCGTAACAGATATGCGTATACCCATCCAGCTTGCCTTTAGCTATCCTCAGCGCTGGCAGGCGCCGGTTGAGCCATTGGACTTCACACAACTGGGAGCATTGAGCTTCGAGCCGGCCGATGAGAAGACCTTTGGGGCTCTGGCTCTGGCAAAGGAAGCTGGCAGACAGGGCGGAACGATGCCTGCTGTGCTCAATGCCGCCAATGAGGTTGCAGTTCAATCATTTCTCAACGAAACCTGCGGCTTCCTCGATATCGAGCGTATAGTGGAACAAGTGATGTTGCGTCATGATGTCCAATCAGTGTGCTCGCTTGAACAGCTTGAGCAGGTCGACGGTTGGGCAAGGACGACAGCTGAAGACTTCCTACGAGCTCTCTGAGCCATACTGGAGGAGTAAGAGATGAGTGATGTGCTGTTTGCTGCCCAGGTGATCTTCTGGGGCTTGGTGATGTTCTCCCTGATCGTTGTTATCCACGAGGCAGGTCATTTTGTCACTGCCCGTGCCTTTGGCGTACGCGTGTCTGAATTCATGATCGGTTTGCCCGGGCCTTCGATAGGCTTCAAGTTCAAGGGAACCCGTTTTGGTATCACCCCCATCCTGCTGGGCGGTTACGCTATGGTGGCCGGTATGGAGGGTGGCAAGGAGAATCCCAATCTGGCTCAGGCAGCAGCTTACCTGTATCCTCGTGGAACGATGCGGCTGAGTGAGGTCAAGGAGGCTTCTGAGCAGCTTGGTTTTGACCTTGAGGAAGCGTTGGATGTGCTGCACATCTGGGGAACCGTCAAGCGCACAAAGCTTAAAGATGGCGATCATGAATACGCTGCACAGGAAACCGATAACTATGCGCTTGGAGAAGCCAGGCCCTTGGATTCTCCAGTAACCTTCATAGACAGTGAACGCAAGCAGACCTATCGCGGCCTCTCCTGGCTCAAGCGAGTAGTGGTATTGGTAGGTGGAGTAGCGTTCAATCTGATCTTTGCCATCCTGGTCTTCTCCTCGATAATGCTCTGGCAGGGAAGCCAGCAGCCAACAACCACGATAGAGAGTGTGGTTGAGGGCTCACCAGCGGCCATCGCCGGTATCCAAAGCGGTGATGTAATCTACTCGATCAACGGCAAGGAGATCGCGAACTGGGAAGAGTTCATCACTCTGATGGAGCCAATGGTCCCTGGCGATACAGTTGATATCGGGTTCACTCACGAAGGCACAACCAATCATGCCAACATAACTCTTGTTGAGAGCGATGGGCGCGCTATGATCGGTGTCACTGCCCAGGTGGTTCGCGTACCGATCTCGATTCTTGATGCCCTGAGCGCTTCACTGGGATTCATCGCGATGGTTGCCACGGCCATCCTGCAGCTTTTCAATCCTGCGACTTTCAATGATGTCATCAGTCAGTCCGCATCGGTAGTTGGCGTCTCCTTCGAAGCCCAGCGTGCAGCCAGTGCTGGGTTCATCCCCTTCATCGTGCTTTGTGCCGCATTGTCCATCTCCATCGGTCTGATGAATCTGTTACCTATCCCACCTTTGGATGGCGGAAAGGTTGTCATTGAGACGATTGAGAAGATCACCAGACGAATGATACCGCCACGTGTGGTCAATGGTATCTCGGTAGTCGCGATGGTGCTGCTGGTGATGTTGTTCGTGTTTGTGACCAATCAGGACATCAACCGTTACATCCTGGGTGGCTGATATGGATATCAAGAGGAAAACGGATGCAGTGCCTCGCATCGCGCGGGATGCAGCAAGGCATGGCTCCGGCGATGCCGTAGCCGCCCGAACATTGACCCGCCAGGTGATGGTGGGAGACGTTCCACTTGGTGGTGGCGCCCCCGTGGCAGTTCAGTCGATGCTCACAGCCCGCACAACAGATGTCGAAGCCTGTTTAACTCAGATAGACGAATTGGCTGCTCTGGATTGCGAGATCATCAGGGTGGCGATTCCCTCTACAGAAGCCTTGCCTGGGTTTGGTGAGATCTGTGAGCGTTCTGTGCTGCCCGTGGTGGCGGATATCCATTTTGACTATCGTCTGGCTCTCGAGGCCATCAGGCTGGGAGCCGCCAAGTTGCGCATCAACCCGGGAAACATCGGTTCACTGGACAGGGTCGATGCCATAGTCGATGCTGCCGGTGAAGCCGGTATCCCCATCAGGATTGGTGTCAATGCCGGATCACTGGCGCAGGAGTTTCAGCTCAGACACGATCTAACTCAGGTCGAGAAGTTGGTTTCTAGCGCAGTAAGCTTTACCAGGCATTGTGAGGAGCGCGGCTTCAGCCAGATTGTGCTGTCGGCCAAGGCACACGATGTGCGAACAACTATCGACACCTATCGTCTGCTCTCCAATCAGCTACCCCACATACCGCTGCATCTGGGCGTAACGGAAGCAGGTACATTCCTGCAAGGCACAGTGAAGTCTGCAGTTGGCATTGGCATGTTGCTCATGGAGGGTATCGGCGACACATTCCGGGTATCTCTCACGGCGGATGTCACGGACGAGGTCCTAGTTGCCTGGGAGCTGCTGGCTGCCTGTGGTCTACGCAGACGTACACCTGAGCTGGTGAGTTGTCCAACCTGTGGGCGCTGTCAGGTCGATCTTGTCAGCTTGGCAAACGAGGTTCAGCAACGCCTGCAATCCGTTCGCAAACCGATATCAGTCGCGGTTATGGGCTGTGTGGTCAACGGACCGGGAGAAGCAGCCGAGGCTGACGTGGGCGTGGCTTGCGGACGGGGGAGCGGAGCGATATTCTCACAGGGTAAGGTGCTATATACGGTGCCAGAGGAGCACATCATCACGGCTCTGTTCGATGAGATCGACAAGCTCTGAAGCCTGCTCTGATATACTGATGCTGCTAACTGCAAAAGGGGAGTGCGGCTTCTCATCTGAGGCGCATATCCTGAACAGATGATTGATCCGAAAGGAAATCCTATGATCTTGCGCCGCATGAGTGAACTGTATGCTCCAACCTTGAAGGAAGCTCCCTCCGATGCGGAGGTCATCTCACATCAGCTGCTGATCAGAGCTGCGATGATGCGCAAGGTTGCTGCCGGTGTCTATTCTTTTCTGCCGTTAGGGTTTGATGTATTGCGCAAGGTTGAGCAGATCGTACGGGAGGAGATGCGCGCCATTGGCTGCCAGGAGATGATAATGTCCATCATCCAGCCTGCAGAACTGTGGCACGAGTCGGGACGATGGGATGTCTACGGGCCCGAGTTGATGCGCTTTGAGGATCGTCATGGACACGGATTCGCGTTGAGCCCAACTCAGGAAGAACTGATAACTGCTCTGGTGCGCGATGAGCTGCGCAGTTACAAGGAGTTGCCAAAGTCGCTGTTCCACATTCAGTGGAAGTATCGTGATGAGATCCGTCCGCGTTTTGGCCTGTTGCGCGGCAGGGAGTTCTTGATGAAGGACGCCTATAGCTTCCACGATACACAGGAGAGCCTACAGGTCCATTATGATGAGATGGCACGCGCCTATGGCAGGATCTGCGAACGCCTGGGCCTTGAGTATCGCCCTGTTGAGGCCGACTCCGGTCAAATCGGTGGCAAGGTAACTACCGAGTTCATGGCGCTTGCAGAGTCCGGTGAGGCCGAGCTGGTGTATTGCTCCTGCGGCTTCGCAGCCAATACCGAGGTTGCAGAGGCTAAGATAGCAACACAAATCTATGAAGTGGATGGGTTAACCAAGATCCATACACCGCGGGTAGCCACAATCGCTGAGCTGGCAAATTTCCTCAACGTCAGCGAGTCGGCTACCGTCAAGGCCCTGTCAGGCATGGATGGCGAGGGAAACATCGTGGTGTTATTTGTCCCTGGCGATCATGAGTTGGGAGATATCAAGGCAGAGAAGGCATTGCCTGGTTTTAGGATGCTTGGTGAAGAGGAGATGCTTGAAAGCGGCTTGGTCAAAGGCTTCATGGGTCCCGTTGGTTTGCCCAACGGTGTACGTGTTGTAGCAGACAACGCGCTCAGGGTTTTGCCCCAGTGGCTGATAGGAGCCAATGAGACTGACTATCACTTTGCCGGTGCTAAGCCGGGCGTGGACTTTAATGTGGATATCTGGGCCGACCTGTGTACCGCGAAAAGCGGCGACCTTTGTCCCGAGTGCGGTTTGCCTTTACAGGATGCCAGAGGAATTGAGGTGGGTCAGGTCTTCCAGCTGGGAACCAAGTACTCTGTCTCGATGAGCGCCAGATACATGGATGAGGCGGGTGCCGAGCAGCCCTTCCTTATGGGTTGTTATGGCTGGGGCGTTACCCGCTCGTTGGCCGCAGTCGTTGAACAGTACAACGACGAGTACGGTATCAAATGGCCCATGAGCATTGCGCCTGCCGAGGTCGCGGTGATCCCACTTACCGTAGGGGACGAGTTGGTTGAACTCACTGCCCTGCGAATCGCCAATGAGCTGTTGACTGCCGGTATCGAGGTTGTGCTCGACGATCGTGATGACAGGGCCGGGGTAAAGTTCAATGATGCCGACCTTATCGGCTGGCCTTATCAGGTTGTGGTTGGCAAGCGTGGATTGGAAGCAGGAGAGGTTGAACTGAAGATCCGACTCTCTGGTGAGAAGAGGTCACTGCCGCTTGAGCAAGTGGTTGCAATCTTGGTTCAGCAAGTCGCAGATGAACGGAAAAAATACCAGTAGCAGTAAAAATCCCGTAACACCCCGGGGCATATCATGTATAATGTCCTCTGCTCGTTTTGTGACAGAGTACAAGCGAGTAAGATGATTGGGGCATTAGCTCAGTTGGGAGAGNNTGGCAGCCATGAGGTCAGGGGTTCAAGTCCCCTATGCTCCACCAGATACATCTCAGGTCAGAAGCTGATACTAGGCTTCTGACCTGTTTCATTATTCAGCAAGCTCGGTCAAGAAAACTCTGCCCCGAGCATGTATCCTCTTTTTCAAGGAGGTGAGTACATGGAGCGATGGGATGCAATCAGCGCAGTTCAACGCATGCAGGACTATATCGATGAGTATTTCAACGTGCCTATCACGCTTAGCGATTTGGCAAAAGCCGCAGGCTATTCGCAGTGGCATTCTGCAAGATTATTCAAGGGATTCATCGGCAAATCACCATTTGAGTATATCCGAGCTATCAGATTGAGCAAGGCAGCCCTGCAGCTTAGTGATAATCAGCCAAGGATCGTTGATGTAGCCTTTGACTTCGTATTTGATTCGCACGAAGGCTTTACCAGGGCATTCCACAGGGAATTCGGTATTACTCCAAAGAAATTCAGCGACAATCCCAAGCCCCTGAAACTATTTATGCCCTATCGAGTACGTGATTATTATCTGGCACTGCAAAAAGGAGAGATCAAGATGTCTGATAAGCAGAGTGCGAGCACTGTCTTTGTGCAGGTAGTGGAGAGACCGACAAGGAAACTGATAATGAAGAGAGGTGTTAAGGCCAGCCACTATTTCGAATACTGCGAGGAAGCTGGCTGTGATGTCTGGGAGATTCTATCTAGAATCAAAGAGGCGATGTATGAGCCAGTGGGAATGTGGTTACCCAAGAGTCTGATCAGGCCTAAAACCTCGCAGTATGTCCAAGGTGTCGAGGTTTCCATAGATTATCAGGGAGAGATCCCAGAGGGGTTTGAGGTTATCGATCTGCAGCCGTGCAAGATGATGATATTTCAGGGTGAACCCTACGATGACGAGAAGTTCGAAGAGGCAATCAGCGCGCTTTGGGATGTCATGAATAAGTACGATCCCAGGATCTACGGTTATGAGTGGGCAGATGATGACGCTCCCAGATTCCAGCTTGAGCCACAGGGCTATCGAGGTTACATCGAGGCCAGGCCAGTAAGGCTAGTGAATAATAGGTAGGTAAAAGAAGCAGGCTGACACAAAAGAAACAGGCTGACACAAGCGACACAGGATCTATAGCCAGTGGACGCTAGACTCCCTCGGGGTCCAGCGTCCACTTTTGGGACTGCTTAATGGATTGATGTGGTTATTTCTTCTCCCAGAATCTCTTGCTGTCTTCGTATTTAACGGGATTCTTTGGCGTTGTACCTTCTGTGAGGGCATGGATCACTGCATATCGTCCCATGTCCATGTACGAGCCGCAGCACAAACCTCCCTGTGCCAGATTCCATTCGAGGCCGCCGCAGATATCGCCAGCCCCAGAACCGACTGAATAGAGACCCTTGATGACGTTGTTTTCTTTGTCGAGAACTCGATAGTATCTATCGACAATTACGCCAGAGTTGATGGCACTACAACGAATCCATTGACGGATGCCCCAGTAAGGAGGAGTGTCAATGGGTTTCAAGTTCTCCTTAAGAACTCCGTACTCGGTGTCGAATCCGGATTCACAGTAGGAATTCCACTTATCGACACTTGCCTTCAGGCCCTCTGCCGGTATACCCAATTCTTCCGCGAGTTCATCCAAGGTGTCTGCGCGATGGGTGTCGATTAGTTCTACGAAGACACCGGTAGGATTGTCGAGAAAGCCAGGGATGTAGTTTTCCAGGGATTTCACGGGTACAGCCTTAGCATTGTATTTGGTGAAGTAGTCGTTATCGAAGATCCTGAAGAATCTACCCGGATCTTCGGCATCCTCACGGCGGCGCAATGAGAGATCCCAGGATTCCATGGGGATCTCTTCGTTCATGAAGCGTTCGCCTTTCTCGTCGAGAGCCATGAATGGATAGCGAGTGATCATCATTGGTGCTGCATCCATGTCGTGCATGGTCTTTGCGTGGTTGATTGGGGTCATCACGGCGCCAGCTGCGATAGCCATAAGTATGCCATCGCCGGTTCGTTCGAATTGCTTACGCTGGAATCGTGTTACATCAGGACTCCAACGACTTACTAAGCTCTCGTTATTCTGATAATCGCCGGCAGCGATGATCACGGCTTTGCTCGCGTTAAACTTGATGTAGTCTCCGCTTTTCGTCTTGCCGATGACTCCGGTTACCGATTCGTCTGAACCCTTAATAAGCTGGACCGCAGGAGTCTCGTAGAAGAACTCTGCGCCTTTCGATGCTGCTGAATCTGCAAGTTTAGCCATGATTGTCGCATGATTCTGTGGTTTTGGTCCAAAACTCTTCATTACTGCAGTGCAGAAACTACCGTCATCATAGACGTTCTTCGTGGCACTGACTGAATAGGCAGGGAAGCCAACTTCCTCCGCCCTAGTCAGCATCCAATTCGATGTCTCTCCAGAATGCTCAACAAAGGCTTCAAGCAAATCCCAGTTCACACGATATCCAGCGGCTTTCCTCCAGTTTTGCATGTACTGAAGTTTACCGACATCGTTGCTCTCTTCTAAGACGATTCCAGCCGATCCGTTGCCATTGGCCATGACTTGGCTGGGTTTTTGCAGGCATGCAACGCTTGCGCCCTCCTCGAGTGCGGTCAAGACGGCAGGAACACCAGCGGTGCCTGCACCGATTACGACGATGTCATAGGTCTTCTCTTCGGAGAACTTAGAAATCGGGTCCAGCTCCACGACCGACGCTTCAAAGTCAGACTCGAATGTTCCTTCGGGGAACGTCTTATCAGCGGTTGGTGTGTCGCTGGCTTTTGGCGTGCAGCCTACAATTCCTCCAATTGCAGCCACGCCCCCTAATAGGGCGCTTCCCTTTAAAAAATCTCTACGGTTCAGCTCCATTTTTCATCCCTTCTTTCGATTCGTATCGACTGTTTCACCCTTGCGTACGGGTCTCGAAGCCCCTCCTTGTCGTGATTGTTCGGGGCTTGTCTCATTCTTAAAGAGCGCGCTTTTCCCTACATCCCATAAAACACGTTTTATTGGATTGATTACCAAATAATTGACCATAAAATAGGGGATATTGTCTCTGGCTCGCTTTTAACTGTTCGCTATTAACTCAAATGAGAGGCATTTGTTCCGGCAAAAGAATTGAGCTGACCTGATATGGTCTATAATGAGACGAGGAGGTGTTTCGTGAGATCGATGACACTCAAAAGCTACGTTGCCCCGTTAGTTGGCATGACGTTTTTCTGGACATATCTCCGACATCAAACAGTCTTCGGAACCCTCTATCCATTGAATACCACGATACCTCTGTCTGATTTTTCTGTACAGATCTATGCCGTGTTCCTTCTCGTTTTATTTGTCCTCAGTCTTCTGGCTCTGTTCTTTGCCTCTGCGCTTGAGAAGGTGTTCCTTAACCGACGACTTGTAATTGTCTTGTTCGCTGCTATGGGTTCGCTCGGTGCTTTCCTGTGTCTGGGTGCGCAGCGGGGGCTTTACGCAGATTGGGCATATTTGCTTTCCACTATTCTCATCTCTGTTGGATTCCTCGCCAATTGTCTCGCCTGGGCCGTTTATTTCTCTTCCAGATTCGGTCCATCGCAGATAATCCTGCTTGCTGTCTCATATCTTGCAAGCCTCGTTATCTTCAATGCCATAGGCATCTACTTTCCTATTGCCAAAGACTATGTTCTTGTTCTTGTTCCCCTTTGCATCGGATTAACATGGTTGTTCGCGAATGCCCCGCGAGCGCAAGTTGAAGCGAGGACATGGGCATCCCTGAAGAAGATCAGCCCCTATATCGTCCTCTTTGTCGCTTTCCTTCTTGCTGGCAGTGTGGTTCGAGGGATCGTCGACTTGGAGGATCCGATTGGGCGAGCCTCTTACCTCAGATGGGGCTCTTCGGTAGTAGTCTCCGTCCTGATACTCATTGCCTGTGTCCGCCTGAAGAGGAGCACGACTATTCCTCGCTCCACTTCGTTATGCGATGACGGAGATGAGTATGCGTCTATAGAGCGAATGGCCCTTAAGTGCTGGGTTGTCCTTGCCGTGATGTTCTTTGCTGGGACTTTTATCTGCCTGATTTCGGGGACATACACCATTGGTGGCCATATCGTTGTGGTAGCTCGATCCTCGCTTGATTTCTTTCTCTGGGTTTTGCTCTGCAATTTGGCTTTCCAAAGAAAAGCCGCACCGATTCCCCTATTCATCGTTTGTAATATTCTAACCGGCGTAGTGTCGTTGTTCTTGAGCTATGTTGTGATTCCTTACGTGGCGGCGCTCGAGACAGGTATGATGAAATCGTCCTTTGAGATGTTCGTGCTGACAATAGTGTTCGCTTTAATTGCGCTGATTGTCGTTGTTTTCGGTGTAATCATGCTGCGCGCGAATTCCGTCAAGACTCTGCCAGGTAGCGAGGCTATGGAATCCATGCCTTTCCTACCGGAGGACAAGGTGTGTGAGCACAAGCTTACCAAGCGGGAGATAGAGGTGATCGGTTACATCGCATGTGGTTATACCCTCGGTGCTGTTGCCGCCAAACTTTTCATCTCGAAAAGTACCGCGCAGACGCATGTCAAGAGTGCCTACCGCAAACTGGGAGTACATTCAAAGGACGATCTAATCGAGACGATTAGCAGCTGGACGCGTGGCTGACCGATTCATAGCCTCGGTTGTCACCTATGATAACTTGACAGGTGCTCCGCTGTCTTTGTGGATCATTCGGTTTGGTGTTAATCTCAAAGACAACTTTTTGTTCCCAAAACAACAAACATTTGTCACATCTAGTATGTATAAAATACTTGGCCGCCTAAGCGGTAGTCTAGAAGGCGAGAGGGAGGTATTAGAGATGAAAACTATCAATCAGGCCTCAACCATCCGTCGTTTCCTCGCAGTAGCGGGCTTATCTATGGTCTTTGTCACTGTCAGCTTGTTCCTGTTACCTGGCTGCACAACGGCGGAGCGGGTAGGCGATTTGACTGTCCCGCTTGTCGAGCAGGGAGTAACGGATAAGCAAGAGGACACCAGCGCGCAATCCGTACAACCCGATGACACAGGCTCACAGTCCAGTCAATCCGAAGGCACCGGGGTGGCAGCCGGCGACACAGTATCACCCAGACTCAACCTTGATCCCGAACCCGACCCGTTGGCAGATTCCTCACAGGAATCCTCCTTAGAGGGATATGGAGCAAAAGGAGCTTTTGCCGATAAGGACCTGACAATCAACGACATGCTCACCTATGCGGTTCAAGATGAGTATCTGGCACATGGGGAGTATCTGGCAATCGTTGAGAAGTTTGGCAACCAAAGACCGTATACCAACATCATCAGATCCGAGGAGACTCACCTCTCACTGCTTGAAGAAGTGTACAGGGCTTACGATATGGACTTTCCCGCTGACAACTCAGCCAGCCATGTTGTGATCCCCGCGACCTTGCTTGAGGCAGCGCAAACAGGAGTCCAGGCCGAGATAGATAATATCGCGATGTATGAGATGTTCCTTAGCTATGAATTACCCGCAAATGTGCATGACACCTTCACTGTATTGATGAATGCATCAGAAAGCCATCTGAAGGCATTCCAGAATCAGGTTGAGAGACTTAGCTGAACCTGAGTTAATGGTAGTGAAAGCGATGCGCTGACGTTATCCATATCGTCAGCGCATCCTTGGTTCGAATCAGTCCAGTCACGTTTACTTCGCGTACTTCGACTGCGCAGTGGGCAACGGCAGNNACGCAATAACGGTTGCGATAGAATTGGATGGCCGAAAAGCCGATGAGGACAACCATTCCGGCGAGGGCTACAATCTGCAACAGGCCATATGCTCCATTGAATCCGTCTGGAGAGCTGAGGAACAAGTAGATTCCCAGATAAGCCCAAGCTACCGGTAGCGGGTAGGCTGCGTTGCGGATTCCCAAGAGGATGACACCCACTAAAACCACAGCCACAATCAGTATCGCAATCGCCCATATCTCTTCAGATATGCCAAATCTGTCCCATTGAGCCTTAACAAGCGCAGCAGCTATGTTTACCACAGTAGCGATGGTAAGCCACCCCGTATAGAAACCAAAGGTAACGGGTAGCAGGCGTCGTCTCTTGTCCTGCAGCTTCAATAGCTGCTTACAGATAAGCGCCAGGACTATCACGAACGCGAAGATGAAGATCACCGAGATCTCAACCAACACAAAGGAGAATGAGACGATCCAGGCGATGTTGAGGACGCAGGATATCCAGAAGAGCACTGAGACCCGATCCAGCACAGCTCCGTAATATGCATCCTCGCGTTTGACGATCAGCACGATAAGTGAGATCAGCAGCAATGCGTAGATAACGCTCCAGATGCTAAATGTCATTGGACTGGGAGTGATAATTGTGACATACATATCGGATATCTGTTTTTGCGAGAGTCCGTTGATGAATCCCAGTGCGCCTAAGGTGTTAATCGCCAGGGTGATGATGAAGAGGACCATGTTAATCCAAGCTTTTCTCGTTCTATCCATTTTGACCCTCCTTCTTTCTCCAGTAGCAAGACAACAACAGCAAAATACCAGCAGCGGATAGCAATGACAACACACGAGAGCAAAAACCGCGGGCTTTTGCATCTGGCACAGATTCTAACCTCTAACGGCAACAATATGACTCCAGAAGTAACATATATTTCTCAAATAACCTTCTCTGCACTTTCAACTTGCACTCTTCAATCCTGACTCGCTTGTTTGGGCTGATTGTTCACGCGTCTGCGATCCCGGTTTTCTGCTATATTGGCATCAGTAGCTTTCGAACCCATCCAATCAGGGAGTGTGGTCGATTGTCACCTGATCTACCAGCGTATCCTTTCAGCGACAACCGCGCAGTCGCACCTACCCAGAACGCATTCCATAGTCACTTTGAACCGAGCCAGAACCTGGTTTGGGGTTTCTGACAGCAGATAAACCGTTGAAAATGGAAGGAAGGAACCATCATGCTCCAATCTTTCACCAGGAACTACGAGGACAACTCAACCGATGCCGGATTCCAGTTCACGTTCTACTGTGACATCTGCGAAGACGGCTATAAGAGCGAGTTCGTGGAATCACAGACNNTACAGGAAGGGTGGTTTCTTCCGCGGTCTGGGTGAGGGCGCCGGTATCCTCGGCGACCTGCTGGGAGGCGCGGTGGGCGATTTGGGCTGGCGGGCGCAACAGGCTGGCGACTCGCTCTCAGAGCGCTTCGATGATCAAGGTCCCGAATGGCAACGCGAGCATGAGAAGGTTTTTGTCGCTGCCAGAACAGAGGCTATGCAGCACTTCAATCGATGTCCATCATGCAATTCACATGTCTGTGACAGCTGCTGGAATGAAAACGAGGGTCTGTGTACCGAATGCGCGCCACGGCAGGAGGTCTATGTGGCAAAAGCGCGCGCAGAGGCAATGAAGCGAAATATCGATGATGCCGGTGAGGGCGCCACGGTTTGGCAGGGAGCTATTGAGAGTAAGACCACAGTCTGCACCCAGTGCGGAAAACCGGCGGGTAAGGGTAAGTTCTGTAGCCATTGCGGTGCTTCGCTGGTTTTGAATGAGTGCCCCAGGTGCGGTGCCGAGAATGCCCAGGGGGTAAAATTCTGCAATAACTGCGGAATGCAGCTGAATGGCCAAGCCTCAGCGGCACAAACAGGTATCTGCCCCTCATGTAATACCCAGAATGCTCCGGGAACCAAGTTCTGTGGCGAGTGTGGTACAAAGTTGGTGTGATCATGGAGTTCAATGGCGTCGTCTCATCTAACGTACTTAAAGGCAAGGCTCGTGTGGTGATTGACGTAGATGCGGTCACTATTGAAACCGCTGATCGAGCCTTATCGCTCAGCTATGCCGACGTCATCGAGCTCAAGGCGATGGATTATGCGGTTGCGTTAGCTACAGGCAACGAAACCTATACTATATCGCGCCTGGGCTATGATACCGACGCCTTCTATCAGCAGGTCCTGGCAGCCTACAACGCCAAGGTCCTCGAGTCGCTTTTCGTGAGTGGTACACCGCTGATAGAGGCAAAGGGGCACTATTCCTTCAGCGCGGAAGGTAGGACGAGTTTGGGTTCTGCTGTGATACAGCTCTATGAACGCTGTTTGGTTTTATTGCCGGCCAACTTGGACGCTCGCCGCATCCCCCTGTGCTTCACGACCAAGATCGAGGCAGACGATTTTTGTATCACCTATACACTCGATAACGGTGACAGTTATACGGTCTCAAGGATCGGTTATGATACTGAGCCACTGGAGAAGCGTAGTTCAGAGCAGCTACATAGTTTAATGGAGCGGGCGCTATGTCAGGTGCGAGCCCTCGACAGCAGCCTGTCTGAGCAGCAGGCTGGAGACGCTGCCGTGTTGCTCATGGAGGGTGTTGCTGCATCACTGGGCGAGCTGAGCGCGATATCGGATACCCTGGTCGCAGCTATCGAAGCTCAAATAGGCACGAGTCGCATCGCAAACTACTACCAGATACTCAATGAGTACTGTGATGTCGCCGAGATGGCCTTCGGGTTTCGGGAAGATGTTGGTTTTGCCCGCTGTGATGAGCAATCGTATCTCATCTGGTTGATGGCACCTTCGCGTGATAACAATGTCTGCGCGGTCGAATATGCCGGAGCGCAGGAAGTCGCTGCTGCAACCTTTATCTTCGAGTTCTCTGGAGAATGGGACAGATTCCGGCGTGGGTTGAATCATGCCATGGAGGCTATCGACTTCAGGCGAGAAGTCATCTCGCTGTCAGATGAGGAGTTGCGGCAACCGCAAAACGAGCGTTATCGTATGGCGATTGAGAGAAACCAGTCGCTTGCCTATATCCGATCCTGCTATCGCGGCAGGGTTGTGCACAGATCAGAGGAGAGCTGGAGAGAGGAGATAGCCCGGCGGCTCTCTGGCAGGCCCAAGGCGATATGAGCCAGGTGTGTTTGCACAACTCAACTAACCGTTCGGTTACAAACCATCGATGCAACGTAGAGAAAATGGTTTTCTGATAGCATGTAAGGCTCCAAGTCTAATAACCCCTGTAGATCGAACAGGCGGGATTCGCTGAAAGGATAGTCGGATCGCCTCGAACAGAGAAGCAAACTCGTAGATCAAGCAGGCGAAAGGAGAAGGTATGGCAGTCGTCTTGGAATGTCAGGGTCTCACCAAGTCATACGGCACGCTATCAGCTCTGAACAATGTTACGCTATCTGTTCCCAGTGGTAGGATAGTAGGTCTACTTGGCCCAAATGGATCCGGTAAGACCACATTGATCAAACTGGCTGCTGGCTTGCTCACACCAACTCAGGGTTCTGTGAAGGTCTGCGGTTATGAACCGGGAGTGGAGAGCAAAGCCAAGGTATCGTATCTACCTGAGCGCACGTATCTGAACGCATGGATGAAGGTCAGCGATTGCATCGGTATGTTCTCGTCCTTTTATAGCGACTTTGACCGTCCAGCTGCCATGGACATGTTGGCTCGACTACGTATTCCGCTGGATGCTCAGATCAAGACACTCTCCAAGGGCACCAAGGAGAAGGTTCAGCTGGTATTGGTGATGTCGCGCCGCGCCGAGCTCTACCTGCTCGATGAGCCTATTGCCGGAGTCGACCCGGCCGCACGCGATGATATCCTCAGAACCATCGTTCAAAATTACAATCGCAACGCATCGATAATCATCTCAACTCATCTGATTGCCGACGTTGAACCGGTCCTGGATGATTTCATCTTGCTACACTACGGGAACATCGCCGCTTGCGCATCGGTTGCCAGCATGCGCGAACAGGGCAATATGTCGTTGGACAGATACTTCAGGGAGGCTTTCAGTGTTAGGTAAGCTGCTCAAGTACGACCTCAAGGCTCTGGGGCGCGTTCTGCTGCCGGTTCAACTGGGTGCGCTAGTGGTTGGTGTAATCGCGACATTTGTGCTCACGGCCACCATAAGGTTCACTGGCGATAGCTACGACTATTATGGCTCATCCGGTACCGAGATGCTTGGCTCATCAATTGCCGGATTCAGCATCTTGGCTGTATTCCTGCTCTCCGTCGTACTGTTCTCATCATTTCTGGTTACGCTCCTGCTTATTGCCAGACATTTCAATACCAATTTAATGGGAGATGAAGGATATCTGAGCTTCACCCTGCCGGTAAGTGCCCATGAGCATCTGCTCTCCAAGGTTATCTCCGGTTTCATCTGGAGTATGATCAATATGCTGGTGATATGTCTTTCACTGGGACTTTTGGCGTTGTTTGGTACCGCCTATTCTGGACTGATCAACAAAGACATTCTGGAATTGCTATCCCAAGGTATGCAGTGGATATTCGACAACGGCCTAGGTGTCCTGGTAATCGAGTACCCGTTCCTGGCTATAATCAGCACTATCGACACCTTGTTGCTGATATTTGCCTGCATCGTAGCGGGATCTGTTATCGCCACAAAGCATAAGATTGCCGCAGCGGTAGGGTTATATTTCGCCGTCAGCTTGGTTTTGTATTCGATCAACTCCATGGCACAGGGAGCGCTTATCGGCCTAATGGGTATGGATCCCGCATTCCTTTTCTCGACCATTGAGCCGAGCATCAAGGAATTTCTCGCCTTCTATCAGATAACGATATTGATCTCACTGGTGATATCGATCCTGACGATAGTCGCGTCCTACGCATTCAGCCATTATGCGCTTAGTAACCGCTTGAACCTGGAATAAGCCGCGAATCTGGAGCAGGCAGTCTTTTGCTTCATCATGTAAGCCTCGAATCTGGAATGAATGGCCATCGAGAGTCAATATTGTGCAATCCTGCCCGGTACTCGACCACTATACGATTATCGATGATGAGCGGTCGCGCAAGATGGAAAGAGGATAACGTATGGCAGTTGAGAAGAAGGTCGTCATTGTCAAGGATGGTCCGTATCTTGTTTGTGGATCGATCCCCTTGAAAGAAGAATTGATGTGCACCGAGGGTGAGCATCGCGAGTACAAGCCAGGGCGAGAATTGGCGCAGGCGCAGACCTATGCGCTATGCCGATGCGGCCACACTAAGACACCGCCATTCTGTGATGGTGAGCACCTGCGTTGCGGCTTCGACGGCACAGAGACTGCCGATAGGAGAGACTTTATTGAGAGAGCAGAGACCCTTGAGGGTCCCACGCTGGACCTTCTCGATGACCACCGTTGCGCCTATGCGCGATTCTGCCATCGCATGGGGAGTGAGGTCTGGACACTTACTGAGGGTTCGGATGACCCGATTGTTCGCGCAGAAGCCATAAAAGCTTCTCAGGATTGCCCAACCGGTCGCCTTGTGCATCTGGACAAGCAGCAAGGCCGCCAGCAGCTCGAGCCTCAACTTGAACCCGAGATCAGCGTATTGCAGGATGGTGAGAAGGGTTGCAGTGGGCCAATCTACGTTAAAGGTGGGATACCGTTGATTTCTGCGGACGGGACTGCCTATGAGCTGCGCAATCGCTATGCGCTATGTCGGTGTGGGGAGTCAAGCAATATGCCATTTTGCGACGCAGCGCACATCACTCTCAATTTCCGCGATGGTATGCTCGAAAGCTGAGAGTGCCTGCTGGTCCGTTCAAATCGACCCAGAGTGATTCAATTAATAGTCAACGGGCTTATTGATCGGGATTCTCCTGTTGCTGCTTTCGCTCATCTTCCACCAGCTCGATCAGCTCCTGTCGAGAGTGCACATTGAGCTTGGTATAGATGTTGTGCGTATGAGTGCGTGCGGTATTCAGTGAGATGCTCAGTCGCTTGGATATGTTCTCACTGCCCCTGCCCAATGCCAACAACTCGAAGATATCCTGTTCGCGGGCAGAGAGCCGAGCGGTCTGTCCAATGTGCGTGCAGGCTTGGTTGAAAGGCCGCGCGTGGTTATGGCTCTCCTCTGCGGAATCCCCCGATAACGCGTACGGTTCACTTGTCAGATCGGACAAGGTGAGCTCGGCCTCAGTGATTGGCGAGACAAGATTGTCAAAGTCCCTTTCCGAGAAGACCAACGTTGCGCAGAGGATGATCAATATCGCGAGAACGACGTAGATTATCGTGGTGAGGTTGTCATCGATCAATCCCGGCATCAGTTGTGCGCCAAGATACCAGCCAATCGCGCTGCCAACCATGAAAACACCTCGCCCTAGACCAAAGACCGTGATAGAGGAGATGCGTCTCTGGTAGACGATGAAGGCTAGCATGCACCAGACCACGAAGTCGAAGGTATTGGAGATGAAGCCGATGACGATCTGGAATGAGACGCCCATCGATTCCAGCAGCGTACTGGCTGCAACCAAGACTGCGACCAGCACCATCATCAACAGATAGAGCTTGCCAAAATTGATCAGCCTGAAGATCCTCAACGCGAAGAAGAGGAACAGCACTGACATCAGGACTCGCAGCAGCATCAAGGTGCTACTGCCTGTGAGCGTGGTGCTGGGAGGACTGGAGCTGACAATCAGACCGTTGATTACCGATGAGACGATTGTGAAGATGAAGATGGCTATCAAGAACTTCCAGAAAACCGCGGATAACGATTTGATCTCATGATAATACTCTGTATCGATATTGTTTTCTGATTCTTCCTCGCTATGGCTTGCTGCCGTAGGCTTCGCAGACACAAGGAACGCTGCTATCAGCGGTAGGATTATGAGCGAAAGGATGCCAGCTAGTGACGGTCCGCCTGGGATAGGTTGGTAGAGCTCGCTACCAATCACTGTGAAGTAGATGACTACGATAACCAGTTGTGATAGGGCGGCATAGACCAAAGCCTTCTGCGGTTTGAGCTCGCCATAGAGTTCACCTATCTTCAAGGCGATGAAGGCTGTGCCGATGCCTGTGAAGACATCGCCAATATAGAAAAGCCAACGGGCGGCAAGATAGTATGGTCCAGCAAGCACGATTGCCAGGGAGCCCAAAACCGTTAGCAGACCTACGTACATCAGGTAACGCCGCGATGAGAGGATCGTCTGAACCTGACGCTGGAAGAACGGTGCCAGCAAGCTGACGAGAGCGAAGCTGCCAGTTGAGATGATATACATCTGCGATAGGTTTGCACCGTCAACTTCGACGTCTGAGAGCCAGATCGTGCCGCTGTAAGCCAAGAAGGCCCACACAAGCCAAATACCTAGGCTCAGGTATCGCAGTCCTGGCCAAAGGGACAACAGGTCGTCAACAAACGACCTGCGTTTGACGCTATCTGGTCGCAATCCAACCTCCTGTATGGCTGGAATCCACGAGTCTATAGGTCAAGCCGCACATACGGGCACCAACGCTTGCTCACTCCACCAGCGTTTTGTGTCAATTACCATCCTGCGATGGATATCGACGGAGACGAGCATCTCTCCAGTCGGATATCCCGTCAACGCAGTTGCCACATTGGTGCACTCGTGCATCCCCTTGCTATAGTGCGGATCCAGCAACTCCTCGTGAACATCAGCACAGACTGTACAGTGAATATCTTGCGAGTGCAAGCACTAATGAGCCGATTCCCGAATGCGCCGTTACGCGCACCTCAAAATTCTGGGTCGGATAGAGTAGAATGGAACGGAATATCATGTGTTATCAGAGAAGGGATCTTGGGCAATGGCTTTCTATTACGAAGAGGCGGCACGCACATTCAATGAGTATCTGTTGGTTCCCGGTTACTCCGCAGCTGAATGTACTCCCGCGGCCGTTGACCTGAGTGTGCCTTTGGTCAAACACAGCAGGGGAGAGCGACCCGATCTGACACTGAAGATCCCCATGGTCTCAGCCATAATGCAAAGTGTGTCCAACGACAGCATGGCTATCGCGTTGGCACGTGAAGGTGGATTGTCGTTCATCTATGGTTCGCAGAGTCCGGCCGATCAAGCCGAGATGGTTGCGCGCGTCAAGGACTACAAGGCTGGCTTTGTGGTGAGCGACTCGAATGTGTCTCCAGATACCACCTTGGCTGAGGTAATGGATCTCAAGCAGCGCTCCGGCCATTCAACGATGCCGGTCACTCATGATGGTACGGCACACGGTAAGGTGCTGGGAATTGTCACCAGCCGTGATTATCGTCCCAGCCGCACCCCGATGGATGCCAAGGTCTCGACGTTCATGACTCCACGCGAGCGCCTAGTGGTGGCCCCTGCAGCCACAACCCTGAAGGAAGCCAACGATATCATCTGGGACAACAAGCTCAATGCCCTACCAGTGGTGGACGACGACGATCATCTGAAGTACATGGTGTTTCGCAAGGACTACGCCTCACACAAGCAGAATCCGCTGGAGAACCTGGATAGCCAGAAACGCTATCGTGTGGGAGCTGGCATCAACACACATGACTATGCCGAGCGCGTGCAACCTCTGTTAGATGCCGGCGCTGATGTGCTGTGCATCGATTCATCAGAGGGCTATTCACAGTGGGTGAGTGACACGCTGACATATGTTAAACGTGAGTTTGGCCCCGAGGTGAGGATAGGTGCCGGTAACGTGGTGGACAGGGAAGGTTTCCGTTTCCTGGTTGAGGCTGGCGCGGACTTTGTCAAGGTTGGTATTGGCGGTGGCAGCATCTGCATCACACGTGAGCAGAAGGGCATTGGCCGCGGTCAGGCAACCAGCGTTATCGAGGTTGCCTCAGAGCGCAACAAATACTTCAAGGAGACGGGCATCTATATCCCTATCTGCTCGGACGGCGGCATAGTCTACGACCATCACATGACTTTGGCTTTGGCGATGGGAGCGGACTTCATGATGCTTGGACGCTATTTCGCCCGCTTTGACGAGAGTCCTACAGCAAGGGTCAATATCAACGGCAACTACATGAAGGAATACTGGGGCGAGGGCAGTGTGCGCGCGCGCAACTGGCAGCGTTATCACAGTGGCGGAGCCGGTAAGCTCAGCTTTGAGGAGGGTGTGGACTCATACGTTCCCTATGCTGGTCCGCTCAAGGACAATGTGGGGCTTACGCTGGCTAAGATACGCTCGACGATGTGCAACTGCGGGGCGTTATCGGTGGCGGAGTTCCAGGAGAAGGCCAAGCTAACGCTTATCAGCTCGACCTCGATCATCGAGGGCGGCGCTCACGATGTGTTGCTCAAGGATCAGGCAAGCACTACACCTACAAGCTTCAGATAATCGGATAAAGGAGTATCAATCGATGTATCAGTATGACCCGCATGAGATAGAACCAAAGTGGCAGGCGATCTGGGCTGAAGCCAATCTGGATGCGGTTGATGATAAAAGTGATAAACCGCGTTATTACGCGCTGGAGATGTTCCCGTATCCGTCCGGTGATGTGCACATGGGACATGTGCGCAACTACAGCATTGGTGACGTGATAAGCCGCTATAAGCGTATGCAGGGATTTGAGGTTTTGCATCCGATTGGTTGGGATGCCTTTGGCTTGCCGGCAGAGAATGCCGCCATCAAACAGGGCAGCACCCCGGCTACCTGGACCTACGCGAACATCGAGAAGCAACGTGCCTCGCTCAAGCGCATGGCATTCTCTTACGACTGGAGTCGTAAGGTGATCACCAGCGACGTGGACTACTATCACTGGGGCCAGTGGATATTCCTCAAGCTCTGGGAGATGGGTTTGGTGGAACGGCGCTCGTCTCCAGTCAACTGGTGTCCAGATTGCATGACTGTGCTGGCCAACGAGCAGGTTGTTGGCGATGGCGTGTGCTGGCGCTGCAAGAGCATCGTGCAGCGCAAGGAGTTGGAGCAGTGGTTCCTCAAGATCACCAAGTATGCCCAGGAGCTGCTGGACGATCTGGACCAACTAAGCGGCTGGCCTGATCGCGTCAAGCAGATGCAGGCTAACTGGGTGGGACGCAGCACGGGCGCAGAGGTTGACTTCACGCTCTGCGACGCGGATGGTGAGCCTACCGCTGAGCAGATTACCGTCTTCACCACTCGCCCAGATACGCTGTTCGGTTGCAGCTTCTTCTTGTTGGCACCCGAACACCCGCTGGTGCGCGAGTTTGTCTCCGATACAGCCTACGAGGCCGAGGTGGCGCGAGTAGTCGAGCTAGCCGCTAGTGCAACCGCTGTGGAACGATCCAAGGGCGAGCGAGAGAAGAACGGTGCCTTCACCGGACGCTACGTAATCAATCCCATCAATAGCGAGAAGGTGCCCATCTGGGTTAGTGACTACGTGATGATGGATTATGGCACTGGCGCTGTGATGGCGGTACCCAGTGGTGATCAACGCGACTTCGAGTTTGCCCGCAAGTACGGATTAGCCATTCCGCCGGTTATCCTCGCCACCGACGATCCTCTGTACGAGCAACTTAAGGATCAGCGCGAGCGGATAGTTGGTGATGTGCCTTGGTTAGCGGCCTATGCCGGTGATGGCGTGATGGTGCAAAGCGGCAGCTTCACAGGGCAACCAGGCGGCAAGGACTCCGCGGGCGCACAAGCGGTTATCGAGCAGCTTGAGGCTGCAGGCAAAGGCCGTCCCACGGTTAACTTCCGTCTGCGTGACTGGCTTATCTCGCGCCAACGCTACTGGGGCAACCCGATTCCAGCCATCTATTGCGATGCATGTGGTATTGTGCCGGTACCTGAGGCCGATCTACCGGTAGTGTTGCCGATGGATGTTGATGTGTCCAAGGGTGAGTCGCTGGCTGATCGCCCCGAATTCTATGAGGTTAAATGCCCGCAGTGTGGCGCTGCCGCACACCGTGAGACCGATACCATGGACACCTTCACCTGTTCAAGCTGGTATTACCTGCGCTATACCGATCCACACAACGATAAGTTGCCCTTTGAGCGCGCGACAGCGGATAACTGGATGCCTGTCGACCAGTACATCGGTGGCATCGAGCACGCCATCTTGCATCTGCTGTACTCGCGCTTCTTCACCAAGGCTCTACGCGATGCCGGATTGCTCGGATTTAGCGAGCCGTTTAAGAATCTGCTCACTCAGGGCATGGTCAAGCTCAATGGTGAGACGATGAGCAAGTCGAAGGGCAACGTGGTTGCGCCAGAAGACATGATCGCCCGCTATGGTGCCGACGCGCTACGCGCCTACATCCTGTTCATGGCACCTCCGGATAAGGATCTGGAATGGTCGCAGGAGGGGCTTGAGGGTATGTATCGCTTTGTCAATCGCATCTGGCGCAGTGTCTTTGACCTGAGCGGTGAGGCAGTGGTTGACGAAGAAGGCAACCTGCTTTCGGTCTACGACAAATCACTTGGACCTGATGATGCTACCAGCAGGGGAGCAGAGCTGAATCGTGAGCTGCATCGCGTGATTGGCAAGGTGTCCAGCGACATCGAGCGATTCAACTTCAACACGGCTATCTCTGCCATCATGGAGCTGGCGAATACCGTGCAGTCATACATCAAGTTGCCACATGGGCTGCGTGACGATGAGCTATCGACCCGCGCTGCACGGACCCTTGTGCTGCTGCTGGCGCCCTTTACGCCGCACGTGTCCGATGAGCTTTGGCAACGGGTTTTGGGCGAGCAGGATAGCGTTCACCTCCAACCTTGGCCAAGCTATGACCCCGCGCAGGCGATAGCGAGCACTGTGGAGCTGGCGGTACAGCTGAACGGCAAGATCAAGGCGCGCATCACCGTAGCCAGTGACGCTGATGAAGAGGAGGTGCGTCGCGAAGCTTTGTTTGCCGTTGCCGAGGCGATAGGTGAGCGAGACGTGCGCAAGGTAGTTGTGGTACCGGGTAAGTTGGTGAGTGTGGTAGTCTGATTGGCAGGCAAGGCTTTTAAAGCACGGGAAACCATCTAATGGTCAGGTATCAGCCTGCTGAGCGGGCAACGAGAGGGAAGGACGGTCGGTATGTATAATCAAGAGCTTACAACCGGTGCCAAGGTTGGCTACTTTGCGCTGGGATTCTTCCTTTCGGTATTGGGTATCACAGTTACCTGGGCGATGAACAAGGATAACTTGGCGCTAAGGAACGCGGTGCTATTCAGCATCATCGGTTGTTGGGTTCAGACTATTCTTGCCATAGTCGCCGGTGTGCTGATCTACGCGGCTTTATTTGCCTATATGAGTGGTGCCTTTGTCTCATTCCATTGATTATTATTTGCGCTGAGAAGTCATCCCGTATAGAATGACTTCTTGCACTAAACGGGCGTTTGGCTCAGGGGGAGAGCGCTTCCTTCACACGGAAGAGGTCGTGGGTTCAAATCCCTCAACGCCCACCACAAAATGTGACCCACCAGGTTTGGATTGACTCCAGGACTGGTGGGTTTTGTTATTGTTATTGTGAGCGTATTGCTGTGAACGTTAGCGTTGCTAGATATGTAGTGGGGGATGGAGACGCCTGATATTCCAGGTTCTGGCTATGCGGCAACTACCC
>DBPN01000051.1:0-105411 GCA_002305585.1 Eggerthellales bacterium UBA1419
CGGTAGGGGGCCTACGGCGTAAAGCGAACGATAACCGGTAATCGACGACCTGTCACTTGTGCTTATCCATAAAGTTGACTTTGAAGAAGTGTTACAATTCTGGATACATAAATAGTCTGATCACAAAGCATCGAAGGAGTCATGATGACTGATCTCGAACTCTATTATCAACCAACTTGTCCGTATTGTTTGAAAGTGCTGCGCTTCTTAAAAACCAACGATATTGAAATCGAACTCAAGAATACTATGATGCCAGAAAACAGATCGAAGCTAGTTGAGGTTGGCGGCATGGGCCAGGTACCCTGCTTGTTCATAGGCGGCAAACCAATGTATGAGTCTGAAGATATCATCGCCTATCTACGTAAACGCTTACTGAGTTGATGGTTCAATTCTCTGTATCGCTGCCAATCACCCCAACCTTAGCACCGAGCATAAGCTTCGAGGCAGGCTCTGCTACATCTTGGAGAGTATCTTTGTTGTCAGAACGGTGAAGTTTTATATAAATAAATGCAGGGTGAATGCTTACGTGGTATCTTTTTTCCAGCCATAAAAGTGGCGTAACCCTTCCCGGAATGTTGAGGTGACTCAAATGGCAGATGATAGTCCCGTGGATCCTCGTCCCGAAGAAACGAGTGGCACTCCCTTACCTGTTGAGCAAAGCTATCCACCTGCCCAAACGCAGGCGCAGGTTACTGCTCCTGGCTCTTTTACTGGCGCGCCCGCATCGTTTCAGGGAACACAGGGTTCATTTCAAGGTGGACCGGCGCCGTATCAAGGAACGCAAGGTACTTATCCGGGTTCATCAGCAGCGCCGAATGCTGGTTATGCGACGTATGCGCCAAACTTTGATATGCCAACCGCAGCTCGACCACAAGGAAGCCCGCAGGGTAATTCCCAGGTTTACTATCCTGGATCAAGCACTACTAGTAAGGAAAAACGCAAGACCGCCAAAGGTCTGGCATTTCTGTTGGGTCTATTAGGTGTGATAATCGGCGCAGCTCTATCATATGGGATACTTTATTTCGCGACGGATGGCTTCCATTTCACCAATGTAACCAATGTCGACAATGTCAGCAATAGCGGCAACGGAAGCATTATTATCTCGCCGCCGGATGAAGATGCTTCACTGGCAGAAGTAGTAGCAGCGAAAGCACTACCTTCCGTGGTTAACATCGACGTGTATGTTGAGTCTTTCAGCTCGGGTGGTTTCTTCGACGATAACGCTTTGGGTAGCGACTCCAGTTCATTACAGGAATCTGGTCTGGGATCCGGAGTAGTTATCACCGATGATGGATTCATCCTCACAAACTATCATGTGGTGGAAGGCGGCACTCGTTTCATGGTGCGCTTCGATGAGAACATACAGCTTGAGGCCAGTGTAGTTGGCTCTGACCCCTCCTCGGATCTTGCTGTGCTTAAAGTGGATGCTACCGGTTTGACTCCCATCGAGGTCGCTGATTCGGATGAGGTCAAAGTTGGCGAATGGGTTATGGCCTTAGGCAGCCCGTTCGGACTCGAGAAATCGGTTTCGACTGGCATCGTCTCGGCACTTTTCCGCTCAACCACTATGGAGTCGACAACCGGTGTTAACATCTATGCGAATATGATCCAAACTGATGCCGCCATCAATCCTGGCAACTCCGGAGGCGCACTGGTTAACTCCCAAGGCCAGCTGATTGGCATCAATACCTTGATCAGCTCATCTTCTGGGTCATCCTCAGGAGTGGGTTTTGCCATCCCCAGCAATTACGCCATGACGATAGCTAATCAGATTATGGCTGGCGAGGATGTCGAACATGCCTACCTAGGCGTCACCTTGAGTTCGCTCGATCCTGCAACTGCGCAGCGATTGGGACTCTCTGTCGATGCCGGCGCCTATGTGGAAAGCGTAGTACCCGGTTCTCCTGCAGATTCCGCCGGTATCAGGCAGGGCGATATCATCACCAAATTCGACGATACGGAGATTGCCTCGGCTGCTCAGTTGATTATCGGAGTGCGTGGCCATCTTGTGGGAGATAACGTTGAACTGGAGATTGTCCGCGATGGCTCTACCACGACCATTGATGTGGAGCTGGGATCCGATGCACAATCCTCAGGTCGTCAGTGAATGCGCATTGACATCATTGCGGTTGGCAAGCTCAAGGAGCGCTTTTGGGTTGAAGCCTGCGCGGAGTATCTCAAGCGATTGACTCCCTATGCGCGTATCAGCGTAACTGAGGTTGCTGACCGCAGTTTGCGTTTTTGCGACAATGATGACCAGATAAGAGCTCTTGAGGCCCAAGACATACTTAAATCGTTGTCCCCGTCAGCTTTTCTCATCGTGTTAGATAGCAGGGGAGAGCAACTTGATAGCGATGAACTGGCCGAGTCTATAGCCGAGATGCAGAATCGCGGATCAAGCCACATCGCCTTTGTGATAGGCGGTTCTGTGGGTGTAGATGCCCACGTTCAGGCTAAATCCAAGCTCGTCATCTCCTTAGGCAAGATCACGTTGCCGCATAACCTGGCCAGAGTTGTGTTACTGGAGCAGATTTACCGATCCTTCAAGATCATAAGCGGTGAGCCCTATCACAAATGAGTGTGACGCATTCAGCCGTTAGAGCGCTCAATCACAGTATTGCCTATGGTATGCTGTCAGGACGATTCTATGCCAGAGGGAGGAAGCGAGATGTCCAAGCAAGATGACGCCCAATTAAGGATCGCAGAGCTGCGCGCACAAATCGATGATATAGACGAGAAGATCGTACGTCTACTCAACGAGCGTGCTTACCAAGCACTTGCGATCAGGGAATTGAAACCTGAGGCTCAACTGGGATTATATGACCCTAAGCGCGAGGAAGAGATTTTCGAGCGACTGGCCAGTTTCAATGAAGGACCGTTATTCAGTGACGACTTGCGCACAATCTACTCCACTATCCTCCGTGTGAGTAAGGAGATGCGCGCATGACATACGTACCTTACCATGAGAAGGGCACCATCACTTTGCTGGCTGGGCCATGTTCGATTGAAGATGCCGAGCAGATGGAAGCTGTTGGCGAGGCGTTGGAGCGAGCAGGTTTGCGTTGGATTCGCGGAGGAGCATTCAAACCTAGGACCAGTCCCTACTCATTCCAAGGCTTAGGTGAAGAGGGTTTACGTCTGATAACGGACGTAGGCCGGCGGCATGGTTTGAAGACGATCACAGAAATCGTCGATACTGCTCATATCGATCTGGTGCTTAAGTATGTTGACGCGTTGCAGATCGGCACGCGCAACATGGCAAACTTTGAATTGTTGAAGGCGATAGGTCAGGCTACAGCAGAGGGACATCAGCCGATATTGTTCAAACGCGGTATGGCAGCTACTATCGATGAGTGGCTGAGCGCAGCAGAGTATCTGACAATGGGCGGCAATCCCAATGTGATGCTTTGCGAGCGTGGTCTGCGTACCTTTGAGACGGCCACCCGCTTTACTTTGGATATCTCGGCCGTGCCGGTAATCCATAAACGTTCATTGTTGCCGATCTGCGTCGATGCCTCGCATCCAGCTGGTCAGGTTGATCTGGTTCCCTCATTGGCAAAGGCAGCAGTAGCTGCCGGTTGCGATGCTCTGATGATCGAAGTGCATCCAAATCCGGCCAAAGCAAAGTCGGATGGTCCGCAACAGCTGACGATCCCTCAGTTCGAGGAGCTGTTGGCTGAATTGCGCCTGATAGCTGCCGCAGTTGGGAAGACTATTGTCTAGCCCTCGTGGCAGACAAGATAAATATGGATAAGGTCGCGTTTAATGCCGCTTGAACTCAATCAGTTAAATGATGCCCAGCGGGAGGCCGTGCTGTGCACAGAAGGCCCCCTGTTGGTGCTCGCAGGTGCGGGATCGGGAAAAACCCGTGTACTCACTTATCGGATTGCGCATCTGATAGAGGACCTGGGGGTCTCTCCGTATCAGATCATGGCGATCACTTTCACAAATAAGGCAGCAGCTGAGATGCGGTCGAGATTGGGAAAGTTGCTTTCGGGCGGAGTACGCGGCATGTGGGTGATGACCTTCCACGCCATGTGCGTGCGGATGCTGCGCTCTGATGCCCCATTGATTGGTTTCAGCCGCAATTTCACCATTTACGACGACGACGACTCCAAGCGCTTATTCAAAGAGATCTATGCCGAGCTGGATATCGATCCGCGAAGGTTCCCGATCAATGGCGTCAGGGCGCGCATCTCCAGTGCGAAGAATGAACTGATCGGTTACAAAGAGTACGGTGAGTCTGTTGGCAATGGCTTTGATAAGCTGACAGCGCGGATATATGAGCAGTTGCAGTTGCGCCTGCACAGGGCGGACGCCATGGACTTTGATGACCTTCTCGTAAAGGCCCATCAATTATTGAAAGAACACTCCGAGGTGCTGCAAAGCTATCAGCAACGCTTTCGTTATCTGTTGGTAGACGAGTATCAGGATACCAACCATGCTCAATACCAGATCACTCAACTGCTTGCGCAGGCCCACCGCAACATCATGGTTGTTGGCGACGATGATCAGTCGATTTACTCTTGGCGCGGTGCCGATATCCGCAATATCCTTGAATTCGAAAGTGATTATCCAGAGGCAAGGACTGTCAAGCTAGAGCAGAATTATCGTTCAACATCGACGATATTGGACGCGGCGAATGCAGTGATTGCCAATAATACCCGCCGAAAGGCCAAGCGACTGTTTACAGAAGGACGTAGCGGAAAGAAGATCGCTTTATATCAGGCTAATGATGAACGCGATGAGGGACGTTGGATCGCCTCTGAAGTTGAGAAGCTGCATCGTAATGGTCGACCTTACAACGATTTTGCCGTCTTCTATCGTACTAACGCTCAGTCGCGTGTGCTTGAGGACATGATGCTCAGGGCCGGTGTGCCATACCGCATCGTAGGAGGAACACGCTTCTTCGACCGTGCAGAGATTCGCGATGTCATGGCTTATCTTAAGCTGGTAGTGAATCCCGCTGATGACATCTCCGCAAAACGCATCATCAACACCCCGCGTCGAGGGATAGGCAAAACAACGATTGAGCGACTGGAGGATATCGCCCGCGCGCAGGAGATAAGCTTCATGGCTGCCGTTGACAGAGCAATAGCAGAATCACTGCTGGGATCGAAGGTAACTGCCGCGCTCGAGCAGTTCAGGCAAATCATCGTCGAGGCGACAGAATACCGTGGAGAGCTGCGTCCAATCGTTGAAATGGTGGTGGACAGAAGCGGATTGATATCTGCGCTCGAGGCAGAGCGTACCGATGAGGCAAAGGGGCGTATCGAGAACATCGGCGAGTTCTTCGGTGTCGCTCAGGAGTTTGACGAAAGCCACCACGAAGTTGATGAGGATACTGCTGGCGAAACCTCAATTGCTGGCGAAACCAAGACAGCCAACGAAACCGCAACAGTCAGTGAAACCTCATCAGTCGGAGAAACTTCAAAAGCCAGCGAAACACTCTCGCGATTCGTGGAATGGTTGGCTTTGAGAAGCGATTTGGATGCCTTGGTAGATGGTGATGACTATCTCACTATGATGACAGTACATTCTGCGAAGGGATTGGAGTTTCCCGTAGTCTTCATCTCGGGACTTGAGGAAAGCATCTTCCCGCATATTGCGTCATCCGAAGACCCCAATGGGCTAGAGGAAGAGCGGCGATTAGCTTATGTGGCTATCACCAGAGCGAGGGAATTGCTCTATCTGACCTGTACACAGATTCGTGCCTTGTTTGGTAATACTCAGGTGAATCCACGGTCGCGTTTCATCAAGGAGATACCACAGGAGCTCATTGAGATATCCGGTGTGGGCTCGGTCGGATACCGTGGTGTTGGTTGGGAGAAGCGTGGTGACAGACGTGGTATGTATGGCACAGGGGGCGGCCGCGATACACAAGGCGGGAGAGTCTATGGCGCCAATACTGGTGAGAGCAAGAGTGACACTGGCTATGCGAGCGTAACAGGCAAGGTATCAGATGTAGATTCTGCCTCATCACCAAGACAAGCGCAGGCCTCACTCAATCAAGAGAGCTTTGAGGCAGGTGACAATGTCGACCATAAGACATTTGGTCGCGGTGTCGTGGTATCGGTTTCTGGTGACGTTTTGCAGGTGCGATTCAACAGAAGCGGTGAGACCAAGAAGCTACTCAAAGGTTTTGCGCCGCTTGTGAAGATCCGCTGATGAATCAAACCTGTCTGCTGTGTGTCAGACCAGAGGCTCGAAGAAGTCTTTGCCTACTCCACACTCCGGACAGACCCAGTCCTCGGGTAGATCCTCGAACTCAGTTCCGGGATCGATTCCGTTATCCGGATCTCCAACCTCAGGGTCGTAGATATAACCGCAAACTGTACAGGTGAATTTCATTATAACCTCCTTAAGGGTCACACGATTATAGGATAAACAGGTTGCGCTGCAAATGACTATTCACGATATCTCTGCCCAACTAATGATTTGCGTGTGTTGGGCACCGCTAGCAGACACAATTCAACCAGGAGATGGATATGATACGCGCACCGTATGAGTTAGAATCTATACAAGATACCTAAAGCGAGGATATCTGCATCATGGGCAATGAACTGCATTAGGGAGCACCATTGAGTCTCAAGAAGAATTCTGCTGATCCAACCGAAAAGGCTGTCGAAAAAGCACCTGCGCATCTGCGTAAGAAGAAAATCGGCATCACAAGGATCCTCGTCATCGTGGCCATCGCGATCGTGGTTCTCATTGCTGCGGCACTTGGAGTTGAGGCTCTTCTGAGTTTCAACAAGGTGCATCCCGGGGTTTCGATATCCGGTATCGACCTAGGTGGTCTGACAAAAGACCAGGCGTTGACACGGCTGAATGAAACACTGGGTACCTCTGTTCAGCAGACAGTCATCAAAGCCAGACCGGATGACGAGACTCAGCGGCGTTTGGATGCATTGGAATCGACTGAGAGCACTGTTCTTGGTGATGATACTGCTGACGAAGAACAGGAAGAGGGCTCAGAGGGCCCCGCGCCACTTTCTACGGTAGCGACATCTTGGGACATAAGCTACCAGGAAGTTGGGGTGGCAATCGATGATCAGGCCATGATCGAAGAGGCCTATGCTGTTGGCCGCGGAGGTTTGATCGATTTCTTTACTGGGCGCTTCAAAGCATGGAGTCAGGGAGTCGAACTTGAGCCTTCGCTGACATTCGATGCGGAGAAGCTCTCAGCACTCGAAAAGAGCATTGGTACCGCCATAGGTATTCCCATGGTCAATTATGGGATCAGCATCGATGGCCAAGGTGTTGTCAGCATTACAGCAGGCAATGACGGAGAGTGCGTCGATGGTGATGTTTTTGAAGAGAAGATCACCGAGGCCTTCATCAAAGGTGGCGAGAGCAAACTTCCTGTGCCACTGAGAAAAGATCCTGTGGATATCAGTAAGCAGCAGGCTGAGGAAGCCGCCGCATTCCTTACAGATCGCCTGAGCCAGCCAGTGGCCATCAATTACCAGGACAGTAGTTGGGAGCTCACTTCCGTACAGCTTGCCACTTGGACAAAAGCCATCGTCATACCTGCGGGTACCGAGTTGCCAACTACAGATGCCAATATCGCTCATCTCGATGAGATCATCGTCAATCCCACTCCGGGAGAGGTTGATGCGCTGGAATTCGCGTTCATCATCGATGATGAGATCGCCGTGCCGGCTATTCAGTCTGTCATGGGCGACCTCGGATATGGCTCTGCTGAGGATGCCTGGTTCGATGTTTCCAGCGGTACGCCCGTGATACAAGGGGGAGAATCAGGAGAAGGGCCTAACATCCGGGAGAGCATCCCGCTGCTAGAGAAGATCATCTTCGAGGGCGGCGAGCGATCGCTGACCTTCACGCAGGGTATCGTTGAGCCAAAGGTCACCAAAGAAGACGCAGAGGCGATGGGAGTCAAGGAACTGATAGTCTCCTATACACTCAACTACGGTTATGGTGGCAGTAGCAACAGGGAATTCAACATCGAAAGAGCCTTAAGCTTCTTGAACAATTCGCTGGTAGCACCGGGTCAAGTTTGGGATTTCCATAAGGTTGTTGGCAATGCCAGCTATGAGAATGGCTTCAAGGGAGCGGGCGCTATCGTTGGTAACAAGGTTGTTACCGAGGAGGGTGGCGGCATCTGTAATGTAGCGACCGGTGTGTTCAATGCTGCCTATGAGGCAGGGCTGCCCATCATCGAAAGAACTAATCACTCACTTTACATGAGCAATTATCCAGCTGGCAGGGATTCAGCTGTCTCTTGGCCGTCGCCAAATCTTATCTTCAAGAATGATTTGCAGAGCTATATACTCATCACAGCGACATGGAACGGCTATGACATGGTGATATCTATCTGGGGAACCAGTGAGGATAGAACGGTGAGCAGCTCTAACAGCGCGTGGTCCTATTGGGATACTGGTAGCTCGATCACCAATTATCGTACCGTATATGATAAAGATGGGAACGTGCTGCGGGAAGACACCTTCAGATCCACATTCAGGAAGCAGGAGACAGCAAAGCCCGAAACAACAACGGAGACTGAGCCCACCACTCCGGAACCCGAACCAGAGCCTGAGCCGGAGCCAGAAACCCCCACGCCTGACCCAGGAACCACAACTCCCGACCCCGGCTCGGGTGATTCTGATCAAAGCGGCGATTCGGCTTGATTCTGCTTGGTTGATTCCGCTGGTTGATTCCGCTTAGTAAGTAAAAAGATTGTTTTGCTTTGCTAGTCTTGTTACTTTTTGTTATAACTTATATACTAAAGTGCTTGGTTTTGCATGCCATTGGGCATGCTTAACAGTCCTATTGGCCCCGAGATATGTTTCACGTAGACGCACGCGCCTGTGATGAAAAGCGTGACAGACGGGGCCCCGTTTTGGAAGGGGTCCACTCTTGAGTGAAATCAAGAACACATCGGTCATCGAGATGACTGATATCGACGANNTAGTGAAGATCGAGCATGATGAGGTTCTGCTCGACATCGGTTTCAAGTCTGAAGGAGTCATCCCAGCACGTGAGTTATCGATTAGGAAGGATGCCGATCCTTCCGAGATAGTTGTGCTCGACGAGAAGATCGAAGCTCTCGTGCTCCAGAAGGAAGATAAAGACGGGCGTCTGATACTGTCCAAGAAGCGTGCTGAATACGAGCGTGCCTGGATAGATATCGAGAATAAATTCAATTCCGGTGAGAATGTTGTGGGAGAGGTCATTGAAGTCGTCAAGGGCGGCTTGATCTTAGACATCGGCCTACGCGGATTCCTGCCGGCTTCACTTGTCGATCTGCGTCGCGTGAAGGACCTGGAATCCTTTACCGGTGAGAAGATAGAGGCACGCGTGATCGAGATGGACCGCAACCGCAACAATGTTGTGCTTTCGCGCCGCGTTGTCCTAGAAGAGGGTCGCAAGAACGAGCGTTCCGAGATACTGGAGAAGCTCACCAAGGGCATGCGTCTTACCGGAACCGTGAGCTCCATCGTAGACTTTGGCGCCTTTGTGGACTTGGGCGGTATTGACGGTCTGGTTCACATCAGTGAGCTTTCATGGAACCATGTTAGCCATCCGTCCGAAGTCGTCAAGGTTGGCGATGTCGTTGAGGTTGAGGTTCTCGAGGTTGAGACAAGCCGCGAGCGTATCTCACTTGGTCTCAAGCAGACCACCGAGGATCCCTGGCGTCAGCTGGTGAAGAATTATCCTATCGGTGCTATCCTTGAAGGTCGAGTCACCAAACTGGTGAACTTCGGTGCTTTTGTGGAGCTCGGTGACAACATCGAAGGATTAGTGCATATCTCCGAAATGGCTCCTAAGCATGTTGAGGCTCCCGCTCAGGTGGTTCACGTTGGTGATACTGTTCACGTCAAGGTTATGGACATCGATGCAGAACGCCGTCGCATCTCACTGTCGATGAAATCTGCAGCCGAGACCCTGGGTATCGAGATCGAAGTTGCCGAACCCGATCCTTCGATGATCAAGCCTAAGGTTAAGACCCGCAAGGATAAAGGCGACACGACAGCTGAGGATAAACCTGCCACAGATGCAGAGGCTTCTACTGAGGAAAAGATCGCCGATCCTGTTGACGAGGTAGTAACCGAGGAGATCGTCGAGATTCCCGTTGAGGATATTGAGGCCGCGGATGTGGCTGAGGAAGTAGCAGAAGAAGTCGAAGCTGTTGTTGAGGAAGCCGTAGAGGCTCTCAGCGAAGAGGTTGTGGAATAAGTCCCCTGCCACGCAGACGACTTAGCATTCGAACTCGCAGATGGGCGCTCAAGCGCCCATCTCTCTTTTTGGAACCCCCTTCTTGGCGATTAAGCGGCTTAGAGGCTTACCTGCACTGCGGTACCCTCCGCAGGATCGCTCTTTATGCTGATGCTCCCATGGTGGGCATCAACGATGTTCTTGGCCATAGAGAGACCAAGACCGTATCCCTCAACCATATTGCTGTGCGAAGCATCACCACGATAGAAGCGCTCAAAGACATGTGGCAGATCTTCCGATGGTATCACGCTGCCACTGTTCGAGATCATTAAAACGGCTTTGCCATGACGACCTGTTGCTGCTTTGAGTGAGACTTTGACAAGGCCACCATCTTCAGAGTATTTACAAGCGTTGTCCATTAATATCATAACTAGGCGTTCAATCTGATGGCTGTCTCCCTTGATGCGGATACCTTGATCGATATCGCTTTCCAATCCCAGTCTGTGCTCGAAAAGTACAGCCTCGAATTGTAGGATAAGTTTATCAACCACTGAACTCAAATCAATATCAGATGACGAGCCGGTTCTCTTAAAGACGTCTTCGCTTGCATCAGTCTGCGCCAGCAATAATAGGTCCCTTATCAGATCCTCCATACGTGATGCTTCGATCTGAGAGCTTTCCAGCCATTGACGTTGTGACTCAATACTTTCCTCTGGATGGGAGAGTACGATGTTATTGTTTGCCGCGATAACCGTGATCGGTGTCTTCAACTCATGTGATGCATCAGCGATGAAGCGCCGCTGCCTGTCCCAGGCCTCTGCAACGGGTTTTGAAGCGATGCGAGATAGTAAGATGCTGATAGCGAACAATGCGAAGAAGGCAATCAGTATTATCAATGCCGATACACCAGATACCCTGAGCAAGTCATTATATAACGGCGCAGCACTGGCGAAGGCGAAACGGGTTCCGGATTGACCCTCTGCACGCATATAGAACAATCCCGCGTCACTGATCCAGCCTCTATCATCACTCGTCGTCGAAAGTCGCTGCACGGCATTACCGATCAGCTCAGTGTCAATGGAGACGATGTCATCGTTGAGTATCTGGAATTCCTGATCTGAATCGTATTCAACGATCACCACGGGTATAAAGCTCTCACCTAATGGGATGCGATTATCATTCGGGAGTGGGTTCTCTTGCGCGGTTTGTTGGTTGGAAGCTTCAGAGTCAGTTGGCGGCACTGCTCCAATTTCAGGACTATTGGAAGCATCAAGTCTGTTATCCAGGTTTCGATCAACTGGGTTTGAGTCAAAGGCCACTGCTCGCTCCAAAGCGTGTTGGATCTGAGCGTATTGCGTTTGGTAGGTAGAAATGATCAGCGCGAAGAAGATCGCTAAAAGCACAAGACCAACCAGCAACATGGTCATTAAGACAAAGCGTCGTCTCAGTTTGACGAGCATCTATATTCCCCGTCCGCCTAGCTTTGATATGTCCATTTCACTATCAATCTGAGAACCTGTTTGGAGGACGTCAACCTCCATACGGTAACCCAACATGCGCAGGGTCACAACTGTGATATTCGATTCGATGTAGGACAGCTTCTTGCGCAGAAACGAGACATATGCCTCAACACTGTTCTCGTCTGCGTTGGATTCAAGACCCCAGATCCTCGAGAGAAGAGTCTGCTTTGAGAAGACCTGCTCCCTGTCCGACATCAACATTCGACAGACCTCGAATTCCTTGCTCGAAAGATGAACGCTGTGGCTGGGACTTGAAAGTTCCGCTGTCTGCAAATCGAGCGTGGTGTTACCCATACCCAGTGTCTCCAGCTGAACTTCACCTTTCCTTCTGGTAAGCGCCCGCAGTCTTGCTAGTAGCTCGGCAGCCTGGAAAGGCTTGGTCAGATAGTCATCCGCACCAGAATCCAGTCCGGTTACCTTATCCCTCAATGTGTCACGCGCCGTCAGCATTAATACCGGTAGCTGACTCTTTGCCCTGCGTAGTTGCTGAATAACTTCGTAACCGTTGATATTGGGCAACATGACATCCAAGACCATGACATCATAGTCACCGAGCAAAGCGTAATCCAATCCGGATTGTCCGTCATAGACGGCATCGACCTGATAACCGGAATCGCTCAGTATCGCAATCAACGCATCCGCAAGACGACGTTGGTCTTCGACAACCAGGATATTCAAGTCGATCTCCTTTCGTGGATAGCCGTTACTTTACCAGCTTAAGACCATGGTAGACAATCCAGCTGAAAAAACGCTGAAAACGTCGATAGCCATCCGTTTCCTGATACTAAAAACCTGCTAATGCAGTTTTCAGCTGGTTTTCAGTCTGCCTCGATATACTGGGCGGCGAAAGGAGCGGACAACAATGAAACAGAACGTGTTCCTGCGCTATGAGCAGAAGTATCTGATTGACTCAGTGAGAAATCAGCAATTGATGCAGATGCTCTCTGAGCATATGCAACCAGATCTATATGGACTAACCAGAATCGACAGTCTTTATCTTGATACGCCTAGCCATCTTCTTACTCGCCAATCGATTGAGGGCCCGCTCTATAAGGAGAAGCTGCGGATACGAACCTACGGGCTGGGCTTTCAATCGCAATCCGATGATTTGCGGGTCTTCCTCGAGCAGAAGAAGAAGCTGAAAGGGGTTGTCTATAAACGTCGTCTGGAAACGACCATGGCTGAAGCCCATGCGTTAATCGACTTGGCTGCCAATGGCGGGACCGAATTCGACATTGCATTGGATTGGATGCCTAACTCCCAGATCGCGAGTGAATTATTCTGGGCATTTAAGCGCTACCAGCCGCTGCAACCATTCCTACAGATCAGTTGTGATCGTCTTGCCCTGACTGAGACAGGCAACAATCAGCACGATCTACGCATAACCTTTGACCGCAATTTATTCTGGCAATTCGGAGAATGGGATTTCTCCTCGGCTCCAGACCATGAATTCCCTCTCAAGGACCAGACCCTGATGGAGATCAAGGTCACGGGTAGCTATCCGCTCTGGCTGAGCCGAGTGTTAGATGAATTGGCGGTTTATCCCACAAGTTTCTCCAAGGTTGGGAATGCCTATAAGTACGCATATCAGGAAGGATTATTATCATGACCATCGATGAGCTCTTCAACAGTGTTCTGCCCTCTGCTCAGGGGATTGCGAGTATAGACATCGTTCAGTTCCTGCTTTGCACTTCCGCATCATTACTGCTGGGATTGCTGGCAGCGGTCATCTATATGTACAGGAATGATTATTCCAAGGATTTTGTCGTCACATTGGCGATATTGCCGGCTGTGGTCCAACTGGTCATAATGCTGGTGAACGGCAACCTAGGTGCCGGATTGGCAGTGATGGGGGCCTTCACGCTGGTTCGCTTCAGGTCTATTCCCGGCAGCGCTAAGGACATAGCCGCTGTCTTCTTCTCTATGGCGATTGGTCTTTCAACGGGTATGGGCTTCCTTGCCATCGCCGCCATATTCACTGTTGTGATGGGTGTCGTGATGGTGCTCTATAACCTATCTGCTTTTGCCGAGCGTTCAAGCGATTATCGCCAGCTGAAGATCACTGTTCCAGAATCGCTGGACTATGAGGGCATGTTCGATGCCGTCTTTGAGCACTTCACCATTAAGCACGATCTTGTAGCGGTTAAAACCACGAATATGGGCAGTTTATACCAGCTGCGCTATCAGGTGATGTTCAAGGTTGGAGTCGACCAGAAGACTTTCATCGATGAATTGCGTACACGCAATGGCAACTTAGAGATTGCTTTAGGCAGAGGCCTTTTTGGTAAGGAGGAGCTGTAATGAAGATAAAAATGATCAGCTTGAGTCAGGAGGGTTGTAATGACGCTTGGAGTGATTAGAGCTATATCCAGTAAACAGGTTTTCACGGTACTGGTTGCGTTAACACTTGCTACGGCTTTGCTGCAGGGTTGCGTCTCTTCGACCGCAAGCAGCAGCGAAGCAGTCGGTGGATCGTTGGTAGGTAGTGGAACGAGCGCGGATGCCGCCAGCGGCGTGACTGCTCAGAACATGGACGATATCGACTTCTCCTATAGCGACCGAGACCTGGACGCATCTTACGACGCTTCGACGGCAACATCCATCAAGCTGGCGCAATCCAGTAGCTCGATCGCAGGCACCGGTGTTAGTGTCGATGGCGATACCATCACCATTGAAACTGAAGGCACCTACATCATCAGTGGCGCTCTGACCGATGGTTCGATTATCGTCGACTCTGATCCTGAAGCCAAAGTGCAGTTGGTTTTTGATGGCGTGATGGTGACAAACGCTAACGGTCCCGCGATCCTCATCGAACAAGCGGAAAAGGTCTTCATCACGCTGGCGGATGGCTCTGAGAACGCACTCTCTGATTCATCCGAACGTAGCGACCTGACCTCAGATGAGGTTAGCACGGATGATGCCGATGGGCATGCAAGTCACGATGCCGCGTTATTCAGCCACGATGACCTGACAATCAATGGCAATGGCGCGCTGACAGTCAATGGTAATGCTGCGCACGCCATCGTAAGCAAAGATAACCTGGTGATAACCGGGGGACAGTTAACACTCAGAGCTGTGTCGGATACCTTACAGGGCAAGGATTGCGTGAAGATCAAGGCTGGCAATCTTGATCTGGTTGCTGGCGACGATGCGATAACATCCACCGCCACTGATGATGGAACAGTTGGCTTTGTGGCGATGGATGGGGGAGAAGTCATCATCAATGCCAAAGGTGATGCCATCCATGCTGAATCTGCTTTACGTGTTAGCGGTGGGATAGTGGATGTCAACTCATCCAATGAAGGTTTGGAGGCTGCTTGGGTCCTGTTCCAGGGGGGTGAGTACCGCATCACATCCAGTGATGATGGAGTCAATGCGGCAAGTGATCATCTCGATAATCTGTATGTGATAATCAGTGGAGGTTATCTCTGCATCGATGCGCAAGGTGATGGCATCGACTCTAACGGGACGTTATCGCAAACGGGCGGCACTGTGCTAGTGTCTGGACCGACCAACGATGGCAACGGTGCCTTGGATTACATGGGTAGTGCTAGCATCGACGGTGGAACGATGCTCGCAGTAGGTTCAGCCGGTATGGCGCAGAACGTGGGTGGTGACAGCTCCTCTCAGGCATCGATCATCTATACCCCGCAATCGACTATCGTAGCAGGAACAGCGATCACCCTTTCAGACGCGCAGGGATCGGTGCTATTCAGTTTCGTTGCGGGCAAGGATTACAGATCGCTGGTCTTCAGCTCGGCTAACCTGGTAGTAGGTGAGGATTATGCGTTCTATCGTGATGGCGACGTCTCCAACGCGGAGTCAACCAGCGAAGACGGATTCTCCACCGGTGGAATGCTCGGTGGCGGCACCTTGCTGACGCAATTCACGTTAAGTTTTGCAGCCAGTAGCGTGTCGGCAGACGGACAGGTGATTGAATCGACTCAAGGAGGTATGGGTTTTGGCGGCGGTGGCATTGGTGCGCCGGAAGGTTTAGGTGGAAATATGCGTCAACAGAACCCCGCAACTCCTCCGCAAGACAGACAAGCTCCTGGTGATCTTGGTGTTGCCGTTGATATGACAACCTGATATAGGACTACTGCCGATTGGGTGCCAACTAGATTGGGATGATACCGAGTCGCTTACGTCTTAAACGCCAGAATCGCAATACGCTATACTTGGACATACGTGCAGCATGGATGCCAAAGTCTTAGGAGGCGTATGAGCATGTATGTGGTTTTAGTCACAGGCGGGATTGGCTCAGGAAAGAAGACTGCATGTGACTATCTTGGCAGCAAGGGTGCCACTGTGCTCGATCTCGATGGCATTGCCAAGGAAGAGCAGACAAGCCCACTTGTCCTAGCTCAACTACAGGAGGCCTTCGGAGATGACATAGTTGATGCCGAAGGCTTCATAAACCGTCCGCTGTTGGCAGACCGAGCTTTTATCAACCGGGAGTCTGCCAATAAGTTGAATGCCATCTGCTGGCCGCCGGTTATCCAACGGGTCGCAGACTATATCTTGAATGGCAGCTGTCAACAAAGATCCGCTTCCTCTTTACTGGTTATAGAGGTGCCGATGCTCGCCGAGGCTCCAGATCTTCTGGATCTGAAAGACGAGGTGTTGTGCATCGCGGCTCCGGAACCACTGCGTTTCAAGCGGGCAGTAGCCAGAGGCATGAGACCGGAGGATGTGCAAAATCGCATGGAACTCCAAGCCAGTGACGAGCAGCGCCGCGCCATTAGCGATACGGTAATCGATAACAGCGGTTCGCTGCAGGCCCTCTACGGGCAGCTGGATGACTGGTATGCCCAACGCACGGCGGATCGTCTTTTCTGAATTACAGGAGGCTCTCGTGGCAGAAATGCAAGGAAAACTGCGTGATGACCAACTTGCCTCTGGTGTCTTCAGAGTGGTATCACCTTATGAACCGGCTGGTGATCAGCCAAAGGCCATCGAGGCGCTTTCGGAAGGCATCCGCAACGGGCTTCGATATCAGACACTGCTTGGTGTGACCGGTTCAGGCAAGACCTACACCATGGCTAAGACAATCGAGCAGGTTCAAAAATCCACTCTCGTGATGGCTCCCAACAAGACACTGGCAGCGCAATTAGCCTCAGAGCTCAAGGAGTTCTTCCCGGACAATGCCGTTGTCTATTTCGTCTCGTATTACGATTATTATCAGCCAGAAGCCTATGTTCCCACGACCGACACCTTCATCGAGAAGGATGCCTCCATCAACGAGGAAGTTGAGAAGCTCCGTCACGCTGCCACTGCGGCTCTGCTATCGCGTCGCGATGTTATCGTGGTGGCCAGTGTCTCGTGTATCTATGGCATCGGCTCACCAGCAGATTACGCCGGCATGGCTGTCTTCCTGGACAAGAAGGTGCCGATGGACAGAGACGCATTGATCCATGGCTTGATAGATATCCAGTACGATCGTAACGATTACGAGCTGCTGCGTGGTACATTCAGGGTTCGCGGCGATTCTTTGGATGTCTTTCCGCCGTACTCTGATAATCCCCTGCGTATTGAATTGTTCGCCGATGAGATTGAGCGGATCGTTGAACTGAACAATGTCACAGGAGAGATGATTAAGGAATACGATTCGATACCAATCTGGCCGGCATCCCATTACGTCACTGCGCGCACAAAGGTCGAGCACGCGCTGGTAACGATTCGCGAGGAGTTAGAGCAGCGTCTGCGAGAGTTTCGTGCAGCAGGTAAACTATTGGAGGCCCAACGTCTGGAGATGCGCGCTAATTACGACCTCGAGATGTTGGAAACTATGAGTTTCTGCAGCGGTATCGAGAACTACTCGCGACATCTAGACGGACGCGCCCCCGGCGAACCACCGTTTACATTGATAGATTATTTCCCCGATGATTTTCTTTGCATTATCGATGAGAGCCATGTTACCGTGCCGCAGATTCGCGGCATGCATGAGGGCGATCGATCGCGCAAGATCACATTGGCCGAGCACGGTTTCCGTTTGCCCAGTGCTCTTGATAACCGGCCGTTGCGCTTTGACGAGTTCGAAGATCGCATCCCGCAGTTCGTCTATGTCTCCGCGACTCCGGGCGATTATGAGGGAAGGGTTAGCCAGGCATGCGTGGAGCAGATCATTAGGCCAACCGGCCTGTTGGACCCCGAGGTTCTAGTGCGACCGGTCAACGGTCAGATCGACGACATCATCGATGAGGCACGTGAACGTGCAAAACGCAATGAACGTGTCCTGATCACAACGTTGACCAAGAAGATGGCCGAGGATTTAACCGACCACCTATTGGACCAAGGTATCAATGCCCGCTACATGCATAGCGATATCGCCACATTGGAGCGAGTGGAGATCCTGCGTGATCTGCGGTTGGGGAAGTTCGATGTGCTGGTGGGCATCAACCTGTTGCGTGAGGGCTTGGATTTGCCAGAAGTATCACTAGTGGCGATATTGGACGCCGATAAGGAAGGCTTCCTGCGCAATCACCGATCATTGATCCAGACTATCGGCCGTGCCGCGCGAAATGTATCCGGACAGGTGATCATGTATGCCGAGAAGGTTACCGATTCCATGCGTTCTGCCATCGATGAGACGGCGCGTAGGCGTACCATCCAAATGGCATATAACCAGGAACACGGTATCGAACCAGCGACTATACGCAAGGCTGTCAGCGACATCATGCAGTACATGCAACACGAACAAGACGAGTACTTTGGCACTACAGTCGATCAGGTTGCTGAGGAGCTGAGTGGGTTGGCGCGCGAGGAAGTGTTGCGCATCATCAGTTCGCTGGAAGATGATATGGCCGAAGCTGCCAAGAATATGGACTTTGAGCAGGCAGCCCGTCTGCGTGATCAGGCTGTGCGCCTGAGAGCTCGCATTGAGGGCTCCAGTGAGAGCGACGTCTTGTCACGACTGAAGCAGGGAGCGCGCAAGGGATCGGCATATGGCGGCAGAAGAAAGCGTTGAAAATCGAAGACGTCGATAATCATAAAGGCACTGTGTTCCGATTGCGACTGTGATCAAACTCATCCGATTGACTATCTGACTGCCTATCCTATGCTTATCCGACCAAGACCTTATCCTCAGAGGAAAAACACAGCCTGCCTTCCGAAAACACTGCGTGGTGCCGTATAATCGTAACCCGGTGTTTTCGCGGCGTTGGATAAGTCCTGTCCGTTTTCATTACAGTGATGACAGGGATCGAGCCGCTGGGATTTGGAGGCACTATGACAGAGAAGAAAGAACAGGTGGTCCCCGGTACGCTGAGCGTGGCCACTGATGTGATAGCGGATTTAGCTGGCTATGCTGCACTGGAGAGTTATGGTGTGGTTGGCATGGCGGCGCCAACGCTGCAGGACGGCATCGCAAAGATGCTGCCAGCGCGTAGACTTCGTCGTGGCATCTTGGTGCATAACGGCGAGACCGGTATCTCCGTGGAGCTATTCGTGGTGATTGAGCACGGTACCAATCTCTCAACGGTTTCGGACAATCTTGCAGATAGAGTCAGATTCGTACTCGAGCATTATGCAGAGATACCAATCGATGACATCATCGTGCATGTGCAGGGTGTCCATGTGCGAAAGAATAAATGACCAGTTTCTGTTGGAATGGGTCTAGCACTGACCGGCCCAGTAGTTGAACCGGAGTATAAGTTTCATGTCATCTTCAGATTATCTACCGTATATCCAAGCTGCGGCATTAGCGCTCGCAAAGCGCAAAGACGATATCAACAAGCTCAATGTTTTCCCGGTACCCGATGGGGATACCGGAACCAATATGTCATTGACTATTGAGACAGTGGTGAGAGAAGTCGCCGCTTTGCCTGAAAGCGCATCGTTCGCTGACGTTCGCAAGGCAATCACTCATGGGTCACTGATGGGTGCACGTGGGAATTCCGGTGTCATCACATCCCAGATCCTACGCGGTCTTTGTGAGGGCCTTGAAGGTATCACTGAGTTTGACGCCCCATCAATGGCTAAGGCTTTGGAGCGAGCAACGGCAGTTGCCTTCCAAGCCGTGCGCAAGCCGGTCGAGGGTACTATCCTCACAGTTTTGCGCGATACCGCTCAGGCGGCAAGACAGGCAGCTGATGAGAAGAAGTCCCGAGATGAGGCACTGCGCTTCATCTCTGAAGTGGCTTTCGCGTCGGTGAAGAGAACCCCTGAACTTTTACCCGTACTCAAGGAAAATGGTGTTGTGGATGCTGGCGGTTTTGGACTGGCTCTGCTGATTGAGGGTTTTTTCAGGGCTGTGACTGGAGAAACCGTTGAGTTGCCCACAATCGAGAGCATCAGTAAACCAGAACCACAGGTGGCCATTGAGCAGATCGATGACTGGGAGGGCAGTGAATATCTCTATTGCACTGAATTCCTGTTGATCAGCGATGATCTTGATGTCGATGAGGCTCAGGAATTCCTCGGTGGCTTGGGCGACTGTGAGTTGCTGGTGGGAAGTGCTCCTGACTTCAAGGTGCACGTACATACGAATGACCCCGGTATGGTGCTGTCGTACATGACTGATCGTGGACAGGTCTCAGAAGTCCATATCCATAACATGAGCCTGCAAAGCCAAGAACGGGCGAGAACGCTTCAGGAGCAGGATGGCGGTGTAACGGCTCCTCTGCAGCTGAAGGAACTTGGCTTCATCGCGGTTGCAGCTGGAGAGGGAATGCATAAGATATTGACCTCCTTGGGCGTTGATTATATCGTCAACGGCGGACAGACCATGAATCCTTCTACCAAGGATCTACTCGATGCTATCAATGCAGTAGCTGCCAAGAAAGTCATTGTGTTCCCCAACAACAAGAACATCATACTGGCGGCCAATGCAGCGGCAGAGGTAAGCGAGAAGCCAGTGGCAGTAGTACCTACGAAGAGCGTTCCTCAGGCCTTCTCTGCTTTATTCCTAGCCAATCCTGAAGCCGGTTTGGAAGAAAACGCGCGGGCGATGTCAGAGGCGATCAAAGATGTGCGCACTGCTGAGGTTACAGTTGCCATAAAGGATGCTAAGTCTGCCAACGGCAAACCAATCAACAGCGGAGATATCATCGGCATTGCCAATGATTCGATTGAAGTGGTTGGAAGCGAGCTGGGGCAGGTCACCTTGGAGTTGGTTGCGATGCTGCATGGAGATGAGGCTGATACGCTGACGATACTTGCTGGCGATGATCTTGATCAAGAGGGTTTTGACAGCATCTTGCAAGATATTGAGGAGACATATCCCGATCTTGAGGTGGATGCCCATCGCGGTGATCAGCCGCTGTATCCGCTGGTGATGGCGATAGAGTAGTGGACCGTGCCAAGTGAGTCCAAACAGCAGATGGCAACACGAGTGGATAATCCATTCAGTTCTGAGCGTCTGATACAGACACTGCTATTGGACGCCGAGGTATCGCACATCCGCCATATCAAGGGTGCACGCGCAAGAGGGCTGTCAAAACTCGGTATCTCGACAGTGCGTGACCTCATCTATCACTTTCCCTTTCGCTATGACGATTTCTCGGCAGTCGTTCGCATCGCTGATGCTCGTCTTGGCGAGAAGCAGAGCATCCTTGGCATAGTTGATGAGGTAACCGTGAAGCATCCGCGCAAGAACCTCTCTCTGGTAGAGGTTACTGTGCTCGATGGTAGCGGCGTCCTGGTTGCAACCTGGTTCAATCAACCATGGATAGCGAAGTCCCTCAAGTCCGGTACACAGGTGTTGATGCTGGGAAGGATTGAGCACCACTTCGGATATAAGCGCCTGAGTGCTCCACTCTATACGGTGCTATCTTCGGCGGATGATGCCGCGGAGGCAGCTGTTGACGCGAGGAAAGCTGCTGGGATCAGACCGGTACATCGTGCAACGGCAGCTGTCCCTGTTGCACTGATGTCCAAACTGGTTAGAGAAGCGCTTGAGGCAACAGATACCGTATTGGATCCTCTGCCTGTAGAGCTGCGTATCAAACACGGATTGATGAGTCGTCAAAGCGCGCTTAGAGCCATCCATTTTCCCGATGATTGGCTAGAACAGAAACAGGCGCACAAACGCCTTGCCTTTGAGGAGGTCTTCTACCTGCAGCTTCATCTGATACGAAAACGCAGAATAGATGTCGAGACTGGAGCAGCGTTCGCGCATCTGACTAAAGCTGCGGTTATCGATCGTCTTTCTCAGGCGTTGCCGTTCAAGCTCACTGTGGATCAGGAGCAATGCATACGTGATATTTTCCGGGATATGGCTGTTGAATGCCCAATGAACCGCTTGTTGCTGGGAGATGTGGGTTCAGGTAAGACGATAGTCGCTGCTTACGCCATTGCGGCTGTCCATGCCAGCGGCACTCAGGCTGCGATGATGGCGCCAACGGAGGTGCTAGCAGAGCAATATGCCTCTAGTCTTGGGCCGTTGTTCGATGCCGCTGGGATACCTTGGGCCTTGTTGACTTCTGCGACCAACAGACAACAGCGCGAGATGCTTCTCGAAGACCTAGCCTGTGGGCGGACGACAGTGCTGTTTGGCACACATGCGTTATTGGAACCCGATGTGGCGTTCAAACATCTGACCTTAGCTGTGATAGATGAGCAGCATCGATTCGGAGTGGCACAGAGACTCTCGTTGAAGGAGAAGGGGTCTGGTTGCGACGTATTGGCCATGAGCGCAACGCCGATACCTCGTTCACTTGCCTTGACGTTATACGGTGACATGGAGGTGAGTTACCTGCGCAGCCGACCCAGATCGGCCACCAAGGTTACAACAAAACTGCTTTCACGCAGCAATCGAGGTGAAGCCTATGACGCAGTCAAAACGGCGCTTGAAGCCGGTGAGCAGGCATACATCATCTGCCCGTTGATCAGCTTTGACAAACAACAAGCCGTCGAACAACAGGATCAGGAGCAGGCTGAACCCGAGCTGATCACCGAGTTCACTGCCGAGCTTGATGGCGAGCACATTAAAGCAGCGGAGCAGGAAGTGGTGTTCTTGCGAAATAAGGTGTTCCCCAACGCGCGCATAGGGCTGATGACCTCGCGGCTCTCATCAGCTGAGAAACGTAAGGTGATGACGGATTTTCGTTCGCGGAAGATAGACATCCTGGTTTCGACAACCGTTGTGGAAGTGGGAGTGGATGTGCCTTCGGCAACTGTGATGATAATCGAGGACGCCGATAGATTCGGTCTCTCACAACTGCATCAACTGCGAGGACGTGTGGGACGTGGCACTGCTGATGCCAAGGTGTTTTTGATAGCCAATCCTCACTCCGATGAGGCAAAAGAGCGTCTGAAGGCGATGGTGACTACAAACGATGGTTTCGAGCTGGCAGAATACGATCTATCATTGCGAAAAGAAGGTGACATCCTCGGTAGTCGTCAACATGGCGCCACGGCTTTGCGGTTGATAAATGTGATCAGGGATTCTGAGATTATCCAAAAGGCTCACGAAGACGCACGGCTGATACTGACGGATGATCCCAAATTGGCCTTCCCCCAACATCGTTTGCTTGCCTGGGAACTAGGGTCGATCTTTGATAGGGAGCGGGATCGGTAATGAGAACAGAAAAACCCGATACGGTATTTGAATGAGGATTATTGCCGGAGCATTCAAGGGGAGAATCATCAGCCCTGTTCCAGGTAGCTCGACGCGGCCAACAACCGATAGAGTTCGAGAAGCTTGGGCGAGTACAGTGAACAGCGCCTTACCTCAAGGCTTCGCCGACATCAACGTGCTGGACGCTTTCGCGGGTTCGGGGGCTTTAGGCATCGAAGCACTATCTCGAGGTGCTGCCAGCTGCCTATTCTGCGATAGTGCTCCTAAGGCTGTGAAGACGATTAAGGACAATCTTCTCAAACTCAACATCGCGGCTCCGGTTTTACTGGGAGACACCCTGACCTTGCTTAAAAAGGGCGAACTCGGAAAAATTGTACCATTCGACCTGGTGATCCTCGATCCACCTTATGCATTCAAACAACAGCAGGTGCATGAGCTAATAGCACAGTTAGCAGAACGCAATCTGCTGCAGCCCTACGCATTGATCAGCTATGAGCATGCGTCCAATACATCTGACCCCCTGCAATCCCCGTTGATGACCGATTCTTATCACGGCAGGAGCCTTGAACTGTTATCCTGCAAAAGATATGGTACAACACAGATCGACTTCATTATCCATCACGAGGAGGAATGAGCATGCGCACGGCATTGATCCCTGGAACCTTTGACCCGATAACACTGGGTCACGTCGACGTGATTGAGCGTTCATCGCAAATATTCGACCACATCGTGGTGGGTGTTGCCAGCTCTCCGAAGAAGGGTGGGACGGGGCCGCTTTTCTGCGAAGAGGACCGCATCGACTTCATCGTCGATGCTGTTAAACACTTAGATAACGTCGAAGTCAAGGCGTTCTCTAACCTCTTGGTTGACTTCGCCGTAGAAGTTGGGGCAAGCGCCATCGTCAAGGGACTCAGGGTTGTTACCGATTTCGAGTTCGAATTCCAGCAAGCCTCGTTGAATTACTATCTCAATCCAGATTTGGAGACTATGTTCATCATGGCTACACCTGAACATATGTATCTCTCATCATCGATGGTCAAAGAGGTTGCCTCGTTGGGAGGCAGGATCCACGACTGGGTGCCGCAATCAGTGGAGAAAGCTCTNNGTTGAGATGTACTGACTCGAGCTGTTGAGAAGATCCAACGCTTGGGAATCGATTAGCACCTAATATGCAAAACGATGTACTGAAAACAAACACCGCCAAATAGCTGCGCAAACAATTTGCGTTTTTTCATGGAAATTCTGTAACAGTATGGTAAACTTCGCATTGTGAGTCTACCCGGACTCGTAGGCGCGCAGTGAGTTTCCATGGCTGGGTTCGCACTGTTAGTGGTATGCCTGTAAGGCAGAAAGAAAGGCAAGACATGGCTGAAGGTAAGGTAAAGTGGTTCAATCCGGACAAGGGTTATGGTTTCATCTCACGTGAAGACGGCGATGACCTCTTTGTTCACTTCTCAGAAATCCAGACTGATGGGTTTAAGACGCTCGATGAGGATGCCCGCGTGGAATTTGATATCACCACCGGTCAGAACGGTAAGCTCCAGGCTAGCAACGTCCGTAAACTGTAAACCGGTTTTAAGATAGTTGCACTACTACGAGAGGCGACCTAGGTCGTCTCTTTGTTTTCCCGATGATAATCATCCGCTGAGCTATTGTCTGCCAGCTAATCACCATTAGAATACACATTATGGAATCAATACTATTACATGCCTGCTGTGGCCCGTGCTCAATTGAGCCGTTGAGGCTGCTATCACAATCAGAAGCGAAAGTGGCGTTAGCTTTCGTGAATCCTAATATCCATCCAGAAGCGGAGTATCGATTGCGCTTAGATACCCTCTCTGAATATGCCTCGGGCATTGGCTGCGCTTTAATCATTGATGATTATGATCCAGAGCAGTGGGAGAGAGAGGCGGGCGTTTTCGGCGGTCCCTATCCACTCATTTCCACAGCTGATGATTATCAGCGAAATCTACTGCTTCGCCAGAAGCGCTGCGCGGCTTGCTATCGGTTACGTTTTTCTCGTACGGCTGCCTTGGCAGTCGCGAATGGGGCTAACATCATCGGTTCCACGCTGACCATCAGCCCGTATCAATTCACTCAGCTGATCATAGCTCAGCTCGATGAAGCTGCCAGAAGTTGTGGCCTGAATGCCGCACGGGATGACTATCGCCCTCTCTTTCCGGTAGCTACACGGCGCTCAAGGGAATTGGGTATGTACAGGCAAAACTACTGTGGCTGTCATTACTCTGAGATCGAAGCGGAGTTGGAACGTGAAGCCCGGAAGAAGCAACGTAAGCAGAACCAGAAAGTCAGGGCAAGTTCGGACACGAGCGTCGCTGATGGCAATCTGATTGAATGCAAAGCAGATGACTCCCTCGATGGTGCTGATAATCCGGTAGGTACTGAATGAGTATGCTTACAGCCGAATTTGATTATCAGCTCCCACAAGAACTGATTGCCCAAGAGCCTACCGTGCCGCGGGATTCCTGTAGACTATTGGTTCTTCATCGTGAAGATGGTCGCATCGAGCATCGCAGATTCAGCGACATCATCGAATATCTTGGCTCCGGAGATCTGTTGGTGGCCAACGATACTCGGGTTCTACCGGCTCGTCTGTTGGGGCGAAAGCAGGATACCGGGGCAGCCGCAGAACTGTTGCTGCTTAAAGAGGTAGATCGGAAACCTGACGGCAGCGAATCAATCTGGGAAGCGCTGGTTAAACCGGGAAGGCGTTTGAAGCCGGGTGCGAAGATAGAGTGTGCCCCCAGCAACGAAAAGAGTAACATCACAGGCAGCGCCCCCAACAACGCCTCTAAAGGCGCCTTTAGTGTAGTACCTTATAGCGATACCAGTAGCGAAAGACAGCCGACTCCTGCGCCGATAATGGTGGAGATACTGGACTGGTTGCCTGATCAGGTTCATGGTGGTCGCCTGGTGCGTTTGAGCACGGGTGGCAGCTCCACTGTTACACAGGCGCTACATGCGGTAGGGGTGATACCTCTACCACCATATATCACCCGTTATGAAGGCGACCGGGAGTTATACCAGACTGTATTCTCCAAAAACGAGAACTCAGCCGCAGCTCCTACAGCGGGGTTGCATTTCACTCCCCAGTTGCTTGAGCGCATCCGAGCGAAGTCAGTGGGTTTCACGACGGTTGAACTCGAGGTGGGCATCGACACGTTCAGGCCGGTTGACGAGGAGCGTATCGAGGATCATCGCATCCACACTGAGCGTTACAGTATCAAGCAATCGACTATCGCGGCCATTGAGGAGACTCGCCAAAGCGGTGGAAAAGTCTTTGCGGTGGGTACTACCAGCGTGCGCACGCTTGAGAGCGCCTATGATTGCGAGCAAGCAGCGATGATTGCAGCTGAACGAGCCTCTACTGCTCTCTATATCACTCCTGGCTATCGATTCAATGTCGTCGATTCATTGCTTACCAACTTCCATGTACCTCGTTCCACGCTTTTGATGCTGGTGAGCGCATTTGCCAGCCGTGAGATGGTATTAGCTGCCTATGAGGAGGCGGTAAAGCAACAATACCGTTTTCTCTCTTTTGGTGACGCCATGTTGATCCTTTGATCCAGGGAGCCGTAACGATGAGCCATTTCAATTTCGAACTGCAGAGCACTGACCCGAGCACGTCAGCTCGGGCCGGTATCTTCCACACTCCGCACGGACTGGTCCAGACACCAACCTTCATGCCGGTGGGTACCCGTGCGACCATCAAAGGCATGCAGCCAGAGCAACTGATGAGCCTTGGGGCACAAGTCGTGTTGGCAAATACCTATCATCTGTCGCTGCGACCGGGTTCAGAACTTGTCGCTGAGGCAGGCGGGTTGCATAGATTCATGAATTGGCAACGTCCGATACTTACCGATTCGGGCGGATTCCAGATCTTTAGTCTGGCGGATACTCTCAAGCTGGATGATGACGGTCTTAGTTTTGCATCCATTATCGATGGAAGCAGGCGTCGATGGACACCTGAGGATAATATGCGCATCCAAAATCAGTTGGGTGCCGACATCATCATGCAGCTCGATCAGTGCGCTCCCTATCCCTGTAGTAAAGAAGAGGCGGCTACGGCTGTCAAACGGAGCGCTAGCTGGGCGCGTCGTTGCCGCATTGCCCAAACCAATCCCCAGCAGGCGCTTTTCGCCATCGTGCAGGGGGGGACTTTCCTCGACTTGCGTCTGGAAAGCGTCTCGCTCTTGGAGCAGATCGGTGCGGAAACCACTGGTTTCGAGGGTTATGGCATTGGCGGCTACTCGGTGGGCGAGCCCCATGACCTGATGTTCGAAAGTCTGGGCGAGGTAGCGCAGGCTCTGCCAATAACAAAGCCCCGCTACCTGATGGGGGTGGGCAATCCCACCTCGTTGCTCAAAGCGATTGCTGTTGGAGTGGATCTTATGGACTGTGTCTTACCCACAAGGACAGCTCGCATGGGTACCGCGTTTTCCAGTGAAGGGCGATTGAACCTCAGGAACGCACGCTTCACACGTGACTTCGAACCATTGGACCCTCAATGCGAATGTACAACCTGCAAGAATTACTCACGTGCCTATCTTCGCCATCTAGTGCAATCGAAGGAAATGCTTGGCGGCATCCTGCTAACGGTACACAATCTGCGTTATCTACTGGATTTGACCGAGAAAGCCAGGCAGGCGATCATTGCCGGCAGATATGGTGAATTCCTCAGATCTTGGTTGGACTCTCCTGCCGCAGATGATTTTTAATCAGCTTCCTTTAATTGCCCTGCTTGTTGGGCACTTATGTCTATAATAGGTGATTCAGGATAATGGCTATCGCGCTATTGGATAAAGAAGGAATGTATGGCTGACAGGAGATTCAAACCAAAGAAGAAGAAACCGTGGGCACGACCATATATCGGCTTACTGTGCCTTTTAGTGGTCTTGCTGGCGGCAGCCGTGGTGGCTTTCTGGCCACCGAATGAACGTATCAACCAGGGACTGGATATCAAAGGCGGGCTTTCGGTAGTGATGCAGGCCTCAAAACCCGATGGCTCTGCTGTCTCGGCTGATGATCTTGAGGTTGCCACGCTGGTAGTGGAACGACGTGTGAATATGTTGGGAGCCTCTGAAGCCAGCGTGCAGAAACAGGGCGATAACCAATTGCTGATCCAGATACCTGGAGTAGTGGATCAGACACAGGCATTGGAGACGATTGGCCAGACAGGATATTTGGAATTCGTCAATGTCGCCGATGTCAGCGATGAGGCACAACGCACTGCTTTGGAGGCAGGTCAGACTTGGATACAGGCTGCCATACCTGACGAGGAAGCTGTCGACAGTGGAACTGAGACCGACAGTGGATCTGAGGCCGACAGTGGATCTGAGACCGGCAGTGGATCTGAGACCGACAGTGGAACTGAAAATGAAACTCTTTCGATTCAGCCGATCATCTTATCGCCTGGCACGTATAGTTCGATCTTCACCGGTGCGGATATCTCCTCGGTTAATGTTGGCAAAGAGAGCGAGACAAGTCCCAACTACAGTGTGAATCTGGTATTGAATGCTTCGGCCACTAAGGCTTTTGCAGAGGTTACCACTGCTCTATATCCAACCAACGGTCGTATTGCCATTGTGCTCGATGGATTGGTCCAAAGCGCTCCTGCGGTGCAGAATGCCATTACGAATGGTAATGTGGCGATTACCGGTGGTTATGATCTTGATAGCGCCAACGCGTTGAAGACCGTCCTGCAATCAGGTTCGCTGCCAGTAACGCTCACGGTGGCCACCTCACAGGTTGTTGGTCCTACACTGGGTCAAGATTCGTTGCGCGCAGGTATTCTCGTGGCCATCATCGGTCTGATAGTCGTAGCCCTGTATCTGCTGGTCTTCTATAGAGGACTAGGACTACTCACTGCTGGCTCCATCGGCATCTTCGCGCTGCTCTATCTGGGTATCTTGGCGCTCTTGTCTATCCTAGGCCTCTTCGCCCTATCCCTAGCTGGGATCGCGGGGATCGTCTTGGCCATCGGTGTGGCTGCCGACTCGTCGATCCTGATTCTCGAGCGCTTCAAAGAGGAGATCCGCATGGGTCGTTCTGTCCGTGCGGCTTCCATGACGGGCGTCAAGCATGCGATCACCACTTCCATCGACGCTGACTTGGTGACACTCGTCAGCGCCTTGGCTCTCTTCTTCATCGCCGTGGGGTCGGTCAAGGGTTTTGGTCTGACACTGGCGATAGGCGTTCTCTGCGATATCGTGACGATGCTGTTGTTCAAGGCGCCGCTTATCAGGTTGATGGCACCAAAGATAATCACCAGACATCCAGGTTTCTGGGGTATCGGGGAGGATGAGGCCGTCGCACACGCCTCGGGTGAGCTGAAGCGAGGTGTTGAGAATGGTTAAGAGACTAAAGAAGGATATCAATTTCCTCAAACATCGTAGAGTGTTCTTCATCATCGCATTAGCATTGATTGTGCTCTCACTTGCGGCATTGGGTCTGAGAGGACTTAACTTCGGTATCGAATTCATCGGTGGCACATCGATCTCATTCAGGGATACAGGCGAGGTTAGTATCGAGCAGATGCGACGGGCTTTTCAAGAACAGCAAGTTGATTCTCCGGTGATACAGACAAGTACGGATGCTGCAGCTGGGACCAACGGTTTCATCGTGCGGATCCCGATTACTGATGCTGCGAAGGCCTCAGCTTATGCTGATGCTGTTGTCGAAGGCTTGGGATTGCCGGCGAGTACCACAGAGGTCACCACCATCGGTCCGGGTTGGGGCGCCAACGTCACGCGTACGTCTCTGATAGCATTCCTTGTGGCGATTGCCTTAATCATCATCTACATCGCGATACGCTTTGAGTACAAGATGGGAGTCACTGCTGTTATCGCACTGGTACATGACTTGGTCATCGTCATCGGAGTCTACGCGCTGCTAGGTCGTGAAGTCACACCCAATGTTGTTGCCGCTCTGCTGACCATCATGGGCTATTCGTTGTATGACACTATCGTTGTATTCCATCGTATAAACGATAATCTGGGTTCTACTGCGAATCATTCCTTCATGACTGTGGCGAACCATTCGATCAATCAGGTCATCGTCCGTACCATCAACACGACATTGACATCACTGATCCCAGTGCTGGCGATGCTGTTCTTTGGTGGTGAGACGCTGAAGGATTTCGCGTTCGCCATGGCCATCGGTCTGGTGCTGGGGTCATACTCCTCGGTTGCTATCGCTTCACCGCTCTATGCGATCTGGAAACAACGTGAGCCCAAGTTCAAGAAGCTGGCCCAAAAATACGATGATGGGATCGGTGAGTTCACTATCGAAGAGCAATTAGGCCGGTAGCTCACTGATCCTGTGCCGGCTGGCTCTGCGGGATTGACCAGGTTGCCAGATTGTCCTCGTTGTAATCGAGGGCGTTTGGCGAGAATACGACTTTGACCAGATCGTCACCGAAGAAGTACAGCCGGCCAGTGAACTGTTTGCCGGGCTCAAGCTGGTATGCCTCGAAATTACTACTGATGGCCTCATCATCGGCAGTAGTGCCTATATAGGTGTCATCGAGCGTACCATCGGTTCGCTCGATGCGCCATTGTGTGGAGAACAACGTGGTACTGTCCGCTCGTTTATTTGAGAACAGAGCTGTTACGATGCTGACGGCTGAACCGTCCTTTGCTATGGGTCCCTCTTCGATTCCCGTGACGGTGATCAACAGGCTGTCAACATCGATGGTAGTGCCAATGCTAAGGTCTTTAAACGAGGTACCTTCCTTTGCGCCCACGACCACAGGTTTTGAGGACAGCACTGGCTGAATGGGTTCGGGTTCCGGTATTTCCCTAAATATGGTGTAAGTTACCGCGGCAGCTACCAAAATAACGATGATCAGCCAGAACCAGAGTCTCATGAATACCGGGCGCAGGTTCTTTCCGCAATACGGGCAATGGTCGACGTTGCTAACGATCCTACCGCCACAACGTCTGCAGTGCATTACTTTGCGAGAGAAACTGGGGGACAGTGGCTGAGCATCCTTACGAGGACGCTCGCGCTTGCTATCAAAGCGGCTCTGCCCATCAGAGAAGTGCAACTGCTTTGGGCGTCTACGTTTGTTGTAGACCACTTGCCCTCCAAAATGTCAGACGTCCCCAGAAGAGTTTGTACACGGCAATTATCTTGTATGTGGGGATATTAGGTGCAGCCCGCACAAAAATTACTCAAATCGTAGCAAAGATCAGTCAATCTTGCGATCGTCGCGTTAAGCCATACATTTTACGCTACTTGACCAGTTTCGGTATTCCGGGATATGTCGCAACATCTTTTCGCGAATTCTGTCAGAATAATATCAAGCCACTAGCAGAATAAAGAGAGAAGTCATTGACTCCAGATACGCAAAAATGGAAAGCGAGATCAGTCGATGCCACAATCGTTCGTCGATTGCAGCGTGACTGTGGTCTTGGCTACATCGTCGCCCAGACATTGGTATCACGTGGCTTTAACACAGCCGCACAAGTTGAGGCCTTCCTTGCGCCTTCACTGCTACGCGACTGGAGTGATCCCAACAAGATACCTGGTATGACAGCGGCTGTTGATGCCGTCGAGGCTGCGATACGTGCGGATAAGCGCATCCTTATCTTTGGTGACTTCGATTTGGATGGCGTCTCGGCGACTGCTATTATGGTGCTCGCGCTCAGGGCACTGGGCAACGAACCAGGATACCTGATACCTAACCGGATCGATGAAGGTTATGGTCTCACTCAGGCTGCCTTGATGCGTATCTGTGAAACCGCGCCTGACCTGCTTATCACAGTAGACTGTGGGATCTCCGCCCATGATGAGGTTAATCACTTATTGGAAAAGGGAATCGATGTGGTGGTTACCGATCATCATGAGACCTCGGGGGCAGTACCTTTGGGCATCCCAGTCACCGACCCGAAACTGGATGGAGACTCACCGGCAGGGATACTGGCTGGGGCAGGTGTGGCCCTGAAGCTGGTCGACCTACTTGGAGCCAGATTTGGCAAACCACAACTCTGGTTGGATTTCATCGATCTGGCTGCATTGGGCACCATCGCCGATATCATGCCACTGATCGGCGAGAACAGGGCACTCGTCGCTGAGGGCTTGAGGAAGATCAACTTATCGCCGCGTCGGGGTATCGCGGCATCATTGGCTTTATGCCGAAAGGATGCCAAAAACTTAAGCGCCAGCGAGCTCTCCTTTGGATTGATCCCACGTCTCAACGCCGCGGGACGTATGGGTGACGCCACGATAGCTCTGGAGCTGCTGTTGAGCGAGCAACCCGAACAATCTGCTGCCTGCGCCGAGAAACTGGAGATGCTCAATCAACAAAGGCGTAGTATCGAAGCCCAGCTGGTCGAGGAAGCATCTGGCCAGGCTGAGGCGACATACGTTAATCAGGATATCTTGGTGCTGGTGCAGGAAGGTTGGCACGAAGGAGTCAAGGGAATCGCTGCCTCGCGTCTGGCGAAACGCTTTGGCATCCCGGTGATCGTGTTCACCATAGAGGGAGAAGAGGCGCGAGGATCGGGTCGCAGCGTTGGCACTGTAAATCTGTTCGAGGCTGTTGGTCAGTGCGCAGATATCACACTGCGTTATGGTGGTCACCAGGCTGCTGTGGGCGTTACGGTCCATCGCAAGATGGTAGACGTCTTCAGGGCAAGGATGCAAGAAGTGCTCGCAAAAGTGCCTCGAGAGTATTTCCATCCCAAACTCGATGTCGATGTGCAGTTGAAGCTCAGGGATATCGATATTGACGGCATCTTTGAGTTAGAGAAACTGGAGCCGTTTGGTCAGGATAACCGGCAACCGTTGTTCGTTACCTCCAATATCTTCTTTAAATCTGCCCGAGCTGTGGGAGCTGCGAAGAATCACCTATCCTGTGTGCTTTCTGATGGTTTCAACGACGTGGCAGCAGTGTATTTCAATTGTCCGAACCTTGACTCCTTATTGGGCTATGAGGGTCCGATAGATGTTGTCTACAATTTACGTGCCGATACTTGGAACGGGCTCACACAGCCCAAGATCCTGATCAAGCAGATAGAGAAGGTCTGTTGGCAGGAGATAAGAGCCCAGGCACATCGCGAACTCGTTGAGATAAAGACTCAAAGCTTGCGTGGAAAAGATCGCGCATTTTGGCAAAAACTTGCTCACGAGGATGAAGGTATGCTTACCGCTGCATTGCAGGAATCTCTCATCGGTCCCGGCCATATCTTACGTGAAGCTCAGTCCCGTACCCTGCGTCATCTTGACAAGGGCGAATCGGTATTGACGATAATGGCAACCGGTAGAGGCAAATCCCTGATATTCCAACTGCACGCCGCGCGAAAAGCTCTACGCGATGGCAAGGCGAGTGTGTTCGTCTATCCGCTACGAGCGCTGATCGCCGATCAGGCATTCCATCTCAAGGAGGTATTCGCTGGCTTTGGACTTACGCTCGCCGTTGTGACCGGAGAATCAAGTTCAGAGGAACGCGATGCGGTCTTCTCTGGACTCCAAAGTGGAGATATCGATATCGTGCTCACAACGCCAGAGTTCCTCTATTTCAACACTAGGGGTTTCACATCAGCTGGAACCGTAGGTTTCCTGGTGGTTGACGAAGCGCACCACATAGCTCAAGACAGAGCCGGCTTCCGTCCAGTTTACGGAATGCTTAAAAGTGTCCTCTGTCAATTCTCTGCACTCACGGTACTGGCTGTTACGGCCACGGCTGATCAGGCGGCCAGGGATTTAATAGTCTCTGAGTTGGCTATCACTCATACTGTCGTCGACCCACAGGAACGCGAGAACCTCTCTATCGATGATCATCGGAATACATCAGAGCGTCAAACCTGTCTTGCCAGTCTAGTGCTCAGCGCGGAGAAGACCATCGTCTATGTCAGCTCCAGGGACCAATCAATCGTCTTAACCCGGATGTTGAGAAAGCGACTGCCTTTCATGGCAACAAGTGTCGCGTTCTATCACGCTGGTTTGAGCAGGGACGAACGTAAACAAGTGGAGTCGCTTTTCCGGACAGGGGAGATGCGAACCATCATCTCCACCAGTGCCTTTGGCGAAGGCGTGAACATCCCGGATATCCGCAACGTGGTTTTGTATCACCTTCCCTTCAATGAGGTTGCCTTCAATCAATTGTCAGGACGAGCGGGGAGAGACGGCCAGGAAGCTCGCATCTCATTGCTTTACGGCAACACAGATGTCAGCGGCAATAACCGTATCCTCTCCACCAATGCGCCTCAACGCGAAGATCTTGCTACTGTGTATCGGGTACTGAAGAGCGTCGATGACAACGGATTTATCGAGGCGGATATGGCGGCGTTGCTAAAAGGGTGCCAACAGATTAACTCGGATTTCGGACTCGATAAACGTGGTATCGCGGCAGCCATCGCGATTTTCGTTGAATTAGGGCTCATCGAAGATAAGGGTAATCCCCAAAAAACGGATTCCAGGAGACTGGTGCTTAAAAAGGGCATTGAAAGAGTTGAACTGACTTCAAGCTGCAGATATCTCGAAGGAAGCAAAGAGCTGGTATCATTTGAGGAGTTCAAAGAATGGGCGCTCGAGGCGCCGGTATCCGAGCTACAGGCGCGAGTAAGCGCACCGATACTACCAGAATCGCGTTTGTTGAAAGAACAAGAGAATCGATGAAAAAAGAATCAATGAGTAAAGACCCTATCACGGGACCGCTGGAAAACGTGGATATCTCCCTGGATGCCTTTGATCAACTGCGTGATCAGGCGCTGACCTATATGGCGAAGGAAGAGGTCGCGCAACTGGTCAAGGCCTATAATTTTGCCAAGAATGCTCATGAGGGGCAGATACGTAAAACCGGCGAGTCCTTTATCAATCATCCGGTTCAAGTTGCGTTGATCTTGGCAGAACTGCGTATGGATGTTGATACGGTTACCGCAGCTATCCTTCATGATACCGTTGAAGACTCCTCAACCACTCTGGAAGAGGTAGAAACAGAGTTCTCGCCAAGTGTCAGAGAGTTGGTAGACGGAGTCACCAAGATCACCCGCTTGGAGATAGAGACCCTTTCTGAGTCCCAGGTTAATAATCTGCGCAAGATGCTGATTGCCATGGCTCGTGATATCAGGGTGATTGTGATCAAACTGGCGGATCGTCTGCACAACATGCGAACATTGATGGCTCTCAAGGAGGATCGCCGGATCTTCAAGGCTAGGGAAACCATGGAGATCTATGCTCCTCTGGCGCACCGGCTGGGCATCAATTCAATCAAGTGGGAGTTGGAGGATCTGGCTTTCTACTATCTGGAGCCCGCGCGCTTCCAACAGGTTTCGCGGATGGTGGCAGAATCCCGTAGCGCTCGTGAGGAATACCTTGATCGGACCATAGTCGAGCTCTCACGCGAGTTGGATAAGTTGGGTATCTCAGCTAAGATCACCGGTCGGCCAAAACACCTGTATTCCATCTATCAGAAGATGGCACAGAAGGGTAAAGACTTCTCGGAGATCTACGATCTCATCGCATTGCGCCTGATAGTCGATAGCATCAAGGATTGTTATTCCAGTCTAGGAGCAGTGCATACAATATGGCGTCCAATGCCAGGACGCTTCAAAGACTACATCGCCATGCCAAAATTCAACATGTATCAGTCGCTGCATACTACGGTAATCGGTCCGGCAGGGCGACCACTGGAGATCCAGATCCGCACCAAGGAGATGCATCATACCAGCGAATATGGTGTGGCGGCACACTGGCGCTATAAAGACGGTCGTGATCGTTCATCGTTTGACATCTATGATGAGCAGCTGGCGTGGCTGCGCCAAATGCTCGATTGGGCCGATGAAGCTGCCGATCCCAAGGAATTCATGGAGTCACTGAAGGTTGATCTCACAGATTCCGAGGTATTCGTCTTCACCCCCAAAGGAGAGGTCATCAACCTGCGCTCAGGTTCGACTCCCATCGATTTCGCCTATGCCATCCACACAGAAGTTGGGAACCATTGTGTGGGCGCTAAGGTCAATGGCTCGATCGTTCCCCTCAGCTATGAGCTGCAGATGGGCGATCGCGTCGAGATCCTCACGCAGAAGAGCTCAGGTCCGTCCCGTGACTGGCTCAACATGGTGCGGACGCCCTCGGCGCGATCCAAGATCCGCAATTACTTCTCAAAGATGAGTCGTGAAGGTGACTTGCTACATGGCAGGGAACAACTGGGTCGTGAAATGCGTAAGAATGGCTTGGGCTTATCATCAGCGCGTTCGCTGCAGGCGGTCAAGAAGGTCTCAGAGGATATGGGTTATCTGTCACCTGATGATACCTACGTTATGATAGGCAGCGGGAAACTCAGCGCCAAGCAAGTCGCTAACAAGATGTTACGCATCCTGCTCAAGACCAATGAGAGCGAGCAGGCGGGCGTGGCAGAGCGACCCATGACGTTGGACAGCATGACAGAGATGATGCTGGAGCCTGTTAAGCCGCGTCACACGCAAAAGCCTAAGAGTTCGACAGGTGTCGTCATAAAAGGCATGGACGACGATGTACTTGTTCGTTTATCGCGTTGCTGCAACCCAGTCCCGGGAGATGACATCGTCGGTTTTGTGACACGTGGTAGGGGAGTCTCTGTCCATCGCAGCAATTGCCCCAATGCCCGCGCTCTGCTTGAATCGCCTGAGCGCATCATCGAGGTGGAGTGGGCTTCGAAGGGAGCAGCGACAGGAGCCTATAACGTAGAGGTATTCGTTGAGGCTATCGACCGCCTCAAACTTTTCCAGGATGTGACGGTTTCACTTTCTGGTGGAGGTGTCAACATCCTTGGCGCGAATCTAGCTACGCACAAGGATGGCATCGTGGAGATGAGATTCCTGTTCGAAGTCAGCGAGATCGCGCATGTGGAGAAGATCCTGCGTGATTTGAGAGCCGTCGAAGGTGTCATCGATGCTCGCAGGATGCTACCCGGCGAAGTAGTGCGTAAGCGTAAGGATCTTTGAGAGGATTAATAATGCAGGTACAAACCTTGACGTTACCCATTGGGAATATACCCGGTTTCGTTACCAACTGCTACATCATCGCAGCAGATGAGGACTCGCGAGCTTGTGTTGTCATTGACCCCGCTTCGAGATGTGACAGGATAGAATCAGCGCTTCGAGGGCGTGTGGTTGAAGCGATAGTCATGACGCATCGCCATGGCGACCACATCGGCGCTTTGGCTCAACTTGCCAAGAATACCGGAGCTCCAGTCTATGCGCACGCGCTGGATGTCGAAGGGTTGGAAGACGAAAAAGCCAATGGAGCACTGGCGTTGGGTTTGAACATCGAGATTCCCGCGCAGATCACCAGTGTTGTAGACGCAGATATCATATCTATCGAGGGCCTCAACTTGACTGTCCTGCACACGCCCGGACACACGATTGGCAGTATCTGCCTACATGAGGAGGCACAAGGTGTGCTCTTCTCCGGCGATACGCTTTTCCGTGATACTTACGGCCGCACTGATCTTCCAACCGGAAATCCCCGGCAGATGCGGGAGAGTTTATCCAAATTGGCACTTCTACCTGCTAACACTGTTGTCTATCCTGGTCATGATCAGCCAACGACTATCGGTAGGGAGTGCAACCGCAGGTGATGTACACTTCTAGCAAAGCAGTCTTCACAGATGATTGGAGAAGGTCATGTACGTAACCATTGCCCAAGTGGATCCAAAAGTGGGCGCTTTGAGGGAGAACGCCGAGAAGGCCCTGGCGATCATCGAATCTCTTTCAGCTGCGACTTATCCACCCGACCTGGTCGTCTTCCCCGCATTCGCTTTGTCGGGAGCCCCGCTGGATGGATTGATCTACTCTGATGCCTTCGCCGCCGAGTGTCTTGACGTCGCCAAGGACTTCATCGCCCGCTCAACATTGCCCACATTGATAGGTACCGTGCTTCCTCGGCCGATTGAGGACGAATTCACCTTTGTCTGTGAACCCGAGGTGCTCTTCTGTCGCGAGGGCAAGGGAGGGGCACTGGGTTTTGTGGATACGAATATACTCGAGGATGAGGATGCCGAGACCGCATCGGTGAGTATCCGGTTGGAGGGTCACGATGTGACGGTATTACTGGACGATTTCCCCGATTCTGCCAGTGAGCTGGATCGCTCAGACATCGTCATCATGTTGCTGGCCAAGGAATACCATGACACCAACACGATGTTCACAGCTTCCAGTCAATTGAACTATCTTCGCGCTGTCGCTCAGGACTTCCAAACATGTTTGATCTGCGCAAATCTCGTTGGTGGTCAGGATAGCACCGTTTTCGATGGAGCCAGCGTGGTGATACAGGACGACGGCGAGATCGTTGGCAATGCCATGCCATTCAGGGAAGATGTGCTAACCTGCAATATCACGCCGGGTTCCGCTGAACGCAAGTTTGCCCAATCGACACCTGACCGTACAGCCGTAGCCGATAATCTGAAGGTCAAACCTCTGTTACCATACGAGGCAGACTGGAAGGCCCTGGAGTTGTCCTTACGTGACTACGTCTTGAAGAATGGTTTCGCTGATGTCGTCATCGGCCTTTCAGGCGGGATAGATTCAGCTGTGGTTGCGACATTGGCGGTTGATGCCCTTGGCGCCGAGCATGTACATGGTATCTTGATGCCCGGACCCTTCTCTAGCGAGGGTAGTGTCACTGACGCGCTCGCATTGGCCCATAACCTTGGTATCCACACGCTGACGTTGCCAATCGCAGAGCCGTTTGAGTCAATCAAACGACAATTCAACCTAGCCACGGGACAGGAAGGCTCATCGATAGCCATACAGAATCTTCAGGCCCGCATCAGGGCGATTTATTTGATGCAGCTCTCAAATACGTTTGGTTGGTTGTTGGTCAACACAGGGAATAAATCAGAAGCAGCTATGGGCTTCTCAACGCTCTATGGCGACACTGCCGGTGCTATAGCTCCACTGGGCAATGTTTACAAGTCAGATGTCTATGGTCTAGCCGCTTGGCGCAACCAGCAAAAACCGGTAATCCCGCAATCGACGATTGAGAAACCACCTTCTGCCGAGCTGTACCCAGGGCAACAAGACAGTGATACCCTGCCCGAATATGAGCTGCTTGATCGGATATTGCGCTTGCATATCGAAGATGGCCTTGGTGTAGACCAGATATTGGAATTCACGCAGAGACAAACGGATGATAAACCGTTGGACCCAACGATAGTCACCCAAGTACTCTCCTCCGTTCGTAAAGCGGAGTACAAACGTCGCCAGGAGCCACTGGCGCCGGCTCTTGGCTCTGAGGATATGGCAGATGACCGCAACTGGCCTCTGACCAACGGATTCGACGACCATGCCAGAAACCTTTCACGCAGTAGCGACTTGCTGTCATATTTGGGACTGATCTATCGATGGGACATGCCCGGAGGATGGGATATCTCTGCCAACTGACGATAANNGGCCATAGTTGTCGTTGTCGTTGTATTTTCTGTAGCACAATTGATGATTACATCGACCTACTATCTGGTGCTGGCCGAGGACTTCCAGAAGATGTCCGGTGTCATACACCCTGCCGTGGACCCTGGGACCATCGCATTGCTTTTGCTCTGTGCGCTACCTTTACTGTTCAGACGCAATTTCACGCGAGCAGTCTGGGTAATCACCTTGCTGTTGTATCTCATAACCCAACTCGCTAACGTTGGGCAGATAGTCTCACCGGCTGCGCATATGGTGGCGCTGTATACTTTGGCAACGCATCATACCCGGCGTGAAACAGCGATCTATCTGTCAATCAGCGTTGCCGCGGTGTTATTCGTCCCGATGTCGGCGGCTACCGTTGCCTTATCCTTCCTGGTTCGCTGTCAGAATGTGGCTTTGGTGGCCGCTGCTGCGGCTTTAGGCGATGCGCTGCGATCACGCCAGGTATCGCTGACTGTAAGTGAGATGCGTGTGCAGGAGGCTGAGCGTGCCCAGGAAGAACTCGCCCGACGCAGAGTGGAAGAGGAGCGGGTAAGGATAGCACGGGAGGTGCACGACATCACCGCGCATTCACTCTCCGCAGTGACATTACAAGCTGCTGTAGCTGAACGTCTGCTGAATAGCGATCCGACAGAAGCTAAGGCGGCAATCCATGTCGTGCGCATAACAGCAAAGGACGCGCTCGCTGAGTTGAGGTCGATGGTAGAGATATTGCGCGAACCAGACCAAGTCGAGACAGCTCCAACGGCAACCACTGATCGGCTGAGCGAGATCGTATCCTACCTGCAGACTGCCGGAATCGAAGTTCGTTTGGATACCGATGATTATCAGCGACAATCAGTGCCAACGTATCTGGATGTAGCTTTGTTCAGGATCGTGCGAGAGGCCGCAACTAACATCGTCAGGCATGCGCAAGCCCAGCATGTCAACATCACGCTCGCTTCCGATGACTCAGCCGTACACCTCACGGTCGAGGATGATGGCCGAGGTGCCGACGGGGCATCAGAGGATGCGCAAACCGGGCATGGTATCATGGGCATGCGTGAAAGAGCCGTCACTTTGGGCGGCACTCTGGAGGTAGTGTCTGTGAGCCGACCGCGCTTGCGTGATAGCGATAATCGATTTGACGGCAGAACCGCTGACGACATAGCCTTTGGTGCCGAACCATTCAACGCTGACGCACTTGGTGTGCTTGATAGCGAACGCGCTTCTCAGATTGATCATGAGGAGAATACAGGTTTTATCATCAGGGTCAGCATTCCCATACAGATGAGAGGAGGGACAGCGTGAAGCAGCTGCAAGATGCTGGTTCGGATACGATAGATGATGCAGGAGCAGCGATGATCAGGGTGGTCATCGTCGATGACCAGGCATTGATTCGCAATGGATTCAGGCTGCTTCTGGAGTCCTTTGACAACATCAAGGTTGTTGGCGAGGCTTCTGACGGTCTCGAAGCTCTTGATCTCGCAACACAGCTTGTACCAGACGTGATGCTGATGGATATCCGCATGCCTCGACAAAACGGTATCGAAGCCACTAAGCTGATACTCAGTGACCCTCGATGTGTTAACGTCCGCGTCATAATCCTCACGACTTTCGATATCGATGAATACGTCTATGAAGCGCTCCGGGTTGGCGCCAGTGGGTTCCTGCTCAAGGATATCGATCCTGAGGAGTTGGTCAGGGCAATCGAGGTTGTTGCTGCCGGAGAAGCCCTGTTAGCTCCATCCATCACGCGCCGTATGATTAGTGAATTCGTCAAGATTAGACCGGAGAGCGAGATAGATGCCAGCCGTCTAGATACCCTCACCGAAAGAGAGCGCGAGGTGCTTACGCACATTGCCAGAGGTCTTTCAAACAGCCAGATAGCCGAAGAGCTGTTCATATCACCGGCAACGGCAAAGACCCACGTTGCCAGGATAATGACCAAGCTCAGTGTCCATGACCGTGCTCAATTGGTGGTAATCGCCTATGAGACGGGGTTGGTTGTGGCAGGTAGCTGGACATAATGCTGCCTGATAAGAACTCTATTAAGTCAACTGCATTGTTGACAGTTACTGCATTCATCTGGGGCATGGCCTTTGTCGCGCAGCGACTTGGCATGGACTACATCGGTCCTTTCCTCTTCAATGGACTCCGTATGCTGTTCGGGGCGATGACCTTGGCAATCGTCTTATTCTTCACCTTACTGTGGCAACGCAGGAGAAAGAGGATGGAGAGCGGTGTAAAGGACGCAGAGCTAGAGGATCTGAGGAGGGCTTCAGTTTATCGACCGGGCAGATTACTGCTTATCGGCGGCTTGGTCTCGGGGTTAGTACTTTTCACTGCCAGCAATATCCAACAGGTTGGACTTATCTACACATCTGCCTCGAAAGCGGGTTTCCTCACAACCTTATATATCGTACTGGTGCCGATACTCGGTCTATTCCTCAAGCAAAAAACCCATTGGAACACTTGGGTCAGCGTGGCCATCGCTGTCGTTGGCCTGTATCTGCTCAGTGTCACCAGTGATCTGACGATGCAAACGGGAGACCTGGTGGTCTTGGCCAGCGCTCTGTTCTGGGCTCTACATATCCTTGTTATCGACCACTTCGCCCCCAAGCTCTCACGCACCGATCTGCTCAGGCTCTGTGCAATTCAGTTTACGATCGCTGGTGTGCTGAGTTTTATCTGCGTTCCGCTTTTCGATTATCTTCTCGTCAATCGCGCATTTGATATCCAGGCGCTTGTGCATATCCTGCCAGCGGTACTGTATGCGGGAATCCTCTCCACAGGTGTTGGCTTCACGCTTCAGGCAGTCGCCCAACGCAATGCGAACCCAGCAGTCGCAGCGATTGTCATGAGCCTCGAAGCCGTATTCAGTGTGATAGGAGGTATGTTGATCTTGAACGAGGTCTTAAGCGGCCGCGAGCTGATGGGCTGCCTGCTGATGTTCGTTGCCGCTGTCTTGGTCCAGATGCCACTGGGATTCAAGGCTCCGAAGGACGCGCCGCAGCATGAATGAGTGGGCTCGAGAGGACTCTGAGTGGGAAACGCTTGTGGGTCGGTGTTGCTTTTAACTGCCCGGATTGTTTAATATCATTACATCAGCTTTAGATTGACAACGAACCATATACGATGCCGCTACTGCGGCGACGAACGCAAACCCTCAAGGAGGAAGACATGCTCAAGATCAGCCGTGACCAGGTTAAGGTACCAGCCGATGTTTTACCGGAATCCCGCGAGAACTATATAGATAATTTCTTGGCCGCAACCAGGGGAACCGGTAGACTGATGCTCTTTGCCTGCGATCAGAAAATCGAACACATGAATGGTGATTTCTATGGTGAAGGTATTGATCCGGCCGATAACGAGCCAGAGCATCTATTCAGGATCGGTTCGCAGGGAGTAGTTGGCGTTTTAGCTGGTCAGCGTGGCTTGATCGCGCAATACGCAGCTGATTATCCCGATATTAATTATCTGATCAAGATGAATTCCAAGACCAACCTCATCAAGACATCACAGGACGACCCCTACTCGCCGCTGCTGTATTCCATCGACGCGGTATTGGCTATGCGTGAAGCCGGAGTGAACATCGTTGCCCTCGGTTACACGATCTACTTGGGTTCGGAGTATGAGTCGACGATGCTTGCAGAGGCTGGCGAGCTGATCGCCGAGGCTCACGCTAATGGCCTTCTCGTAGTGCTCTGGATCTACCCGCGTGGAAAAGCCGTGGCCAATGAGAAGGATGCCGACCTGATTGCCGGAGCAGCAGGTGTGGCTTTATGCTTGGGCGCGGATTTCGTGAAGGTCAATCCGCCAAAGCCAACAGATACCGAGTCATCGGCCGAGCTGCTCGTTCGCGCCTCGAAAGCCTCTGGCCGCACCGGTCTGGTCTGTGCCGGAGGTTCGACTGTGGATGCCGAGAAGTTCCTTACCCAACTGCATGAGCAGATCGCCATCGGTGGAGCCAGGGGAAATGCCACGGGCAGGAATATCCATCAAAGATCGCTAGATGAGGCTGTACGTCTCACGAAGGCAATAAGCGCGATCACGTTGGCTGACTACGATGTGCAAGAAGCTCTCGATGTCTTCAATGGCAAAGAGGACTTCTCTCTCTGAGTCAGTGGTCTTTTGGCCAGCGGAATGTCAGAGCTGGTTAGCTCGTTTGCCGGTTGGCCGTCATGATCTGTTGGATAGACTCAGATCAGGTGAATTGACTGGGATGTTTCTCGAAGAAATCTGTGCGGGGCGGTAGCACCTTGAGAAGGTGTCCGCCCTGTTCCTTTTCCTTATCGTCGACAAACGCCAAAAAGCCCTCAAAAGCGCTATCCCAGTTAAAGAAGCTAGCTTCATCGACCTCAAGGTTCAGATAGGAGAAAGCCTTCAGGACTCCCATGGGAGCGATTGGATGCATCAGCAACAAGGCAACCCTGAGAAGATGGAAGCTGTTCGCCAGCACTGCGGCACGTTGGATTGGGTCTTCACCTGCTGCGCGGATAGCATCAGCCCAATATTTGTTGGCTCGGCGGATGAAACTGTCCAGTAGCGACATCACGGCATGGAACTCAAGGCGATGCATCAGCCGCTCATATTCCAGTATCGTCTCCTCGGCATCCTCGATGATCGCCTCATCTATGTTCACAAGAGGCAGGTATCCTGCATTATTGGACTGTGCTTCATAGAAACAGGAACGAGCCAGACGGTTGAGGATATTAGTCAGCAAAGCGCTTTCCTTCAGCACCGGATCCGGGGCTGATTCATTAGCCGTCGGGTTCAATGGTTTAGGCTGGAAGCTCACCGGTTTCATACCAAGTCCCAGTGCGAAGAAATGCGCGCGCAGCTGCTCAACAGTGTAGTGGTCCAACAACTCATCAGCCATTGGTGGTTTTATATCACCAGAAGAAGAAGCCTTCTTGTCTAAGAAGAGAAGATGGTAGTTCGCCACCAGAGTCGATTGTTGGAGTTCGCCATCTTGAGCTTCTGCTGAGGGCTCATGNNCCCGAAGCGAGAGCGGCCCAAAGAGCGGTCTGGGCAACTCCGTAGAAGTAGATGTTGTCTTGACCGATGAATTGGTAGATCGTGCTTTCCTGTGAGCACCAGAAATCCTCCCAGCTTAACTCTGGGCACGCGGCAGGACGAGTAGGGTTAAGCGTCCGAACATCTCCGTCATTCTCAAGATACGTGCTGGTAAAGCTGATGGGAGCCCAAAGGGATNNCCCCATTCGATGTTGCCGGTGATGCGGAAGGGAACAAGTGTCTTTCCGGTTCGCATCCGCACAGTGAGCTCGTTGAGCAGATCCCTGGCTCTATCGCGATCTTCCAGCGAATTGAATTCCAATTCAAAGGAGGCCTTGCCCTTTTCTGCCTCACGATAGCTGTGTTCGGGCATCTTATCGGCAATCTGGAGATACTGTTGATAGTGCTCCGTCTTCACGTAGATGATCGGCGGTACTAGGAATTCCTCGATTGTGTTGACCACTACTGCACGTGTCGTCTCCTTGCGTTTGAGGTTGTCAACGTGCTGCTTGAGTAGGGTCGTGAAGCTGGGAAGATCGAAGTACCAGTTACTGACCTCGCGCATTACCGGTTTTTCCCCGCTAATCGCGCTGATGGGATTAATAAGGTCCTCTGGTAGATATTGGTGTCCAAGATCGCATTCATCGGCATAGGCTTTGCTTGACTTGCAGCCTTGCACAGGGCAACGTCCTAACACCTGCCTTCCGTTCAGGAAGGTCTGCGCTGTTTCGTCATAGAATTGGGCGCTGCCAGATTTACATAAATGGCCATTATCGTATAAGCTCCTGATCAGCTTGCCAGTGAAGCGCTCATGTACGGCTTTCGACTTAGCCAAACCCGAACCCTCGAAGATATCGAGTGAGATGTCATAACTCTCCAGCGTGGAGAACTGAGCGTCATGGTTAGACTGCACATAGTCGCGGATGTTGCCATCGAAGGCATTATCCTCACGCAGTTTCCGAAAGCCCTCATCGATAGGTGAACCGTAGCAGTCGGTACCACTTACGAATAAGACGTTGGCACTCCCGATGCGATCGCGCAGGAATCGTGCGTAGACATCGGCAGGAATGAAGACACCGCCTATATGGCCAAAGTGCAGACCTTTGTTACCGTAAGGCATTCCAGCTGTCACGATTGCACGCTTTGGGAATTCTGGGCGGTTGGCTGATGATTTTTTGGAACTCACAAGTTCTCCTTATGGTGGAACGAGAAACAGACGACTATCCTTAAGCAGGTACCTGTTTGGTAACTAAGCAAACAGGCAAGTAACGGTACAGCACGGTGTCGCAAACAAACGATACCGTTGGATTATCGCATAACCCGACGTTTGGAGGTATCATGGCTGAGTTCGATTTTGAACAGTTCAAGAAGGATCTGTTAGACGGGGTTAGCACAGCAGCTGATACGGTAGCCTCGGCAGCCAGGGGAGCCAGTGATGATGTCCTGCGTTTTAAACACTTCAATGAAACCGGACGCGATCTTTTCCTCAGTGGCTCTGTTACCAGTCATGGTGGCAATATCAGCGTAAGCGACGGGAATTCCATCTGGATCTCTCGAACCGGCGCGATGCTGGGAAGGATGACTCCCGGCGATGTGATCAGAGTTGACTGGAGCGCTTCAGATAAGGACAGGGAGGCCTCCCAGGAGTTGATTGTGCACAGAGCCGTCTATCATGCACTGGCTCGAGAGAGTTTGATGCAGGGTGTCGCGTTCAACTCGAAGGCAATAGTGCACGCGCATTCCACTTATACTGTCTTCCGATCATTCTTTGAGGATTATATCCTGCCAATAGATTCCGAGAGCATCATGATCTTAGGCACATCAGTTCCAGTGTTGTCGGTCAACCGCTCAATCGCCAGCGAGGAAGTCGCGGCTCGTATGGAGGAGCTGGTTAGGACTGGCGGTCACATCGCGGTGGTGCGTGGGCATGGACCATTTGCAATCGCCGATACACTGGAAGAAGCATATAAGCTGATTTCGTGCTTGGAGCAATCCGCTCACCTACTTACTCTTTTCGAGCAGACAGGGCGTAAGCCGGGTTCAGGTCAGGGTAAACAAGCTCAAGAACCGGAGAGTGACGCATCATGAGCCTTTCGGTTTTGGATGCCATCGCTGCACGTAGAAGCATCCGTAAATACACTGAGGAACCGGTCGACGTTCAGCAACTGGAGACACTCTTAGCTGCTGCGTTGCAGTCTCCCAGCGCGTGCAATGATCAACCCTGGCACTTCACAGTAGTGCAAAGTCGAAAGTTCATGGATGATGTCAGTGCAGAAGCCTCAAAGATTTCTGGTAGGGACCTAGGTGATGTGTTCTATGCGGCACCACTGGCGATTTTCATCAGTTACGTAGCTGACAGCCACTGGGGTTTCCTCGACAGCGGTATCGCAGTGCAAAACATTGCGCTTGCTGCAACTGGATTGGGGCTTGGAAGTGTAATCCTCGGGTTTCCTGAATATGCGTTCAAGGGTCCACGTGGCTCCTTTTTCGAAGAGCAACTTGGCTTCCCACCAGGACACAGATTCGCCGTAGCTATCGCCATTGGACATCCGGCACGGAGTAAGCCGGCACACGAGCAGAAGTCAGGCCTCGTATCGTATCTAGTGTGAGAATCCTTGAGGATTCAACCCCCACCTGATGTCCGTGGATTGTGAGTGGATTGGCGCTGTGGGATTTTGGATGTTGGAAGTGATGTGGTGCCCGAGGTGGGAGTTGACAATCGCGGCGCCGCTGCGCGGCTTGCGCTTGAGGACCTCGCTCACCGCGTTCGCTTGGCCCGCAACAGTCCACAGGACTGTTGCGCCCTCACGGATTCAACCCCCACCTGATGTCCNNTGGTGCCCGAGGTGGGAGTTGAACCCACACGTCTTTTGGACAAAGGTTTTTGAGACCTCCGCGTCTGCCATTCCGCCACTCGGGCACATACGTCGTCAATGAACGAAGTGCGCAGGGTATTGTAGCATGTAGTACTGTGGGTTTGCAGCAAGAATCGTGGTTGATGGTACGAGTTTACTAGGAGGTTTGCGTGTCCGGTCTACTTGACAGGAATGAGCACTTGACAATCATCACTGGTCACTATGGTGTTGGCAAGACGAATCTGGCATTGAATCTGGTTCGTGACCTACGTGAGCGCTATCCAAGAGTGACACTGATAGACCTGGATATCGTCAATCCGTACTTCCGTGCTTCAGAAAGTGTCGAATTCCTACATGATATCGATGTCGATGTTTTAGGGCCGGTATTTGCTGGCTCGAATCTTGACACGCCCTCACTGAGTCCAGGTATCGAGAATACTTTAGCAATAGCTGGCCCGGAACATGCGGTGGTGGTCGATGTTGGTGGAGATCCCGATGGGGCTCGGGCCTTAGCGCGGTTCAATAGCACAATCAAGAACCGCGCTCATCGGCTGTTATATGTGATCAATCAACAGCGACTACAGACTCAAGACATCGAAGAAACACTTGAATTGCTAAGCGATATCGAGACAACTTCCAAATTGAGTGCGTCAGGCGTAATAGCCAATACACATCTGCAGGCCGAAACGACTGCAGAAACCATAGTTGCTGCAATACCATATGCTATCGCGGTAGCTGACAAGGCAGGATTGGATCTGATCGCTATAACGGCACCACGGGAATTATCTGAGGAGTCAGGCAAGAGGATCAGAGAAGATATATATGACTCTCACTCTACGTTGGACAAGAGCATCATATATCCTATCGACAGACTGATAAAGACACCTTGGGAATGATGGATGTGCGATAATCGCTTCAATATCTATGATGACAGCCGAAGATGTCACGTCATCGAAATAGGGTCGCAGAAGACAGATACCCTTCAATAAAGGGGATTTTCCTCTAACCACTTACCCGGCTATTCGCGAATATAAAGTGATGAATCGGCACCTAGTTCAACCCTCTATGAGAGAATTGGCTGATACGCTTGATCTATATCCTGTCTAGCGACAGTATCGAGAAGGCAAAAGGATGCTTTCTGTCAAAGAATGTATTCGATAAGACGATTGATAGGAAACGGCGAGAGGACAAATGGGAATGGCTTATGTCAGCGTCGATAAGATGTTTTGCAAGGGATGCGGTCTGTGCGTGGAAGTGTGCCCAAAAGGCATCATGGCACTCGATATGGACACCATCAATGCCAAAGGCTATCATCCGGCGGTTTGTACCGACCAAGATGCCTGCATAGCCTGCATGAGTTGCGCACTGATGTGTCCTGACGTGGCAATAACGATTGAGAGGTAGTCAAGCTATGGTTGAGAAAGTCTTGATGAAGGGCAATGAAGCGCTGGCTGAGGCTGCTCTGCGCGCTGGCTGTCGTTTCTTCTTCGGATACCCGATCACCCCTCAGACCGAGCTGGCAGCCTATATGGCAAAAAGGATGCCAAAGGCAGGTGGTGTCTATTTGCAGGCAGAATCCGAGGTTGCGGCGATCAATATGGTTTATGGCGCATCTGCGGCGGGTGCTCGCGTAATGACATCGAGCAGCTCTCCTGGTGTGAGCCTGAAAGGCGAGGGTATCTCTTACATGATCGGCGCGGATCTGCCCGCGGTCATCATCAATGTCCAACGTGGTGGTCCAGGCTTGGGCGGCATTCAGCCCTCGCAAGCGGATTATTGGATGGCTACACGTGCTGCTGGTCATGGCGATGGTCATGTTATCGTATTTGCGCCTTCGACTGTTCAGGAGATGGCAGATCTGGTTGCGTCGGCATTTGAGTTGGGCGATAGATACCGCGTTCCCGTGATGATCCTCGCCGATGGTATGCTCGGTCAGATGATGGAACCCGTAGCGCTGCCAGAACCGATTGACTCTCGATCCCTGCCAGAGAAGGAATGGGCGACTAATGGTCATGGCGGTAAGCGAACACATAACATCGTCAACTCGCTTTATCTTGTTGCGCAACAACTCGAGGATACTGTTGTCGAACGCTCTCAGCGTTATGCTCGGATCAAGGATGAGGAACAGCTGGCCGAGACCTATCTGACTGAGGACGCAGAGGTGGTTCTCGTAGCCTACGGAGCAGCAGCTCGAATCTCCCGGACAGCCGTTGCCAAGGCGCGGGAATTGGGCATCAAAGCTGGTCTTATCCGTCCCGTCACTCTCTGGCCCTTCCCTGTGGATACGATTGAGACCGTCATACCTGTCGCGAAATCATTCCTCACTGTTGAGCTGAGCATGGGCCAGATGGTCGAGGATGTGCGGTTGGCTGTTAACGGACGATCACCCGTGAGCTTCTTTGGCCATACCGGCGGTGTGATACCCACTCCGGATGAGGTTTTGGTGGCTATCCAGAAAGCTGCGATGGGAGAGCAATTCGACCTGGTGCCGTATCACACCAGACTTACAGGAGGAGCACGATGAGTGCGAGTATCGATTCTGCCGCCAATGAGATGGTAGATAAGAAATCCGAGATACTATTCGAACGACCGCATGCCCTTACCGATGCGATCACGAATTATTGCCCTGGGTGTTCGCATGGTATCGTACAGCGCCTGGTAGCCGAGGTGATAGATGAATTGGGTATCGAGGGAGAGACAGTTGGTGTCTGCCCTGTTGGGTGCAGCGTGATGGCCTATGACTTCTACAGTTGCGATATGGTGCAGGCCGCGCATGGTCGAGCTCCGGCGGTAGCTACCGGATTGAAAAGGGTGTTACCGGACAGCGTGGTATTCGCATATCAGGGAGATGGTGACCTCGCTTCCATCGGTATGGCAGAGACGATTCATGCTGCAACACGAGGAGAGAAGATCAGCGTCATCTTCATCAACAATGCCATCTATGGTATGACTGGCGGACAGATGGCTCCCACCAGCTTGCCTGGTCAAGTTACCCAGACCTCACCCTACGGACGCGATACCGAGACGGCCGGTTATCCAATCAGGGTCTGCGAGCTCTTGAGTACGCTTGATGGAGTAGCGCTGGCGCAACGGGTGACAGTGGATAGTCCAAAGAACGTTCGTCTGGCTAAGAAGGCCATCCGTAAGGCATTCGAATACCAGATCCAAGGTTTGGGCTACTCAATAATCGAGGTAGTATCCACGTGTCCAACCAATTGGGGTTTCTCGCCGTCAGACGCCTTCGAGTGGATGCGGGACAATATGTTGCCTTACTATCCATTGGGTATCTACAAGGATATCAAGGCCGCGAAAGGGGAGCAGTGATGGCTGAACACGCAAAGATGCCCCTGAATATAATGCTGGCTGGTTTTGGCGGTCAGGGAATCCTTTTCGCTGGCAAGCTGATCGCATATGCCGGCATGATCGATGGCCACGAGATATCCTGGTTGCCTTCTTACGGTCCGGAGATGCGTGGCGGAACCGCGAATTGCAGCGTCTGTCTCAGCGATGAGGCTATCGGCTCACCTTTGGTGACCGAGCCGGATGTTCTTATCGCCATGAACCTGCCATCGTACGAACGTTTCATTGATTCAGTCAAACCAGGTGGTGTTGTGATAGTGGATGAGACCATGGTCGGTGCCTGTACCATGCGCCCTGATATCGAATACCATCCGGTTCCAGCTACAGAGATCGCAGAGAACAGTGGCCTCAAGGGTTTGGCGAACGTATTGTTGGTTGGCAAGATGTTGGCTGTGACCGGATTCAGCAGCGAAAAGACACTACATGCTGCAATCGAGAAGAGTGTCTCGGCCAAGCACCTTGATCTTATCGATTTGAATCGTAAGGCGATAGCGCTAGGCGCGGGTATACCAGATTCAGATGCCTGTACTGCGTGAGATAACGATATCAGGAAAAAGTAGCGCACAGTTTAGCCAGCGCGGTTGTGTAAGCCCCATGAATGCTGAGGATAGGGGAATAGCATGGATGCAGAGAAGAGTATCAAGGTTGCGGCGTTGGCGATAGATGATGTCGACCAACAGCAATTCAGGGATCTGGCGCAAAGGATCGCCGGACTCAGGGATGCCTGTGGTTACACGCCGGAATCCTTTGCCGAAAGGCTGGGAGTCGATGTAGAAGTGTATAGGGCTTACGAGCAAACCGGTTTCGATGTCCCCGCCAGCCTACTGTTGCACATAGCGAATGTCTGTCATGTCGACATGGCCGAATTGCTTACCGGAACTACCACGAAACTCAACACTTATCAGGTGGTGAGAGCAGGAAAGGGTAAGATAGTCGACCGTTTTCCCGGTTATCATTTCCGAGATCTGGCATACAACTATGCCAGCAAGATCATGCAACCCTTGCTTGTAACCCTCGATCCCAGCGAAGAACCTGCCGAGTTGGTCACGCACGCCGGTCAAGAGTTCAACTATGTGACTCAAGGTACCATTGTCCTGGTTTTCGCCGATCGTGAAGTTGAGCTGCAGGCCGGAGATAGTGTGTACTTCGATCCGAGCATCCCCCACGGACAGCGCTGCGGTTCGGAAAGCCCCGCAACTTTTGTCACCGTTATCGCTGAATAACCATACTGCTCACACTGCTCAAATGATTGCTATGCAGATCAGACTACCCAGGAGATGAATGATGGATCACATCCTTTCCAAGTATTGTCCGCGCATCGAATTCGAGTCCTATGAGGACTTCTACGCGAACTTCTCGATTGAGGTACCCGAGAACTTCAATTTCGCCTACGATGTTGTCGATGAGTGGGCACGGGTAGAGCCAGATAAACGCGCACTCGTCTGGTGCGACGACAGCGACAACGAGAAGATATTCACGTTCTCACAGGTCTCGGAACTCTCAGACCGACTCGCAAATGCTCTCACTGATCTGGGAATACGTAAGGGTGACCCAGTTCTTTTGATCCTACGCCAACGCTGGGAGTACTGGATCTGTGCAGTGGCATTGCACAAGATCGGCGCCATCCTGATACCAGCTTCATTACAGCTGACTCAGAAGGATATCATCTACCGCTCAAATGCAGCTGATATCAAGGCGATAATCGCTCTAGATGATGATTACGTCAGGAGTCAGATCACACAGGCCATGCCAGAGTGTCCGAGCGTAGAGCTGCTCATCGTAGTGGATTCTGACGTTGAATATGAGGGTTGGTTGGGGTTCGAGCAGCTTATTGAGTCGTCTTCTCCGAACTGGGTGAGACCCCAAGGCGAGCTGGGCACCACCAATCAAGACATCATGCTCATCTACTTCACCTCCGGCACAACCGGCTTGGCTAAGATGTGCTGCCATAACTTCACTCATCCGCTTGGTCATATCCTCACCGCCAAATATTGGCAGCAGGTTCAGGAGGATAAGTTGCACCTCAGTGTAACCGACAGTGGCTGGGCCAAATTCGGATGGGGCAAGATCTATGGGCAGTGGATAGCTGGTGCAACGATCTTCGCCTTTGACACACTTAAGTTCAATCCTTTGAAACTTCTGGAGAAAGTGCAGCAATATCAGATCACCACATTCTGTGTGCCGCCCACCATGTACCGCTTCATGCTTCAAGAGGACGTAAGCTCCTTCGATCTTTCCAGTGTCGAGAACTTCGCGACAGCCGGAGAGCCATTGAATGCCGAGGTTACCCGAAAGTGGCTCGACCTTACCGGCAAGATGATCCGCGAAGGTTTTGGCCAGACTGAAGGCCCGGTGCTGATTGCAAACTTCCCTTGGGTGCAACCAAGACCCGGGTCGATGGGAAAACCATCTCCGCTACTTAATATCAAACTGTTGGATGTTGAGGGCAATCAGGTGGAGATCGGCGACGAGGGTAATATCTGCGTTACGGGGTTGAAACAGGCCTATCCACCCGGACTTTTCATGGGTTATTACCGAGACGAGGAAAGGACTGCTGCTGCAGTTGGCGGAGATTTCTATAACCTCCATGATGTTGCCTGGTGTGACCCAGAGGGATATTTCACGTTCGTTGGGCGCGATGATGATGTCATCAAGTGTTCAGGGTATCGCATTGGTCCCTTTGAAGTCGAAAGCGCGCTAATCGAGCATCCGGCAGTAGTCGAGTGCGCTGTAACATCTGCGCCAGACCCGGTACGAGGAAGCGTCGTCAAGGCAACGATAGTCTTGGCTCGGGATTACGATCCTAGCGATGAGCTGAAAGTCGAACTACAAGAGCATGTCAAGCGTATAACCGCACCCTATAAATATCCAAGGATCGTCGAGTTCGTTTCTGAATTACCCAAGACGATTGGCGGTAAGATCAAGAGGGCGAAGATTCGTACCGAAGACGAAGGCGGTGTCTGGGAGGACTAAGACTGAACAGACGGAATCTGATATGTCTGAATACAGAAGGATTGGGTCTATTCGGACTCAATCCTTCTGTATTTCTGCGAAGTATCAATCTCTCTTCCAATGCTGTTCAAGCGCCGCTGGCCCCTATCCACTGACAGTGCATTACCACTGACCGAGATATGTCACTCTGTTGAACTGATTAGCAGGGAAAGAGAGTATAGAATCGTCTTGGTTTGACTATTCTTACGTCAAAACACAGGGACTCTTTGACCTTCGTACCATTGCCACTCTTATGTCTTGAATTCTAGTTGGCTCAGGATCTGGGGAGTTGGGCAGCCATGGTTGGAGGCGAGGAAGGGAGAGAGATTGGCTACCATCGGTTTATTGGTCGTGCTTCCATTAGTTGCGGCCGCTGCGCTCTTCTTTATCCGCAAGGATTCAGTGCGCACACCTGTTGTGATCGGATCTGCAGCTCTCATCATGTTGGCCTGTGTGTGGCTGGCAATCGGTCATCTGACCGGAACAATGGAGTTCTATCCCCTTAAGAGCGATATCATCACTTATGCTACCTTGCTCATCGATGTAGTGCTTGGCATCTACGTCTTTGTCAAAGGTATCAAACACGGTGTACCGTTCGCTTCGGTTCTCGCTGGTATCCAGACGGTTATAGTGGTGGTATTCGAGCTGACGGTAGCGCATGGTGTGTCTATCGACAATGATATCTACATCGATTCACTCTCCGTTATGATGGCGATGATCATTGGTTTCGTCGGCACTGGTATCTGTATCTATGCTCTGGGCTACATGCGGGTATTCCAAGAGCAGCATAAGGATCAGGAGGACAGAAGACATATCTTCTTCTCGATCTTCTTCCTGTTCCTCTCGGCGATGTTCGCCCTCGTCTTCTCCAATAACCTGGCTTGGCTGTTCTGTGCTTGGGAAGTGACAACGGTCTGCTCCTTCGTGCTCATCGGTTACACTCGCACCGAAGAGGCAATCCAGAACTCGTTCCGTCAAATCGTGATGAACATGCTTGGTGGCTTGGCATTCGCCATCGCCTTAGTGTATCTGGGCTCAGCTGGCATCCTCGAGTTGGATAAGCTCATCAATCTTGGTGCAGTTGGTTTGGCTGCCTTCCCAATTGCCCTGTTAGCGTTCGCCGGACTGACAAAAGCGGCTCAGATCCCGTTCCAATCCTGGTTGTTGGGCGCAATGGTTGCGCCTACGCCCACGAGCGCGTTGCTCCACTCCTCAACGATGGTCAAGGCAGGAGTCTTCCTGCTGGCTAAGCTCTCTCCGGCCTTTGGCTGGAATTTCAACGGTATGATGGTGATGCTGATCGGCGGACTCACATTCCTGATCTGCGCCTTTGTGGCTATCTCACAGAGCAATGCCAAGCGGGTGTTAGCCTATTCGACGGTGTCCAACCTCGGCTTGATCTGCGCCTGCGCTGGCGTTGGTACGCCAGAAGCGATGTGGGCAGCTATCTTCCTGCTTCTATTCCATGCTGTGGCGAAATCCCTGCTCTTCCTTTGTGTTGGAACCGCTGAGCATCACATTGGCAGTCGCGATATCGAAGCGATGGATAACATCTTTGTCCGTTTACCAACGATAGCGCGATTCATGGCCTTAGGTATGCTCTGTATGTTCATCGCTCCATTTGGTATGTTGGTGAGTAAATGGGCGACCATCGTCTCTATCGCTGATACCGGCAATATTGTGCTGATGTTGATACTGGCCTTTGGATCTGCCGCAACGTTCATGTTCTGGGCTAAATGGTTGGGCAAGGTTCTGGCGGTGTCCCAGAATTCTCCCGATTTGGAGAAGGGCGTCTATAAAAGCGAATGGTTTGCCATTGGATTCATGGCCTTCCTCGTGTTGTTCTGCTCTGTTGCGTTCCCCTTCATATCTGAGTACGTGGTTGTACCGTATCTCGCTCAGTTCGAGCACTTTATCTTTCCGGGTCTGCTTCCTGCCTGGCAAACGATATCCGCAACGCTTGGATTCGATAACCTGCTGATAATGGCCATCCTTGTCCTCGCAATCCTGTTAACCTTTGGAGCCTTCTTCGGTCGCTCGAAGAAGCGTCTCGTCAATGTCTACATGGCTGGTGTTGGCGTGGATCCTGAGAAACGCAGCTATAGGAACTCCTTATCTGGCGTCTCTGAGTCTTCCCAGCGTAATTGGTATCTAGAGGATTGGTTTGGCGAGAAAGCCCTGCTACCTATGAGTAACATCATCGGTATTGTTGTATTGGTGGTGGGCATCGCACTTGCCTTCATCAACCTGGGAGGAGGTGCATTGCTATGACAGTGCTCTCCTTCGTTATCGCTTTGGTAGGATTTGGCCTTGTGGCACCGATTGTCGGCTGTCTCCTGGCTGGTTTGGACAGGAAGATAACTGCTCGTTTGCAGGGTCGTGTAGGACCACCGATACTCCAGCCATACTACGATGTACGAAAGCTGTTGGCCAAGGATAACGTCTCGGTTAACCATTTCCAGGATTTCTATGTAGCTATGTCCCTTTTCATGGCTATCTTAGCAGGTGTGCTGTTCTTCGCTGGCGGCAACTTCTTACTTGTGGTCTTCATTATCACCTTGTCGACGCTGTTTCTCATCGTTGCCGCCTATAGCTCTCGCTCACCATTTGCTGAGATTGGCGCTGAGAGGGAGATAATCCAGGTTATGAGCTATGAGCCTCTGGTCATCCTGATGACTATTGCGTACTTCTTGGCAGTTCGGTCATTTGATGTCAGTGCTGTTCTCACGCTCTCACAGCCGATTATCATCAGTCTTCCTCTGGTGTTTGTAGCCTTCCTGTTCGTATTGACCATCAAGTTGAGGAAGTCACCGTTCGACCTGAGTTACTCACACCATGCCCATCAAGAGTTGGTTAAGGGAATCACAACTGAGATGAGTGGCAGGACACTGGCCATGGTTGAGGTGACGCACTGGTATGAGAACGTGTTATTCATGTCCTGGGTGGGTCTCTTCCTGGTCTGGGGGAGCTGGATCGGGGTCCTGGTTGCCATCATCGTTGCTCTGGCGATATATTTCCTGGAGATCCTGATCGATAACAACTTCGCCCGTGTCAAATGGCAAGCCATGCTCAAATGGTCTTGGTTGGTGACACTGGTGTTCTGCACCGTGAATATCGTCGTCCTTATGATAGTTTCCTAGGAGGTGTGAGAGATGTCATCAACCATCAAATCACCCTGGATAATCCATTACGATGCCTCGAGCTGTAATGGCTGCGACATTGAGGTTCTTGCCTGTTTGACACCGCAATATGATGTGGAGCGCTTTGGCATCATCAATACAGGTAATCCCAAACATGCCGATATCCTGCTTGTCACTGGCAGTGTGAACGAACGCAATATCAATGTGGTCCAGCAGATCTATGAGCAGATGCTTGAGCCTAAAGTGGTCATTGCCTGCGGCATCTGCGCAACGACTGGTGGGATCTTCAAGGAATGCTATAACACGCTTGGTGGCATAGACAAAGCCATACCAGTCGATGTCTACGCACCTGGTTGTGCTGTACGCCCCGAGGCTATCATCGATGCTGTTGTCATCGGACTTGGTATATTGGAGCAGAAGAGGACAGCACTGGAGCAGGGCAAGCTCGTTTCAGAGAAATCCGCAGATTGTGTCACAGCGGCCGACAAGATCGTCGATGGCCAAACAGTCCGCGCAGCTGCACTCAAGATCACGAAAGGCTAGGTGGATGACGTGACGCCTCAGGTTTTCATAGACATCACGCGTTTGGAGTTAAGGAAACACGCCGAACGATATCAGGCAGAAGGTTGGCGCTTCGTCAACCTCTGTGGATCATTGCTCAATCTTGACGAGGAAAGCGACAAAGGTGTTGTGGAGATGCTCTACACGTTTGCCCGTGGCAGGGAGATGGAGAATCTGCGCTTTGACGTACAACCGGGTGAGGTGCTCGAATCGATAAGCGATCTGTACTTCAACGCTTTAGTCAACGAGAACGAAGCTCACGATCTGTTTGGCATTGAGATCAAGGGAATCGTCATAGATTTTGGCGGTGCCTTCTATACACTTTCGGTACCAACGCCAATGAATCCACAATCCAATATCGCGATACGAGCTGCTGAGCAGAAAACATATGGAACTGCTGATTATGGAGCCTGCCCTGTCCCGACATCGTCTGAAGAAGAAGCATAGAGGAGGCCGTAATGGGCAAGAAGACAATTATACCTTTTGGACCTCAGCATCCCGTTCTCCCTGAACCAGTGCATGTCGACCTAGTTGTCGAGGACGAAAAGGTCATAGAGGCTATTCCGCAGATAGGGTTCATCCACCGCGGGTTGGAGAAGTTGGTCCAGAAAAAGGATTTCATGCAGTTCGTGGCCGTCACAGAGCGCATCTGCGGAATCTGTGCGTTTGGTCATAGCATGGGTTATTCAGAGACTATCGAGATTCTAATGGGCTTGGAGATCCCCAAGCGCGCCCAATACCTGCGGGTGATCTGGCACGAGCTGTCCAGGATACATAGCCATCTCCTCTGGCTGGGTCTCTTAGCCGATGGATTTGGTTATGAGAACCTCTTCATGCAGTGCTGGCGACTGCGGGAGAATGTCCTTGGTATCTTTGAGAAGACAACCGGAGGGCGCGTGATCTTCTCCGCCTGCAACGTCGGTGGTGTTACGCAGGATATCGAAGACGGTGACCTCAAGGGCATCGTTGCGATCCTCGATGGCATGCGGTCGGAATATGAGGAACTACTGAAAACATTCCTCTATGACAGCTCAGTGAAGAATCGTCTTTCCGGGATCGGCTATCTCTCAAAGCAGGACGCAGAGAGTCTGTGCCTTGCTGGTCCCTTTGCACGGGCATCCGGTCTAGTTGAAGATTGTCGTCTGGACGGATACGGTGGATATGGCGATTTGGCTGCCTTTGAGCCGGTCTTATCCGAGGATGGCGACGGACATGCTCGTTGCGAGGTCAGAGCTCGTGAGGTATATCAATCCATGGACATCATCGCGGAGATGGTCTCGAAGATTCCGGATACCCCTATCTCGCTGCCGGTCAAAGGCATGCCCGGAGCAGGGACAGCCGCGGTTCACCATGTAGAGCAGCCGCGCGGGGAAAGCTTCTATTACGCCAAGGGTAATGGCACCAAGTTCCTCAGCCGTTTCAGGATCCGCACTCCAACGTCGCATAACATTGGCGGCATGACCAAGATATTACAAGGTTGCGACTTAGCTGATGTGGCCTTGAACATTCTCACTATCGATCCGTGCATCAGCTGCACAGAAAGGTAAGGAAAGATAATGGGGAGCTTCATGCTTACAAAGATGTCTTTCAGGAATCTGTTCAAGAAGCCAGTAACGAAGATGTACCCGGTTGAGCCACCGGTGTACACCAGCAGATCCAAAGGACACGTGGTCAACGATATCAAGGAATGCATATTGTGTGGTATCTGCGAAAAGCGTTGTCCAACCGGCGCGATAGTCGTCGACAAGCCGGCCGAGACTTGGACCATCAATCCCTTCGCCTGTATCCAATGCATGTTCTGTGTCAGAGCCTGTCCGAAGAGCTGTCTGACCATGGAGCATGGTTATACTCCGCCCAGCACCTCGATGTATACGCATACCGATACGAAACCGGAACTGACCGCCGAAGAGCAGGCGGAGAAATTGGCTCGCGAGAAAGAGAAAGCCGAGCGGCTGGCTGCTGCAAAGGCAGCAAAGCAGGCTCAAGCAGGTGAGGCTGATAACGGCAAGGAATAAACTGTCAGCACATCTGGCGCAACAAGGGATTGCACTGTGAGCGGCAGCGATAGGGTATACTGGTGTCAATCTGAATAAACCCACAGCGTAAAGTATGAGGACAGAATTGAACACCAAGGTCAGCCATAGGATATTCACGGTACCCAATCTGCTTTCGCTCATACGTCTTCTGCTCGTACCGGTGTTCTTTGTGCTGTTCGTATTCAATCATAACGATCTGTTGGCGTTTATCGTCTTTGTAGTTGCCGCAGCAACCGATTGGATAGATGGACAGGTTGCGCGTGCAACCAACAGTGTATCCCGCCTGGGCCAGATGATCGATCCGCTTATCGACCGAGTGCTGATTTTCGTAGGTGTGATATCGGTGTATCTGGTTGGACGTGTCCCACTTTGGATCCTGCTGCTTCTAGTGGCACGTGATGGTGTGATGCTGCTGCTCACCATCTATATGCATAGACGGTTCAATCGGGACTTCAAGGTCATTTTCTTGGGCAAAGTGACTACTGCTGTGCTGATGACGGGGTTCTGCAGTCTTGTGCTCTATTGGCCGGTCATCTCCGGCGCGCAAATAATCGAGTCAGTCTTGTTACCCGGGTGGGGCACGTTAAGCGCACCTCTGGGAATCTGGCTGATCTATTTCGGTGCCATCATCTCACTCATAACCGCGGGGATATACTTGTATAAAGGCACTCGACCAGGTGATGGGGAGAACAGGGAAAAGGTCAGGAAGTGAGAGACTCAAGCGGTAACCGAGATTCGAGGAGAAGCTCGAATCCAGGCTCACATCAATCTAATGATGGTAGAACCGCGCGTCCAAATCGTTTCGACAAACGCTCAGATGCCAACCGGTCCACCAGGGCGGTTCCTGGTCGTCAATCAACCTCATCTGCGGATACTGGCAAGAGAAAGACCGCGCAATCAGCTTTCAGCTCAAGATCTGGTTCAAGGAAAGAATCGAGTGCCAAACGTTCATCATCTTTTGGTTCGAAGAGCGAATCTGAGAATTCAGATTTGGCAAACAGCAACTGGAAGACTGTTCCACGGCATTATAACTATCGCAAACGACCGGTAAAAGCTGCTGCGTTGGCAGAGGTTACGCCACCTTCAGGCAGACGAAGCCAGGCTGACACGCAAAGAGCATTGCAGAAGGTCAATGCTCAGGCAGAGCGGCGCGCAGGCAAGAAGCCCTCAAAGCGGTCACAGGCTCGCGAACAAATCTCGGACTTCATCGGACTATTCGATACGCTACTGAAACGCAGAGTGGCACTTGCGATTGCGGCGATCATCGTATTGGTCGTCGGATTCAGCATAGTGGACGGGATTGGAAGTTTTGGCAAGATCCACGCATCCGTGTCTGTAGCCGGTGTAGATATCGGTAGCCTTACCAAGGAGCAAGCTGTTCAGAAGTTAGAGCAACAGCTCAATCCGGTTGTGACCGGTAAGCCGGTGGATCTGTTCGCAGATGACCAGGCGAAGAAAAGCGGAGTCACAGAGGATACGCAGACAATCAAGGGTGGTGTCACAACCTACAATACCGACGAGCAGGTTCAGGCTGGGTATCATTCGTGGCGGCTGTCTGCTGCCACCGTTGAAGCCTTTATCGACAGCGAGTATTTAGTTGAGGAAGCATATGCAATCGGCCGGGGCGCAGACTTCCTGCCGGGTCGTCTGGCTGCAACGATATTCGGTGTCGATCTGCCCGGGCGACTGACGTATGACGAGGTGCAGATAGACGCCCTGGAGAAGTTGTTGACCAATTCGATTGGCACCACGATGAATAACGCAAGCATCACTTTCAGTGATGGAAGCTTTAGCACTGTCGATGGTAATGACGGCCAGAGTGTCGAACACGAGCGGTTTGTTGCGCTTTTGGATCAGGCTTTTCTCGGTAGTGATCGCAGCGTCATCATCCCGATAGCTGCAGAGCCGATGGAAATCGACTTGGTAAAAGCTTCTCAAGCCGCTGAGAAGGCTCAGGAGGCGATTGGGACGCCTATAGCGATGGTGTATGAAGAGGGAAGTGATTCCTGGGAGCTGTCCAGTGAGACTCTGGGTTCCTGGATCTCAACGACAGTGGTGGTCGATGGTTCTGAGGCAGAGCTGGTGCCGAGAATCGATCCCCAGAAGATAAAAGAGGGGATAAGCGCGATAATCGGTGACCTTAATCCCGGTATCCCACCAATCAACGCGCGTTTCAAGGTCGTTGAGGGAGAGCTGACTATCATTCCGGGTGAGCCAGGGACGGGAATCGACTTCACCAGTGTAGCCGACAACCTCAATGCGATCATGTTCGGCGAAGGTGACGCCATCCGCAAGATCAACCTGGCGATATCGACGCTGCAGCCAGACGTGACAACCGAGATGGCCCAAGCGATGAATATCAAAGATAAGATCGCCAGCTTCTCAACTGAATTCCCTTATGCCAGCAATGCACGCATCACTAATATCCAACTGGTATCTGATCTGCTGAATAACTCACTCTTAGCTCCAGGAGCGGTATGGTCGTTCAATGAGACAGCAGGGGAGTGCACGGCAGATCGTGGTTTCCAGGAGGCGAAGGCCATTGTTGGCGATGAGTACGTCGATGAGATCGGTGGAGGCATCTGCCAGGTTGCAACCACTATCTACATCACGGCTTTCAACGCCGGATTCCCGATAGTGGAACGAACCAATCACTCACAATACATTGCCTCATATCCAGATGGTCTTGACGCGGCAGTATCATGGCCGGGACTGGACTTTAAATTCCAGAATGACACAACTGACTACCTGCTTTTAACCATGGAGTATACCGACAGTTCGGTAACCGCGACGTTATGGGGCACTAATCCAGGGTATACCGTTGAGCTCGATAAAGGCGAATGGATGGAAGGGGATAGCTTCCAGACCCGAGAAGTCAATAACCCGGATCTGCCGATAGGCGAGAAGAAGGTTAAGACAAAGGGCAAAAACGGTTCGGTGATCAAAGTGACTCGATACGTCTACGATAGGAACGGTGAACTGATCCGTGACGCTACTTTCAGGTCGGCCTATGAACCGGTAGACGAAGTCATAGAGATTGGTACAAAAAAACCCGAATAAGCGGCGACAGGTCGTTATAGACTGTTTAAGCAAAGAAATGTGCAGTTGCAACCAAAAACGAGGAGGAGAAGCGTGAGCACTGATAACGGCCCTGACGAAATGACCAAGAAGTGCTGGGATGAGAAGTACTATCAGCCAGAGATCGAGAGAATGGACCAAGAGGATCTAAAGCTGTTACAACTCGAGCGTCTGAAAAAGGTAGCCGAACACTGCTACCGCAATATCCCATTCTATCGTCAATCGTTTGATGCCGTTGGGTTCAATCCTGAGACAATCGAATCCCTAGCTGACCTACAGAAGATGCCGTTCACACTTAAACAGGATATGCGTGATGCGTATCCCTTCGACCTGTTCGCGGTTGACGTGAGGGATGCCTCACGTATCCATGCTTCATCAGGTACAACTGGTAACGCGACGGTTGTTGGTTATACCACATCAGATCTTGAGAACTGGGGTGACTGTTTCGCTCGTGCTATCGCGCTTGTTGGTGGAGACAGTACATCGATTATGCAGGTATCCTATGGCTACGGCTTGTTCACTGGCGGTCTTGGCGCACACGAAGGTGGTAACCGCATCGGTGCGACGATAATCCCGATGTCTTCTGGGAACACGAAACGACAGGTACAGATGCTAAAGGATATGGGCAGTGATATCTTAGCCTGCACGCCATCCTATGCGATGCTGATAGCTGACACTGCCGTTGAGATGGGATACGATCCTGCCACTGACTTCAAAGTATCAGCGGCGATACTTGGCGCCGAGCCGTGCTCTGAGGGTATGCGTAATGAGATCGAACGTAAACTGGGAGTAACTGTAGTCGATATCTATGGACTCTCAGAAGTTATGGGTCCTGGTGTTTCCTGTGAGTGCCGTTATCAGGATGGTCTGCATGTCGCTGAGGATCATTTCCTGATAGAGATCGTTGATCCCGATACGCTTGAGCCGGTAGATGAAGGCGAATGGGGTGAAGTGGTATTCACTACTCTGACTAAGGAGTGCTCACCATTGATCCGTTATCGAACTCGGGATATCTCCCGTATCATCCCCGGAGAGTGTGCTTGTGGCCGCACGCATCGTCGTATGGATCGCATCTCTGGACGCAGCGACGATATGCTCATCATCAGAGGCGTCAACGTCTTCCCCTCTCAGATCCAACAGGTTATCGCAGATTTCTCCGAGGTAACATCGTATTACCAGATCATCCTTAGCAGTAAGGGACCGCTGGATCATGTGGCGTTAATGGTTGAGACTGTGCCGGAATTCAGCTTTGATGAAGTGCGTAGGATTGAGGATCTGCAAAAGCGCATCATGGCAGAACTAAAGAGTAATCTACAGATTAGCGTTGAAGTGAGGATCGTCGAACCTAAGTCAATAGAGCGTAGCGAGGGAAAGGCGAAGCGCGTCATCGACCTCAGGAAGGCTGGTGAGTGACATGATCGATCAGGTGACTGTCTTTTTGGAGAACAGGAAAGGCAGACTTGCAGCTTTGTGCAGAGCATTGGGCGACGCCGGCGTATCGATGCACGCCATGACCGTTGCTGATACTACAGATTATGGAATAGTGAGGATAATAGCGGATTCGCCGGAAAAGGCTCTCGACACATTGATAAACGCAGGTTTCAGGGCAAAGTTGACCAAGGTTTTCGCGGTGGCGGTCCCTGATAGGGCGGGAGCCTTGGCCGACCTTCTCGAAGCGCTGGATAAGGCAGAGATCAATGTCGAGTATGCCTATTGTTTCGCGATTGAAGGCGATATAGCCATCGATGTCTTGCGTATAGAGGGTAATGGTAACGTCAAAGATACCATCACTGCAGCAGGTTTTAGATTGTTGGAGGCCCACGAGATCTATGCCTAGGCGCAAGGAATCGCCTCGAATGGCTTTCAAGTATATTTCAGCGTTCTCCTGTGCAGTGATCTTACTGTACGGCATGATGTTTTGGCCGGTCTCGGCTGCACGCGCAGACGTAAGACAAAGTGATGCAATCAACGGCTTACAACTGGCAGATTTGACCGGTGAACATGATTCTCCGGATATCATCGCTGATTACGCCGGTATCTGCACTGAAGACGGCTCAATGCTCTGGCAACGCGATGTCCAAACCGAGGTACCGATGGCATCTATAACCAAGATAATGACTGCTTTGACGGCGTTGGATTCTGCCGATCTTGAGGCGGAGATGACCGTTAGCAGCTCAGCTGCGGCGGTTGGTGGCTCCACCGCAGAGCTAAGATCGGGATATACCGCTACTCTGCATACTCTACTTTATGGTCTGCTGATCCCATCGGGTAATGATGCTGCGGTTGCGATTGCAGAGAATATTGCCGGGGACGAACAGGCATTTGTCCAGCTGATGAATCAGAAAGCGGCTGAACTGGGTCTTGATTCAACACATTTCAGCAACGTCAACGGTTTAGAGGACACAGACAATTACACGACGGTCTCTGATTGCCTGAAGTTGACCCGTGTTGCCATGTCCGACCAGACCTTCAGGCAGATAGTCAAGACTCAGGAGACGAAAGTCACCATCAATGGCGTCGAAGTGGAATACAAGACAACCAATTTGCTTTTAACCACGATGGATGGCGCTACGGGAGTCAAGACGGGTTTCACTGACGCGGCAGGTTATTGCCTGGTCGCCAGCGCTAGCCAAAACGGTATCGAACTCTATGCGGTGATTCTGCATAGCAGCGATGAGCAAAGTCGCTTCGATGACGCAAGGGAGCTTCTCGATTGGGGTTTCAAGCACTATCGACCAGTGGAGCTGATCAATGCGGCCATACCTGTTGGAGAGGTTGCCTTGACTGATTGGCTGGATAAGTCGGTAGAGGTGTACGCCTCTGGACCAGTAATCGTTGAATTATTCGACTACGATGGTGCCGTGAATCAAGAGGTTCAGCTAGAAGAACATGAGGGCAGCATAAGCAAAGGCGAATCTGTGGGATCGATTGTCTGGAGCCAGGATGGCGAGGTGCTTGCAAGCATCGATGTGGTGGCATCACGCGATGTGGCAAAACCCGACTTCCTGCAAGGGCTTGGAATCATCTGGGAGCGTTTTTGGGGCGGGTTCAACGATCGGGCTCCCCATGAGGATAACAAGATCTTCCTCTCCGACCTATTCATCGTGCCCGAGTCTGTTCCAGCTTCCTGATTCCTGCATGATGAGACAATCCTTTTATCCTGCACTAATCCAATAATCGCGTAGCGATTGCTTGCAATGTCCCAAATGTTTACCTGGCAACGACAGGAAGGTCTTGATTATGGATGATCAATGTTACTTGACGATAATCGCTCATGGCTATCTGCGTGTGAGCGGCAAACAAGCAGAATCGTTCCTGAAAACCATGACCACAGCGCTGATGTCGAATTTGGCCGGTATTGGCGGATCAGTCCAAGCCCTGATACTCTCAGCAGAGGCCGAGGTGATTGATAGGGTAACCCTGATAAAAACCGGGGATGAGGAATTCATGATCATCACCAGCCCCACGTTGCATGAAGAGGTCCTTGCCTGGCTTAAGGCGCATGCCAATCTTGCCGATGCTAACGGTCCTGTCTTTGCGGGGATTGTCTTAAGCGATGAGAGCGAGGCACTAACCGCGTTGACTCTCTTTGGCGAAAAGTGTACCGATATACTGCAGGAACTTTCGGCGAATACATTGTTGGCAGCGCCCAAGATGGGTAACCTGCGAATGGTTCGCTTTGATACTGTCACGGCCATGGTCTTCTCGCCAGAACCATATGCACAGCCGCAGTATCAGCTCTTCTGTTCTCCTGTCATGGCTGAGGGACTCTATAACGCGCTTCTCAGCTTCCCTGAAATCGAGATCGTTGACGCTGATCGATACCATCAGTTGCAACAGATTGATGACCCTTGGGCAGCCGTTGCCGATCAAGGGCGATATTATCATCCAGACAGCATCGATTTGATGCATCTTGTGCGGTCAGAACACGATTTCGTTGGCGGTAAGGCTTTGGCGGATCGTATGGGGGAGAGCAACCGCAAGTAACTCACGAGTAACCGCAAGTCAACACCATGAGCATCTCGCCGTTGTTGCAGAAGCGAGGTACGCTATCATGATATAGTGACCAAATAAGAGTCGATATGGCGTTGTTTCAATGAGGTGCAACATGGAGAACATGAGAACGTGTCCGGTATGTCAGGCAGCGGTAGAGCCTGATCAACACGAGTGCAGTCGATGTGGTTTCAAGCTTGTGGGACGTACGGAGGAACTCGTTGCACTAGGTGTCGAGGAAGTTATGCCCGAAGCACTTGAAGAGGTGTGTGGCAGGGCTAGGCTCACTGTGACTAAGGGTCCATTAGAAGGTGAGTCCTTCTACCTTGAAACCATGCCGGTAACGGTTGGTCGAGATCCTAAATGCGACTTATTCCTCAATAATATGACGGTCTCACGTCGGCATGCGATTATTGAGCGCAACGGCCAGAAGATCATGGTCAAGGACAACAACTCCCTTAATGGCACGTGGGTTGATGGACAGGTTGTCGAAGAGGCTGAACTGAAAGAGGGCAGTCTGCTTCAAATCGGTACATTCAACATGCGTTTCTCCTGTTCGTGATTCGAGGTCATTGCCTGAGAATATCTAGGAATCAACGCGCTTTTTGCGCTGATGGAAATGATATCTGCACAGAATAGGGGAGGACATGAGTGTCAGGCAGCTAAGTATATTCATCGAGAACCGTGCCGGCAGGATAAGCGAGATCACTGGCGTCCTCCAACGCTATGGCGTGAGCATCCGCGGGCTGTCATTGGCAGATACGGCGGACTTTGGTATCGCCAGAGTGGTTGTCGATGAACCGGAGCGTGCGCGGGAAGCTTTGGAGAGAGCAGGTTTCCTCGTGCGAACAAGCGATGTGCTCTGTATCGAACTCGCGGACAGACCTGGTGAGCTGGATCATATCTTTAAGACGGTAGCCTCTGTTGGTATCGATGTGCAATACGTGTACTCATTGGTATCGACCTACGTAGCGATAAAAGTCGAGGATGTTGAAGCCGCTGAGAGCTTGCTGGCTGAACAATCGGTACATCTGGTCAATCAGGAAGAACTGTCCGACCTATCCATCTAGGAGAACTGAATAACTGTGACGTCCTCAACCTATCCTCAACCAATCTTCAATCCGGCAGTAGAATGTGCCTCTCGCGAGAAGATAACCGAAACACAACTGGGATTATTGAAAGAACAAGTTCGGTTAGCCTATGACAAGGTTCCCTGGTATCAAGCACGATTCAAACAGATCGGCCTTGAACCAGGGGACATTAAGACACTGGCTGACGTGAGACTTCTGCCAGTTACTGATAAGAGCGTGATGCGCGAAACCTACCCATTTGGGCTCTTCGCCGCACCCTTGGATCAAATCGTCAGACTGCATTCCTCTTCTGGTACAACTGGAAAACCGGTAGTAGTCGGATACACCAAAGCAGATATCGAGGAATGGCGTTACTGCATCATGTCCATGGTGCAGATGGCCGGAGTCATTCCCAGTGACAGAGCACAGATGGCTTTTGGTTATGGTATGTTCACGGGCGGTTTTGGGCTTCATTATGGCCTTGAAGGTCTGGGTTGTATGATGATACCGGCCGGTTCGGGCAATACAGAGCGTCATCTGATGATGATTGAGGATTATGGTACGACAGTCCTGATCGCGACACCTTCCTATGCTTTGCACATCTGTGAAGTTGGCGAGAAGCTCGGTTACGATTGGGCGTCCTCAACATTGCGTGTGGGGTTGTTCGGTGGCGAGCCCTGTCCACCGAAGATGAAGCAGGAGATCGAGCAGCGCATGCACATCATCTGTACCGACAACTACGGTCTTACAGAAGTGATGGGCCCCGGTGTCTCCGGAGAATGCCTTTTCTCACGTGACCATCAACACATCGCTGAGAGCCATTTTATCTGGGAAGTAGTTGATCCCCAGACCATGGAGCCGGTAACTGAAGGCGGAATAGGCGAATTGGTGCTCACTCCGCTGAAAAAGCAGGGAGTGCCGATCCTCCGTTATAGAACCCGCGATCTAACTCGTGTGACCATCGATCCATGCGCTTGCGGCCGCACTACTGCCCGGATGGAGAAGATACGGCATCGCAGCGATGACATGCTGATCATTCGCGGAACCAATGTATTCCCCAGCCAATTCGAAGACGTACTCAGCCATATTGAGGGAGCAAGCGCCCATTATCGTATCATCGTTGATAATGAGGGTGGTATGGACCGTTTAACCCTGATGCTCGAGGTTGAGCCAGCAGTCTTCAGTGATTCATTCACGCAAATGGATTCATTCCGCGCGTTGGTCGCAGAGAAGCTGCGCTCAACCTTACAGCTTGGCGTAGTTGTCAAGCTTATAGAGCCCCACAGTCTGGAACGATCGATGGGCAAGACGAGGCACGTCGAGGATCTTCGTAGCTGAGCAACGATCTACTTGCGATAGAAGATCAGGACATGCTGGAGAAGAAATCGTATTCAGCGATGGTTACAGTCAAATAGGTTGACTCGTCTGGGATCGATTGGATGTAATAGATCTCATTGAGAGGGCAGGCGGCCACACGCCAATAATAGGTTTTATCGGATTCCTCACCTTTGATTACCTTGGTGCCCTGCGAGAAAGTATTGCCCATTGAGTCTTCACCGGATTTGCTGATGGTAACATCATCCCCGGTCAGGCCAACCAGGGATTGGATCTGGAATATCTCATCTTCAATGCTCTTTGCAAGCAGGTTGGTATACTTCAGCTTGAAGAGCTTGCCACTGTCACCCTGTGTCAGGTCAAGGATCCATGTGCCGTTGAATATCGACTGCAGCTCTTCCGGTGTGTAGGCGTTGAAGGATCCCTCATAATAGCCAAGCATATCGTCTTCTGAGACGCCCTCTGGGATACAGATGATCTCTGAGCCTGAAGCCGTGATGTCTGGTGACTCAGTGATATATCGTGAGTTGTCCAGCAGAGAGTAACCCTGCTCAACAAGAGAGGCTTTGGCTTCATCTGGATTCAGAGCCATCAAATCCATCAGAACAGGGGTTGTCCCGTCGATCTTGTTACGGGTTTCCTCCGCGCTCAATGTGAATACCTGAGTATCATCGCTTTTCATGAGGGTATCGATGATGTTATAGAGGGTGAAACCAATCGCCACTAAACCCACTATGATGATCATGGCTAGGATAATTGTGAGCAGTGGTGATCTCTTCTTACCTTGACGCCCTCCACCTCTGATCTTGTAATTGCTGGAGTGCATGTCCAAGGCAACGTAGCCTTCGCTACCAGCTAACACGGATACAGGCGCCGCCGAGGATACTTCAGTTCCAACCGATCGTCGGATAACAGGGGAAGCCGGATCATCGGTATTATCAAATGGAGGCAAATCGGGAAATGTCTCGGCCGTTATCTGATAGCTTGTCTTCATATCAAGGTTGGCTCTGGAATCACTGGCAAGATCATCAATGTTGGTCAGCAGCGATTCGTCAGCAATCCTGTTATCAGACAGCGCATCTGCTGTTTTGTCTTCTTCCGATCCATTGACCATCATGGCAGCATCCAATCATTCGATAAACCGACAAAAGATGGGCAGGCCGTGATTCATTGTAACTGAAAACGGTTATCTTTGCAGATAAAAAAGCTAAAACCGCTATCAGCTTCAATTAATATCGCCAAGATCAAATGGTGTCTCTTGATAGACATAATGGTTGAGCCAATTGGCGAAGAAGAGGTGAGCGTACGCTTTCCATTGGACCATCGGTGGATTACTTGGATTGTCATCCTTATAGTAATTCACTGGCACTGGCGTATTAAGACCGGCTTTCTGATCGCGCAGAAATTCACTGTCCAGGGTCCTGTCATCATATTCTGGATGTCCGGTGACGAAGACCTGGCGGTGTTCTGGACTGACGAAAACAACAGCACCAGTCTCCTCGGAACCTGCAAGCAGCTTGAGTCCGGTTCCGGTCAGGTCTTGTGGATAGACCGTTGTGAATCGAGATTGAGGCATGAGGAAATGGTCGTCAAAGCCGCGTAGCAGATGGCTGGATTTCTCTAAAACCTCCAGCTCGTAAACACCGGAAAGCTTTTTGTCCATTATATGTTTATCTACGCCGTAGAAATGGTACAAGGCGGCATTAGCCCCCCAACAGATGAAAAGCGAGCTGTATACATGGGTCTTGGACCACTCGAAGAGTTCTTTAAGTCGTTTCCAGTAATTGACTTGCTCAAACGGTAGGTGCTCCACTGGGGCGCCGGTGACTATCAGACCATCGAAGCGTCTGGTGAGGATATCTGCTGAGGTAGTGTAAAAAGCTTCCATATGAGCTGCGGAGGTGTTCTTGGGCGTATGGCCGCTCATCTGCACCAACGTGACACGGATCTGGATAGGAGTATTGGACAACAGCCGCAGAAGTTGGGTCTCAGTGGTGATCTTGGTGGGCATCAGGTTGACTATGGCGATCTCAAGCGGTCGGATATCCTGTGTCTTAGCCCGTTGCTCAGTCATCAAGAAGATGTTCTCCTTGCTGAGGATATTGATTGCTGGCAAACCATCGGGTACATTAACTGGCATCTCTCACTCCTTGGCTTCCCCGGTTGCGCTCTGTTTCTACGCGATTTGTACTAGCATTATAACGTTAACCGGTCATTAAAGGCCTCAATCGATTTGCTATAGTTGTCGCAGACACCAGATAGACAGCCAAAGGATGGATGGTCGTAGATATTTGATGGTCGTTGTTACCAGAAAGGAACTGAGATGAAAACCGTATTGAATGTGGAGGGCATGAGTTGCTCTCATTGCGTGGCAGCAGTTGAGACTGAGATAGGAAAGATCGTTGGTGTTCAAAGCGTTAAAGTTGACCTGAAGAAGAAGACGGTGACTGTTAAGCATGAAGATACGGTTAGTGAGGACGCCATGGCCCAGGCCATCGCTGCGGCCGGTTTCGAGTTGTTATAAGGATCGATTGTCAATGTCGCCGTGAGCCGCGGCACGTTAGATTCGAGAATAGGTAGATGGAAGCCACTCAGACGATAACCATATCAGTAGGTGATATGACCTGTGCAGCCTGCTCTAGTAGGGTGGAGAAGGCTGTCCTGAGACTTGATGGTGTCCTCACCGCACAGGTCAATCTCGCTTCTGAGAAGTTGACGACAACTTTTGACCCGGAGAAAGTCAGGGTATCTGACATCAAGTCAGCCATACGAGCTGCTGGATATCGAGTCCTGGACCTGAGTGCGGAAAAGCGGGGAGAGGAACGCAGGCGCAAGGATCGTGAGGTGCGGATCCTTTGGATCAAATTCATCATCAGTGCTGTTTTCGCCGTGCCCGCTCTCTATATCGCGATGGTTCCGATGCTCATATCATCGCCACCGCTGATACCTCACTGGTTGCATCCACATAGCTCCCCCCTGGTCTATAGTATTGTCTCCGCCTTGCTGGTTATCCCCTGCATCGCGGCTGGCAACCGCTTCTACCGCAAGGGTTTCTCGGCCCTGCTTCATCTTAGTCCCACCATGGATTCCCTGATTGCGATTGGTACTTCAGCAGCCGTGATATACAGTCTGGTCGCTGTATTCCAAGTAGTTATGGGTGATATTGCGGCTGCAGGATCGCTCTATTTTGATAGCGCTGCGATGATCATCACCTTGATATTGCTGGGCAAGTCAATGGAGGCTATGTCCAAGGATCGAACCTCGGATGCGATAGAGCGTTTGATGGATTTGGCCCCTGATACAGCGGTGGTCCTGATCGGCGAGGAAGAGCGTGAGATCCCAGTAGAGGATGTGCAGCTCAACGATATGATCTTGGTGCGACCAGGCTCGCGTGTGCCAGTCGATGGCGTCATCGTCTCAGGAACAGGTAGTGTGGACGAGTCGATGCTTACTGGCGAAAGCATGCCTGTGAGTAAACAATCCGGTGATCGGGTCTTTGCGGCGACGATGAACAACACAGGAGCGCTACGATTCACGGCGACCGGAGTTGGCGAGGATACCACCTTAGCTAAGATAATCCGATTGGTCGAGGATGCCCAGAGCGTGAGGGCGCCTGTTGCACGGCTAGCCGATCGTGTCAGCGCGGTCTTTGTGCCGATTGTGATGCTTATAGCACTGTTGGTCACCATCGCCTGGTTCGTTGCCACAGGGGATATAGCGTTCTCGCTCTCGATATTCATCGCAGTTTTGGTCATCGCCTGTCCCTGTGCGCTAGGACTGGCCACCCCCACGGCCATAATGGTGGCTACCGGCAAAGGAGCCGAGTTGGGGATACTTATAAAAAGTGGCGAAGCGCTCGAAACACTGGGGCGCTTGCAGACGATTGTCTTTGATAAGACTGGAACCGTTACAGAAGGCAAACCTCAGGTTACCGATATAGTCTCAGTACAATCGGATAATCGTGAGGAAGTGCTTGCTTTAGCCGCGTCAGCGGAGATGGGCTCCGAGCACCCATTAGGCGCAGCGATCCTCAACGCTGCTCGGGAAGCAAAGTTGTTTATCCCAGAAGCGAAGGACTTCGAAGCGATACCAGGCAAGGGTATTATCGCCGTAATCGACGGGATCGAGATCCGAGTAGGCAACAGTGCCTTCATGCTGGAAGCCGGCGTGGATCTCGCTGACTTTGGTGCTGGGGCAATAGACTTCGCGGCACAAGGCAAGACATCCCTCTATCTGCTGGCAGCAGGTCAACCTCTGGGCATCATCGCGGTTGCCGATGTGGTCAAGCCTGACAGCAAAGCGGCACTTAGCCAGCTTAGGGAAGCAGGTGTAGAGGTAGCAATCCTTACCGGAGACAATAGGATGACAGCAGACGTAATCGCCAGGCAGGTTGGCGTAGATCGCGTCTTTGCTGAGGTGTTGCCGGAACAGAAGAGCGAGAAGATCAGGGATCTGCAGGCCGAGAACAGGCTGGTTGCGATGGTAGGCGACGGCATCAATGATGCTCCGGCTCTAGCGCAATCGGACGTGGGTATTGCAATCGGCTCCGGAACCGATGTCGCGATAGAGAGTGCAGACGTGGTATTGATGCATTCGAGCCTTCGCGATGTCTTCACGGCGGTCCAGCTTAGCCGCAAGACCTTGCGTATCATCCGCCAGAACCTTTTTTGGGCCTTTGGCTACAATGTTATCTGTATCCCGATTGCGGCAGGCCTACTGTTCCTATTTGGTGGACCACTGCTAAATCCGATGATCGCCGCAGCGGCTATGAGTCTTTCCAGCGTGTCTGTTCTACTCAATGCCCTGCGACTCAAGCGCTTCAAACCTACCTTGACTCAGTTTTAACATGCATGAAACCTAATCACATAGGCTCCTACGCTATGATTTAGCTCCATGAAGCGGCTTCGCTACGGATTTTGTGAACCGTCTTCAGAAAGGAGCATGGCAATGGATGAATGTGGTGACAAAGCACAGTACGGCCTTTATGACCCAAGATACGAGCACGATGCCTGCGGTATCGGTTTGCTTGTGAATATCAAGGGTGAAGGTTCACACAAGCTCGTAGCAGATGCCGTGAGCATCTTGGAGTCATTGACACATCGCGGTGGGGTTGGCAACGAACCCGATACTGGAGATGGAGCCGGTATCCTTATCCAGATCCCCGATGCCTTTATGCGTAGAGTGGCAACGATAGACGATATCGCACTACCTGAAGGACGTGGACGCTATGGTATCGCCATGGCATTCATGTCCCCTGATGAGGTTAGACGCGATAAGACACTGGCAGCGTTTACCGGGATTGTGACGCGAGAGGGTCTTTCGGTGCTGGGAATCCGCAGGGTACCGGTGAGTAAGAGTTGTATTGGCTCTACAGCGGCCGAAGTGTGCCCTTCAATAATCCAGGTTTTCATCGGCTGTCCCGACACAATGGAAGAAGCAGATTTTGAGCGCACGCTTTATATAGTATCGAAGTTGGCGCATAAGGAGATACGCAAACCGCAACATGGCGCTGATCCCTATTTCTATCTATCCAGCTGTTCATGCCGTACTATCGTCTACAAGGGCATGTTGTTGCCTGGGCAATTGGCAGATTTCTACTTGGATCTCAAGGATAATGAGCTCAGCAGCGCTATCGCCTTGGTCCATTCACGATTCTCGACTAACACCTTTCCCAGCTGGGAACGTGCCCATCCCATGCACCACATCATCCATAATGGCGAGATAAACACCATCCGTGGCAATGTGAACTGGGTAAAGGCCCGCGAGAGTTGGATGTCCTCAGAACTGTTTGGCGATTCGCTGCAAAGCGTATTTCCGGTTATCAACGAAGATGGCAGTGATTCGGCGATGCTCGATGATTTCCTTTCGTTGCTCATGCAATCAGGATACAGCCTGCATGAGGCTGTAATGATGGCGATACCCGAACCTTGGGAAGAGAATACCGGTATGGATGCCGCTATAAGGGCGATGTACGAGTTCAAGAGTTTCTTGGTTGAACCCTGGGATGGACCGGCATCCATCGCTTTCACTGACGGACGATTCGCGGGAGCAACCCTTGACCGCAACGGTCTAAGGCCCTCACGCTATTACGTGACTAATGACGACATGTTGATACTTGCCAGCGAGGTAGGCGTATTGCCGATTCCCGAAGAACTCATTGTGAGGAAGGATCGTCTACGACCGGGCCGGATGCTACTTATCGATACCCAGGAAGGTCGCATCATCGAGGATCACGAACTCAAGGCGACAGCTGCCTCTTCTCGACCCTACGGGACATGGCTTTCTGAGAATAAGATTGCTCTGGATGAATTGCCCCTCAGTGATGAAGCCGCGAGCGGTTTGTCCGATCTGATAGCAGAGGTGGAAAGGGCAACGGCAGGGGAGGTCTGGCCACAGAGTCAATTGGCAGGCCTAAGACGGCTGGAGCGCCTTACGGCAGTCGGCAATAATGGCGCACAGCAGGGTTTTCCATCCCTTCTCCAGCTACAGAAGACCTTTGGTTACAGTTGGGAGGATCTGACCCTGACTCTGAAATCTATCGCAGAAGAGAGCGATGATCCCTTATCCTCCATGGGTTATGATGCGCCGTTGGCAATATTGTCCCAACGACCCCAGACCTTGTATAACTATTTTAAGCAACTGTTCGCCCAGGTTACGAATCCTCCCATCGATGCGATCCGCGAGCACCTTGTCACCTCGTCTATCGTCCATCTGGGTAGCGAGGGTAATCTCTTGCAGCCACAGGCAGAGAATTGCAGGATGATCTGCCATGACACACCTATTCTGTCCAGAGACGAGCTACAAAGGATAAGAACCGTTGCTTTAGATGGGCTGAAGAGCATCACCTTGCCAATCCTTTTCGACGCACACAGAAGTGGCGGACTCAAACAGGCTCTGGAGAACCTGTTCAGCGCGGCAGATACCGCAATAGCCCATGGCTACACCATCATCATCTTGTCGGATAAAGGTGTCGATACGGCAAAGGCAGCTATCCCAGCTCTGCTGGCGGTGGCGGGTCTGCACCATCACCTAGTGCGTAGCAAAAATCGCACAAGGGCGAGTATCGTCATCGAATCGGGGGAGCCATTCGAGGTGCACCATCATGCTCTGCTAGTTGGTTATGGCGCCAACGCAATCTGCCCGTATCTGGCCTATGAGACCGTTGAAGCTCTATCAGATCAGGGTATTATCAACATCGAGCCCAGTCAGGCAGTGAAGAACTACCGTAAGACGCTGACGAATAACATCGTCAAAGTGATGTCCAAGATGGGTATCTCAACCGTGCGCAGTTATCATGGTGCGCAGATATTCGAGGTTCTCGGTTTGTCAGATGATGTAGTTGAGCGTTATTTCACGGGGACAGCATCGCGTATCGGTGGAGCCTCACTCAGCGATATCGAACATGAAACCTTACTTAGACATCAGTCTGCTTTTGACAGTGTGAGCGGTAGTAGGCCTTTGGACTCCGGAGGCGCCTATAAATGGCGTCACGATGGTGAGTATCATCTATTCAACCCGGAGAGCATCCTTTACCTGCAACGCGCCTGTAGATCAGGAGACTATAGCTGGTTCAAGAAGTTCTCGGCTAACATCAATGATCGCAGCAAGGAACTGAAGAATATCCGCGCACTCCTAGATATCGTCACTGTGGAAAAACCGATTCCGCTTGAATCCGTTGAACCAGTAGAGAACATCGTCAAACGCTTCAAGACGGGCGCGATGTCATTTGGCTCGATCAGTCAGGAAGCGCACGAATGCATGGCTATCGCCATGAACAGGCTGGGTGGCAAGAGCAATACCGGAGAAGGTGGAGAATCTTCACTGCGTTACGCTACAACTGGAGATGACTCAAACAGCTGCAGCGCCATCAAGCAGGTTGCTTCTGGTCGCTTTGGTGTGACGATTGAATATCTTAATAACGCAACCGAGATCCAGATCAAGATGGCTCAGGGAGCCAAGCCGGGCGAAGGTGGACATCTTCCCGGTCGGAAAGTCTATCCCTGGGTTGCTGCCAACCGCTATTCGACACCGGGAGTCGAGCTTATCTCACCACCACCGCACCATGACATCTACTCCATCGAGGATCTTGCGCAATTGATCCACGACCTGAAGAATGCCAATCGAGACGCGCGAGTGAACGTCAAGCTGGTTTCGGAGGCGGGAGTTGGTACCATCGCTGTTGGTGTAGCTAAAGGTCTGGCTGATGTGATTGTTGTGAGTGGCTATGATGGCGGTACGGGAGCAGCTTCGCGGACCAGTATCCGTCATGCCGGATTGCCTTGGGAATTGGGAGTAGCAGAGACACATCAAAGTCTGCTGGCCAATAGATTGCGCGACCGGGTGACGCTTGAGACCGATGGCAAGTTGCTCACAGGGCGGGATATCGTTATTGCCGCATTGTTAGGTGCCGAAGAGTTCTCATTTGCCACCGCGCCACTGATTGCGATGGGTTGTGACATGATGCGCGTTTGTAACTGCGACACCTGTCCAGTTGGCATCGCTACGCAGAACCCCGAACTGAGAAGCAGGTTCCAGGGTAAACCCGAGCACATCATCAACCTGATGGGATTCATGGCCCGTGAAGTGCGGGAATGGATGGCGCGAATAGGTGTACGACGTTTCGATGACCTAGTGGGGCATGTTGAGCTTTTACGTCAGACTAATTCTCTCAAAGGCAAGGCTGGCAAGGTAGATCTTTCGCGTTTGCTGTATCAGCCTAGATTGGAGACCGGTAGTTGCGACTGGCATCATACCAAGACGCAGGATCATAACCTTGACCGCGAGTATGATCTCAAGACGCTGCTGCCACTTTGCTCGTCAGCGTTGAAGAATGGGAAGAAAGTTGAGTACAGCCTGCAGATCAGCAATCGCAATCGAACCTTTGGCACTGTACTCTCCAGTGAGATAGTGCGATCCTATGGCGCTAAGGGATTGCCAGAAGACACCATCAAGTTGCGGCTCAGCGGTGCTGGTGGACAGAGCCTCGGTGCCTTCCTGGCTCCAGGAATTACCTTGGAGCTGCATGGTGACAGCAACGATTACCTTGGAAAGGGTTTGAGCGGAGGCAAGATCATAGTCACTCCACCAAAGGGCGCAAACTACGAATCAGCGGAGAACATCATCGTTGGTAATGTTGCGTTCTACGGTGCTACCAGCGGCGAAGCTTATCTGAACGGTGTTGCAGGCGAGCGCTTTTGCGTGAGGAACAGCGGTGTTACTGCGGTTGTGGAGGGTGTGGGAGACCACGGTTGCGAATATATGACCGGCGGATGTGTCGCGATTCTCGGTCGCACGGGGCGAAATTTCGCAGCCGGAATGACTGGTGGAGTCGCCTATGTCTGGGATCCAGAAGACGATCTGGAGCAGAACTGTAATCTCAAGAACCTGACATTACGAACTCTGACGGAAGCTGACAGCCAGATACTCCAAGGCATGATCCGCACACATGTGAAGCTTACTGGTAGCAAGCGCGGACAGATGATCCTTGATGATCTTGAGAAGCAGGTAGCCCGATTCAAGATGCTGATACCCAATGACTATCAACGTATCATGGAGGCATTGGAGACTGCCAAAGAAACGGGCATAGAGGAAAGCGAGCGCCTTTTGTGGGCTTTTAATTCAGTGGTATTAGATAAGAGAATCTCCTCACGGGTATCGAGTGAATGAACATCAAGCGAAGCTCTTGACCTGACATCAGCTAGGCGAATGTCAGGCAGGGCATTGTGGCTAAGGTAGGGAGAAGCGGTTATGGGTAAGCCAACTGGTTTTTTAGAGTACCAGCGTGTAGAGTCGAACAATCGTTCGGTAGCGGATCGTACTCGGGATTATCTGGAGTTCCATCAGGAATTGTCATTAGAAACCACACGGCAACAAGCCGCTCGCTGCATGGACTGTGGTGTATCTTTCTGCCATGCAGCTACGATGGTGGAGGGGGAGTCAATCGGCTGCCCATTGGCCAATGTCATCCCAGAGATAAATGATTTGGTTTATCGAGGAATCTATACCGCTGCCTATCAGAGGCTGCGTATGACTCACCCGTTTCCTGAATTCACCAGTCGTGTTTGTCCGGCACTCTGTGAAGGCTCATGTACCTTGGGCGAACACGAGATGCCGGTGACAATCAAGGAGATCGAGCGGTTCCTCGACGGATATGCCGTAGACAATGAATTGCTGGTTGCCAAGACCTCAGCGCGCCGTAGTGGCAAGAAAGTCGCAGTGGTCGGTTCAGGACCAGCTGGTCTAGCCTGTGCTTATGAGCTCAATCAACTTGGTGAAGAGGTAACGGTGTTCGAACGCGCTGACCGAGCTGGGGGATTGTTGATGTATGGCATTCCTAACATGAAGCTTGATAAAACAATCGTGCAACGACGTATCGACATCATGCAACAGGAGGGCGTCCACTTTGAATTCAACGCAGAAGTAGGCGTTAATGTGCCACTCTCACGCCTGCAAAGCGAATTCGATGCCATCGTGCTCTGTGGCGGCGCCACCAAGCCAAGGAACATCAGTGTTCCTGGCTCAGATTTGTCGGGCGTTGTGCCAGCCGTGGACTATCTATCCGATGCAACAAGACAATTGATTCACGATCAAGGCGAATATAGCGCGAAGTTCGATGCCCAGGGGAAGCATGTGGTTGTCATCGGTGGTGGCGATACTGGCACAGACTGTGTGGCTACGGCGATCAGGCAGGGTGCCGCGAGCGTAGTCCAATTAGAGATCATGCCAGAAGCGGCATTACAGCGTCAGCCAGGCAACCCGTGGCCGCTTTGGCCTCGCGTCAAGAAGACAGATTATGGTCAATTGGAAGCACTTGAGATCTTCGGTGGTGATCCTAGAGAGTATCTGACAACGGTAGAAGAGATCACCGGTGATGACAGTGGAAAGGTTTGTGCCGTTAACACCGTTAGAGTTGATTGGCAAAAGATTGATAATCGCATGACTCCCGTTCCAGTCACCGGATCTGAGCAAACTAGACCCGCAGATCTGGTCTTGGTTGCGATGGGGTTTATAGGGCCAGAACCAACATTGCTCGATACACTGGGACTCGATGCAGATGCACGAGGCAATATCCAGACAATCGCGAGTAGTTATCAAACGTCGCGATCAACGGTATTCTCCGCAGGTGATATGCGTCGTGGTCAGAGTCTTGTGGTTTGGGCGATTATGGAAGGCCGTGACGCGGCGCAGCAAGTGCACACGTTCTTAGTCGGCTGAACACCAAAAGAGGGTGAAGATAGTGAGTCTGAGATAATCTGTATATATTTACATAAGATATATTATCAGTTTATTATCTAGCGCTGAACGTAGTTAATCATAAACTCTCACATACTTCGTGTGAGAACCCCATCAATGCTCTCTGATAGGCTTCTTTGCGATGTCCAGTGTAGACAGAGACTGGAGCGTCAGGATGATTTGAAAGGGGTAAAAATGACCAAGGATTCGGGATTATCAAGACGCCAATTCCTTACCGGTGTTGGCGTTGCCGGACTGGCAGCCGCTGGTGCAGGCTTAGCAGGCTGTTCTCCACAAAGCGGCGGCAGCTCTGGCGGCGGCAGCGGTTCTACTGGTGGCGGGACAACAGTTGCTGAGGCCGAGTTCATATCAGCAGCATATCTCAACCCACAGGATTACGACTATCGGCAGAACACAACTGATTTCAAGACTCTGTTCTCACCGTTCAAGATCGGTTCGGTTGAGATCGGCAATCGCATCGTCAAGTCCGCAGCTGGATCAGCAGCCTATCTTGCTGGACCCACAGATGAGCTATTACAGTATTATGTAAACCTAGCAAAGGGTGGGCTGGAATTCATCTGGATGGAGAACATTCCATTCTTTGAAGATGGTATGGATTTCGCCACCATGCAGCCACGTCCGGTGACAGCAGAAGGCCTGGCCTTTGCAAAGAAACTGGTTGATGCTTGCGCAGAATATGGTACAAAACTCGGCTATCAATGGGCACCATTTGGAATGCCCGTTGGCGAAGATGTGATGTCTAAGGAGCAGATCAAGGCAACGCAAGCTGCCGGTGTAAAGATCGCTAAGGACCTGCAGGCTCAGGGTTTTGTGGCCTTAGAGATGAATGCAGCTGGATTCAATCAGGGTGAGCAATTCCTTAGCCGTTTCCACAACACCCGTACCGATGAGTATGGCGTCGGTAGCTTGGAGAACCGCGCACGCTTCTGTACAGAGGCCATTCAACAGGTCAAGGCAGCCTGCGGTAAGGATTTCGCCGTCCAGATGCTGATCGACTGTATCGAGGAGAACGACAATCTCACCAATGACGCCACATTGGCGACTCTGGATAACATGGTCACTGAGCCCCACAATAGAGTCACTACCATTGAGGAAGGCATCGAATTCGCCAAGCTCTTCGAAGCCGCCGGAGCCGATTCCATGCACCTGCGCCTTGGTCCTCTGGGCAATCATCCCTGTCAATTTGGCAGCGACCTCTACTTCATCCTTCAAGGCGTTGAGGGTGCAAATGGCTATGGTAGACAATGGGATTTCAAGCGTCATTGGCAAGGACAGATCATTGCAAACCACAGCGGTGCCGGTATGCTGATAGATATCGTCAAGCGTTATAAGGACGCTGTGAGTATCCCTTGTGGCACTGTCACCTATATGGATCCGGCTCATGCTCCTGATTTCTTTGAGCAGGCACTCGCCGACGGTAAGGTAGACTTCTTCTTGATGAATCGCCCCCTCACAGTGGATACTGAATACATCAATAAGCTTCGCGATGGGCGTATCGATGAGATCGCTCCTTGCACGCGTTGCCTGTATTGCCATATTGGTAGCAATGAGATGAATCGTGCCATGGGTTATTGTCGAGTAAACGCCCTCACGCAACGAGTGATGAGTGGCGCACCTGGTACACCGGCTACCTACGAGTTACCGCCTATTGATGCCGCGAAGAACGTCATGGTCATTGGTGGCGGACCAGCCGGTATGGAAGCCGCAAGGATCGCTGCCGCTCGCGGCCATAAGGTAAGGCTGTACGAGAAGTCTGGCGCCTTGGGTGGCATGCTTGATTTTGCCAGTCGCATAAAGGGTCCGCATGAGAATCTGGATGATCTGAAGGCTTATCTGATCAAGCAACAGGAACTTACTGGTGTTGAAGTGATCCTGAACAAGGAAGTTGATGCGGCATTCATCAAATCTGAGGCCCCTGATGCTGTGATACTTGCCGTGGGAAGCCTGCCCGGCACTGTGGGTATCGATGGTAACGCCAGTGTCCCAATTGTGGAGTTAAGCTCCTTTGAGACCGCTGAACTGGGAGAGAATGTCGTGGTGTTCGGTTCTAACGCCCAGGCATTCGACTGCGCGTTATGGTTGACTGTACGCAAGAAGAACGTCAACATCGTCACGCCAAATCCCAATGTTGAACTCGATAAGCAGCAATCCCAACATGCACAGAGATTCATGACCACAACTCTGTATTCATTGGGTGTGAAAGCCTGGCCAGGCTCAACTATAAAAGGTGTAGGTGAAAAAGAGATCACCATCGCTACTGATTATGGCACCGAGGTCAAACTGGCCTGTGATTCTATAATCAACGCAGCAGATCTGCAGCCGAACAAGTCATTGTTGGATGGCGCCTCTGTTGCCGAAGCCTATACAATCGGCGATTGTGATTCGCCGTTCAATATCGCTTTAGCGATCCGTGGTGGTAACGACGCTGGACGTGCTGTCTAAGATAATTTGGCTAAGTAGAACTACCTAGGTACAGCTTTACTCTAGGTACAGCTTTACTGGTAGATTCGCGACGAGATGATGTTCCTTAAACCTCAAGGGGCATCATCTCGTTAGCGAGCCGTCTCCCCTACCCTATGTCTGAAAAGTGTGACGTTTGTTACTTATCGATTGTAATGAGAACCGTTACCAGAGCTTTTCCGCGTTTAGCGCTCTTTATCTGTCCTGAAGAATAATGCGATCGTGCCAGGACCAGAATGTGCTCCGATAACCGGCTCAAGGTTATTGATCAGGAAATCAGTGTTGCCGTAGCGTTCCCTGATAAGATCAGCCAGGTAGTCCGCGTCCTCTCGGCAGTCTCCATGCGAGATATAGACGGATTGTTCGCCTTTAGGCTCTAACGCGAGATCGCAGAAGCGATCGAAGAGCACGTGCAGTGATTTCTTACGACCTCTGATCTTTTCAACCGGAACAAGGCGTCCCTCATCGTCCATATGCAGGACAGGCTTAATGTTTAAAAGGGTGCCGGCGAATGCAGCGCCCTTAGATAGTCTGCCGCCGCGCTGTAGATAGGCCAGATCATCAACAGTGAACCAATGGGCGAAAGTCAATCGCTCTCGCTGCGCCCAATCAGCGACCTCATCGAGGCTCTGTCCTGATTCCCGTAACTTAGAGGCTTCAACCACGAGCATACCCTGACCCAAAGCTGCGGCAAGGGTGTCCACACAACGCAGTTTCCGTTGAGGATACTCTTCTGCCTGCAGGTTCTGCATATAAGCGCTGCATCGCTCGAACGTCCCAGAGAGCATAGAATCGAATCCCAAGTACAGGACGTCCTTGCCCTGTTCGAAGAGCTCTCGGACTATGGAGTCGGTATCCTCTAGGCGCGCTAGAGAGGTAGTGACCACTTTCCCTTCACGCATCAATGCATAGAATTGGGTGAGGTCGGTAACCTCTCCTTTCTTGTAGCTGAGATGGACATCATCGTCGATATTGAACTCCAGTGAGAGGATATGTAATCCATAATGATCGATAACGGTCTCTGGTAGGTTGGCAGAAGAATCAGTTACAATCTCAAAACCCATGATGACTCCTGAGTGATAGTGTGTTTAACGGACGACCAGTCGCATCAACTTTTCCGTATGTACGTGCGTATTCTGGACTCTGAAACAACTTGGATAACCATAGCATAAGAGTTGTGTTATGACTAATCTCTTACTGGAGAAACGAATTCTTTGCTTAGACATCCATGATTATCGGGATGATCATCGGTCTACGACGGCAACGCTCCCAAAGTAGAGCCGAGATGCCTTCACGCAAAGCTTTCTTCAACGAATTTGGATTGTTGCGGTGTTCGCGCGAGAAGCTGACGATCACCTTTTCCGCGGTCGCGATGGCGTCGGCGAGGAGCTCCGGGTCATCTCCGGCGCTTACTCCGCGCATTATAATCTCGGGTCTTCCAACCAGTGCGCTATCGCGCTTGCTGATCATGCTGACGATGGTGACGATGCCTTCGTTAGCCAGAGTCTGGCGATCTTTCAAGATAACAGCGGATACATCACCAACCGATAATCCATCAACATAGACGATACCGTTTTGTACAGGTTCACCACGCGTGGCGCCGTGTTCATCAAGTAACAGGCAATCCCCATTATCCAAAATGAAGATGTTCTTCTTTTCGATGCCAACCTGTTGGGCCAACTGGGCATGCGCGCGTAGATGTAGCGCCTCACCATGTACAGGCACAAAGTTCTTCGGTTGTGCTAGAGCGATCATCAGCTTGAGCTCTTCAGCGCCGGCATGACCGGAAACGTGTACGAGAGCGCGTTGTTTGTCATAGATGGTAGCACCGATCTTCGAGAGAGCGTTAACCACTCGTGTGACGGCTTTCTCGTTACCGGGGACCGGAGTCGCCGAGATGATCACAACATCGCCTTCTTCGATACTGACAGTGCGATGCTCACCATTGGCCATCCGCGCCAAAGCAGATAACGGCTCTCCTTGGCTACCCGTACAGAGGATGACCACCTTCTCAGGTGGGATATCCTTTGCGCTATAGGCATCGATGATGTCGTTGTCATCGATCTTGAGGTACCCCAATTCGCGGGCGATCTTGGAGTTTGTCAACATCGAGCGTCCGGTTACAGCCACTTTCCTACCTGAAGCAACCGCTGCATCACAGATCTGTTGTATACGATGGATGTGGCTGGAGAACGAAGCGACGATAACCCTTCTTGGCGCTGCGGAGATAATCTGGCGCAATGCTTTACCAACCTCAGATTCCGAACGTGTGAAAGTGGGATTGGTGGCATTGGTGGAATCGGACAGCATCAGATCGACACCGATCTTCGCAAATCGGGAGACCGCAGCGAAATCGGTCATGACTCCGTCAATAGGCGTCTGGTCGAGCTTAAAATCTCCCGTGTGCAGTACATTTCCACCTGGCGTGCGGATGAATACACCTACCGCTGCTGGAATGGAGTGGTTTACGCTGAAGAAGTCGAATCCGAAGCTGGTAATGGAGACATGACTGCCTGGCGTGATCTCGCGAAAACGTTGTCTCGTAATCCTGTGTTCGGCCAGCTTGCCCTCAATCAGTCCAAGGGTCAATTTGGTACCCAATATCGGTACATCTCGGTCCAGATCCTTGAGCAGGTATGGCAAGGATCCAGTATGATCTTCGTGGCCGTGTGTGATGATAATGGCTCTCAGACGATCTGCGTTCTCTAAAACGTAGGTATAATCGGGAAGGATGAGGTCGACTCCCGGATGATCATCATCAGGAAACATCAGGCCGGCATCTACGAGGATGATGTCTTCTTCGTATTCGAAGACCGTCATATTCTTGCCTATGCCGTCTAAACCGCCAAGCGGGATGATCTTCAGCTTGCCTGACTCCCCTATTGACTTACTCTGTCTCTTATCGGTGTTCTTCCTTTTCTGTCTGGACCGGTCATTCCCAGTGCCAGATGGTGAATCGGCGGGTTTGTTGCCGCGCTTCACCGCTGTTGTCTTTACCAACAGGTGGTTCCTTTCTCTATTGCCTACGCTGCACCGCAATCCCTGTCACTTTTGCCGTATCAACCGTTAGGTGATAGCGGGAAAAGGTAACTGGGTCGCAATTCAGAGCAGGTTATCATTAACGACCATCAGGTCGTTTACAAACGTATCATCAAGCTAAAACGCCAACAGCACGCATCACTTCTGCCAGATGCGCTGACTGTTCTTCTGTTGCGTCGATAAGCGGCAATCGCACGCCACCACAATCAAAGCCCAGGAGTTTCATAGCTTTCTTTACCAATATCGGGTTACTGGTGACGAACAGCTCCTTCATTAATGGCTGCAGACGCAACTGAGCACTCAATGCCTTTGTATGATCGCCGTCAGCTAATGCCCTGACTATCTCATTCATGCGCTCAGGGGCGACATTGCCAATGGTGCTTATCACGCCGTAGCCGCCCAATTCCATTATCGGTAAGGTATCCTCGTCGTTTCCCGAATAGACGACGAACCCCTCTGGTGCTCCAGCGATAATCTCTCTGACCTGATCCATCTTACTGCTAGCCTCTTTGACTGCCACGATATTCTCGACATCGTGTGCCAGGCGCAGTGTAGTCTCTGCGGTCATATTGATTACGCAACGTCCTGGGATATTGTAGAGGATGATTGGCAGATCAACCGCTTCGGCGATTGTGCGGAAGTGTTGATAGAGACCCTCTTGTGGAGGCTTGTTGTAATAAGGTACAACGCACATCAAACCGTCTACGCCAAGCTTGCTCACTTCAACGGCGAAATCCTTGGAGTCAGCCGTACAGTTGTCGCCAACATTGGCAATGACTGGTGCCCGGCCTCCAACTGCCTCTACGACTGCCTTGAACAGATCAATCTTCTGTGGGTAGAAGACGGTTGGTGATTCCCCTGTGGTGCCGCTGATGATCAACGCATCAGAGCCACCATCAAGTAATCGGATTGCAAGTTCCTGCGCACGTTTAAGATCAAGATCCAGCTCTTTATCAAACGGGGTGATCATTGCCGGAATGAACCTGCCAAAACTCGGTTGCGCAGCCATCTTGTCTTCCTTCCCGTAGAGCATTCGTTCCAACTATTATAACGTTTCGGCTTGATATTACCTATCTTGTCGATTATTGGGAGAGACCGAACGTCGTATGGAGTGTCTGGGCGGCAGTTTTCATGTCGTGACTATCAACGAGAACCGAGATGGTGGCGTGCGAGTCCGCTACCTGGAGGATATCGATATCTGCCTTACTCAGACAGTCGGCGACTTTTGCCATTACACCCGGTACACCATGCATACCTGATCCTACTAAGGTGACTTTCGCCAGATTATCGCGAACAGCGACATCGAAACCGAATCCTGCAAGGATAGCCCTCGCTCTTTCAGCTGCCTGCGCCGGTACGGAGAAGACAAGCCGATCGTTCATGGGTGTGAACATATCTATGGAGATTCCAGCATCAGCCATAGCTTGGTAGACGCGTGTCTGAGTGTCCATATGGGCTGAGGCATCTTCTTTAACATAAGGTAGGCGAACGCGGATGCGCGATATGTCATCGACCGTGCTCACGGCTGTGGCCAGAGCATCTGGCTTGAAATTAGCGATATCTACGACCGCGGTTCCGGGCGAGACACTGAAGGTGCTGCGTACCCGCATGGTGATTTTGCTCTGCAAGGCCAACTCGGCAGCCGGAGTGTGCACTATCTTCGAACCCGAACGCGCCATCTGGAACAATTCGTCTGCCGTGATACGTTCTAGGATCATCGCGTCCTCAACGATACGCGGATCTGCAGTCATGATCCCCTCGACATCGGTGTAGATATCAACGGAATCAGCCATCAGGGCCACGCCTAGCGCACAAGCAGTGGTATCGCTACCTCCACGTCCAAGCGTGTGCGTGATGCCCTGCTTGTCTACGCCCTGGAAACCGGCAACTACCGGTACGATTCCATTTGAGATCGTCTCGAGGATACACGCAGTGTCAATCTCCTGTATAGAGGCCACTGAATCGATATCGTCTGTATGGATCCCAGCCTCAGCACCTGTGAACGCGCGAGCGCAGATCCCATTGGCGTTGAGCTTAGCGGCTAATACAACAGAGGAGATAGTCTCACCCACGCTCATCAATATGTCGAGTTCGTGTTTACTGCACTGCTCGCATTCAACAAGTGAAAGCAGGGTATCGGTCGCATATGGGGCGCCTTTCCTGCCCATAGCTGAAACAACGAGGACCGGCAAACAGCCCTTGTCCTTCTCTTCCCTGACCCTGTTAACGATATTAGCTCTGCCCTCTTCGGAAGCTACCGAGGTGCCGCCGAATTTCATGACGACGATATTAGTTGACATTTTCGCGAATACTTTCTATACGATTTCAGATACTCATCAGGTTCTCGAGGCCAACGATTAGACCCGTACAATCGCCAACGCTCCTGATTGCCAGCAGTACACCAGGCATATAGGAGGACCTGTCAATCGAATCATGGCGTATAGTGAGTGTTTGACCGGGTGAGCCGAACAACACCTCCTGATGCGCCACATAGCCATCAGAACGTATGGAGTGTACGGGAATACCTTCTACCGATGCCCCTCGGGCACCTTCCCTGCCGGCAAGCTCTGTTTCCTTTCCCGGTGAAGATGAGCCGAGCTTGGTCTTTGAACGTTGCTCAGCAATCGAGAGTGCGGTATTAATCGCAGTGCCGCTTGGCGAATCTGCCTTACCGTTATGATGGAATTCGATTACTTCCGCATCGGGAAAGAAACGCGCAGCGATCTTAGCGAAGTGCATCATCAAGACGGCACCCGTGGTGAAATTGGGAGCGTAGAACAGGCAGGTACCCTGTGGGGCTAGGAGGCCCAGCCCCTCAAGCGTCTCACGGGTCAAACCCGTGGTTCCTACAACACAATCTACCGCATTGGGCAAGGCGACACGTAGATTGGCCTCCACAGCAGTGGGAGCTGTGAAATCCACCATCACATCAGGTCTTGTTGAATCGATGGCCTGCTGCAGATCGGAGAATGCAGGAGCGATATCCTCACCATTGAAGGTCACCGAACCAGCAGCGGCATTGAGATCGAAGCCGGCGACTATCTGCATATCTGCAGATTCCGTTACGGCCTTGACAACCTGTGTGCCCATTCTACCCAGATAACCACTGACTAAAACCTTAATCATATCTGTGACCCTTCAGTTTACTTATATCAATCGCTCAGATCCTGTTTCGGTTCCTGCGAGAACCGATAGCGGACCTCAGGAGCATCTTGCATGGGAGCCTAGAGTAGATAGGAGAATTCCTGCTCCAACTCAGAAGTCTTCATCGGGCTGATTATCGCAAGCGTAGGAGTCTGAGACAGAACCCGTTCAGCTACTCGCTTTGTATCGGCCAGGCTCACTGCACGATACTGCGCCAATATCTCGTCTAGGGAATACAGGGGTAGATCACTGATGGCGTTCTTACCTAGGCGGGTCATGCGCGAGCGAGTGGATTCCATGCCCAAGACTGTGAGACCGATGGTGTACTCACGTATCCTGTTCAGCTCATCCTCAGTGAGGCCTTCCTTCAACGCCTTGCCCAACTCACGGTTGATGATCTCGATGACCTCTGAGAGGTTAGAAGGACGCGTACCGGCATAAACGCAGAATTGAGAGGCATTAAGATAAGGTGTTGAGCTGGCGTGGACGGCATAGGCCAAACCGCGTTTCTCTCGGATCTCTTGGAAAAGCCTGGAGGACATACCTCCGCCCAATGCGATATCAAGCAAGGTCGCGGCGAATCTGTCATCTTCTCCTAAGGCGATTCCCGGCATGCCATAAAGCACATGGGCCTGCTCGGTCTCCTTCTCCATGAACGAGAAATTCAAACGTGCGGGCTCGCTGACGATATCACGAGGATTATGGCTACCGGTAGGCATCGATCCAAGATAATTCGCACACGTTCTAACCAACAGGTCATGATCGACATTACCACAGGCAACTATCACACAGTTTGCTGCTGCGTAGTGCCTTTGATGATAGGAAACGCAATCTTGGTGCGCAAAGCCACCGACGATCTGGCGTGTACCCAGTATCGGTCTGCCCAGCTGGTGGGTTGGGAACATCGCCTGCGTGAACAGATCGTAGATGTGGTCATCGGGGGTATCCTCAGAGCGTGCGATCTCCTCGATGACAACCTCGCGTTCTGAATCGATATCACTTTGGTCGAACAACGAACGCAGAACCATATCGCTGAGGACTTCAGTAGCCTTATCTAAATGCTCATCGACAAAACGTGCATAGTAACAAGTGTATTCCTTGGAGGTAAAGGCGTTCAACTCCGCGCCCATGGCGTCGAATTCCATGGAGATTGCCAACGCGTCGCGACTGGGGGTACCCTTGAACATCATGTGCTCCATGAAGTGGGAAAGTCCAAGCTGCGAAGGCAGCTCGTCACGCGAGCCTACGCGGAACCAGATACCCAGAGAGATGGAGTGCACAGCATCCATCTTCTCTGAGATCACCTGTATGCCATTATCCAGGAGTGTTGACTGATAGAACACCTATCAGAACCATCCTTTACGCGCGAAAACGTATATCTGCTCAAATTCAGGTTGGGATTTCATCAGGTAGATGACACCTTCTACGATACCGATGACTGCCATGGCCGCTGGTGCGATACCAAAAGTGATGCAGCCCCCGATGATGCTTACCAGCAGCATTATCAGTCCTTCATTGCGATAGCCGAGGTAGAACTTGTGGATTCCCAAGCTACCGAGAAGGATGCCAAGCACTCCAGCGACAACGCGATCCTTATCGGTTCTGGCCACTGAGGCATAAGGCTGTTGTTGGTAATACGGTTGCTGCGGCTGGCCATANNCCATAGGGTTGTTCGGGTTGGCCATAGGGGGGCTGTGCCTGTCCATAAGGCTGCTGGGGAGCCGGTTGACCATATGCCTGTTGTGTTGGCGCATACGGCTGCTGAGGTGCGGCATAGGGCTGTTGTGTAGCATAAACGGCATCTGCATTGAAAGGGGCCTGTTCGACAACAGGTGGTTGTGTTCCCGCGTACGTCTGTGCATCTGCTCCACCGGTACCGGGCATATCGGCTGGAACGAATTGAGACTCTGGCGCATTGATATCTGAGATATCCGGGATTGTCGCAGGCTGTGCCTCCGTAATAGGTTCGACAGGTATCTGCTCAAGTGGCTCTTTCTGCTCGTCCATTTTGACTCCTTACCGGGGTTTACTATTCTGTAGAGAATTGTATTCCAATACAGTACTACGCCCGCATCACGTTTTCAAACGGTAATACGGGCGTAGCAGTATCCAGTACAGTTGATTAGTGACGTCGTCGTGGCCTCTTGTCGTCATAACCAGCTGTTCTGTCACCTCCGTGCTTGCGTCCATCACTCTTCTCGTTGCTGCGATGACCCTCATCCCTGGTTGCGCTGCCGGCAGGGGCTTCGGGTTTATCCAGACGATCGAGCGAGATCTTATCACGACTGTCGATCTCGATGATCTTGACAGTAACCTCATCACCGATATTCAAGACGTCCTCGACTTTGCCAACACGACCGTTTGCCATGCGGCTGATGTGCAACAGACCGTCTTTACCGGGAAGTAATTCGATGAAGGCACCAAATGGTTGGATTGATACCACGCGTCCTTGGTACTCTTCGCCAACTTCAGGAACCTTGATGATGTTCTCGATGCGGCGCTTTGCTTCTTCGCCACCGGTATCCTTAGAGGCGATGTAGACAGTACCGTCTTCCTGTATCTCGATGGTGGCTCCAGTATCCTCTTGGATACCACGGATGACCTTTCCGCCTGAACCGATGATCTCACGGATCTTATCAACGGGAACCTTGATGGAGATGATCCGAGGAGCATGGTCGCTGAGCTTCTCACGCGGCTCGTCGATTGCCTCACTCATCTTGCCGAGGATGAAAACCCTGCCCTCTTTGGCCTGCGAGAGCGCATTGGCAAGGATATCAACGGACAGTCCTTTTGCCTTGTTGTCCATCTGCAGCGCAGTGATGCCCTTCTCCGTACCGCAGACCTTGAAGTCCATGTCGCCGAGGAAGTCTTCTAGACCCTGGATATCCGAGAGGATCGCAACTCTGTCGCCTTCCTTGATCAGGCCCATCGCGATACCGGAAACCGGTCGCTTGATGGGTACACCGGCATCCATCAGGGCAAGTGTGGAGCCGCATGTTGATGCCATTGAAGATGAACCGTTGGATTCGGTGACCTCTGAGACGATCCTAATGGTGTAGGGAAACTCTGTTTCCTCTGGCAACACCGGTATAAGAGCGCGTTCTGCAAGTGCCCCATGCCCGATTTCGCGACGTTTGGGGGCTCCGATACGGCCCACTTCACCTGTGCAATAAGGCGGGAAGTTATATTGGTGGATGTAGCGTTTACCTGCTGAGGGGTCGATGGTGTCTAGGCGTTGCCATTCGTTGAGCATCCCCAGTGTGAGAACCGAGAGTGCCTGGGTTTGACCGCGAGTGAACAGGCCTGAGCCATGTGCCCGGGGCAGATAGCCGGCGATTATTGAGAGTGGACGGATCTCGTCCACCTTGCGGCCATCAACACGTTCTCCGGTTGAGAGCACCATCTCACGCATGGCTTTCTTCTCTAACTTCTTAAGCTGCGCAGATATCTCCTTGCCCCAGCTCGAGCGCTCCTCATCGCTGAAAGTCGCACGGATCTCGTTCTTCAAAGCCTCGACTTTTGCTAGACGGGCGTGCTTGTCAACATCCTTCAAAGCTGCGCTCATCTGCTCGATGAAGGCCTCGATACGTGCTTGAACCTCGGGGATCTGTTCTCCGAGCTGGTACTCGCGTGGTTCAGGCGAGACTTTATCGATGAACTGTTGCTGCACGGCACAGAACTCACCAATGACCTTCTGGCCAAACTCCATCGCAGCCAGCATATCGGCCTCTGATATCTCGTCCGCACCAGCTTCGACCATTGAGATATAGTCTGCAGTGCCGGCTAGTACTAGTTCCAGGTCGGAGTTCTCCTCTTCCTGGAACGTAGGATTGACGATGAACTCGCCGCTGTCGCGATCACGTCCGATGCGTACACCCGCGGCTGGACCATCGAAGGGAACGCCACCGATCATCAGTGCCGTAGAGGCACCCATGATGGAGATGACGTCGGGTTGGTTGCTCTGATCGGCAGATAGTGGCATGGCCACGATCTGTACCTCGTTGCGGAATCCATCCGCGAATCCAGGACGGATGGGTCTGTCAATCATTCGAGCCGTTAAAGTACCTTTATCCGAAGGACGGGTTTCACGCTTGAGGTACCCCCCGGGGATCCTACCTACCGCGTACATCCTCTCGATAAAATCGACAGTAAGCGGCATGAAGTCGAAATCCTTGCGTTCGTTGGAAACCACAGCGGTGACCAAAACGATGGTGTCGCCTTGCGTGACCACTACAGCTCCCGTTGCCTGTCTTGCGATCTCCCCGGTGGTGAGTGTGTACTCCTTGCCGTAAAGCTCAAATGTCTCTGTGATCTTAGTCATTGAATCTCTTCTCTATTCCTTTGATGCCCCAATGCACCAAAGCCTCTTTTCCTCGTTCAGCTGTCTTTCTCTCCAATGTGCGGGTATCAAGCGATGGATACGATGGATTGCAGAAAAAGACAGACCATGAGCCCTTGACTATCTGTCAGGGCTCCGGTTTCAAGAACAGACCATTTTTGTGGTAAGCATCGCAGCTTGTCAGATGTTATCGCGGATGCCAAGCCTAGCGATAAGTTGACGATAATTAGTAACATCCTTCTTCTTGATGTAAGTCAACAGACGACGCCGTCTACCAACCAGCATCAACAGACCACGACGGGTATGATGATCCTTCTTGTGAACTTTCAGATGCTCGGTAAGGTCCTTGATACGCTGAGTAAGCAAGGCGACCTGTACTTCTGCAGATCCTGAGTCCTTTTGGTCTCGACCGAATTCCGCGATGATCTCCGCGGTTCTTTCTTTGCTGAGAGGCATTTCTCCACCTTTCGGGTATCCACCTTATGCTAAGTGATGCGTTGGTGGTAACGACATCCTGAGCAGAAGGCATTTGCATAACCTTGAAAGTATACCCTATCAGGGGATTCTATGCATCAAGACTGATAAGAAAATCCAATGCCTTCAAATTTATGGCAAGATGTGAATGCAACCATCTCTGTGCAAAATCCAACATGGATAGCCCCAGATGAGCATCTTCCTCGACACAATACCCTTCCAGCTCCAAAAACCGACCTTGTAGCAGGGTTTGTACCCATAAGAGCCTGTTTGTATCCATCAGCACGGTGGTGTCCAGATAGCCACTGCTTTTACAAGCTTGGCATTGGACTCCACCTTCCAGTAATGAGAAAGCCACTTTACCCCCTGCTACCATGTTGACAAGGCTGCCACAGACAGCGCAACTGAGCAGAGCTGGTCGATAGCCGAGTTGTGCGGTAGCCTTGAGGATGTAAGCGGCGGCGATCAGCTCGATTCCGCAGCGTTGGATATCGCCAATACAACGCAGAGCCTCCAGGCTCAAGGGAAACAATCGTGTTTCAGTGTCATTATCGCGCGAGACCTTATCCAGCAATTCGACTACCACTGCTGCGCCCGCCGAATGTTCGATGTCCTTACGACAGCCCTCATTGGTCACCCAACTTCTGGCTTCAGTGATAACGTCCAATGTTCGTCCGGTGTGCAGCAGTAGATCGACTACAGAGTAGAGCTCCAGATGAGCCCCGAGCTTTGATCCGGGGCGACGTGCTCCTTTAGCGATTGCCCGTAATTGCTTCCCCGCTTCAGAGAACAGGGTGATAATCAGGTCGGTCTCACCGAGTTTGGTTTTCTTCAGTACCAATGCTCGAGCACGGTAGGCTGGCATTATAATCCCTCGCCATAGCCAAACCGACGTATCTGCGAGGCATCCTTACGCCAACCCTTCCTGACCTTGACGCGCAGATCAATATAGACACGATCGGCCAGAAAGCGCTCCAGATCCTCTCGGGCCTGAGTGCCTATAACTTTGATACGCTCCCCCTGCTTGCCGATGATGATCCCCTTTTGTGAATCGCGTTCGACATAGATGGTCGCATAGATCGAGTAGAGGCCGCGTTTGCTATCGTGTTGCATCTCGTCAACCTGGACTCCAACCGCGTGGGGTACCTCCTCGAATGTCGATAAGAGGATCTTTTCCCGGATGAACTCGGCGATGATCACCTCAATGGGCTGATCGGTGCTGGTATCAGCCGGGAACCAGCGCGGCCCCGCGGGTAGGAAGGCGGTAACGGTATCCACAAAACCATCGATATTGAAGCCAGATACCGAGCTGAGGACCACGATACCGTCCCAATCTAAATGCTTTTTTGCGGCTTCGATCTGAGCTTCGGCCTGACCTTCCTTTGCCAGGTCAGCCTTAGAGATGACCAATATCCTGTGTGCTGATATCTTCGCGATGAGCTGCATGACCCAGATGTCGCCCTTTCCAAGGGGCTTTGAAACATCGAGCAACATCGCTATCAAATCAACCGACTCCAAGCTCTTGAGCGTGGATCGGTTCAGTTCCTCCCCCAGAGCATCGATAGGCTTATGTAGTCCCGGTGTATCCACTAAGATCAGCTGGTAGCTGTCGCTGTTGACCACTGCTCTAAAGCGATGTCGTGTTGTTTGCGGAACGTGAGAGGTGATTGCCACCTTCTTGCCCATAATGGCATTGATCAGAGTCGATTTGCCGGAGTTTGGCCGTCCCACTAAAGTGACAAAACCGCTTTTGAACTGCGATGGATCATCATGCATGGTATTATCCGATCAATCGAGAGAATGCGTTAAAGTAGACTATGAGTCCGCAAATGACTGCGGTTACCGCCATCACCAACACCATACCGGCAGCAATATCCTTGGCATCCTTTGCCAGTGGATGATAGTGTGGAGAAACCAGATCCGTGAGCGTTTCGATTGCGGTGTTGAGCATCTCGAAAGCCAATACCGCTCCTATCAATAAAAGTATTGCGAACCACTCCAAGGCAGTTAGCCGCAATATCAGAGCTGCTAAGATGGCCAGAACCGCGATGAGCAGGTGGATGCGCATATTACGTTGGCTGGTTACTGCCTGCGAGATACCGTGGAAGGCACAACGGAAACTCGCTGCGAGAGATGCGGATCGCTTGTGATCGATTGTTTTAGAACCTTTATCTTCCGGACCTCTCTGCGCCATCAGTCAACCTGTTTCACCTGATGTTGCGCCCACAGGTCGAGCAGCTGATCTTCCAGTGCCTCCATCTCATCTGCCTCATCGTCGACGAGATGATCGAAACCGAGAAGATGGAGGATACCGTGTATCACTATCAGATAGAGCTCTTGTTCGAATGTCGAATCAAAGTCTTGAGCATGCTGTTCGGCCACTGAGGGCGCGATGATTATGTCGCCAAGCAGCAGGATAGCCGATGTCTGATCTGACGTCTTGGCATCAGCGATATCATCACATTCAAAGGAGAGCACATCGGTAGGCGCATCCTTGCCTCTGAAATCACGATTCAGCTGCCGAATCTCGTCCTCAGTGACAAATGACAGTGATAATTCCAGGTTCTCAGGCGCAGATCGGTTCTCCAAGGTGAAGAGAGCCAATCTCTCGACCTCGTCTATAGGCAGACTTTGTCCGCTGCGGTTATCGATTACCACTTGCATGGTCACTGCCCCTGTTCTGCCTGTGAATAAGCGGCGACGATCCTTTGCACGAGGGAATGTCTCACTACATCCTTACCGGTGAGGTCGATGAAGGCGATATCCTCCAAACCCTCTAGTATCGAACGCACGCTCTTCAATCCTGATACCTTCCTTGGTAGATCCAATTGGGTTACGTCGCCGGTGATGACCATCTTTGAACCAAAACCAAGCCGCGTGAGGAACATCTTCATCTGATCAGGCGTGGTGTTTTGGGCTTCGTCTAAGACGATGAAGCTGTCGTTCAGTGTTCGCCCGCGCATGTAGGCCAGAGGAGCGATCTCGATAACACCTTGATCGATGAGTTGATTACCTTTCTCCATGTCAGTCATGTCAAATAGCGCATCGTAGAGTGGTCGGATATAAGGGTCGATCTTCTCCCCTATCGTCCCGGGTAGAAAGCCCAGCGATTCACCGGCTTCAACCACCGGCCTGGTGAGTATCACCCTGGCTACTTCCTTGCGTTTCAATGCAGCAACAGCCATAGCCATCGCCAGATAGGTCTTGCCGGTACCGGCCGGGCCTATACCAAAGGTGACCGTGTTGCTGCGAATGGCATTTACNNAGGATCGACGGGGTGAACTCGCCGTTCCTGATCAACTCGATTGACTGTATCAGTGAATCTAAGGTGATCTCCTGTCCGCTCTCAACCATCTTGATCATATCCGCGAACAGGGCGGTGAGGATCTGGATCTCCTCTGCCTCACCACTTATATCGATACGGTCCCCACGTAGGGTGATCCTGGCATCGAAGCGATCCTCAATAGCACGCAGAAACGCATCGTTAACTCCAACCAGACGTGTGACGTCAAGGTTGTCCGGGATGGTAAGGGAGATCTGCGCGAAATCCAAACTGGCTCCTATCACTGGTTAGAGTACCTTCCCTGTCATTAGGTTATCATGATATGAACTGAATTGCATTCTCAGCAGTTCACCGGGTTCACTGGTCTTGGGTACTTTGACGCGATAGTAGCTCTCAGACATGCCAAAGCCCTGTTTCTCTGTCAGCACATTCTCGATAAAACCAATCCGCGTTGAGGCATCATGGTTCCGTGATCGGACTGCTAAGTCGTTGAACGCTTGAGCGCGACGAGCCTTCTCTAAGGGGTCGACTTGGTCAACCATGGCTGCCGCTGCCGTACCTGCGCGTGGAGAATAACGGAAGATGTGTATCTTGGCGAAACCGATATCTTCGCAAAACCGCATCGATCGCTCGAACTGGCTCTCGCTCTCACCGGGAAAGCCCACGATGACATCGGTGGTCAGCGCCAGTTGCGGAAGCGCTGTGCGGAGTCTATCTGTAAGTTGCTTGTAGAATGTGCTGTCATAGGCTCTGTTCATCCGTGCCAAGATGTTGTCATCGCCCGATTGCAGAGGCAGATGTAGGTGCGCGCAGATCCTTCCTTCAGCTGAGGAGATGCGATCGATCAAGGCCACCGAGAGATCTGGCGGTTCGATCGAGGATAGTCTGAATCTCAGCTCGGTCGTCGATTTGCAGAGCAGGCCGAGCAGATCGGAAAGATCCATACCGGAATCGTCATAGCGGCCCAAATTGATGCCTGTGAGCACAATCTCACGCACACCCGCCTCTTGCGCTGACACAACCTCAGAGAGGACTTCGGCAGCAGATATCGACCGCGCTGGTCCACGCGCTGTCGAGACTATGCAGTAGCTGCAACGGTTATCGCAGCCATCCTGGATCTTCACGCCCATCCGTGTTGGGAAACCCGCACCTGTGCGCGGCTGCGCATCTGCATCAACATCATCACAGGCCAAGTATTCGGCAGCGGTTTGTGTAGCGGCAAGTTTGTCGGCGACCACCAAGACCTTATCGCCTAATGACGTGAACATCTGGGGGTCGATGACGGAAGCACAGCCGGTGACGATGACAACGGGATCATCGGCTACCGCCAAAGCCTGTCGCACCGCTTTCCTGGCCTTCTTGTCGGCCTCTGCCGTAACCGTGCAGGTATTGACAAGTACAACTCTTGCTTGTTCGATGGGGACGTTAAGAGCGCCTCTGGATAGCAGGCTCGCTGTGATCCGGTCAGATTCAACACGATTGACCTTGCATCCAAGGTTGTGGACGTGAAACCCCATCAGCCACCGTTTCCCAGATATCCCAGCTCATAAAGCACAAGTGCGCTAGCAACGACAGCAGCGGTTTCGGTGCGCAATATGGTGCTTCCCAATGTGGCAACCACTGCGCCCTGTTGGCGCATGCTCTCGACTTCAGCGAGGGAGAAACCACCTTCGGGGCCGATGAACAACGCAACTTTAGGATCATCGTACTGTGCACGATGCTTTTGTAGGCTGCGTTTCAGGGCTTCCCTGATCGAGACCTCGTTCGGCTCTTCCCAGCAACAGATCAAAGCGTCGTAGCCGCTCAACAATGCCAGCACCTGGTCAAGACCAAGTGGTTCATTGATGGAGGGAACCATCATCTGTCCGGATTGTTCGGCGGCAGAGATGGATATCCGCTTCCAGCGTTCGATTCGGGCTTGCTTGCGTCGATCATCGAGTCGGACGATCGAGCGTTCGCTGCAAAGTGGGATGATTTCACTCACACCGAGCTCGGTAACCTGTCGGATGGTCGTGTCCATGCGATCTGATGCCGAGATACCCTGTATCAGAGTCAACGTGTGTTTCTGCTGTATTGGCTCTGTGCTGCAGATGCGTACCATCGGCGGTATCGCCAGTTTCCTCGTAGGTTCAACCATCTCAAAGAGAACTGCGCACTCATCGGCAAAACAAACCCAGAATTGTTCGCCGATATCCAGCCGTTGTGCCAGCATGTGTTTGAGCAGCTGTTGCTCGACATCGAGCCTGTAGAGTCCTTCGCGGGAATCCGCATCGGGTTGCCAGGCCTGTCCTGATATGAGCGAGCTATGAAAGCACGGTATTGCGGACATGGTTTAAGAAAGAGCGTCTTTGATGCGTTGCATGGTACTGCGTTTGCCGTTGACCTCGTCACCGAATTCAGCGGCAAGTTCCTCTAACAGTTCCTGTTGGCGCTTGGTGAGGTTCTTAGGTACCAGCACATCGATGTGTGCATACAGGTCACCACGTGTTTCACGACGGAAATGCGGCAGGCCCTTTCCGCGCACCCTCACCATCTGCTCATTCTGACAACCGGCGGGAATGACGACCTCGACCTTCTCGTCGGGCAATATCCCATCTGCATACAGGGTTGCACCGAGGGAGGCCTGGGTGATGGAGATGTGGTAGCGCATGTGCAGGTTATCGCCATCACGCTTGAAGACCGAATGGGCATCGACGCGAACGGTAACGATCAGGTCGCCCGCAACCGCACCATGCATACCCGCCTCGCCGTATCCTGAGAGTCTAAGCTGTTGTCCATCCCGTATGCCCTTGGGAATCTCGATGGTGATACGCTGCCTGTCTGGCAGGCGACCCTGACCCTCACAATCGGGACAAGGCAGATCGATGGTGTGACCGGTGCCACCACAATCGGGGCAGGTACTTTGCGTCTGCATATCGCCAAGGAATGTGCGTTGGATACTGATTACCCTACCACTACCATGACAGCTGGTACACTCAACCGTCTGTCCACCAGGGCCAACACCGCTGCCACCACAGGTCTCACAGGGCGCAAGTCGATCGTAAACGATCTCCTTCTTCGCTCCGGTCGCAACCTCCTCAAGGGTGATGCGCAGCCCCACGCCCATGTCGCGGCCTTCCTTGCGGATAGCGGCACGACCTTGAGCGGCTCCCCCGAAGAATGAGCTGAACAGATCACCCATGCCAAAACCGCCACCGAAGAGGTCGCTGAAATCGACATACTGATAACCGCCAGCACCGTTCCCGTTCACGGTACCAAAACGATCATATTGCGCACGCTTGTTGGGATCAGAGATGACATCATACGCTTCATTGAGTTCCTTGAAACGCTCCTCGGCATCTGCTTCCTTGTTTACATCAGGGTGCAGCTGACGTGCATTCCTATGAAAAGCTTTCTTGATCTCCGCATCGGAGGCGTCTTTCGAGACTCCGAGAATCTCGTAGTAGTCCTTGGGCACTAATCTATCCTTTCGTGCCGTACATCAATTGGTTTCCAGATTCCTTGAAGCTGTGCTGACAGCCAGTATAGCCCGTCGGTAGTCCAAACGAGTTGGGCCTACCACAGCAATCACACCACCGGTCTTGTCCCGGCCAAAACTCGAAGCCACCAGCGAGAATGCTGATAACTGGGAGTCTTTGTTCTCTCCGCCAATCCTGATCACAACTCCGGGGTGCTGCGTGACTGTTGCCAGCAGCGAAAGCACATCAGTATGGCTTTCCAACAGTTGAAGTAGCGGCAGGATGAGGCGCGCGTTCCTGAATTCCGGCTGCTCGAGCAGTGTTGGTATCCCTTTATGGAATACCGTCTTGCTCACAGAGGGAGCCCAAAGCAGAGCCAGGCAGCCAGTGAAACCGGACAGCGAGAGCAATGTCTCCCAGTGACGGGTTTCTGGCGGCTCCTCGTTGGGGAACAGGGACCATTGCTGATAGCCGACGGATCCAAGTTCTATGGTCATACGCAGTGAAGCCGGGTTGAGGAGCAGGCTGTTGACAACTGCCCGATAACCAGCATCAGTGGGGATGCGACCGGCGGAGGTGTGCGGCGAAAGGGCGTATCCTGCTTCCTCCAGCTCCATCAGCTCATTTCTTACCGTAGCAGATGAATAACCCAGGGCGTAGCGTTCAACCAGGGTGTTTGAGCCAACAGGAGCAGCGCTGACGATATATTCATCAACTAAAGCCTGCAATACCTTATGTTGTCTTGTTGAAAGCACATGAACCTTTCTGCCACACGCTGGCTAAAGGAATCGACATTCAGGCCACCTTTGCCCATGACCACGGTGCCTGATCGTCCTGCGCGCGGATAACAACCGCTTATGTTAGCAGTCTGTACCCTTGAATGCCAGAAGTGAAGGCAACCGTAAAGGAATTGTCACGCGGAGCTCAGTATCACTGTTCGCTAACACGTAGCGTCGCCCTTTGCCCTCACGCGACATCAGACAGTCTGCGAGGTTGAACTATTCGCGACATCAGACAGTCTGCGAGGTTCGCCTTTACTTGAGGGCTGGAGGTGAGTCATCGTGCTGTACCGAAGCCCAGATGCGGGCAAAAAGTTCGTTGCCTAGCAACCAACCACGCTGTGTGGGCTGGTATCGCCCGTCCGCGATTCTCACCAGATCCAATTCCAACAGCTCTGCGAAGACCTTATCGATGCCAGGCATCAGGTCCCGAGCTGAGCAGACATCATGCGATGAGACTCCCCAGGACATACGCATCCCCAACATCAGATCCTCGGCTTTGGACTGCGCGGGATCCAGCCGTTCAATCACTGTGCCTTCCAACAGACGCTCTCTGCCGTCATGAAGGTTGCGCATACCGGCTGCGCCTTCGCCGATGCCAAGATAGGGTATTCCTGTCCAATACGAGATATTGTGCCGGCATTCATAGCTGGGTCGCGCGTAGGAGGCGACTTCATAGCGTGTGAAGCCCTGGGATTGCAGCAGTGTCGCAGCTGATAGCATCATCTCAGCTTGCAGGTCTTCGTTGGGAGACTGATCCTCACCGGAAGCGATCCTCCCAGCTAGTGGAGTATGCTCCTCGATAGTCAAAGGGTAGACGCTGATATGACTGACACCGGCTTCGATGGCTCGTTTGATATTTTGTTCCCAGCTGACGATGCTCTGGCCGGGGATACCGCAGATCAGGTCGATGGCAACGTTATCACAACGTTCCTGGATCAGGGATATGGCATCAAGAGCCTGTTGTGAATCGTGGCTCCTACCCAGCCATTCCAGCTCGCTGTCCACAAAGCTCTGTACTCCCAGAGAGAAACGATTCACACCAAGCGCGAACAGATCCCGAACCATGGCGCCACTAAGAGAGTCAGGATTAGCCTCGATGGTGAACTCACTGTTGTCATCGAGGTTGATGCTCAAAGAGATTGTGTAAGCCAGTTCGACAAGACGACTATGGCCAAAGTAACTGGGAGTGCCGCCACCAATATAGATCGTTTGGATCGAGCCAAGTAAACCCTCGCGCGTTGCCTTACGAATCTCCCGGATCAAACGATCACGATATGCATCGAGTTCAGGTGAATCCGCAGAAATCGCCCGAGTGGTGAAATCGCAATACGCACAGCGTTTTGAACAGAATGGTACGTGGATATAGAGGCCGCGATAGTCTCTTTCGAGGAGGCAATCTCCCCTCTTTGCGTAATTGGATCCGACTTCTGCCGCTACAGTGGTATGCCAACTGTCAGTCATCATCTGCCTCCCAATTGGCAATATCGTCAAGCAGTTGCTCGTAATCCTCAACAGTGCCGCAGCTATGTGCCGTCCTACGAACGGCTGAAGCATGTGTAGTCCCTCTGAAGTACCAGGAAAGATGCTTCTTCATCGTTGAAAGACGATGTGGGAAGCGCTGTGCCAGTCCGTGCAAGTGCTCGGCAGCTACCGTGATCCTCTCAGCAAGTGTCACGGTTCGCTCTGCTCGGGGATCTTCACCTGAGAGTAAACCGAGTGTGTGCCCGAAGATCCAGGGATTACCCTGAGCGCCACGAGCCACCATCACAGCGTCGGCTTTTTGGACCTGAAGGTACTCAAGCACATCCTCTGGCGTCCAAACGTCACCGCTGGCGATGACCGGGATTGAGATGGCCGCTTTCACGCGTGCAATCACCGTTCGGTCGCTTGTCCCCTGATAGAGTTGCCGCGCGGTTCGCCCATGCACAGTAACGGCAGCCACACCGCAATCCTCTGCCATTTTCGCAAAATCGACAGCTAGGTCATCATCACGCTCAAAGCCTTTGCGGATCTTAACTGTTACTGGTAACTCTACGCTTTGAACAACCTCCTGCAGTATTCTCCTGGCAGCGTCAGTGTCCTTGAGCAACGCCGCACCTTCGCCTTTTCCAGCAACCTTCCGTACTGGACAGCCCATGTTGATATCGATCAGGGCCACTCGATCACCGCAGTAGTCTTCGACGGCATGCGCCTGAGCTGCCAACACAGCTGGGTCGCTGCCAAACAGTTGTATCGCGGCTGGTTTCTCGGTATCAGAGATGGACAGCAACTCCCGTGTCCTTTGACTGGCGTGAGCCAAACCCTGAGCGGAGACCATCTCACTGTATGTCAATCCAGCGCCCATGCCTTTACAGATCTCCCGGAATACGGGGTCGTTCACTCCGGCCATGGGAGCTAGGAGTACAGGATTGTTCGCCAACTGATGTTTGATTTCAGATGATCGATTCATGCTTTGTCACCGCGCGTAGCCATACTACGGCTATTCATCAACCTTGAGGATTGCCATGAACGCCTCTTGCGGTACCTCGACGTTGCCGATGTTCTTCATCCGCTTCTTGCCGGCTTTCTGCTTTTCCAACAGTTTGCGTTTTCGTGTGATATCTCCACCATAGCACTTAGCCAAGACATCCTTGCGCAGGGCCTTTACATTGGTGCGGCTGAGTATGCGTCCACCGATGGCGGCCTGTATCGGTACCTCAAACATCTGCCTGGGGATGATGTCCTTGAGTTTCTCGGTAAGCACCCTGCCGCGATCAAACGCCTTGTCCTTATGGACGATAAAGCTCAGGGCATCGACGGGTTTTCCGGATAACAGGATATCGAGTTTCACCAGCTGTGACGGTTGATAGCCGCAGAATTCGTAATCCAGCGAAGCGTAACCCTTTGTACGGCTCTTGAGTTGGTCGAAGTAATCCATGATCAGCTCGGATAATGGTATTAGCCACTTCATCTCAACAGTCGTGGTTGACAGATACTGCATGGTGACGAAGGTGCCTCTTCGCGAAACGCTCAGATCCATCACCGCGCCAACGTAATCCGGTGGGATGAGGATCGTAGCTGTAAGGTAAGGCTCTTCTATGCGGTCGATCGCTGAGGCATCCGGCATATCCTGCGGAGAGTGTATGGCGATCATCTCACCGTTAGTGAGATAGACGTGATACTCAACACTGGGCGCAGTAGCTAGAAGATCCAGATCGAATTCACGCTCAAGTCGTTCCTTTACGACTTCCATGTGCAAGAGACCCAAAAATCCCACTCTGAAGCCAAAGCCCAGTGCATGGCTGGTCTCCGGCTCATAGACCAATGCGGGGTCGTTGAGCCTCATCTTATCCAGGGCGTCGCGCAGGTCAGGATATTGATCGCCGTCAAGGGGGAACAGGCCGGTGAAGACCATCGGTTTGACTTCGCGATAACCAGGTAGTGGTTCACTCACTCCGCCTTTATCGAGGGTGATGGTATCGCCTACCTTGACATCGGCCGGGTCCTTCAATCCGGTGATAAGGTAGCCGACCTCTCCGGTATCAAGCGAATCGACGGGCAGATTGGCTGGACGACGCACGCCAACCTCCTCGACCTCCATGCTGATATCCGTGGCCATCAATCTGATCTTCATGTTCTTGTCGATGTGGCCGTCAACGACTCTTACCAATGCGACGACTCCGCGATAAGCATCGAAATAGGAGTCGAAGATCAATGCTCGCAACGGTGCGTCGTGATCACCCTTAGGAGCGGGAATCCTCCTCACGACCGCCTCGAGCAGATCCACGATACCCTCCCCTGTCTTGCCGGATGCGAGGATGGCATCATCGGCTGGTAGGGCCAATCCCTCCTCGATCTCGTGGCGCACACGCTCAACATCAGCGGCAGGAAGATCGATCTTGTTTATCAGCGGGATTATCTCCAGGTTCGCGTTCATTGCCATCAGGGCGTTCGCCACTGTTTGCGCTTCGACACCTTGGGTGGAGTCAACCACCAATATCGCGCCCTCACAGGCAGCAAGTGAACGGGAAACCTCGTAAGTGAAGTCGACGTGACCGGGTGTGTCGATGAGGTTGAACTGATAGGTTTGCCCATCAGAGGAGTCATACATCACGCGAACAGCCTGTGATTTGATCGTGATGCCGCGTTCGCGC
>DBPN01000051.1:105420-120626 GCA_002305585.1 Eggerthellales bacterium UBA1419
AGCTCCAAGATCCTATCAGCCAAGGTAGATTTACCGTGGTCGATATGGGCGATGATGGAGAAGTTTCGAATGTGTGCGGTTGATTTCTTCATGTGCCAATGATACCAGAACACGCTCCTGTCACCGCTGCCGCTCAGATATACGGTAAGCATCTCAGCGTGCTGTGCTACAGTGTCAGCGAGTGGTCATCCAGCCGGTTCCACGTGTGGTCCCTAGGTCCTCGGATGAGCACTTGAGCCAAACCGGTTGCCTGTTTCTCAGCGGAGAGGATAGCTTAGATGGCAGATATTCAAATGCGTTTTAACAAGGATGTTCTGGTTATCGATGGAGCGATGGGAACAATGCTCCAGCAGATGGATATCAGCACGGACGATTGCACGATGATGCTCAACGTGCTTGACCCAGAGGTCATCATAGACATCCACAAACGCTATGTCGCAGCGGGAGCCCAATGCGTCACTACGAACTCCTTTGAGGGTACCCGAGCTAAACTTGCTGTACATGGTCTTGCTGAGCGGGCAGATGAGTTGAATAGGGCTGCAGTGCGCAACGCCAAAGTGGCGGGTGCTCAGCACGTACTTGCCGATGTGGGACCTTGTGGGCTCTTGATGCAACCCTTTGGCGACGCGGGTTTTGATGATGTCTATGCGCAGTTCTTCGAGCAGGTCTCCTCGTTGGCCAAAGAAAATCCTGATGCGATATTGGTCGAGACGATGACCGATATCTCTGAAGCACGTTGTGCCGTACTTGCGGCTAAAGCGGCCTGCGATCTACCTATCATGGTCAGCTGCACGTTCGGGGCGAATGGACGTATGGATTTGTCTGGTACCGATCCCGCTACTGCAGCTTTGATACTCGAGGGTGTTGGCGCGGCTGTAGTTGGCATGAATTGTGGACTGGGGCCCAATCAACTCCTTCCCCTGCTCAAGCAGATGGTCCAAGCTACTTCACTGCCTGTGCTCATACAACCGAATGCGGGCATCCCACAACTCGACCAGCACAACAAAACTGTCTTTCCCGGCACAGCAGATGAGATGGCTGAGGCAGCCATTGCGTTCAGATCAGCGGGAGCTCAGCTCATCGGCTCATGTTGTGGTTCGAATCCTGTGTTCACTGCTGCTATCCATGCTCTGGTGGGAGATACCGACGTGGTTTGTCGCAAAGATCCTGAGGCAGGTAGTAGCATGGTGCTGACCTCGCTGACGAGAAGTGTGCAGATCGGCTGCGGCCATCCTGTCAAAGTGATTGGTGAGAGGATAAATCCTACAGGGAAACCCAGTCTGACAGAAGAGCTGGAGCGTGGCTCTATGTCACTGGTCCGTCAGTTTGCCGAACAGCAGGAGCTAGCTGGAGCAGATCTACTCGATGTGAACGTAGGTGCAGCCCAAGTCGACGCAGCTGTGATACTTCCCGCAGCCGTTCAGGCTCTGAGTGGATTCACCTCCTGTCCTCTGGTGCTCGACACCACCGACATCATAGCGTTGGAGGCAGCGCTACGACTGTACCCGGGTAGAGCCCTGATCAACTCAGTGAACGGCGATCCAGAGAGCTATGAATCTGTGCTCCCCCTTGCCAAGAGATACGGCGCAGGAGTCATCATATTGGCTCTAGATCGTAAGGGGGTTCCAAAGTCGCTGGAAGAGCGTGTGGCCATAATCCAACACGTTCGAGAGGCCGCTCATACATACGGTTTGAAAGATCGGGATCTGCTCATTGACATGTTGACGATGACGGCAGCCACTGATCCTCAGGCTCCGTTGACGACGTTACGGGCAGTAGCTTACGTACACGAGCTGGGATTGGCCTCTGTCCTCGGCATATCTAATGTCAGCCATGGGTTACCCTGTCGCTCGGAACTGAATGCCGCTTTTGCCTCGGCAGCCATAACGACAGGTCTTAGCGCGGCTCTTGTCAATCCGAATGATCAGACCATGATGCAGGCCATCAGGGATACGGGCGGTACAGCGGATGAAGCAAGCCTGGATCAGTCAATCGAGGGCTGGACTTCAGTCTACAGGCAAGCTATGCAGAAGGCTGCCGAAGGAACAGACAAGCTTGTCGCTGAGGTCGAGAAATCCAGCGGCGCTTCACATGACTCTCAAGACATCAAACATCAAGGATCAAAACCGGAAAACAGCAAGCTTTCAGAAACGGCAACTGCGGAGCTGCAGTTGAGGCAGGCGATACTGCGCGGTGACCGCGAGGCGATGCCGGCTTTGGTCGATGCAGCGATAGGATCAGGATTCGCCGCTACAGCGTTGGTTGATACCATACTTGCTCCGACTTTGAACGAACTGGGTGCAGCGTTTGAGCGTGGTGAGGCGTTCCTTCCCCAGATGATGGTTGCGGCTGAGGCGATGAAAGCCGCAGTTTCACGCATCAGGGAATATCTGCCGCAAACCGATGAGAGTGATTATGCTGGCAGGGTACTCTTCTGCTCAGTAAAGGGGGATGTGCACTCCATAGGTAAGGATATCTGCATCGCTTTATTGCAGAGTCAGGGTTTCCAGGTCTTCGATCTGGGTGTGGATGTCGAGCCTGAGACAATAGTTTCCTCTATCAGGGAACACGATGTCGATGTCGTGTGCCTTTCTGCCCTGATGACCACAACTCTGACAGCCATGCGACAAACAGTCGAGCTCATCTATCGTGAGGAACCGAGCTTTAAAGAGGCATCAGGAAAGGCTATACTGGTGGGAGGTGCGGTAGTCACTCAGCGTTGGGCAGATACCATTGGTGCGATCTATTCTGCTGACGCACCGGGATGCGTGGAAAGAGTAAGACAGATTTGCATGCAAAATGACTGATGTGGTAACATTACACGGTTTCCGTCAAGGCCCCACTGCGACGAGAAAAAGATAATCTGAGAGGAATAAAGCGTGGCTAATATCAAGAGTCAGAAGAAACGTAATATCACTAATGAGAAGGCTCGTCTGAGGAATCGTGCAGTACGTAGCGAACTGAAGACTGCAACTCGTGCCGTGCAGGAGGCAGTGAAGGTAAACGACTCAGAAACTGCTGCGCAAAAGGCGCAGTATGCCTGCAAGTTGCTGGATAAGGCTGTTTCCAAGGGCGTGATACACAAGAATCAGGCTGCCAACAGGAAGTCAGGCATCACCAAGCTTGCCAACACTGTCAAGTAACTCGTAACACCCAGTACCAGACGCTACATCTCAAACCATGGACATCACTCTCACGTGTCCGTGGTTTTTGTTTTGTCAGGCCGATAAACCCTTGCTTAAGCACCTGATAGACTCGATGGATTTAGCCGTCAGCGTTTTTGAGTGCAGAAAGTGATTAGCCACTGCTCCAGCAATAAAGTGGCGTCACCACCAGATTTCATCTGTCTGTCAACTTCCGCTGCTTGCGTGAGACTGTCTATTAGCATACGCCTGGAGAATGTGGGAGCAGCCTTGATCTGATTACGTACACGCCAATCCGGTTGGCCTAGTTCGGCAGCGATGGAGCTCACATCGCGTTGCTTAAGCGCTTTGATGCTCAGCAGTTCACGTACTCGGGAGACACAGATGCCAAGTAAGCTGGGAGCTGACTGATCGGGCATACGGGCAATCAGCTGCAATGAGCGGGCACTATCGCATGCTGTCAACGCATCAGCAAGATCCCAAGGCTTGACCTCTGCGACTCTTGCAACCACGGCGATGATATCCTGTCGAGAAATGGTCTCACGTTTTGAAGCTTTGATGTATGACGTCAGTTTCTGCAGTTCGGTATTCAGTGCTATCGTTGATGTTCCTGCCCTTTCAATCAGAAGCACTGCTGCATCCGTTGAGATCGTAACACCTTGGGCAACCGCCATGGAACGCACCAATGCTGGCAATTCAGAGCGCTTCTTTGGGCTGCAGTCGATAATAGCTTCTGGATAATGCTTTTTCAGGGCCTTGAAGAAACGCGTTGTGGCCTTGAGCTTCTGCGCCATAAGAACTAAAACAGTAGTGTCGCTAGGCTCAGCGACATAGTTTGCCAAAGCATCTAAAATGGGCTGAGCGAGCTTGTCGGCATCTTTAACCGTGACCAAGCGCACTGCAGAGCCAAAGGGTAACGTATAGCAGGCATCCAGCAGTTGATCGGCATTCTTGATGTCTGCCGGCTGGAAGTTCGTTGAATTCATCTCGATGTCAGTAATGCTACCTATGCGCGAAGATAGTCGCTTAAGCAGGGTTTCCTGTTTAAGCTGATCCTCTCCGTTGAAAAGATAGACTGGTAATAACGGCTTCTCGTTGCTACTCATATGTTGCTTCCTGTAGGTGGTTTACACATTACTGCTAGCTGATCAATACTAACCGTATCTGTCTATAATGGTATCACAGTGAACCCTGAATCCATCCTTGTTCATCGTTATGGAAACATCACCATTAAGATCGGTACGATAGGTCTGGATGCCTTGGTTCTCCAACGTTTGAATTACCTTTGACGACGGGTGACCAAAGCGATTGTTCTCGCCAACGCTGATCAGGGCGATGCGCGTATCGAGTTGGCGCAACTGCTGCGATGTAACAGCTCCTTCACTACCATGGTGGCCAACTTTGAGTATCATTGCTTGACTGATAATATTGCCATTCAGCAGTTGATCAAGCGCCTCTGCTTCAGCATCGCCGGTCAATAAGGCTGTGATATCGCTTTTACCATCTGCATCGATGTCATAGGCTAGAAGCATGCAGATACTCTCCTCATTCGTGCCATTTTCGATAGGTTGCCTTGGCCAGACCATCGTCAGCGATAGGCCGGTATCCAGTGCTATGCTTTCGCCGAAACCGATACTCTCGGCTTCTTTTTGCGTACACAAACCTGCCGCTGTTGACGCTAGCTCTGAAGCCTTATTTGTATTACTGCTTCCTGGAATGTTGATGATCCCTTCAGCGAAATATATATGATCTACGCTCACTGTGCCTCGCAGCACGGCCAAAGCACCGCAATGATCGTTATCTAAGTGTGTTATCACCACAGCGTCAAGATGTCGGATGCCTTGACGAGCGAGGGCCTTGAGTAACTCACTTTCGTATTCGCCGGTATCTATGAGTATCGTCCGCTTGCCGCCTCTGACCAACAAAGCATCGCCTTGACCGACATCCATCATCACCAAGGCAGGAGATCTGAAATGAGTGGATACCTGGCTGGCCATCAACAGCACGATCATCATGAGCCCCAGTACAGCTCTTGCTATAGCTGTACGCGGTTGCGGCCAGAACATCCGAATCACAGCAAACAATAGGATTGTAAGCACAAACGCAGGAATCACGTTGATAGTCATGGGTATGGCTGCAAATGGTAAAGATGCCAACCAGTGGACAAGTGAAGCTGTGATATCGCCCACGCGACAGAGCAGAGACAGTGGCATCATCGCGACATCTGCTGAGAGTATGCTAACGCCAACTGCCACGATACCGCCAGCAATCATTATCGAAATAAAGGGTGTGACTAAAAGATTCGCCAGAGGAGCAATCAAGCTGAGCATAGCGAAAGTTGGTACCGTTAAAGGCAAGGTAGCTGCCTGTGCGGTGACTGTCAGCGCGAACGGCTCGATGATCGTAAGCTTAAACCGTGTTAGCCTGTCGTTCCTTCGTTCAGAGCAACCCAACAGGGCAGCTATCCAGCCTTTAATGAGCGGAACCAAGAGGCAGAGTCCGAGCACAGCGCAAACCGATAACGAGAAACCCAAAGATAAGGCGTTAGCAGGATTTAAGGCCAGCATGAGCAATGCCGCAAAACCCAGAGCTGATGGAGCATGTCTGCGTCTTCCCATAAACCACGCGTAACTGGCAACTAAGGTCATGAAACAGGCGCGAATCGCCGAGGCCTGAAAACCCGTTAATAAAACGTATGCAACAAGTAAAAGCATAAGCAACAGGAACTCGATGAAATGGTTGATGCGCAACCGCGCGGTGAACCAGCAAGTCAATGCAGCGATGATCATCAGATGTCCACCAGACACCGCGATGAGGTGAGATAGTCCAGTGATCTTAAAATCCCTCTCTTGCTCACTGCCCTGTAAAGCCGTAGTGTCACCAAGCACGACACCGCGCAACAACGCAGATCCCGAACCATCGAACCTGTCTATCAGCTTCATGTTCCGCAAGCGTAAACGCTCAATGGACCCAATAGGCCCCGTGTCGAATTGTTGCGACGTGATACCCTTCAACTTCATCGAGGCGCTGATGCCTTTCTCGAACAGCCATTCATCGTCTTTGTCTAAGGGGATAAGATTGCCAGAAGTCATTAGTACGGTACCAAGTGGCAGTGCTTCTTCATCCGCCGGCCAGAAGACCCGTATTCTGATGCCAGCGAACCTCTCGGTTCTGATCATTGCCTCCGATGCCTGCGCGTACATCCCTTCCCGAGGGTCACTGGTGACTTTCAGTTCGATGCCTGTGAGGCAGTGACGCGCAAGTGCTGTCTCCCCTTCCCTCACGCTCAGCCAATACAGAGAACCGACAAGAACTCCCGCAACTAAGCTGGAAACCAGCAATCCCCCAAATATCAGCCTACTGCGATTCGAACCAAGAACTAATGGTATTGAGGTAGATAGTAAAGCCAGGGCAATCAGTAACGGAAAGGCAGCGGAGATGTGTGTGGAAGTGAGCTTGAACCAACAGAGCTTCTCGGCAACGATAAGGCCAATCCAAAACAGTGGTAAAGAGAGCAAGATGATTGAGGCAGTCGGTTTGATTATCGACTCACGTTGAGCGCTTTGCTGTAAGGACTCTTTCTGTGAATGCTGAAGAAACCGCATTTTATCTTTGCCGCTCAGATGCAGATCCTCTTGACCAGATCCTGGTATTTACTTTCGCCGATCCCAGAGACGTTCTTAAGCTCCTCAGTCGTGCGAAACGGGCCATTTTCCTTTCGATATGCAATGATCTTCTCAGCGGTAGTTGGACCGATTCCCGGCAGAGTATCCAATGTCTGAACATCTGCCGTGTTGATGTTGACCTGTTGCGTAGCCTGAGATCCAGTGTCCGCATAACTCTCTTCGGCCTTGTCCAAGCCGTGATATCCACTGATGCCATAGGTTCCGTTAGCGACCTCATCGTGTGTAGGTATGGCGATCTGTTGTCCGTCCCTGATAATTGAAGCCTGGTTGATTGCAGCTTGCTCTGCTGAGTCCGTGAATCCTCCCGCGGCATCTACAGCATCGCTAACGCGCGCGCCGATTTCCAGTTCATAGACTCCAGGTGAAACAACTGCTCCCGAGACGAACACGACAGGTCTTGCCAGTGTGTCCTGTAATACAGGTTCCTTTGAATCGAATTGCGTAGTTGATGCTAATGCTCGAGCTATGCTGTCTTCCACTTTTGAATCTGAGACCTCATCATCGTGCAATAAATAAGTATCATCATGTTTTGGCCACCAGAAACAAACAGAGACGATCAACACGATCGCAATCAACAGCAGTAGGGCTTTCATTGACTTGAGTGATAGATGATGCTGATCAAGCTTGGATAACAAAGAGGCCTTGATTGCGGAGAACGGGATAGGCCAAATTGAGTAAGCGCGAACAGGCTTCATGTGACATCTGCCAATCTCTGGGTTCAGGATTCAGATAACATCAGAAACCGATGTTAGCCAGTGATCCCGAAATATCACTGAAACCAAACCAAATACCGGAATCAGTTCACTGGCATTTGGGGTTTGGGACTATGTCGATCAGATCAGAAGAGAGCAGGCAGCCGTCAACGATGTACAGCGGGCAGTGCTTTATGGTAGATCCAGCTGTTCGATATCCGCCATGATAACATCAAGCCAATCATCGATCGGCAGTTGGTTCCATATCGGATCGACAATGCTTAATCTGGCACGAGTCTCCGGGCTGCGTGGCATGAAGAGCGTGCAACAATCCTCATGATTCTGAATCGAGATCTCGTATGTACCAAGTTGTAGGGCTTCCGAGATGATTTCCTGTTTGTCGCTACCGATCAAGGGTCTGAGAACAGGAAACTTCGCAACGGCATCGATAACCTGTATATTCTCCAGAGTTTGTGACGCTACCTGACCGAGCGATTCTCCGGTCACGAGGGCACGAGCGCCCTGCTCTGCTGCCAGGCGATTGGCAACAGCGAACATCAGCCTTCTATAGAAGATAATGCGCAGACTGGCGGGTACCGCTGCGGCGATCATTCGTTGATATTCACCAAACGGGACGACGAACAGGCCCGTTAATCCGGCTATCGGTTTAAGGACCTCGGCAATCTGTTTCACCAGATGTTCAGAATCCGCCGAAGTCTGAGGGCGACCTGAGAAATGCAGACCCAGTACAGTGGCTCCCCTACGCATCATCCTCCAGGCTGCAATCGGTGAATCAAGACCCGCAGATAAAAGACAGACGACTGCTCCAGAGCTGCCTACCGGCAAACCACCGATACCTTTGATAGTGTGAGCATAGACAAATGCCCTGCCCTCGATTATCTCAACGTGGAGCTTGACGTCCGGGTCTGCCATCCGTACCGTCTTCAGCGGCAGGTTATGGCTAAGATAAGCGCCTACCCTCTGGTTGAGTTGCATTGAATCTAGCGGATAATCGGTATTGGCCCGTCGTGCAGCAACCTTGAAGCTAGAGAAGGGTTCTGATTGTTCCAGTATCGCAAGTGCAGCTGAATTGATAGAGTCAAGATCGCGTGCTACCGAGACTCCCTGTGATACACGTACTACACCAGGAAGCGAGGCGACCGTGGCCGCAATAGAATTGATATCATCAGTCAGATGCGGTTCTACCTCGATCAAGAGCCGTCCAGAGATACGAGAGACACTGATTCCCTCCAGACCAGCTAAGGCTGCCTGGATATTCTGCTTCAGTTGGCGCTCGAACTTCGCTCTGTTCCGGCCCTTCAGACCTACTTCATGGTAATGGGTTAAAAGGATATGTGAATCCACGAACCTAGATATCGCCTCCGACGAATTGAGTAGGATCATAGCCTACCTCACCGCGGCAAATTTCTTCCATGGCTAGTGAAAGCGGCTTGCGACCAGCCAGTTTGGCGATCTCGGTCGCTGACTCCAGAGCCACGGCTCTATCACGCTGTCCACGCATCATATCGTTGATATCGCGTGAACGCTCGGATGCGATAGCACAGAGAAGATATTTATCGTTATTGGTTCTTTCAAGTAATTCATCGATTGCTGGCTCAGTTAGAGACATGCGTTTTCCTCACTTCTTGTATATCGGAGAAAGCTTCGCGCGATTACGCTTGATCGCCTTCAGGTTCGTCTACTACCGCTCTGGCAGCCATGATGATATCGACGAGATCCCTTGTAGCCTTATCCAAGTCATCATTGACAACCACGGAATTATAACGTTCTTTAGCAAAAATCTCCACTTTTGCCGCTTGCAGACGGGTAGCGATCTGCGCGGCACTCTCGGTAGCTCTTGCTCTAAGCCTTCTCTCCAGCTCGGCCATTGACGGCGGCATGACGAAGATGAGTATCGCAGCAGGAAATTTCTCCTTAACCTGGAAAGCGCCCTGTGGATCTATCTCCAAGATGACATCGATACCGGCTTCCAGGCGATGCATGACTTCAGCGCGCAAGGTACCGTAGCGGCATCCATGGACACTCGCCCATTCTAATAAACCATTTTGCTCGATCAGTTGGTCGAAACGTTGATTGCTGACGAAGAAATAATGACAGCCATCGACCTCATCCGGTCGTGGATCCCTGGTAGTCGCCGAGACGGACAACCAGACATCCTTCAAGCTCTCGAGAACCCTTACTACCAAAGTACCTTTACCGGCTCCAGAAGGGCCGGAGATGACAAAGAGGTTTCCGCGCACTAATCATCCCAGTCGTTCAAGCAGATTGGCCTTCTGCTTCTCACCAAGACCTCTGACCCTGCGAGAATCCGAGATTTTCAGCTCTGAAAGCACCTTGGCGGTCTTGGCTTTCCCATATCCCGGCAGCGATTCGATCAGAGTAGTAACCTTGATGTTATCGACAACCGGATCTCCCGCCTTGGCCAGAACATCCTTGAATGATAGCTCGCCACTCTTCACCTTGGCGCGTAGCGCAGCTTGAGCACTTCGGGCTTCCGCCGCTTTCTTCAGTGCCATCCTTCGTTCTTCATCTGACAATTGGGGCAATGCCATGATCTCTCCTTAGAATGAATGGCCGTTTACACAGTGATTTTAGACTCTTTCAATATCATTTTGCAATAGTGCGACTGCCGGGAGCAGATATTTCAACGCCAGCCTTGCACAATGTACAACCCTCGGCATCCCATGAGGGGACTTCGAGGCGTAATAAGGGATAGAAATCCTCGCAGAAGACCTGTTGGCCACCCCTGTCGATAAGAGAGAGGACTCCTGCGATCGTTGCGCCCTTTTGCCTTGCGAGATCACAAACCTCCTGCACCGATCCTCCGGTGGTCACCACATCTTCTGCGACCAGGACTCGGGCTCCTGCAGGTATCTCGAATGCACGACGCAAGACCATCTCACCATTGACGCGTTCACTGAAGATGAAGGGTGTATCCAAAGCCGTAGCCACTGCGAAACCGAATAGTATCCCTCCTACGGCCGGAGAGACAACTATGTCTACCTCCAGACCCTCAGGTAACCTGCGTACTGCTTCTGCCGCTAGCCTGTTGGTCAGGCGCGGATGCTCCATCAGGCGCGCGCATTGGACATAGGTGTCGGAATGCTTTCCGCTGGTCAATTTGAAATGACCCTTACGTACGGCCTTGGTCTGTTCCAGTGCTCGAAGTATGTCTGCATCTGTTAGAGGACCTGCTTCCGGCAGGCTTGCGCTACCCACCGATTCCCCTTTTTGCGCCATGCTCTGATCATCGTTCATCAATCCATGCTCCTAACAATATCCGTGAATGCTGATAGTGGATCCAAAGCGGCGGTGATCGGACGACCGATGACTACATACGATGCGCCGGCAATCACGGCTGCTTTGGGAGTTGAGATACGGGATTGGTCATCGCCTTGGATTGGATCATGAACTGCGGATCGAGCAGCGGGGCGTATGCCGGGTGTGACGATCGTTGCTGCCTCACCCAACAATCCACGCAATAGACTGGCTTCCTGTGGTGATGCCACTACGCCATCCAATCCTGCGCCCATAGCCATTCTTGCCAACTCTTGTACCTGTTGCGCGACTTCTCGATCGACCCCGATGCTCGAAAGCGCGTTTTGGTCCATCGAAGTCAGTACGGTTATCGCCAATAAAACCGGTGGAGTAACGGCCTCTACTTCCTGGCGCAATCTGTCGACACCGCGTTGGACACCTCCATAGGCCGCTTTCATCATCTCAGATCCACCCGAAGCGTGAACCGTGAGCATGTCAGCACCGGCTTCCACGATGGTTTGCGCAGCTCCACGCACTTGATGTGGGATATCGTGTAGCTTCAGGTCTACGAAGACCTTGAAGCCGAGCTCCTTCAGCTCCCTGACAATGCCAGGCCCCTCAGCGTAGTACAGCGTCATACCAACCTTGAGCCAATGCGCCTGGTTGGATAGCTGCTCGGCAAGCGATCGTGCCTGGGCACCATCACAATCCAGCGCAACAATGATCCGCTCGGCATTTTCAATTCTCATTGCAGCGCTCCTGTCAACTCGGTGATACGCGAGATCCCCTGTTCAGCGCAGTATTCGCGTAGACCATCGACAACCGCAGGAGCACTATAGGGGTTTGTGAAATTCGCGGTACCGATCGCAACAGCCGTAGCGCCTGCGAGCATGAATTCGATTGCATCCTCAGCGCTGCAGATACCTCCCATACCCAGCAATGGGATCTGTACTTGCTGGTGTACTTCATAGACCATGCGCAGCGCTATAGGTTTGATGGCCGGGCCAGAAAGCCCGCCAACCTTGCGAGCCAGCACCGGTTTTCTCCGTCTGCTATCGATTGCCATGCCCAAGACGGTATTGATCAGTGAGATCGCGTTCGCGCCAGCAGCTTCAACTGCTTTGGCGATCTCGCCGATATCTGTGACATTGGGTGTCAGTTTAACGATCAAAGGTCGACCGGTCTTCTGTCTGCAAAGTTGTGTTACAGAGAAGGCAGCCTGATGGTCGGTGCCAAAGCTCATGCCACCACAATCGATATTTGGGCAGGAGATATTCAGTTCATAGGCCGCGATAGTCTCTACGGCTTCAAGGCGCTCGATGACTGCGAGGTATTCGGATGCGCTGTGCCCAGAGACATTGACTATCACAGGCACATCCTGATTAGTCAGCCAGGACAGGTCTTCAGAGATGAAGGTCTCAACTCCAGGATTCTGCAAGCCGATGGAATTCAGCATCCCACTGGCGGTCTCAGCTATGCGTGGATTATCGTTTCCGATCCAGGGTTCAAGTGAGACGCCTTTAGTGGTTATCGCACCCAATCGATCAAGCGAGAAGAACTCGGCATATTGCTTACCGTTGCCAAAAGTCCCAGAGGCTACAGTCACCGGATTTCGCATCTGTAATCCGCCAAGGTTCACACTCAAATCGACACTACCCAATGAATGATCATCAGAGTGACCTGTTGGATCGCCTAAAAGGCCCCTTTTACTCACCAGATCACCTCCTGGGCATTGAATACCGGGCCGTCCACACACGCGCGTTGCAACCCGCTGGTTGTATTGACTACACAGGAAAGACAAGCACCTATACCACAAGCCATCCTACGTTCCAACGATACCTCACAAAACGTCTGGTGTTCGGCAGCCAAAGCGGCCACTGACTTCTGCATCGGTTCAGGTCCACAGGTGGCGATATAGTCGAATGCACCAATTTCCAAAAGATCCTTCACTGCCTTAGTGGTGAAGCAATGCTGCCCGGCACTGCCATCATCAGTTGTGATATGCAAACAGGGCTCAGTGATGTAGGTCGAAAACGGTTTCCAGCAAATCAACCTATCTGCGCTTTGCGCCCCCATGACCAGATGCACTTCGGTTTCTGTGGTGAATGTCGATGCCAGCGAATACAGAGGAGCTACACCAAGGCCGCCACCTACCAACAGCACCCTTTTGGCATCTCTTGGCGGCTGCCATCCCCTACCAATAGGTCCGATGAGATCAACATGGGTGCCATTTGGCAGCGTGGACAGGTGTTCGGTGCCCAAACCGACTGTCTGGTAAAGCAGTTGAATCTCACCATTCCTCGCATCAGCTGCATAGACGCTGAATGGTCGCCGCAAGATGTGCGCCTCAAGGCCTGGAAGTCTCAGATGCACGAATTGTCCCGGCCTGGTGTTCTGAGCGATGTAGGGCGCCGAGAGGCGGATCTTGGCTATGGTCTGGGCCATGAAGCCATTATCAATGACGATGCCGATCTCCTGTTTGGGTCCACCAGCATCAGAGCCTAACTCCAGTCTGTTGTACTCGCTATCACAAGCTCGATATGTCACCTCAGCATTCACCATTGGTCAAGATCCTGCAAGGCTATGGGATCCAGGTCCGTGCCTTCGGTCTGGTTTCTCTGTACCACCTCGATCGCCTGAACCATGGCATTAGCACCGGCTATGGTAGTGGCATAGCAGATCCCGTGACGTACAGCTGCGCTGCGCAGACGGTAACCATCAGAGCGGGTCTCCTGACCAAACGGGGTGTTTATCATCAGGGCTATACACCCATTGGCGATGTCATCGCCAATGTTCGGGCGTTGCTCCAGCATTTTGCGTACCGTGGTGACAGGTATACCGGCTGCGGATAAAGCCCGCGCGGTTCCTGCTGTCGAGATCAGCTCGAATCCCATTCGATGGAGGTCATGCGCTATCGGGACGATTGAACGTTTGTCTCTATCACAGACGCTGATGAAGGCTTTGCCACTGGTTGGCAGGGAATAGTCGATTGAAAGCGCGGCCTTGGCATAGGCGATGGGGAAACTCGGTCCGATGCCCATCACCTCACCAGTCGATTTCATCTCGGGTCCCAAGACGATGTCAGAGCCGGGGAATCTGCCAAAGGGAAGCACGGCTTCCTTGACGCTGTAGTGATCAAGCTGTCTATCATCGGATGGCAAAGCCAGTTCGGCGAGAGTCTGTCCTGCCATGATCTTAGCGGCACACTTGGCTAAAGGTACACCGGTAGCCTTCGAGGTAAAGGGCACGGTACGGCTTGCCCGGGGATTAACCTCGATAACATACACGGCAGAATCCTTTATCGCGTATTGGATATTCACCAATCCTCGCACACCTACCGCCAGGGCAAGTCGACGCGTGTAGTCGCGCAACGTGTCAATGACCTGCTGAGATAGCGAGAATGGTGGTGTGCAGCAGCTTGAATCCCCACTATGGATCCCAGCTTCCTCGATATGTTCGAGCAAACCGCCGATGTAGACCTCTGTACCATCGCAGATAGCGTCGACGTCGACTTCGATAGCACCTTCGAGGAAACGATCCAGATATACCGGGTGATCAGGTGTGATCTTTGCGGCCTCGATGATGTATTTCTCCAAATATTGCTGGTTATAGGCGATGATCATCCCCCTACCACCCAGAACATAACTGGGACGGACGAGCAATGGGAAGCCCAATCGCTCGGCAACGGTGAGTGCTTCAGCAACGGAATTGGCGGTTCCCGCAGCAGGATAGGCGATCTGCATATGATCGAGAAGCTCGGCAAAACGCTGGCGATCCTCAGCCAGATCGATTGCCTCGGGTTGCGTGCCCATGATCGGGATGCCGCTTTCCTCGAGCGCCTTCGCCAGCTTAAGTGGTGTCTGGCCACCGAGGGTAACAATCACTCCTATCGGGTTCTCTGCCTCGATGATGTCCATAACATCTTCGAATGTCAGAGGCTCGAAGTAGAGTCGGTCTGAGGTGTCGTAATCGGTAGAGACTGTCTCAGGATTGCAATTCACCATGATGGTCTCAAAGCCCATATCGGCCAAGGCATAACTGGCATGGACGCAGCAATAATCGAACTCGATACCCTGTCCTATTCGATTGGGACCAGCACCGAGGATCATCACCTTGGGTTTATCAGTGGGCCTTACCTCATCGGTCTGCTCATAGGTCTTGTAATGGTAATTAGTCTGGCTCTCGAACTCAGCTGCGCAGGTGTCCACTGTCTTGAATGTGGGGATCACACCAAGTTGCTTGCGATATGAGCGTACGATGGACTCATCACCGGCAGCAGTCAGATAGGCGACCTGCGCATCAGAGAGACCATTACGCTTCGCATTGGCTAATTCCGCTGTATCGATACTCGTCAGTTCCCTGCCCTCGATCTGCTTCTCAACCGCTACCATCGCGGCCATGCGGTG
>DBPN01000051.1:120705-142389 GCA_002305585.1 Eggerthellales bacterium UBA1419
CCGTCTGCACCCAAACCGGCTCTGCCACTCTCAAGTGAACGGATAGCCTTACCCAACGCCTCTTCGAATGTGCGACCGATTGCCATCACCTCCCCAACCGCCTTCATCCGGGTGGTCAGGGTTGTATCGGTGCCCTTGAACTTCTCGAAGGCGAAACGTGGCACCTTGACCACGACGTAGTCGATAGCGGGCTCAAAACAGGCGGGAGTGGCCTTGGTGATATCGTTGGTGATCTCGTCGAGCGTGTAACCCACAGCTAGCTTGGCAGCAGCTTTGGCAATCGGGAAACCGGTTGCCTTGCTTGCCAGTGCGGATGATCGTGAAACACGCGGATTCATCTCGATGACTACCAGCCGACCATCAGTTGGATTGACGGCGAACTGCACATTGGAGCCGCCAGTCTCGATGCCCACCTTCTCCATGATGGCCAGCGAGGCTGCCCTGATGCGTTGATACTCGATATCGGTGAGAGTAAGAGCCGGAGCAACGGTGATGGAGTCGCCGGTATGCACACCCATCGCGTCGAAATTCTCAATCGAGCAGATGATGATGCCGTTGCCGTTCTTATCGCGCATCACCTCCATCTCGATCTCTTTCCAGCCTAAGACGCTCTCTTCAACCAGAACTTCTCCTGCTGGTGAGAGATCGAGTCCCTGGCTGACAATGTCCCTGAGTTCGATGATGTTGTAGGCGATTCCCCCGCCAGCTCCCCCCAGAGTATAGGAGGGTCGCAATACCAACGGAAAGCCGAGTTCCTCACTTAGACGTTCAGCATCCTCGACATTGTACGCGTAGCCGCTGCGTGCGCATTCCAGTCCGATTTCGGCCATAGCCTCTGCGAAGAGTTTGCGGTCCTCGCCTTTCTCGATTGCCTGCAGGTCACACCCGATCATCTCAACGCCGAACTTTTCCAGTATTCCCTGATGCGCCAGTGCCACGGCACAGTTCAAGCCAGTCTGCCCTCCAAGCGTTGGTAGCAGCGCGTCTGGTCTCTCACGCTCGATGATCCGTGCTACCGATTCAGGTGTTACCGGTTCGACGTATGTACGTGTAGCCATACTGGGGTCAGTCATGATGGTTGCAGGGTTCGAGTTGACCAATACGACCTCGAAGCCGTCATCCATCAACACCTTGCACGCCTGAGTGCCAGAATAATCAAATTCACAGGCTTGCCCGATGACTATCGGACCGGAACCGATAACCAAAATCCGTCTGATGTCAGTTCTCCTCGGCATCGACTTACCTCCACTCTGCCAGGCGGTCCTGGGTGATATCGATTTCCAGATAATCCTGTCGTCCGTCCATCAGACGCGTGAACGCATCGAACAGGTAGTGCGAGTCGGTTGGTCCGGGTCCGGCTTCCGGATGGTACTGGACACAGAAGGCTGGCGCGTCTAAGAAGGCCAATCCTTCCGGCGTACCGTCATTAAGGTTGACATGTGTCAGCTGGATGCGACCATGGGACTTGTTCTGCACCACTGGCGCTATGCCCTTCTCAACCCAGAAGCGCAGATCATCGGGGTGTTCGGCAATGCCTCCGCTTTCTTCTGGTATCAACGCTCCCAAAGAAGGGAAGACGATGCCAAAGCTATGGTTTTGGGCAGTGATCTCGACTCTGCGGGTGCGTAGGTTCATCACCGGCTGATTGCCGCCGCGGTGACCGAATTTCAGCTTCTCGATCTTAGCACCTACACTGAGTCCAATCATCTGCTGGCCCAGACAGATACCGAAGATCGGGAATCTGCCAAAGAGTGCTTTTGCTGCTTCGATGGTTGCCGTAACCGGCTGAGGGTCACCAGGTCCATTAGAGAAGAAGATACCATCAGGATCAAGCGCGATGACGTCTTTGGCCGGAGTATCCCAGGGAACCACGGTAACCCGACAACCTACGCGGCGCAGATTCCTCAGTATCCCCTTCTTTATGCCACAGTCATAGGCGACGACATGGTAGCGTTCGGGCTGAGGTGGCTTAAGCGCGAAATCATGGATGATTTCCCAGGTATCATACGAATAACTTGCCGGAGTGCTCACGGTCTTTGCCAAATTCTGAGCGTCCAGGGCAGAGGATGCACGGACTTTCTCCAAAAGGGATACAGGATCGGTGTCAATTGTCGATAGTATCGCCCTCATTGCTCCCGCTTCGCGGATATGGCGTGTCAAATGACGAGTATCGATTCCCTCGATAGCTGGGATTCCTTGGTTTGCCAGAAGATCGGGCAACGATTCATCCGATCGGAAATTCGAGGGTGTATAGCACATGTCGCGGACTACAACGCCGCGCAGGTGCAGGCGATCTGATTGCATGTCGGCATGGGCGACACCATAATTACCTATCTGAGGATAGGTCATAGTGACTATCTGACCGGCATAGCTGGGATCGCTGATACTCTCAACATATCCCACTAACGAGGTGTTGAAGCAGATCTCGCCGCAGGTCTCTCCCATCGCGCCACAACTGATACCTTGGAAGAAGGTGCCATCCTCCAACATCAGAGCCGCGGGTGTTTCACCCTTGCTATTCATAAACTAACTCTCCATTCTCCAATGACGCATAACCACCAACGTAGACATCAGTTGCCCGCCCTTTCAGCGTAGCGCCGATGAAAGCAGAATTGGTAGACCTTGAAGCGAAACTATCCTCTGAAACGGTCCAGACCACTTCTGGGTCTATGATCGTCAAATCGGCGACACTGTGAGCCTTAAGGCTTACCTGCTCTAAGCCGAGGATGCAACGCGGTGAGTGCGCCATCAACTCAACCAGACGACTCCAACTCATGATGCCCGGCTCAACTAAATGTGTTAAAACCAACGGCAGCGCGGTTTCTAGGCCAATGGTGCCATAGGGAGCCAATTCGAACTCCAATGACTTCTCATGAGCGGCGTGTGGTGCGTGATCAGTCGCTATCGCATCGATAGTACCATCTAGCAACGCCTCGATTAAAGCCTGATTGTCATGTCGGGTACGCAGAGGCGGATTCATCTTAAGGTTGGTATTATAGGTCACATCCAAATCGTCCTCATGTAGAAACAGATGGTGAGGAGTGACTTCGCTGCTCACAGGCAAACCTTTGGCTTTGGCTTGGCGCACCAGATCGGCACCTGCCGCTGTTGATAGATGTTGGATATGCAGAGGACATCCAGTTAGCTCGGATAATGCAATATCTCGGGCAATCTGAGCCTCCTCACCCAGAGCCGGCCAGCCAGCCAGGCCAAGCAGTGTCGATGCCGTGCCTTCGTTAACCATTCCGCCAGCTGTCAATGATTCATCCTGACAATGACTGAGCACTCGGCTGTTGAAGCACTTGACATAGTCCATCACTCGCCTCATAACACCGGCATCTTGGACTCCCCTGCCATCATCGGTGAAGGCCAGTGCGCCAGCTTGTATCATGTCGCCGATCTCGGCCATCTCCTTGCCTTGCAGGTCGATAGTCATTGCTCCAGCCGTGTGGATTCGGGTATGACTCACCTTGTCAGCACGTTCCAACACATATCTGACATTAGCGCCGGTATCGATTACCGGATTGGTGTTGGGCATCGCCAGGATCGCCGTGAATCCTCCGCGCGCGGCCGCAGCGCCACCTGATTGGATGTCCTCTTTGTATTCCTGTCCTGGATCTCGCAGGTGCACATGCATATCTACGAGCCCTGGAACCAGAACCTTGCCACTCAAGTCGACTGTCACACCTTTGGCTATGCTCAACTGCTCGCCAACTTCGATGATCAAGCCATCGCGCACGACGATGTCACACACGGCATCAAGATCAACAGCAGGGTCGATACAGCGCGCTCCTTTAAGCAAGAGTGCCATCGCGATCACCTCCTAAGAGTAGATACATCAAGGCCATGCGCACGGCGACTCCGGCATTCACCTGATAAAGAAGCAGATTAGCTGCCGTATCAACAGCTTCAAACGTTAATTCGACACCACGGTTCACCGGTCCGGGATGCATCAATATGGCATCCTTCTTCATGCGACCCAGCCGATCACGGTTTATCCCATATAAGCGGGCATACTCGCGCAAACTGGGGAAAGGCGCCTGATCGATGCGCTCCTTTTGGATCCTCAGTAGATACACAACGTCTAAATGGCCAAGTACCTCGTCCAGATCATGAATATATCCAGCGCCCAGCAGATCGGGGCGAGCTGGCAACAAAGTAGCCGGAGCAATAGCTGTCACGCTCGCGCCGAGCAATTTCAACGCGGGAGCAAGTGACCCGAATACCCGTGAATGCGCGATATCACCGACAATACCCACCTTCAACCCTTCAAAACCACCAAAGCGTTCACGGATGGTGAATAGATCGAGTAGAGCCTGTGTTGGATGCTGGTGCTTGCCATCTCCGCCATTGATGATATGAGCCCTCATATTCTGGCTCATGATATAGGGAGCGCCGGCATAACGATGTCTGATCACCAACAGGTCGCAATCCATGGCATCGAGTGTTTTAGCTGTATCGACAAGCGATTCACCTTTAACGGTAGCGGAAGCTGCAGGCGACATGTTTATGGCGTCGGCGGAAAGCCGTTTGGCTGCGATCTCAAACGATGTTCTTGTACGAGTTGAAGGCTCGAGGAAGAGATTGATCACCGTGCGACCACGCAAGGTTGGCAGCTTCTTAATCGTTCTCTCGTTCACTTCCTTGAAAGACAGGGCAGTATCGAGCACAGTGTGGATATCCTCGACATTCAGGTCCTCGATATTCAGTAGATGCTCGGTAGTAAGCGCGCCCATCATTCATCAACCTCTACATCGTCAGTATATGATCTCAATTTCTGTACCTGATCCGCAGTTTCATCGGATTCTAGGTTCTGAGCCCCCAATGGTGCTGCACCGATATGCTCACCCGGTGAAGACTGCAGTATCTCCACGCCACTGCGTCCATCTACCTCCGCAAGGAACAAACGCACCTGTTCGGTTCGAGCCGAGGGTACATTCTTGCCAACGAAATCCGCTCTGATCGGCAGTTCACGGTGTCCCCTGTCGATCAGAACAGCCAACTGGATCGCAGCTGGTCGGCCATAGTCCATGATGGCGTCTAGAGCCGCTCGGATGGTTCGGCCGGTATAGAGCACATCATCGACTAGGACAATCGTACGTCCGTCGACACTGAAGGGGATATTGGTGGTATGCAACTCGGGAGAAATATGCAAGGCGATATCATCTCGATAGAAGCTGATATCTAGTGATCCTACCGGAACCCGCACTCCTTCTATCTGTTCGATTCGTTTGGCTAGATTCAAGGCCAGCAGATCGCCTCTGGTGACGATACCAATCAATGCAATGGAATGAGCGCCCTTGTTTGTCTCCAAAATCTCATGTGAGATACGTGTCAGAGCCCGATCAATAGCCTGGGCATCCATGACAACGCTTTTTGTCTCCAATCGAACCATCATGCTCCAATCTGATGATGGACATCCTCAAGACGCAGTTCTGGGATAAAAGAAAACCCCGTCTGCATGACAAGGGTTACAGTCATCTGCTCTGAAGTCGGATTGCTGTCGACTGGAGTTCAATTGTATCCCTTGTCGGTCTCTCTGTACCGCTCTTAAAGGTCTATGACATGATACGCCTAAGTGCTATTCATTACAATCAGTCTGCTTGGGATGGTTGTCTTGATAACAGGTTGAACGTGATGATTGGGCTCGTAACTGGAAAATAACGATTCGTGCACCTTAAAAGACCCTATCTACCATAAAATGGTTATGACAGATCAAAGTAGTGTATAAGAGCAGGGATGAGCAAAATGGATCAGAACATCGATACAAAATGTGTCCAAGCCGGCTACCAACCGGGAAACGGTGAACCCCGAACCCTGCCGCTCATACAATCCACTACCTTCAAATACACCACCAGTGAGCAGATGGGGCGCTTGTTCGACTTGGAAGAAGAAGGATATTTCTACACGCGTCTGCAAAATCCCACCAATGACCAGGTTGCGGCGAAGATATGCGCTTTGGAAGGCGGAGCAGCCGCCACGCTCACAAGCTCAGGTCAGGCGGCAACCTTCCTCTCCATCTTCAATATCTGCGGAACTGGCGATCATATCGTCTGTTCCAGCGCTCTATACGGCGGAACCTATAATCTCATCTCCGTAACCATGAAGCGGATGGGGATCGACTGCACTTTTGTCCATCCGGATTGTTCCCCCTCTCAGCTGCAGGCGGCTTTCAAACCCAATACGAAAGCCCTCTTCGCTGAAAGCTTGGCCAACCCAGCGATGATCGTATTGGATTTTGAGAAGTTCGCGAATGCTGCCCATGGATTTGGCGTGCCGCTAATCGTCGACAACACCTTCCCCACTCCTATTAACTGCCGTCCGTTTGAATGGGGAGCCGATATCGTCACACACTCCACAACCAAATACATGGACGGTCATGGGACAACCGTTGGTGGCGCAATCGTCGACAGCGGGAACTTTGACTGGGAGAGTCACAAAGATCGTTTCCCTGGGCTTACGACTCCCGATGATTCCTATCATGGTGTCATCTACACGCAGCGCTTTGGCAAGAAGGCCTATATAACAAAAGCCGTCGCACAGCTGATGCGCGATCTGGGCATGATTCCCTCTCCAGCAAACTCGTTTTATCTGAATACACATCTGGAATCCCTGGCAGTTCGCATGCAGCGACACTGTTCAAATGCACAGGCTGTCGCCGAGTACCTGCTTGTACATCCCAAGGTCACATGGGTCAAATATCCCGGTCTGCCTTCAGACGAGCATTATTCTCTGGCTCAGAAGTATCTACCTGATGGCAGCTGTGGTGTAGTTTCCTTTGGTGTAACCGGCGGCAGGGAGCAGATCAGTGCTTTCACTGACAACCTACAGCTGGCTTCGATAGTAACGCATGTTGCCGATACCAGAACATGCGTGTTATATCCGGCCGGAACCACTCATCGACAGATGAGTGACGAGGATCTGTTGGCGGCTGGAGTCAGACCCGACCTTATCCGACTTTCGGTTGGTATCGAGAATCATGAAGATATCATCAACGACTTGGATCAGGCACTGGATCGACTCTGATCACTGCTATCTGCGTGACAATCCGCCGCTTGAGGCAAAAACGGGATAAGCAGGGTTATCGGCAGGCAAAGGTGGAATGAGAACAGATATCTGAACTCACAATAGGTTGGCGCTGAGAGCATGATTGAGAGCCAGAGCCCTAGTAAGGGGACCAAGACGACAATCAATTTGCTACGTCTGTTTGCGAACAGGATCACACAGACCGTCAAGGTCAACCAGACCATACTCGCGATGTTGAACAGTGGATAGAGCAATGGTAGGTGCCTTACCGCATCGTAGCGTTGATTAAGTGCTGCGGGATCAGTGGCCAAGATATCCATTTGTGTGGCCTGATAGAGCAGATTGCTTGTTGGCGCCTTGAAGGCAGCGGTACTGTTGGCGATGATCCAGTTCTCTGTACCAACACCCCAATAGCCCAGAGTCTGCCAGCCCCAGGCACGCAGATAACTACTGGAGTGTTCGCTGCCCATCTGTAACCAGACCCTGATGAAATCGCTGCTATGATCGGCAAACGCCTGACGGTCGAATTGAGAGTCGAATTTGATCCAATCGACTGATGTGTTGTTATAAACCTCAGCTAACCGATCTAACTCGATGAACGATGCTATTACCTCTGCCTGCTCATCCGTTATCGTCTCATTATTGTGCACCACGGCACCCACCTGCTGCAGCGGAATCGCCATGGCCTCTACTAATGGAGAGGGATTGATGCCGAGAGCAGTGAAAAGTGGTCCCTGGATGATGAAGCTAGCAGCGATGACAGCGGTGAACAGACCAGTAAGGACAAGGCGACGTCCGGAGAATAGGACGATAATCCAAATCGCAGTTGGGACAATGGCGAGTAGCGCGTTCTTCCTGAAGAAGAGAACACCCACGCAGAGCACGGCGATGGTGATGAGCCTGGTTTTTGACAAGGACGGCCTATCGTCGACAAGATCGTAGAGGTTGAGCACGAGCAGCAGCATCAGCATGCTGAAGGGGATGTCTTTCCACATGGTTATCGCATAGTGTGCGATATAGGGATTTAGCGCGAAGAATGCTAACGCCAGTGCAAGCAGCCAGCGTGGTATGCCCTTTCGGTATAACCAGGTAACGGCCCAAGAGCAGGTTAGCGCTAGAGCCAACATCTGTGCCAGAGAGTAGCAGGCGACGCCTAGCTCCAGGCCTCCTATGTGATAGCCCGGTAAGAAGAACAGACCAACGAATAGAGTGAAGATGAGGCTGATATCATTCTGGAATGGGATCTCGCCGATCAATTGCCGGATAGTACCGTTCGAATCGGTGCTGCAGATGCCAGGGTAGTTGCTCAGGAAGGTGATCGACCAGCAGAGCAGGATGAAAGCTGTGATCAACAGCCAGAGTTTCAGTGTCTGCGGTTTATTCACTTTTCGTGAATCGAAGCGATGGTTTTCTGCGAAGGAGCAGACTAAGATCAGTATCAGGTATAAAGCGACAGTAAGTAGCAGGCAGCCTGCCAATGATACGTACAGCTCCTCATAGCGCCACCTCACCCATAATGAGAGACTTATCGAGCCAGAGAAAGCCAAAGCGAGCAGTATACAGGCGGCATGTGCCAGAGGGCCCAGGCGATTGAAACACGCCCTCATATCGTGCCGCCTTCATCCCGCCTGAATATGACTGTCCGATAGATGATGAAGTTCCACGTAACGATGCAGGCCATGGTAAAGAGCTTGGCGACTATCGGTGCCCAACTCAGCTCGATCAGCCAGACGATCATCAATGTGGAAAAGACCTGATTGAAAAAGAACAAGAGCAAATAATAGACGATACTGCGTGTCTTGAAACCTTGCACCTTGAAGGTCCATCTGCTGCTCATTATGTAATTGAAGAGCGTTGAGCAGAGTAATGCGATGATATTCGCAAGACGCACATCAATGCTCAGTAGGTTGAATAGGATAGCGAAGATCGCAAGTTCGAGTGCGGCTGAGGAGAAGCCGACCAGTAGATAGCGACCCCACTCCCCTGCTATCCCCTTGCGTGTACTCATCGTTTTGCTCTCATCGTTCTGATGTCTTCTGAGAGGAGGCTCTGAGTATCTCCAATTCGTATTGTTTTCGATATCCCTTCACTGTTGTATCCAGGATCAGGCCACAGACCAATGAGAGCATACCTGATATCGCCAACGCCACGGCTAACAAGGCCGTTGGGAATCTTTCAACCAGGCCGGTTTCCAGATAATCCACGACCACAGTCATGCCAAGGATAAGCCCAATGACTATGAGCAGGATACCGATTGTCGCAAAGAGAACGAGTGGTTTATAGTCCTTGAATAGGCCCATGATGCAGGCGACTATCCTGCCTCCATCCCGCACAGTGGATAGCTTTGAGACACTGCCTTCGGGTCTATCCTGATACTCAACTGGTATCTCGACCACACGCCAGTTCTTATCGATAGCATGGATATCCATCTCGACCTCTATCTCGAATCCAGCAGATAGAATCGGGAATGTCTTAACAAATGCCCTATTGAAGGCCCTGAATCCACTTAAGGCATCAGTGATGGTGGCTCGGTAGAGGAAATTTATCAAACCGCAGATCAAGCGGTTACCAAAGGTATGCAGTGGGCGCTTATTCTGACGTTGGTAGTTATCGTTTGTGAGTCGATCGCCAATCACCATGTCTGCATGACCATCGATTATCGGCTTGACGAGTGAGTGCACATCCGCAGCAGTAGCAGTGTCATCACCATCAACTAAGATATAGATATCTGCCTCGATATCCCTGAACATCTGTCGCACGACGTTGCCCTTACCCTGACGCGATTCCTTCTTGACGCTTGCTCCGTGCGCCCGTGCGATGTCTGCCGTGCCGTCGGTGGAATTATTGTCATAGACATAGAGACAGGCATCAGGAAGCTCATGGGTGAAGTCGTCTAGAACCTTGGCAATGGTTAGATGCTCGTTATAACAGGGAACAAGCACGGCGATACGAGGAGCCTCGGCCAATCCAGTTGCGCAAGGTGTATGTATCTCTGTGATCAAAGCCAATTCATCATCCATCCTTCGTATGATAACCTGTCTTGGAGATTATAAGCCAACCTGGCAGTTGCTTTGTCTGCCAATGTCAGGTATTGGCAACGTCAGTCAACGGGGGTGCTGTATGACGTCCAAAATAATGGCGTCCATCGATCATAAGACAGTGAATCAGGCGATTGCGCGTTTCGCTATCGTCAGCGACCCACATATCGGTTGGGGAAACAGGGATCACAGCTTCAGTTCCCTTTCCTCAGAGAAGACAGTTGCGGCATTCGAGGCGTTAGCCGATTTGGTTCCAGATCTTGATGCCCTGTTGATTGCGGGAGACCTGAATAATCTCAATGATCAGCGTGAGCGTGATGAATGGTCCAATGTCATCATCCCCGCCTTCGCTCAGGCTTTCAGGAGCAGAGACATATTGCCATCGATCCAGATGGTGATGGGTAATCACGATTTCTGGTGGTATTCCCAACAACGCTTCGAGACTTTCTACGGCGACTTGTTTGAGAAGATATTACTCCCCTGCGGCTATCCCCAAAGCGATGATGACCTGGGGCAGCTGCAGAACACCTGCGTGGAGATCGCCGGCATAACGATCATCAAGCTCTGCGGTGAAGAGGAGATGAGCGAAAGGCCAATAGCCAACGCCAACACTCACCATTACAGCTGGCAATTCGATCACCTGAGAACCGCTCTGGCTGCGGCACGGGCTCGTAATCCCCATCTTCCCATTATTGTCATCAGCCATCATGGCATATCAGGACTTCGCTTGAGTAAAGATGCCGGTGGTGATTATGGCGAGGGCACAGAAAGCGACATGATCAAGCTGATGCAGGATTATCCTCAAGTGATCTTCATCTCTGGGCATGTACATAACCCCATGAATCATCCAGCCGTGATCAGTCAAGATCTCGGATTCACCTGTCTGTTCGCGGGAACGATTGGCTCCTATCTCTCTGACGAATTCGAGACTCCCAGGAGAGCTCTGCTCAAACGCCATGATGGCTACTCCAATGGCATGATCATGGACATCTTCGACGATGGGACAGTCACTATCCATAAGATCGATTTCGGCGAGTATAGACAGATAGGTTCACCGGTAAGTTTCACCCAATCATCCGCGGCAGAACGCCATTTGTCGTTTGTTCGTTTGATGTCGCAATCACAGGCTCCGCGCTTTCCGGCAGGAGCCACTATTTGTCAAACCGGCTGGAATCAAGTGATGTTCACCCAAGCAGTTGGCACTGATGATTGCAGTGCGAATGGTGTAGCGGATCACAGTATGGACAGCGGTGATTTCGCTTATTACTACCGAATCAAGGTAACAAATCCAGAAACCGGTCTCGCTCGACACGGTCGCGACTTCATCATCAGATCCGATTATCACAAGGCAATCATGGATAGGCAACGCGTGATATCAGGGCTTGGCGGTTCAGCTTGCGACTATATAATCACGCCCTATAATGCCTTTGATGTGCCCGGGAGACCGCTCTTTGGTAACAGTAAACCCGCTGTTATCTCATATAGTGGAGCGGATCGTTATGAAACCAGTGTCTTAGTCTCGATGGCGGCATTCGAACGTTCTGAGTATGTGATCATCGCTTCAGGCCTGAGTTTCCCTGAGGCCTTGGCTGCCAGTGGATTAGCCGGTTTGCTAAACGCTCCATTACTATTGAGCGGTGATGAAGGTCTGCCGGATCCCTGTCTCAAAGAGATGATCCGACTGGGTGCGAAGCAGGTTGTGCTAATCGGCGACCTGCCGACAAGGAATTCTTTGCTTGTAAGCGACCTCTTGGCTGTCGGCATTGAATCTTCTCAGCTGACCTACCATTCTGGTGAGGATTGTCGACGAACCGCAGAGAAGATCTATGCGCAAAATAATGGATGGGGTACGACGGCAATCATTGCTAATGTTTCCAACCTGACACAGGCAGGATCGGCTTCAACCTTGGCCTACAGATTAAAGGCACCGATTCTATTCACGGATAGTTCTGGTGTTTTGGATGAGGATCTGCTGGAGCTGATAAAGTCCGGCGGTTTTAAGAAGCTGCTCGTTTTCGGTAGCAAAGAATCGCTGCGTTTAATCAGGGGAAAGAGGCTCGCTGACTACTTGCCTGACTGCAGTATAGTACGAATCTGGGGCAAGAGCCGTTATGACGCCGCTGTGCAAACAGCGCATTGGGCGATTACCAATGACATCCTGACAACGAGTTCTGTCGGGATAGCAACGGCCAATACATTCGCGGATGCCATCACAGGTGGGATCTTGCAGGCAACAACAGGATCAGTGCTCTTACTCTGTGACCCTGGCTATCAGCGAGATGTTCTCAATCAGATGGATGGCAGTATTACAAAGCTGGAACAAATCAGATTTTTCGGTGGCGCAAACACCCTGCCAGCAAGTTTTCGAAGTAAACTGAAACGCATGTTATATTGAGCATTCGTCGCGCATAGCAGCAAGTATCGTGTCTGACGGACAGATATCATTTAGGAATGGTTTTACGGTGACTTACAGCAGTGAATCGGTGACAAGAGAGACTGAAGACATCGAGATAGCCGAACCAAAGGGTTACATCTCGCTGAATTACTATAACCTCTTCTGGATATTCGTCATCTGCTCAGTAATAGGGATCATAGTCGAAACCGCCTATCAGTTGATCGTGTTTGGCAGATACGAGTTACGTGCCGGACTGGTCTGGGGACCTTTCAGTCCTATCTATGGCATTGGTGGTGTGCTCTTTACGATTGCGCTTAATCGTTTCTGGGACAAGAATGTCATCGTGATATTCGCTGTATCAATGGTTCTGGGATCGCTTCTTGAATTCTGCACCAGTTGGATAATGGAGACGATGTTCGGTATCATCTCCTGGGATTACTCCGGTACCTTTGGCAGCATCGAAGGGCGTACTAACTTCGCGTTTGGCATGATGTGGGGGGCTTTGGGCTTACTCTGGGTGCGTCTAGCCCTGCCATGGGTCTTGCGGATCATCGACTTTATACCCTGGCGCTATCACATCGTCATAACAATCGGGATGTCAATATTCATGGCAATGAACATTGTCATCACAGTTGCTGCCATAGATCGCCAATACGAGCGCCTGAACAATATTCCGGCAACCAATCTGGTCCAAACTGCCTGTGATGAATACTTCCCCGATAATTGGATCAAGAAACGTTTTCCCAATGTGAATATGGACGTTACAAGATCTAGACGTTAACGTTCAGTCGATTTCGTTCTCGCTTATGGAGCGCTTCTCTAGTAATTCACAAGCAGCGACAGAAATGTATCCAGTAGTTGATGCTACTGATCCAACAGCTCCGATAGCGCTATTCCGGCCTCGGTTCGACCCATTGAGGTATCCTTAATCGAAGCCAGAGCCTTACTCAAATCATCGGGAAGCGGGTCGGTGTATTCAAGGGGTTGATGGCTTACGGGGTGCTCGAAGACCAGACGATAGGAATGCAGGAACTGACGATCCAGGCCTAACTGCGCCTTCACTGTACCTTTTCCGTAGAGCGGATCGCCAACACATGGGTGACCGATGTAGTTGAGGTGGACACGGATCTGATGCGTCCTGCCAGTGTAGAGCTTGCATTCCAGCAATGTATAGCCGTCATCTTGTCGCCCAGCCTCGAAGCGCTCTAAAACCGTGAATGTTGTGACGCTCAGGCGAGCTGACGCTGAATCGGATACAACCATCTTCTGGCGGATCGTGTCACCGCGGGATATCGGCGCATCGATCAAACCGGTCTCAGGAGCGATGTAGCCGTGCACCAAAGTTAGATAACGCCTGTCGATGCTTCTAACCTGGATGCCCTCCTGCAGTAATCTGCCCGCGTTGTCGGTCTTAGCCACCAGCATCAATCCCGAGGTGTCCTTATCTAGTCTGTGCACTATCCCTGGGCGATCATCGCCTTGTAATTGGGCGAGATTCTCATAGCCACAATGAGCGATGAGCGCATTGACCAGAGTGCCACTCCTGTGTCCCTTAGCCGGGTGGCAGACCATTCCGGCCTGCTTACTCAAGACGATGAGGTCATCGTCTTCATAACGGATATCCAATGGCAGGTGCTCACCAGTCAATTCGAAGGGGGGCTGTAAAATCACATTGTAGACAAGCTGATCGCCTTCACAGACTACACGCTTCTTGGTAGTCGTTCTCACGCCGTTGAGCTCTACGGCACCATCCTCAATCATGCGTACGGCGGACATCCGACTATCGACTCCCGGCAGAGTTGAAAGCAGGATGTCGATGCGTTTGCCTTTTTCCTCAGTCTTGACTGTATGTTGGTATTCAGGCATCTTCCTGATCACCACGCATATCGATATCGCCCTCTTGGCCAGCAGTGAGCTTACTCCCCTTGTTACTGAATAAAGCTGTCTCCTGGCGCATGTGCTTTCCAGACCTGGTGCTATCAAGAAGAAACAGTGAGATTATCAATCCGATAACACCAATAGTGATGGCGCAATCGGCGATGTTGAACAACGGGAACTCGATAAACAGGGTCTGGATGAAATCCACGACCTTACCGCTTGCAGCCCTGTCTATGGCATTGCCAACAGCACCCGAACAGATCAGCGCCAAAGCAAACACGCGTAGAAGTGAATGCCGTTTGATAACTGCGATATAGACGATCATGCCCAAACTGGCAAACGCGGCAACGATTATGAAATATAGTCTCGCACCCTGCAAGATGCCAAAAGCCGCGCCTTCGTTGTACACTAGCATGAAATCGAGTACTCCTGGAATCAGCGCCACTGATCCGCCATCAGACAGGACAGAGACTGCCAAGAATTTCGTGTAACGATCCACAGCCAGTACAATTAATACGGTAACGAAGAAGACGATGAATGCTGAGATCCTTGAAAGGTCACGTCTCATTTATTGGCCGTATCCACGTAACACATCAGCGCAGCGGGCGCAGAGTTCCGGGTGCGAAGGATCCGAACCAGCAGTCCTGATGTTCCAGCAACGTGGGCATTTTGCGCCTTCAGCTGGCTGAACCTGAACATTGATCGAAGAGTCCTGCTCGGCTTGCTCAAATGATACCTTTGCAACGATGAACATCTCCTCGAGTACAGAAAGACTCTGTGATTTTAGTATCTCTATGATTGTGACCGGAGCAGAGATGAGAACAGCGGCCTCCTGGCTCTTACCGATGATCTTCTCATTACGAGCATTCTCGAGTGCCTTTGTCACCGCGTCGCGAACCTCGAGCACTGTCTTGTATTCTGTGAGTATCCGTGCCGAATCGCCTACGGGGATTGCCGGTATGAAATCCTCGGACATTGGCCACCCTGCTAATTGCACAGCCGGCTCTCGGTCTGGACTGCATATTCCAGCTGGATAGTAATCCCAAACCTCATCACAGGTGAACGTCAAGATCGGTGCAAGCTGGCGAACCAGTACTTCAAGGACGTTCAGGAGCACTGTCTGCGCACTTCTTCGGGCGACACTCTTCGCTGCCTCAGAATAGAGCCTGTCCTTCAGCGCGTCTAGATACACTGCAGAAAGATCGGTTACCACATAATCGTAGATAGCATGGAAGGCGACATGGAAACGGAACACGTCATAGGCTGCTGTTACTGTCTCCATCAGTTCTTGAAGGCGGCAGAGAGCCCAGCGGTCAAGCTCGTTCAACTCCTGCCAGCTGACAGGATCCACATCTGCATCGAAATCATAGAGGTTACTCAAAAGGAAACGGAAAGTATTCCTAATGCGACGATACGATTCCGAAGTCCTCTGGATGATCTCATCAGAGATACCAACATCTTGGGAATAATCAACAGATCCCACCCAAAGACGTAAAACATCAGCACCTGAACTGGCGATGACATCGGCAGGATCGACACCGTTCCCTAGAGATTTCGCCATTTTGCGGCCCTCGCCATCAACAACGAAGCCGCAGCTCATAATGCCCTTGTAAGGTGCCGCCCCATATGCACCAACGCTGGTCAGCAACGAAGATTGGAACCAGCCGCGGTGCTGGTCGGAGCCTTCAAGATAGAGATCAGCCGGTCTTCGCAGTTCAGGTCTTACCTCTAAGACACTGGTGTGAGAGACACCGGACTCCCACCACACATCCAAGATGTCCTTCTCGGGAACTAATTCCGTGCAACCGCAAGCTGCGCAACTTGTACCTTCGGGCAGATAGTCGGCAGGGTCATGCGTGAACCATGCATCCGCTCCCTCAGTTTTGAACAGCTTAATCACTGCGTCGAATGTCTGAGGAGTTGCGACGGTCTGTGAGCAACGCGCGCATTTGAATACCGGTATCGGTACACCCCACGAGCGTTGGCGTGATATACACCAGTCAGGACGGTTGGCGACCATTGAGGACAACCGGTTTATCGCCCACTCCGGATACCAGTTGAGCTTACCCAGCTCATCGAGAGCCGTCTGGCGTAAACCTGTTTCATCCATGGATACAAACCATTGGTCTGTGGCACGGAATATCACGGGATTATGACAACGCCAGCAGTGTGGGTAACTATGTGAAAGCTGGGTCTTCGCGACCAGCGTGCCCTTATCGGCTAGCCAAGCGATGATCTTTGGGTTCGCCGCATCGACGTCCATACCCTCGAATGGGCCGCCGCCACTATCGAAGACACCATTGGCGTCCACTGGCATCAGCATTGGTAGATCGTAGAGTTCACCTATCAGGTAGTCTTCCTGTCCATGACCGGGAGCTGTATGAACCGCTCCAGTACCGGTGCTCAAGTCGACATGATCACCCGTAACGATGACACCCTGCATTCCGCTATGGATGGGGTGTTCATAGTTGATACCAGAAAGCACGCTACCCTTTATTACCAGGGGTTCCCCGTTTTCAGCTTGTAACAGCTCAATGCTTTCCCAACCGGCTTTCTGCGCTACGTCGTCGAGCAGTGCCTGGGCGATTATCAGGGCCTTATCGTCTTGACAGACGATGACGTAATCAGCATCGGCAGCCACTGATACTGCAACGTTTGCCGGTAGAGTCCAGGGAGTTGTTGTCCAGATCAGTATGGAAGGTAATGGCGAGGAGCCGGGGAGGTCTTTCAGCGTATCCAATAGCTTGAATGCGACATAAATGGATGAGGAGCTCTCGTCTCCATACTCGATCTCGGCTTCAGCAAGCGCTGTATGGCAGTAACGACACCAATGGATTGGTTTCCTGCCTCGGTAAATAGCGCCGTTTTCATATAACACCTTGAATATCTCGACGTTACCAGCTTCATATGCGGGCGTATAGGTAAGATACGGGTTGTGCCAATCCCCCGTTACACCTAAACGGATAAAACCCTCTCGTTGGACATCAACGAAGCGCGCAGCCCAATCCCGACAGAGTTTCCGCAATGTGGGTTGGCTGATCTTAGCCATCTTCTCCTGACCTAAAGTGGTCTCGACCATGTGCTCGATCGGTTGTCCATGACAATCCCAGCCAGGTACATACGGTGCATAGAATCCGCGTTGTGATTTATATTTGACGATTATATCCTTGAGTACCTTATTGAAAGCATGGCCCATATGCAACGGTCCGTTGGCATAGGGTGGTCCATCGTGCAGGATGTAAGTAGGATTGTTGGCATTCTTGGCCAGAACCCGGGAATAAATATCCAGATCCTGCCATTTCTGCAGACGCAGCGGCTCGTTTTTCGGCAATCCCGCACGCATTGCGAAATCAGTGTTAGGGAGATTCATCGTGTCTTTATAATCCTGTGCCACAATCGTCCTTTCGTGCTTTAATCGGCGTAATGTTCCATTGTATAGACTTGAGCTGTTCAGTGCCAGTTTACAACCACGAACGATATCACGAACGATATCGACAACGCTGTGATTCTGTTATCAAATACCCTCTGTCCAGCGGCTCGTGTTGCGGTATAGTTGTAATCGCATGTTTTTGAAACAGGAACGACCAGTCGGCGCTGTGGCGCCTGCCACAGCAGCCATATTCAGGGAGGCGATTGATTTGGCAGCTCCAGGCACAGAGAAGGTCCGTAACATCGTCCTTGTAGGTCAGGATGGGGCAGGTAAGACTTCCTTGGCAGAAGCCATGCTCCATCTTTCAGGCAAAACATCGCGCATGGGCACCACTCACGACGGAAAATCGAATCTCGATTACGATCCGGAAGAGATCAAGAGACAATTCACTATCTCCACAGCTATCGCCCCCATACCGCATGACGGATTCAAGATCAATGTGCTTGATACCTCGGGTTCTGATGATTTCCTCGGTGATACCATAGCCGCCATGGAAGCGGTTGAGATGGCGCTCTTCGTAATCGATGCTGTCGCCGGACCCCAGATCATCACTACGAAGCTTTGGCAGGAAGCCGAGCGAGAGCGGCTCTGCCGTGCCATCTTCATCAATCACATCGATCGTGAAAACGCTAATTTCGATACAATCGTCGACACACTGGTCGATCAGTTCGGTCAAAGAGTGGGAGTAGTTTCCATTCCGATAGGTGTCGATAAGGATTTCGCTGGCATCATCGACATACTACGCATGAAAGCGCGGTACTTCAAGGACGGCAAAGAGACCATAGCCGAGATCCCAGCAGAATACGCAGGGGATGCACAGGCCGCTCGGGATAAACTCTGTGACCTTGTTGCCGAGGCCGATGATGAGTTGATGATGAAATATCTCGATGGCGAAGAGCAACTTACCCAAGACGAACTAGAGAACCTGCTTGGTAAGGCAATCGCTCAAGAGATCTTCATACCGGTCTTTGTTGGCAGCACGATAATCGGACAGGGCATAAAGAACCTGATGGATGATATCGTCACCTACTTCCCTGCCCCCGACGCTCATGGTCCTATCGCCTTGGCCAACGGTGAGACCGTTCGCATTGACGAAAGCGGAGAACCAGCCTTCTTCATATTCAAGACATTGTCCGATGCCTTCGTTGGTCGTCTGAGCTTCATCAAGGTTATCAGTGGTGTGATTGAGCCTGGACAGGAGCTTATAAATGCCACAACCGGTAAGAAAGAACGCATCGCGCATATCTATGTGATGACCGGTAAAGAAACCGATGATGTCAAATCAGCCAAGGCTGGCGATATAGTGGTGATCCCCAAATTGTCTGAGGCGCACACTGGCGACACCTTCTCAACTTCTGGAACGTTGGCCATTGCTCCTTTACCGTTCCCTAAACCGCTCTATCCAGTAGCGATTGAAGCAGCCAACAAGAAGGACGAGGATAAACTCGGGGATTTCCTAGCAAAATCTGCAGATGTCGACCCTTGCATTACCTTGCATCGTGATGAAGAGACACATCAGACCATACTAACAACCTTGGGGGAAGGCTCGGTAAGTCTGTTGCTTTCACGCCTGAAGGAACGGACAGGTGTCGAGGCGAAACTGCTAGAAGTCAGGGTTCCTTATCGCGAGACGATCCGTAAGGTTTCCCAAGCACAGGGTCGTCATAAGAAGCAGACGGGTGGAGCTGGACAGTTTGGTGATTGTTGGGTACGACTGGAGCCTAATCCTGGATCTGGTTATGAGTTCGTCGACGAGATCGTGGGTGGCAAGATCCCGCGTGGCTTCATCCCTGCCGTTGACAAGGGTATAAAAGACGCAATGGTCGAAGGTTATCTGGCAGGCTATCCGATGGTGGACGTGAAAGCTGCTGTCTATGATGGCTCCTACCACAGTGTTGACTCGAACGAGATGGCATTCAAACTGGCAGGGCGCCTAGCCTTCAGGGCTTGCTGCGAGAAAGCTGAGCCGTATCTACTTGAGCCGATGGCGAATGTCGAGGTCACTGTAGACGAAGAATACAATGGCACCATCATGGGCGATTTCTCCACTCGCAGAGGACGCATAACCGGAACCGATACCGACACCAGAGGACGGTCTGTGATCAAAGCTCGAGTACCTTACGCAGAGGTTGTGACCTACGCACGTGACCTGCGATCACTTACCCGTGGAGTTGGTAGCTTCGAGCTTGAAGTTGAAGGATACGAAGAGGTTCCTGGCGATGTGGCCAAGAAGCTGGTGGCAGAATATCAAGCCGCGCGCGCCGAGGGCAATAAATAGGTTCTTTCAGCACAAAGCAAACCAGTCAGTTTGCCTTACTTGCAAAGAACAGGACACAATCTTAGTGTCCTGTTCTTTTTTGTCGCCGCTATCAGGTTATTGGGATTATAGAAAGCTATCATCATCGGCCGGTCTCGGGTTGCGGTAGCTTTGTTCCGTCAAAAGATCCGCTTGGCTCATCTTTATCAATAAGCCCCATTGCTATCATCTTTGCCCTACGTGCTTGCAGCCAGAGGAAGATGAAGCCGATTATCCCCGCTAGAGCTGAAGCGACGAGAATCGCCATCTTAGCCGTTGTGACGATCTCCTGCGAATCAAATGCCAGGTTTGCCACGAAGATGGCCATTGTGAACCCAACGCCGCCAAGGACACCGCCACCAACGATATGCATCCAATTCACGTTCTCCGGGAGACTGGCAACCTTAAGCTTTGTGACTAAGAAGCTGAAGAAGACGATTCCTACTGGTTTGCCGATTAGAAGTCCTAATAGTATGCCGGGCAATGCGGGGTCAAGCCAGAATTCGCCCATACCACCACCAACAAGACGGACGCCGGCATTTGTCAATGCGAACAAAGGTAGGATCAAGAAATAGACCCAGGGATAAAGACTATGCTCCAAACGTCTGGCCGGAGGAACAGCCTGTCTGGCGATATTGCTCAGGCTCGTTGCAGTATCCAGGCATACTCGCTGTCCGAGAACCGGGGCGCTTGAATCGAACATCTCGCTGGTAGCCCTAACCTTACGATCTGTCCAGTTGATGAAGCTGGAGAAATTCACTCGTGAACCTGAAGGTATAGTGAAAGCCAGAATAACTCCGGCAATCGTGGAGTGTACTCCGGACATGAAGACGCAATACCACAAGACAACACCCAGCACCATATACGGTGCCAGAGAGTACACATGATTGCGATTCATCAAAATAAGTATGACAGTTACTATCGCTACCGCAGCTAACCAGATAATCGAAGGACTGTGACCGTAGAATATCGCGATGATCAAAATCGCGAAGATATCGTCAGCTACGGCAAGTGTTGTTACGAAAACCTTTAGCCCGGTTGGGACCCGGCTGCCCAGCAGTGACATGATTCCCAACACGAAAGCGATATCTGTGGCGGTAGGTACACCCCAACCGTGTGCGGTGAGGGGATTCCCGGCGTTGAATGCTGAATAGATAAGAATAGGGAAAAGCACTCCACCCACTGCGGCTGCAATAGGTAGCAGCGCTTGACGGATGTTCGTTAACTCCCCTACCGTCATCTCGTATTTTATCTCGAGGCCGACGAGCAGGAAGAAAACCGCCATGAGGATATCGTTGATGATGTGCGAAAGTGACATCTGACGCTCAAACTGACCAAAGGAGAATCCGATCTCCATGCTCCAGAATTCTGAGAATCCATAATGCAGGTCGGTATTGGCAATCACTAACGCGGCGATAGCAGCCAACAACATTACTGCTGCGGCCTTAGTTGAGGAGCTGGTGAAATGGATTAGCTTCTCGTAACGCTGTTGATGCTTTCGCACTTCGTCGATGAAAAGGGGTTCATGGTCTTTTTCCTGTGGTGTCATCAATTCATCCTGTCGTCTTCAGTGTATTGAGTGCTCGATTAGCCTCTTTAGCTCGCTTGTCTGATTATACCC
>DBPN01000051.1:142446-155259 GCA_002305585.1 Eggerthellales bacterium UBA1419
AACCTGCAGATTTGGTCTGGTCCGGCCATAGCGCTTGTTGACCTCGATGCCTTCTTCGCGTCAGTCGAGCAACTTGATCACCCAGAATGGCGCGATAAACCGGTAATAGTCGGTGGAGATAAATCCCGCCGAGGCGTGGTTTCCACCTGCTCTTACGAAGCAAGAGCCTTCGGTGTGCACTCCGCTATGCCATCTGCCCAGGCCGCGCGTCTTTGTCCACAGGCGATCTGGACTCACGGTAACCATCTTCGCTATAAGGAGATATCTGATTGCGTGATGAGAATCTTAGCTGAGGAATCTCCTTTTCTGGAACAGGTTTCCATCGATGAGGCATTTGTCGACATCTCACCCGGTCGCTTCTCTAACGAACATCCGATAGTTGTGGCTGACCGCATCCAGAAGAATGTCCGCTCATTGGGCATCAGCTGTTCGATTGGCTTGGGAACCAGCAAGACAATAGCTAAGATAGCCTCAGACATCGATAAGCCAAACGGTCTGACAGTTGTCTATCCAGGTCGTGAATCAAACTTCCTCCAACCACTACCTGTAAGGAAGCTATCAGGTATTGGTGCGCGAGCTGAGCAACGTTTGAATGAGCTGGGCATTAATACATTGGGTCAGTTGGCGCAAACCGAGCAATCTGTGCTCTCATCAGTATTCGGTAAGAATACGGAGCTGATGATTGCTCGCTGTAAGGGCCTGGACGCTTCTCCGGTTGTTGGCGATGCCGATACTAAATCCGTATCTAACGAGATGACCTTCTCAATCAATCTTACCGATATCAATGAGATCAGGCAGGCCGTGGTTATGCTCTGCGCCAAGGTTGGCAGACGTCTACGGCGTAAACAGCTGAAAGGTTATACCTTCACATTGAAGGTTCGTTACGATGACTTGTCCATCAGGACAGCCCAGAGGACAGTTGACCATCCTGCTGACGATGAGCAGCAGTTCGCCCCGCTACTGTGCGACCTGATTACTGAGGTCTGGCAACCTGGACAGGAGCTGCGCCTTATTGGGATTGCGACATCCTCGTTTGATTCACGTCCAGAGCAGCTATCCCTTTTTGAATCATCCGAACTTGGCGTTCAGACATCGATCGACCCCCAATCCGGCAGAGAGCCCAAGAGAGCGCACAAACGATCCCTGATTGAAGCTACTGATAAGGTCAGGGATAGATTTGGCGAAAGCGCAGTACGATATGGCAGAGAATTACACTTCAATGAGATGCACACTGGTACCATCGCGCAAAAGGATGATTGCCTTTCGGACCAACAATGATAATATCGCAATATGGGATTGCGGAATCATGGTCACTGAAATCAAATACGCAGAGAATCACGTATCCAGCGATTCACAGTCCCCTTTTTCAGAGTCCCAGCGATTTGGTAATCCGCTCGGAATAGATCTGATCGGTGATACCTATCTCAGTTAGATCAACTAGAGGCACATCGTTCCAGAGCGTCTCCAGACGATAAAAATCCCTCAGTTCCGGCTGGAAAATGTGTACGACGAAATCGCCGTAGTCTAAGAGTACCCACGTCAACTCATCCAAGCCCTCACGACCTATCGGCTTGACATCTGCCTCCAGACGCAGTGCCTCTTCGACGGCTTCGGTGATTGCATCGACTTGACGGTTGTTTGCTCCGGTCACGATCACAAAGTAATCCGTGATGATCAGAGCCTCGCGTACCTCCTGTACTACGATATCCATGGCCTTTTTATCGTCAGCGGCTTTCGCTGCGATCAAAGCCATATCCTTTGGCGTTAGATTCTTTAGCATGCTACCTCTTTCATGAGTGGCGTTCACGAGCGATATAACTGTTCCAGACTTTCAGGGAGTCTGGGTGGATGAAGCGATGACGGCGGATCAGGTGTTCCATCGTCATCTCGAACGATTTGAGGAACAGGTACTCCAAGGATACCTTCCCAACTATCGTGCGCAATGGCGTCAGGTTGCCTTGAGAGCGCAACGGTTCGATCATATCGGCAATATAGATGATCATATCAAGATCCGTCATGTCCGGCGCTGCCGAAGTGTGTCGCGCAATGGCCTGGATGATATCCAAAGGCAGATCTGGGAATTCGAGGGCAACGGCTACAGCCCCCGTCTGAGCATGCAGCAAAGCTGCAAAATCCTCTCCCGATGAAACCGATTCCAACCTGAACTGCCTCGCTCGGGAGATTAGCTCCTCGTCTTCAAGATTCTTGTCCCAGTCATGAAGCAGCCCAGCGATCCTTGCCTTATCGATATCGACGCCGTAGCGCTCTGCCATCATAGCAGCGACATCGGAAACACTGATTGAATGTAGTAATCTATACTCTGACAGGCGTTTTTCCAGCTTTATCCTGGCTTCGCGGTAAATCGCGTCCCAATCTAGATTCATCGATCACCTCTACACGCGTGATCTTCAAAGGCGTCTGAGGCGTATAGTCGGTTACTGGTGATGTAGTCCAATACTGCATCTGGCAGCTGATAGCGTATCGAGCTCCCCGATGCCAGGCTGGCGCGGATGTGATGAGAAGATATCCCCATGGCTGGTATCGTAAAGGGCACCACTTTGAAGCCCGAGTCGATATGCGTCTTGCGCAAGGACTTTTCGTCCACACCGCCGCGATTCGCGCTTAACACTGTGATCATAGTAGCCAGACTTTCTGCATCTTTCCAGGTACCAAGGTCATACGTAGCATCTATCCCAGTGATGAAGTACAGCTCTACTTCATCACCCCAGCTTTCCTTCATCACACGAACCGTATCGACGGTATACGTGAGACCGGGCCTGTCCAATTCGATGCGACTTATGAAGAAATGCCGGTTTGATTCCAGAGCCAGTGATAGCATATTGTAACGGTCTTCGGCACTTGAAAGCAGTGTAGCCATCTTTCGCACTGGTTGACCGGTTGGTATAAACAGTACGCCATCGAGAGCAAACTGATAATAGGCCTGTTCTGCCAGCAGAAGATGACCATAATGGACTGGGTCGAACGTCCCACCCAGTAATCCCAGCCGCACCGGTCTGCCTGCTTCATTGAAGAGTTGCTCGGAGTTGTTGAAGATGATGTTTCTCAGACTCACCTGATCTGACCCTCACCTTCCAAGAGGAACTTGGTGGAAGTCAGTGCCGTGAGTCCCATTGGACCCCGTGCATGCAACTTCTGAGTAGAGATACCAATCTCCGCACCCAAGCCAAATTCACCACCGTCGGTGAAACGAGTGGATGCGTTGGCGTAGACTGCCGCAGAATCTACCTCCTGCAGGAATCTGCTGACAGCAGTGTAGTCCTGACTGAGTATCGCTTCTGAATGGTGAGAGCTGTAAGCGTTTATATGGTCGATCGCATGAGCGATATCCTTTACACAGGCTATCGAGATATCCAGGGAGAGATACTCCTTGCCCCAATCCTCCTCAGTAGCCGCAATCACCTTAGTTAGATCAATCGATTGCAGGGACTGTGAGATGGCATAAACGCGCTCATCGACATGTAAAGTGACACCAGCGGCTATCAGAGCCTGAATTACTGGTGGCAACAGCTGTTCGGAAACGGCTTCGTCAATCAGAATAGATTCAGCAGCATTGCAAACACCGGGTCGCTGTGTTTTCGCATTGATGATGATGGGGACGATGATATCAGGATCCGCTGCCTGATGGACGTAGATATGGCAGTTCCCTTCCCCCGTCTCGATAACCGGAACCTTGGCATTTTCGACACAGCTCCTTATCAGAGACGCACTGCCACGCGGTATCAGCACATCGATCAGTCCGTGCAGTTGCATCAACTTCGTAGTTGCGGCGCGATCCAACGTCTCAATCGATTGAAGCCAGTGTTGGGGAAGGCCTGCGCTCAGTCCCGCCTCATACAACACTTTGGTCATGGCGATATTGGATTTGCTGGCCAATGAGCCGCCACGCAATAAACAGGCATTTGCGGTCTTCAGACATAATCCCGCAGCATCTGCTGTAACATTAGGCCGTGCCTCGTAGATCATCGCCACAACTCCCAGAGGTACCTGCATGCGCCTTAGCCTGATACCGTTATAGAGCGTTCTGCCTTCGGTGATCATTCCGATGGGGTCGTTGGCATCCGCCAGAACACGCAAAGCCGCAGCGATATCCTCGATTCGGCCTGATGTTAGCAACAGTCGGTCTATAAGGGACTCAGCTGTACCTTTAGCGCGGGCATTGTCTACATCGATGCGATTTTGTTCCATGAGGTAGTCTTGGTTAGCGATCAGCGCATCTGCGAGAGCGTTCAGTGCTGAGGCCCTGGTCGCCGCATCGACCTTGGCTAATGCATAGGCAGCGATTCTGGCCTGCCGTGCCTTTTGCATGACTTCGCCGGATTCGAAAGCGCCGCCTTCAAACATATCGGTCGCTGTCATCTCTACCTCCTCTTCTCTCATCTCACTGTCAGTATAATCAACTTGAGGTTCATGCAGTTAGAAAATCACCATCTGATCACGGTGGATGACCTCGGTATTCGCCAGATGCGCGGTATGCGCATCTGTTCTCAGGTCGTTGCTTTTTCGTCCAGCGGCGAGCCTCAATTCTTCAGAAGAGTAGTTGCTCAATCCCCTGCCAATCAGGAATCCACCCACTGTCCTGATGTCTACGGCGTTCCCTTTCTTGAATCTGCCTTTCAGACCAACTACACCAACGGGTAACAGTGATCCCCCGTTTTCCCTCAACGCTCGTACGGCACCGTCATCTATCGAAACAGAGCCTCTAACTGTGCCACTTAAAGCCATCCATAGCTTACGTGCGCTTGCCTGCCCCTTGCCACTCTCGGAGGCAAAACGTGTGCCTATCTGTTTTCCACAGGCCACTTCGCAGATCACGTTACTTTTATGGCCTTCGCATATCACCATGGGGATACCGGCTGCCATCAACATTCGAGCAGCCTCGATCTTAGTTACCATTCCGCCGCTACCGCGATCACTACCAACATCTCCAGCAGAGCTCACTATCTCCTCTGTGAACGACCCAATGGATTGCAATAGCTGCGCATCCTCATCGATTCTCGGATCGGCGGTATAAAGGCCCTCAATATCACTCAACAGGATAACCAGATCCGCTTTCACCAGTATAGCGACCTGAGCAGCAAGCCTGTCATTATCGCCAAACCTGATCTCATCGACTGCAACCGTATCATTCTCATTGATCAGGGGAACGATGCCAAGTTCCAACAATTCTTCTAACGTGTCACGGGCATGCAGATATGAGTTGCGACTGCTCGTATCGTTACGGGTCAACAACACTTGGCCAATCTGGATATCGTGCAACGAGAATGCCCGGTAATAAGCTTTCATCAGCTCTATCTGGCCAACAGCGGCAGCTGCCTGTAACAGCGGAATCGACTTGGGGCGGGCTGGAGGCAGATTTAGCGCTTCCAATCCAGCGACGATAGCCGCAGAGGAGACGATCAATACCTCTGATCCGCGCTCGCGCAGATTCCTTACTTGTTGAGCCAGATCCTCGATATAGTTCGTATCGACTTTTCCATCTGAAGTAGTCAAGGTCGATGAACCGATCTTAATCACAATGCGATGAACGATGGGTTCTCTATTCGCAGTCATCGTCTTCCATTTCCATCAGCATCTCCAAGGCGGGATCATCTTCAGCGATAGATTCAATATTAATCTGTTCGTTGTTGGCGTTTGCGTGGATACTCTCAAAGGCGAATGCGCGTTCGAGTATACGTATCTCGTCACCCGTACTCGCCCCTGCGGCAACCAGCGCCTTTTCCACACCCATGCGCTCCAACCTTCTTTGCAGGTAATCCATGGCCTCCTCGTTGTCCCACTCTGTCTGGATGACCATTCTCTCCACTGCCTTACCCTCAACTCGAAAAACGCCACCACCCAGATTCCTCACTTTGAATTCACGATCCTGAGCCTTACGTTTATGCTCCCAGATCTGATCATATTGCAGATCAGAGACTTGATCGAGGTCAACTGCGGCAGTCCTGATGCTATGGACCCTATCGGCAACTGCGGCAATCAGAGCGTCGATACCACTTCCGGTAATAGCGGAGACCTTGAAAACCTCCGGTTTGGAGTACTGGGGGTTAAATTCATTGCCGCCTGCTTGCTCCAACGCCCTTTGCTGTAGATAGGCTTCGAAGCGCTGCACCTTCTCCTCGGTACCCGGCATATCGGTCTTGTTTATGACGATTATCTGCGGACGGTTTGCTAATTCGCTTGCATAGAGCTCAAGTTCGCGATTGATCATCTCAAAGTCGTTGATCATATCGCGATCCTCATAAGATCCCGTCGCATCCAATACGTGCAGGATAAGTGCGGTTCTCTCAATATGTCTGAGGAAGTCGTGTCCAAGACCCTTGCCTTGCGCCGCACCTTCAATCAATCCGGGAATATCGGCAACGACAAAACTATGATCTCCTGCAGCTACCATACCCAGATTGGGCACCAGCGTGGTGAATGGATAGTCGGCTATCTTAGGTCGGGCGGCACTCATCCTCGCGATTAGAGAGGACTTTCCCACAGAAGGCAATCCGACCAATGCCGCGTCTGCGAGAAGCTTCATCTCGAGTTCTATCCAGCGCTCCTCCGCCGGTTCGCCCAGCTCAGCGAATGCAGGTGCGCGACGAGTGGAGGTGACAAAGTGGATGTTGCCCAATCCACCTTCACCCCCTTTGGCAACAATCGCCTTTTCACCATGATGTGTGAGATCGGCTATCAGGGTACCGGTGGTCTTGGATTCTTCATCATATTCGCGGATCTGCGTTCCCACTGGAACCCGCAGGATCAGGTCGTCACCTGTGGCTCCATGCATCCGCGAGCCTTTGCCGTGAGTGCCACGTTCAGCTTTGAAATGATGTTTGAATCGATACTCGATTAGTGAGGAGATACTCGAGTCCGCCTGGACGATGACATCGCCGCCTTCGCCACCATCGCCGCCGTCAGGACCGCCCTTTGGCACGTGCGCTTCACGGCGAAAGGACATGCAACCGGCTCCGCCGTCCCCTGCTTTAACATGTATGCGAACTTGATCTATGAACATCTATCACTCTTTCCACAAAAAGCCCTCTGTCTGATTATAGTAGACAGAGGGCTTTTTGAAATCATCTTGTTGGTGCGAAGAAAGGCCCATTAAGCCTTAACTGGTCGTACGTGAACCTTTCGCTTATCACCATGTGTGAATTCCAGGATGCCATCCTTCAATGCGAAGAGCGTATCGTCGCTACCGCGACCTACATTCTCACCAGGATGGATATGGGTGCCTCTTTGACGTACTATGATGTTACCGGTGGTAACCATCTCACCAGCAAAACGTTTGACTCCGAGTCGTTGTGCCCTTGAGTCGCGTCCGTTTCGGCTTGAGCCGAGACCCTTCTTATGTGCCATCTTACATACTCCCTAGATACTGTCGTTTGTTATTCAGCAGTTTTCTCAGGCTCGACAGCCTGTTCTTTGGATGTCTCTTCGACCACGGACTCAACTACAGCCTCTTTCTCGGCCTTTGCCTTTGTCTTGGTGGTCTTTGCTGGGGATTTGGCTGAATCGGTTTCAGACTTCGCGGTTTTCTTAGCCGTAGAAGCCTTGGCAGTCGAATCGCCCTTAGCCACTGTACTGGATTTCTTCGCGCTTGCGGTTTCCTTTATCGCAGCCGCTTTGTCATCAGCCTTTGCTGGCTTAGCATCAGCTTTCACTGCAGCCTGCTTGCTCTGCTTACCAGAAAGGCTGATCTCAGAAATACGTATGCGGGTAAGTTCCTGACGATGACCACGCGTGCGCTTGTAACCCTTGCGTTTCTGGAACTTGAAGACAAGGGCCTTAACGCCCTTGTAATGCTCTTCAACTGTTGCGAATACCTTCGCTGCAGCTAAGGTCGCCTGATCGGCGATTACATCGGTTCCATCAGCGATGAATGCTACGTTGAGTTCGACTGTTGCCCCTAGCTCTGCTTTGAGCTTTTCGACTTCAATTACGTCATTCTCGCTGACGCGGTATTGTTTCCCACCTGTGATTACTATCGCGTACATTGAAAACCCTTCGATGATGTGATAATCAGTAAATAACGCAAGGAACTACTTTACCAGCGTAAGTCGCTATAGTCAACGCACCGCAGGACTTTACACTAATATAAGCATTTCATTTACCCGATACTATCAGGACCCACGCCGAGCGCGGGTCCTGTAACGGTCAATGGCTCCCCGGGTAGGACTCGAACCTACAACAAATCGGTTAACAGCCGATTGCTCTGCCATTGAGCTACCGAGGAATGAAGCTGAAACGCAGTTTGCCAGTATAGCATACTCTTGTGGTGGGCCCGGCAGGATTCGAACCTGCAACCAAGGGATTATGAGTCCCCTGCTCCACCATTGAGCTACGGGCCCTAACGTGCAGTAAGCGATTCTACCTCAAAAAGGCGTTTTGCAAAACCATAAATCGCCCAATAATCGTAGAATGTCGCAGCTGGCGTCCGGATTTCTCGTCAAAGCGTCATTCGACCTTGGCTTGCAGGGCTTTGACAAACTCGTCCAAGGAATCGACGTTGATGCTCTCGATAGAACCCGAATCCATCACAGATGAGATATTGGGTACTATGGGAATCTGAGCGATGAGGTCGATGTTATTCTCTGCAGCTATCTCCTTTATCTGGCTGACGCCGAAGATGTCATGACGCTCGTTACAGCCTGGACATTCAAAATATGCCATGTTCTCTACGATACCGAGAACAGGGATGTTCATCATATCAGCCATGTTTATGGCCTTGCCGACGATCATTGACACCAAGTCTTGAGGAGCAGTAACGATGACAATGCCATCAATCGGCAAGGATTGATAGACTGTTAGAGGCACATCTCCAGTACCCGGAGGCATATCGATCAGCAGATAATCGAGATCGCCCCAAATCACCTCACTGTAGAACTGCTTAACCATGCCGGCGATAACCGGGCCCCTCCAAAGCACTGGAGTCGACTCCTCGGGCAATATCAGGTTTGTGGATACTACCTGGACACCACCTTTCGAGACCGACGGCAATAAACCCTGTACGGTCGCTCGCAGTTTATCTTCAATACCAAAAGCCCTCGGTATCGATGGTCCAGTGATGTCGGCGTCCAGCACGCCAACACTGTGACCCTGCTTCTTAATCGCTGAAGCTAAAAGCGAGGTTAAGAGTGTCTTGCCCACTCCGCCTTTACCGCTTACAACCGCGATACTATGCTTCACGTTCGATTGTGGATGCAATTTTGCCTTGATGTCTTGCGGCTCTGTCCTGCTGCTGCAATCGCTGCCACAACTGGAACATTGATTATCGCATTCCTCAGATGTGCTCTCCTCTGTGTTTTCCGCCACTGCCTCTGTGCTCTGTTCCGTCATGTCCTTATTCCTCCAGATAATCCTTCAGTTTGCTTGAACGCGAGGGATGCCGCAGCTTTGCCAAGGTCTTACTCTCGATTTGCCTGATGCGCTCTCGAGTGACCCCGAACTCACGCCCAACTTCTTCTAATGTACGAGGATGCCCGTCTTCGAGTCCAAAACGTAACGATATCACCTTACGTTCTCGCTCTGCAAGGCTGTCTAGCACTTTACTCAGCTGACCTTGCAGCATTGAGAAGCTGGCGGCATCCGGTGGTACAACCGCGGTACCGTCTTCGATGAAATCACCCAGCTGGCTATCTTCCTCTTCGCCTATCGGTGTTTCCAGGGAAACTGGCTCCTGTGATATCTTCTGGATCTCCCTGATCCGTTCCGCTGACATCCCCATTCGCTCCCCGACTTCTTCCGGAGTTGGTTCACGACCGAATTCTTGCAGCAACTGCCTTTGGATGCGGACAAGTTTGTTGATGGTCTCAACCATATGAACAGGTATGCGAATGGTACGNNGTATAATCGAACTTCTCCACGGCTCTGATCAGGCCGAGGTTGCCCTCTTGTATCAAATCGAGGAACAACATGCCGCGGCCCATGTAACGTTTGGCGATCGAGACCACAAGGCGTAGGTTCGCCTCGATCAATTGCTGCTTGGCATCCAATCCAACTTGCTCAATACGGGTCAGGCGTCGCAACTCACGCCTTTCCAGCTCTATTTTGTTGTCATAAGCTTCCTCTAGCTGTCGCGTAGCCTCAAGTCCAGCTTCGATCTTCATTGCCAGATCGATTTCCTCAGCAGCAGTGAGCAAAGAGACCTTCCCAATCTCTTTGAGGTACATGCGCACAGGATCGCCAGTGAGCATCGCCACAGATGAGTCTGTACTGGTGCGTTTCTTCGCACCCTTTGATGAGCGCGCCGCGACCTTGGGCAATATCACATCGACAGCCTCAGCCGATTTCAGCTCCTCATCAGGTATGCCATCTAAGAGTTCATCATCGCTCAATTCGACAACATCGTCATCGGCGTCATCGAGCACATCCGGTCTACCGGCATCAACGACAACATCCAGATCCGGATCATCATCATCACTGAGAACGGAGATATCCTCGCTTTTGAGGTGTTCATAAACGGCACGATATTGTTTATCGGAGAGGTCGAAATCTGCAAAGAATGCCTGTGTCTCGTCTTCGCTTATCGAGCCGACTTTCTTAAACTGCTTGACCAGTTTCGCCAACTCTGGCTCGAGCATCTCGATTTCGGTTGATAGTTGTCTCTTGGGATTTTCTGTCACGATAATCCTTTCACGTCGCTGCAAAGCCTTAAAGTATAGCAAGTGTCAATTGCTATTGTAAGACTTTGCGTGTTGCGGTTCCCATCTATTGCTTGCGGGATTCACTATACTTCTTCTTTAGTTCTTGGAGCTGTTGTTGTAACTGTGCCGTTTGCGCGAATAGCAAATCGTCATCTCGACCCTCCCGACCAGTTCTCCGCAATTCGGCATTATTACTGCGGATCATCTGATTAAGTAGCTCTACTTGATGTGAGTACAATAATAGCCGAGCGATCTCCTTGGCATCTTCGCCGTATGCACTCAGCTGCGAGGCACTGATGTCAGTGATTGCCTCAGGAATCTGAAAGGCAAGCGAATTGATTATCGCCTGAGCGCTCGAACCCGCATCGATCTTAACCAGCTTCTCCGCGATATTTGCATGCAGTTCAGTTGTCCATTTAAGCCCGGTGAACGCTTGAGCTAACTCGGCACGTTGGCTAGGCTCATTGATATATAGCGCTATAAGCTCACGCTCGATGCCGGAGAGCTTGTCTCCTGGCAACTTCTCTGGTTTCACAGGAGTAGCTTCGTTAGCTTGAGACTTCTGCCCTACCTGCGATGACTTCGCCTTCTGCAATGCAACGCTGACAGTCTGATAATCGACTAGGAACCTATCGGCAAGATAATTCAGGTAATCAGTTGCCAGCAAGGATCCACCAACCGGTATCAACATGCGTACGACATCATCTAATGCCCTCGCCCGCTGTTCGGGAACGGAAAGGTCCCATTTCTCCAACCTTCTATCCAGGGCGAAACGTAGCAATGGTTGCGCATGCTCCAGTACCTCCCGCATACCCTCTGCTCCCTTTTTCGTGCAGAAGTCTGCCGGGTCGTCACCTTCAGGCAGGACGGCTACAAAGAGGTCGACGCGTCTTGGTCCCGCCTCAGGTGTGATCAAGCTGCCAATCAGTTCAGATGCCCTGTCTGCGGCGCGTTTGCCGGCTTCGTCGCCATCGAAGAGATAGACAACGCGCTGAGCGAAACGTGTAAGCAACTTGAGGTGCTGAGCAGTGAGTGCTGTACCTAACGTGGCAACTGTATTGGTAAGGCCGGCCATATGCATGGCTATAGTGTCGGTGTAACCCTCCACAACTATCGCAGTGCCGGTTGAGGTTATGCTAGCCTTAGCCTTGTCGAGGGCAAAAAGCTGTGCGCGTTTCTGGAATAGACTTGATTCTGCTGTGTTGAGGTACTTTGGTTCGCCTTTGTCCACGATCCTGCCACCAAAGGCTATGGTCCTGCCCTGAAGATCACAGATCGGGAACATGATGCGGTTATAGAAACGATCACGAAGGCTACCGTTATCAGCTCTCAGGGCTACATTGGCTTCGATCATCTCATCTTCTCTGAACTTCTGATCGCTGAGATAACGCACCAGCTGGCTATTCCCTGGCGCAAAACCCAACTGCCATTTCCCAGGCACATCTTTGCCAAAACCACGTTTTGCCAGATAGGCTCGTGCGGCTTCGGCCTGAGATGTTGAGCCACGCATCAGCTGTCGGTGATAGAATTCCGCGGTCTTCGTGCAGACTTCATATAAGCGGGTTCGTCTTCCCTTGTTGACATCGTCTGTCTGCTCGGTGATCTCGATATTGGCTTTTTCGGCGAGGAATCGTACGGCATCAGGGAATTCCAGATGTTCAGTATTGATCAGATATCTGAAGATATCGCCGCCTTCACCACATCCAAAACAATGGTAGAGCTGTGAGACCGGATCGACCTTGAAGGAGGGCGTCTTCTCGTTATGAAAAGGACAACAGCCCCAGAAATCACGCCCCCGTCGCGAGAGGACAACCTTCTCGCCAATCAACTGGACGATATCGTTGCCCTCGCGTACCCTGCGGATGTCGTCTTCGCTGATCATGCTCGAACGTGGTTCTCCCTGTCATGACCCGGATATGGAGTGTGGGGCTGCTGGCATGCAACCCCACACGATACAGATAGCGCGTGTCTAGAACAACACTCCGTGGAGCAAACCGCCGCCCAGGGATAGAAAGAAGGGCACGAACACCAATGATACGACGGCAACAACCTTGATAAGGATATTGATGGAAGGACCAGAGGTGTCCTTGAAGGGATCGCCGACCGTGTCGCCGATGACGGCGGCCTTGTGGCACTCGCTGCCCTTGCCGCCGTGGTGGCCGCC
>DBPN01000006.1:0-5697 GCA_002305585.1 Eggerthellales bacterium UBA1419
CTATGGTTAAAAGGTGAATGGCGAATTCTACAACACTCGCATAGCTTGGAACTGACTTGAGATCAGCACTTTTGCTGGGTGTCCCAGCTGATCTAACTGTCGCCGTAGCATCTGTGCGGGCAGATGCGGTTCATTGTTGGTTTGGGAGAGGTGCATGCCCACGATGACACGGGTCTTCTCTGCAAGCAGGTCTTCTAGCGAATCGGCAGCTTGGGCATTTGACAGATGGCCGAGATCTGAACTGATCCGATGCTTCAGGAATTGTGGATACGGACCGGTCTGCAGCATCCGCGGATCGTGGTTGGTCTCGATAGCCAATACATCGCAGCCTCGCAACGTTTGCATCGCAGCAGCTGTCAGATAGCCCGTGTCTGTAGCGTAACCGATGCTTTCTCCCTCACACTCAAATCTGAATCCGATGGGATCCGCCACATCGTGGGCAGTCGAGAAGGTAGTGATATCTATTCCAGCGACTGTAAGCTGTTCAAACGCGCTTAGCGTCATGATATCAGCAGACTCTTCAGTGAAACCGGCAGCATCTCGTGTTGGGGCAGTGGAGTAGACGGGAATCCTGTTATCGAGCTTCTGCAGGTAACGGGTGACAACACCCAATCCAGAGATGTGGTCTGTGTGCTCATGAGTGATCAGAATGGCTTTAAGATTCAGCGGCGAGACTGAGGTCTGGGCAAGTCGGGAAAGAAGAACCTTGCGATTGAGCCCGCAGTCGATGAGTATGGCTCCATGTGGGCCCTCTATCACAGCGGCGTTAGCCTTGCTGCCACTAGCCAGTATGCAAAATCTCATGGTTTATGAGCTACCTTCTGGGTCCCGACAATCTTTTATTCCTTTAAAAGCGACTGCCCAATAGCATAGCATCTTGGGCAGTCGCATAGGGAAGTGAGTGCGGTCAGAGATTCACTAGCGTCGTTGATTGAAGACCAGACTCCTTGATGAGTAGCAAGTCATCAGGAAGTAACCGCCATAGATAACCAGAGCCAAAGCAATGGTGATAACCAACGGCCAGGTGATATCGAGGTGGCCAAACATATGGATAACATCCTGCAATACGATAGTGGCGACTATAGAATGACAGAGTGCAATCGTAAGTGGGAGCATGAAATAGACACCGATCTGTCTGGCCAAGGCATTACTGAGGAGCTTGCGATCGGTACCAATCTGGGTGAGTAATTCATAGCGACGGATATTATCCGCTGCTTCTGTTAACTGCTGTAGGGCTAGGATTGCTGCACAGGCTATCAGTAGAATCACACCAATGTAGATTGCCAGATATGAGATGACTGCCGTCAAACCTGTGCTCTGCTCATAGATACCCTCGGCGGTCACCATGTAGGTTGCTGGCCAACTCACATCCCTGCGCATCGAGAAATCGCCAAACGTTGAGCTGATCGCCTCATTGAAAAGCGGATCGATATCTGCCCTCTCACCACTGAACATCACATTGAGTAGCGAATAATCGATCTGCAAATTGTCAGGTATAACCTCATCGGGAACCACAAGCACGCCCGTATCCATTGTCGAGGTTGCTGTTTGACCCAACGTAGTGTCAAGCTCTGTGCCAACGGGGGATAACGAGGTGCCAAACAACTCGATGCTGTCGTTTTGAGTAAGGAAGGCATGCCAAAAGCCCTTCAGCTCCTCAAAATCGCACCAGACCAGGAACTGATCGTTGCCAAGTAGTATCGGTTCTTTGCCTGTTAGCGCGCGCAGTTCATTAAGTTGTGACACCTTCACCATGGACAGATCAATGCTATCAGCGTCGGCCTGAGCCAATAATCCCGTCAGCTGATAATCGGTCATAGCGAATAGGTCTGACCACGTGACAGGTGAGTGATAGTAATCCATTTGCGCTGTAGTCTCTACCAGAGAAGACCAGTTTGGCACCATACGATTCAAGGCAGTCTGCATATCATGATCATCTGCCGCTGCCTCTATCTCGGTTGGATCGGCTATCAGCTGATGGCTTCTTGTAGAATCGCTGGTCTGTCCCTCTCCATTAGCGACACTTGCGCTCTCGCCTTTAGTCGGCTCGTCGATATTCGAATAATGCATGGTGATACTGGCATCATAATAAGTTGAGCGCTCCAGGCTGTCATTGAAGACAGTAACCAGACTAAAGCCACCGCACGTTGAAGTCAGAGCTAAGAACAAGGTAAGACAAACCAGACTGATGGATATCCAAGCCGAGTTCGCCTTTGAGCTGAGCTGGCGAGTGATGAACATGTTCAGGTTCTTCAGATAGAAGCGCTCGCGCTTCCTGCCCACCAGCAGCATAATGCCAGAAAGCGAATAGAAGAACAGCAGAGTACCAATGCATACCAGAATGGTTGAAGCCGCGAACTCCTGATCCAGCATGAGCAGACCATTATCGAACAAGAGGTAGTATGCGGCGATTATCAGGCCGATTGAGATGATGAACAGCACTATCGAAAGCGGTAGATTGCGCAACGTGACCTGTTCGCTTTTTCTCTCGGCATTGAGCAGATCGATCAGCTTGCAGCGCGAGATGCTTATCACGTTGAAAACCAGCGATATCAGGAATATCAGCGCGAAGCAGAGTATTGTCTTATAGGCCGCCTCGAGAGAGAAGAAGAATGTGAACATATCCATTTTCACGTTGAAGAGGGCAGCGGTGACATAAAGCAAGGCCTGTGAAAGCAGATACCCCAAGGCCAGCCCAATAAGCAAAGACAGCAAGCCAACAATCGCAGTCTCTAAGACGATTATCCAGGAGACATCCCTTCGTTTCATTCCCAAAGTCAGGTAGATGGCGAATTCGCGCTTGCGCCTGCGGATGAGGTAGCGATTGGCATAGACCACCAGAAAACCGAGGATTACAGCAATGAATACCGAGACTCCGCCAATCAGTATCGACAACAGTTCGAGCATTCGGTTCTGGACCTCGCTCATCTCCATCACGGTTTGCTGTTGTGTAATCGAATTGAATGCATAGAACATACAGACACCAAAGACGAGCGTGACAAAATAGATGCTGTAATCACGCACGCTCCTGCGCATGTTCCGAGTGGCGATCTTAGAGTACATCGGAGTTGCTCCCACCCAAGAAGCTGATGACATCGATGATGCGCTCGAAGAAGTCCTTGCGGCTCATGTCACCACGCACTACCTCGTTGAAGATCTTGCCGTCGCGCAAGAAGAGTATCCGATGGCAGTAGCTGGCAGCAAAGGAATCATGGGTGACCATCAAGATGGTGGCATCATTTTGCGCATTCATCTTCTCCATGCTTTCGAGCAACATCCTGGCGCTCTTTGAGTCCAGTGCTCCTGTGGGCTCGTCTGCCAATATCAGGGAGGGATCTGTTATCAACGCCCGCGCTGCCGCTGTGCGTTGCTTCTGACCACCCGACATCTGGTAGGGGAACTTGTCGAGGACATCGCTTATCTGCAGCTGATTGGCGACTTTCTGCACTTGGCTGTTGATCATCATCGCTGGGACCTTTGTGATGGTTAAGGCCAGTGCGATGTTCTCGAATCCAGTCAATGTATCCAAGAGATTGAAATCCTGGAAGATGAAGCCCAGCTCATTGCGCCTGAACTCTGATAACTTGCTGGACTTGAGTTGGGTTATATCGACACCATTGACCAGTATCCTGCCTGCCGTTACCGAGTCGATTGTCGAGATACAATTAAGTAGCGTGGTCTTGCCCGAGCCACTTGCTCCCATGATGCCAACGAACTCACCTTTATCAACAGAAAATGAGATGTTATCGAGTGCTTTGGTGACTGTGCTCTTGCTTCCGTAATACTTCTCAATGGACTGACATTCTAAAACTGTGGTCATCAGTGCTATCCCTTCGCTGTTCGCTGTTCGCTGTTCGTCGTACGTGCGTCGTCGCGCGCACCGTCGTTCACGCATTGCTGAACACGCAACGCAAAACGCGGCCTACACTTTCTATTCAGTTTCCAGCATGAGACATGTGTGGCAGCGCTGCCATCGAACAGGCTTACAAGATCCTTACAATGCTGTAAGGATTCTCAGCTCAGTGAGGCTTCTCAGCTCAGGAACAGCTCGTTGACGGGGAAGACTATCTTGATAGTGGTGCCTTCACCCACAGCGGAATCAAGCCAGATCTCCAATCCCATCTTCTCGCACAGGCGTTTACAGAGGAACAAACCGATTCCTGTTGACTTCGCGTACGTTCTGCCGTTATCGCCGGTGAAGCCGCGATTGAATACCCTGCCAAGGTCATGGGAAGGGATGCCGATGCCGTTATCGGCGATCTCGAGGATCACCCGCTGTGTCGCAAGGCCTTTGTCAATACAGGTAGCGCTGAACATCACTTGTGCGTTAACCTCGTCAGGCACACTCTGTCTACGATATTTCACTGCGTTACCCAGTATCTGGCCAATGATGAAGTCCAGCCATTTCGCATCTGTAGCAACTTTGAAATCAAGATCCTCGAATACCGGGGTCACGTGGTTGTCTATCAGCAGTCTGGATCGTCTGCGTACTGCTGCTTTTACTACATCATCGAGATTTACGCTACGAACGATATAATCGCGCTCGACGGCTGTGCTGCGAGAATAATAGAGTGCCTGCTCAACATGGCTCTCGATGCGTGAGAGCTCCGAGATCACCGCATCATCGGTAGCGCCGGGATTGTTCTCCAAGATCAGCTCGATGGCTGCCATGGGGGTCTTGATCTGATGCACCCAGGTTTCTATGTACTCTCGATAGTCCTCAGACGCAGCGCGATACTCTGCTATCGAGTCATTCATGCTCTTACCAGCAGCCATCAACGCGTCATAGGTCAGCTCGCCCTCATGGAAGTCTGGCCTGCCAATCATCTCCGCAATCAGGTGCTTCTTATCCAGAGCCTTGAGTGAATCTTGAAGTTGTGTATAGAATCTGCGACGGCGCAAATAATCGAGGAGAAAGCTGACGATAAGCGCCGAGACAAGGATTATCTCGATATAGGCGATCAGCGTGATGCCAAGACCAAAGACGTGCAACAGCAAGGCCAAAAACGCGCAGGTAACTGTAGCAACAGCCAGTGTGGGCCACTTGTCGGCCAGATAGCGCGAGAGCTTCATCGCTGCTCAGTCATTCTCTCGCAAACCAATCTGATAGCCAATGCCACGTCTCGTTTGGATGAAGTCCTCGCCAACACCTATGCTCGCCAGCTTTGCTCGTAATCGGTTGATGTTCACCGTGAGCGTATTATCGTCAACAAATTCATCGGACTGCCAGAGCTCGTCCATCAGCTCGAAGCGCGAGACAACTGCCTTAGGATTTGAAAGCAGCAGATACAGGATCCGCGCCTCATTCTTGCTGAGCTCAACAGTGCTGTCATTGCAAGTGACGCTGTTGCGGGTGATGTCCATGCTGATACCCGCGCAGGAGAGACAGTGGTTGTTGACGCCTGAATAGGCCCGCCGAAGCAGGGAAGCGATATGCGCCAGCAAAACTTGGGCGTTGTAGGGTTTTGCGATAAAGGCATCTGCGCCAAGGTTGAGGCTTACCAACTCGTCCGTCTGCTCGCTGCGGCTGGTGACGATCATGATGGGAACATCTGATGACCGACGTATCTCTCGGCAGACAAGTAGACCATCGTACACGGGTAAGGTCAAGTCGAGCAAAACAAGACTCGGATTCGCAGCTACCACTAGGCGAGCCATGTGCTCGTAATCCTCAGAGGTCTTGACGCAGTAGCCGTT
>DBPN01000006.1:5758-6350 GCA_002305585.1 Eggerthellales bacterium UBA1419
TTAAGCCCACTCGCCGTTGATGAAGATCGGCACTTCGGAGCCGTCAGCCTTGATGCCGGTGATGTTCAGGTCTGCCGTGCCAATCATGAAGTCGACGTGAGTCGCGCTCTTGTTCACGCCTGCTGCGAGCAGCTCGTCATCGCTCATGCAGACGCCACCTTCAATGCAGTCTGGGAAGCCAAGGCCAACAGCCAGATGACATGAGGCATTCTCATCGTAGAGTGTACTGAAAAACAGGATACCCGTCTCACGGATAGGGGAGCTATAGGGCACAAGGGCAACCTCGCCAAGGCGCGCGGCGTTCTCATCCACACTGAAGATCGAGGCCAGCACGTCTTCGCCCACGCGGGCTTTGTGCTCCACCACGCGACCATCTTCAAAGCGCAACCAGAAGTCATCTATCAGACTGCCATTGTGTACCAGGGGCAAGCTGCTGTACACGACACCGTCAGCGCGAAGTCGGTCCGGCACGGTGAAGATCTCCTCGGTGGGCATGTTGGGGAAGAAGGGCGTCCCGTCAACGAGTACGTCTCCGCCGCCTTTCCAGATGCTACCAGGATTGAGCCCAATGGTGAGATTGGTGCCTAGGGAG
>DBPN01000027.1:0-41223 GCA_002305585.1 Eggerthellales bacterium UBA1419
TAGCGCATCAACTCAAGCCCACCCTCGAGCTCGGGATGGATAACCTTATTCGCTCCAGCCTCAACCAGCCTGCTAATACCATCCTCAATGCTGGCGCGGGCAATAATCTGCAATTCGGGGAATTGGATCCTGGCGTTTGTGACAATCAATTCTGCCTCTGATTGTTGTGAACCGGTCACAACCAGAACCGATGCACGCTCAAGACCGGCATGCTCTAGGATCGTCGAATTGGCAGCATCACCATAGAGAACAGGTAGTCCGGCTTCAGTCGCCTTCTCGGCTACATTCATATCCTTCTCGATGACCAGATAGGGAACCTCGAGTTCCTTGAGGATACGCGCCGTATACCTGCCACTTTTGCCAAAGCCAACAATAACCACATGATCGCTGTAGCCGCTTGGCTCAATGGTCAGCTTCTCCTTGTGGCGATGAGTCAGATCCCAGAGAAACGGCTTAGTCTTCATCCAGTTCTCAATTGGCGTGATGGTCTTGAAGACCATGGGATTTAAGGCGATTGAGATCGCTGAGCCGGCAAGTATCAGGCTGTACTGATCAGTGCTCAGAGCGCCAAGCAAAAGAGCAGTCTGGCATACGAGGAACGAGAACTCACCGATTTGGCTCAAACCAGCGGCAACCGTGAGTGAGGTGTGAGCGCTGGCGGGCAGAAGGAGACCAAGGATAAAATTGATGAACCATTTACCCACTATGATCAGCAGCGTCAAGACAATAACCTGCGGGAAGTTCTGTATCAACATCATCGGGTTGACCATCATGCCAACCGAGACAAAGAAGATTATCGAGAATAAGTCCTGGAAGGGAATCGCCTTAGCGGCTACCTGATTCGAAACACCACTTCCCTTAATGACAACGCCTGCCAAGAAAGCTCCCAGAGCAATGGAGACTCCAAAAAGCTCCGCTGCGCCAACAGCGGTACCCAGGGCTAGCACGATCACTGCTAAAAGGAATAACTCCGATGACTGGAAGCGGGCGATGCGTGTAAGCAACCAGGGCATTACCTTAGATCCCAAGAATATCATTATCGCTGTGAAGGCTGCCGTTTTCAACAAAGCAATGCCAACGTCTGCCGCCAGACCGCTAACCCCAAGAGCGCTACTGCCAAACACAACCGGCAGAACCACCAAGATGATGATGGTGATGACATCCTCAACTATCAGCCAACCTGTCGCAACTTGACCGCCAGGTGTGTTGAAAAGACCTTCATTTGTAAGATTGCGAATCAATACAACTGTACTGGCGATGGAAATCGCTATTCCCAAAACGATGCTGGCAGATGTCGACCAGCCCCACAATTGACCAAGGAAGTAGCCTAAAAGCGTTCCCAGGAGTATCTGGAAGATTGCTCCAGGCAGAGCTATCTTGCGCACGTTCCAGAGATCTTTCAGCGAGAAATGCAATCCTACGCCAAACATCATGAACATTACGCCGATTTCTGCCAGTTGTTGGAGATAGTCTGAATCCCCTGCGTATCCAGGTGTGAATGGACCAACGACAATACCGCCAACCAGATAGCCGACGATGGTAGGCAGCTTAAAACGTCGAGCAATCAATCCGCCAGCAAAGGCTGCAACTACAGCCATGACTATACTCATCAGAAGGTCTGTGTCGTGTCCCATTCACTCTCTCAATCCAATAATAGTGACTTACAAAAAAATCCTGCGCTCTAGAGCCGGCCACTGATGTGATCTATAGCGAATGCCAATCTCGGTTGAAATATATTGGCTTGGCGTGGACGCATTCAACCACTGTGAAAGCGGCGCAGGATGACTGTTTCAGCTGTGCAATCGATACGTAGTATACAGGATACTGATACTGTTTTTTCTGCCAAATCAGCTGCAGGGAGGCCGGTCCACCGCATAAACTAGCTCAGAGGTCAGTGGTTGCCAGTGATAGTTTAATCAACGATAGTACTCGATACCGCGATACTTCCTGTATGGTGTCTCCAAATCCAGGAAAGCCGGAGCATGCTGAGGTTTACGCTTATTATCGGGCGGCAATTCCATGAAGTCGCCAAAGGCGATACCAAGATACGTCTCGGCACCAATCGGGATGGGAGCCATCTGGCTCTCAAACGGCACTTCCCTTGCAGAGGTAAAAGCCGCGAGGGGGTAACGGTTCTTCATGTAGCCGGGACCAGCGCAGAGCTCAGTCAGTGAATCTGTAGCCGCAAAGGCTGTCTGGCTCATCTTGCGTTCTGCCAACCGCCAGATCCTATAGCGAACGCCCCTCCCCCCAAACAAGCCCAAAAGCGCCCGTGCACCAAAAGCCATCAGGCCACCATGACGAACCGGTACACTCTGAGCGCAGAACAGTGAGAACAAGTAAGCCCAGATCATTTGCATGCGTCGGCCAAACGTGCTGGCCGGATAGCCATCAAGAGGCAGGATATCCAGAGTCAATCCTTGCGGGATATCCTTATCGCGTTGATAGGCGCTGATACAGGTGGTAGTTGCATCGCAGATCTTCGCCATCAGGTCACCGGTGACCATATCCCGCGTTGTGCGAACGTACTCGTAACGCTGCGTGTTGGCATGCAGGGGCCAGAGCTTGGCCAGTCGCTCGTAATCGGGACGCGGCATGAATACGTCCACATCATCATCCCAAGGGATGAACCCACCGTGACGCAGGGCACCAATACAGCAGCCGCCACAGAAGTAGATGGTAAGACCGTGCTGTTTGCAAAAACCCCAAAGATAGTTGAACATCTCAAGGGACTTGAGTTGCAAAGCGCGGATCTGCTCAGGGTTCAATGCCAGCGCTTGCTCCACGCCAACACCAGGCTCTAAATCGGATTGGGCACCTGCTTGGGTATCGCTTTGGATAACCGGCTCTATCATCATGTCTCCTGCGTCTCTCCTCTGTCTCCAGCCAATCTCTGGCGCAGAGCGCGAAAAGCACCCGAGACAATTCCCACGATGGTACCCCAGCCATAGGCAAGATGCATGACAAAGAAGATCAGCGGTAAGGCAGCCATCGTCTTGTTGCGCTGTCGCGTCTTGATCAGCGACTGAGCCGATACCGCGAGATTCACCAGAAGATAGATTGATATCAAGGCGATCATCGGTAACCAGCTGCAGGTAAGCCCCACTATCAGGCCACCGATCAAGGCAAGGACGAATATCAATGGAACCAGATGATAGGGCCTCAGGCACCATGGCGAGATGAACAAGGTCCTGCCTATCCAGTAACCATTGTGCTCCTTTTGCTTGATCATCTTACGGAATGTATTGCGAACATACTGGTAGGAATGGATGAGCGGATTCATCTTGATGCGATAGCCGGCCTTGCGGATGCGATAGTGCATCTCATTATCCTCGGTCCTTATCAGCTGCTCGTTGAACAAGCCGGCCTTCTCAAAGACCTCTCGCCTGTAGGCGCCATGGAAGATCGAAGACACATAGCCGGGATTCACATCACGACGATAGACGGCCACGCTGCTGCCGAAGATCGATGACTCGGCCAAGAGCAAGGTTTGGGTCCAAGGCGTCACCTGATGCAGGCGCACTGGACGCACGCCACCGCAGACATCCTCACCACGTTCCAGAGTCTCGACATTCCGGCGGATGAAATCGGCAGGTATATATGCGTGGGCGTCGACGCGCACGATAACGTCACCACTGCTGTTGGTGATAGCGACATTCCAGCCACTAGGTTGGACTCGCTTAGGATTATCCAGCACCTTGATGCTATGGAAGTCATGGTCGCTGGCAGCGAATCTCTCCATCAGCGCCTTGGTAGTATCGGTCGAAACCCCATCGACTAAGACGATCTCGATCATCTGGTGCGGGAAGTCCTGAGCCTTAAAAGCCTCGAACAGGTCTTCGATGACATCCTCTTCGTTATAGGCGATGGTACACAAGGACACCAGCCTCACCGGCTCTTCGCTGCCCATGGTACCTTTGATCACCGCGCGCAAGCGCTGCGCTAAGCGTGGAAAATCGAATTCCTGAGCAGCTCTGCGTGCTCTGAGGCCCAAGGTCTCGCGCGCGATCGGGCTCAGCGAGGCGACCTCCTCAATGGCGTGGGCAATGCTCTTGCCATCCTGAGAAGTAGACACAATGCCGCAGTTGTACTCTTCGATGAGGTCGTACTCGTTGCGACAATTGGAGATGATCGGCTTTCCGGCCGCCAAGTACTCGAACATCTTGTTCCAGCTGTTGCCAAAACGACCAAGCGAGCTGGCTGCGACCGAGATCAGATTGGCGTCTGCCCTACAAACGATGGAGGGGATGAATCGCTTCTCAACAAAGCCCTTGAACACAACGTTGTTGATACCCTGCTGATGACAGTGGCTTTCAAGTATCGGACGCTGGTCTCCATCGCCAAACAGCAAGAACCGATAACGTCGTCGACTCTCATTCTGCAGAATCTGGGCAGCATCGATAACCAGACGCAGGTCGTTAACCAACCTGATAGAACCGCTGTAGACGATAGTAAATACATCTTCGTCATCAAGATCCGGGTCCTCATAGATAACATTATTGCTCTCATGATCGAACTCGGTCAGGTCGACACCATTGTTGATGTGGAAGACCTTATCCTTGCGAACCAAATGCTCCCAGTTACGGGACTTGATGTAGTCCCAACCGCCGGGCATGGTAAATACCAACGCATCGGATTTCTGATAGATCCAACGCTCAAGCGCATCCAATGTCAAGATCATCGGATTGTGTCTCGAGTAACCCTGATAGACTATGATGCTCTCTGGCCAAAGGTCGCGAACCTCAGTTATGCAGGGGACACCGTATTTTCGTGCAGCCAGGATGCCTGAGTGAGCTACTGTTGGATAGGGTGACTCCGCAACGATGCAGTCCGGCTTGTCAAAATCATCTACTACATGCCGCAATCGGAAGTAGAACTCCAAAAGCGAGGCGATGCGGTCGGGTCCATTGCTCTTATAGTTGGAACAACGGACAAAGACATAGTCGACATCGTTGTAGGTCTGCACGATATAGGGTCTGCGATCATCAATCAGGTTAGTATTGGTGTTATGGATGGCGCTCGAGGCGAAGATCGTCACCTTGTCGCCGTTCTTCACAAACTCTTGGGCCATCTTCGAGGTGCGGTAGCGCATCTCGTATTCTGGAGGAGCCGAGAACACGCTGAATATCCAGATGTTCTTCATCTGCTGGACTCCTCACTATCCTCATCTGGCTCAACATAGACACCTTCCTGAGCGAACACGACCGCGAATGTCTTGAAGAAGATACGCAGGTCCAACAGGAAGCTCTGCTGCTTAACATAGTCTACATCCAGCGCTAGACGATCGTGCCAGGGAATGGCATTGCGACCGTATACCTGGGCATAACCAGTGATCCCCGGACGTAATTCCAGCTTACGGGATTCCTCTCCCACATAAAGCTCTGCCTCTTCCTGCAAATCGGGCCGTGGGCCAATCAGGCTCATCTCACCTTTGAGCACATTGATGATCTGCGGTAGCTCGTCTAGGCTGGTCCGGCGTAAAAAAGCACCTATCCGCGTTTGACGGGGATCATCGGCAGAATTAAAGGTGGAACCATCCGCCGCCTTGATATCCGGCGCGTTCATGCGCATGGAGCGGAACTTATACATCTTGAACTGTTTGCCGCCTCTGCCCACACGGGGTGCATTGTAGAAAATGGAACCCTTATCCTCGAGAAATATCAACGGTGCGACAATGATGAACTCCAAAGCCAGAAACGGCAGAGCTATCAGTGAGAGTACGATGTCCAATAGGCGCTTGACACAGCGATCATACACAGATAATTACTCCAAACTGGGAACATGCTACAACCCGGCAGCTTCACACTGCGCATAGGCCTGCTGGAACGAATCGATGACATATTGTACCGCTTCATCTGTAAGCAGGGTATGCAAGGGCAAAGTGACCTCATTCTGAAACTGGGCGAGAGCATTGGGATAATCGGCGATGTCGAATCCGCGCTCGCTATAAGCTGTATGCATCGGTAACGGCTTGTAGTGGACGTTACAGGCGACCTCGCGCGCAGCCATCTCAACGATGAAGCGATCACGAAACTGCTGGCTCGCACCGGTCAGTCTCACCAGACAAAGATGTCCGCTGGAGATTGAATCTGGCTGATAGTGCTCAAGCATCTCGATGTTGCAGTCTGCCAAGCCTTGCGCATAGCGCTCCAGAATCTGCTTGCGCCGCGCCAGCAGCTGCGGGTAACGCTCCAGCTGAACCAAACCTAGGGCTGCCACGATATCGGTCATGTTGCATTTATACCAAGGTCCGACGATGTCATATTCCCAGGCCCCGATGGCGGTTTTTGCAAGCGCATCCTTGCTCTGACCATGCAGGCTGTACAGTTGTAGTTGATGATAGAGCTGCTCGTCGTCTAGCCCCTCACGTGAGCGCCAAGTAAGGGCGCCACCTTCGGCAGTGGTCAGATTCTTCACGGCGTGAAAGCTGAAAGCAGTGAAATCCGCCACAGCTCCACTGGGTATGCCCTTATAACTGGCACCAAAGGAATGCGCCGCATCCGCCAACACGATCACCCTGTCAAAAGCCTCCTGTAGTGTTCCCTGCTGCGGACAGAATCGTTCTTTCACAGCCTCAAGCTGCGCAAACAGCGCATCATAATCGCACATCACGCCGGCGATATCCACTGGGATGATGGCCTTTGTGCGTGGCGTTATCTTGTCTGCCAGGGCAGCATAATCCATAAAGAAGCTGCCCGGAGCCGTATCAACGAGCACTGGTGTGGCACCCACATGGTAAATGACGCTACAGGAGGCAGAATACGTGTAGGCGGACGTGATGACCTCATCACCTGGCCCAATCCCCAGCAAGTGAAGACCAAGCTCCATGGCTGCAGTTGCTGAGTTCAGACAGGCCACCTTGTTTGTGGTGCAGCACGCAGCCAATCGGCGTTCGAACTCCTTGGTCTTTGGTCCCGTTGTGATCCAACCAGATCGCAGAGCCTGTGAGACCGCCTCTATCTCGGCTTCTGTGATGTCTGGTGGGGAGAAGTCTACACGCATATGATTCCTTACTCGTCTATCGTTGCTAGGAGTTGATTGTTTCGGAGAGATTTGCAAAGGTAACAAATGCTCCTTTGGTTATCTGCTCGCAGAGCATGAGGGCCTTTCTCGCCGTCTCTCCATTGGTGGCAGGAGTATCACCGTTGTGGATACAGCGGGCAAATTCCTCGAACTCCGTCACCAAGGGCTCCTTGAAGGGAACGAAAACCTTCTCGATGATACTCTCCTGAAGATATTGAGCCTGATAACCAACATCGAGATTGAAACGCGTCTTGCGCGATATCTCGATGGAGCGATTGAGATAATCGACGTTGATGTAGGCGTTGCGCGTGTTGATGTTGGCTTTTCTCACCTTTGATTCGGTGATCCTACTGGCAGTCAACGAGGCAACTGTGCCGCTTTCATAGCTAATTATCGCCTGAGCGTAATCCAATTGATTGCTAAAGACGATGACACCATGGCTATTCACCCGAGCAGGCTCTTGCGGCATCAGCCAATTGAGTACATCCAAATCGTGGATCATCAGGTCGTACACCACATTCGCATCACCAATGCGACCGTCATAGGGACTCAGCCGCTGAAAATCGACTGATAAGACTTCCTCTTGGGCAACGATGTCCTTCAGGGTGACGATTGCCGGATTATAGCGCTCAACGTGCCCCACACAAAGAACCCTGCTATTCTGCCGTGCTGCCGCGATTATCGCATCGGCATCCTCAAGGGTTAAGGCTATGGGTTTCTCAACCAGTAGATGACAACCGGCATCCGCTGCCATGCAGGCATGCTGAGCATGCAGGAAGCTCGGTGATACCACATGCACTGCATCGACGCTGTCATAGAGTTGTTCCAGACTCTCACAGGCTGTGATGCCATATATCGCGGCCTGTTGTCTGGCTACCATAGCATCAGGATCGTAGAGGGATGTTAGCGAAAAGGCCGGCATACTGGCCAGTACACGCAGGTGGTTCCGGCCCATGTTCCCGGCACCGATGACACCAACCTTGATGGGCGGCTCGTTATGAAAGCCAGCCATCAGCAAACCTCCCTGATTGCCTGAGTGATCATCTCTATCTCTTTTTCCTCTAGATACGGGTGCATGGGAATGCTGAAGACCCGCTCTGAAAGCAGTTCGCAAACCGGAAGCATATCCCGCTCATAGCCAAGATGCGCATAGGCTGTGCTGAGGTGGATAGGCGTGCGGTAATAGATCGCAGTGGGTATGCCGCTAGCCTTGAGATGCTCGATGATACGATCGCGATGCTCGCTGTCATTGGCACACAACGTGTATTGCGCCCAGACGCTGGTACGATCGGACAACACCTGTGGAGTAACCAATATGTCTTTCAGACGCTCCTCGTAGGCAGCTGCCACTGCTTGGCGTCGCTTGATCTCATCGTTGAAGATGTCCAACTTGGCCAGCAACACCACTGCCTGCAGTGTATCGAGTCTGCCGTTTAGACCAATACGCACATTGTCGTACTTATCAATACCTTTACCATGCTCGCGGATAGACCCGCAGAGCTCTGCCATCTCATCGACATTAGTGAATATCGCGCCCCCATCGCCGTAGCAACCAAGTGGCTTGGCCGGGAAGAATGAAGTTGCCGCCGCATCGCCAAAACGCCCTGCAGCATAACCCTTATAGGTGCTACCAAAAGCCTGAGCGGCATCCTCAAGCAGGAACAGATCATATTCCTCGGCGATAGCCTCGATCTCAGAATAGGATGCCGGCTGACCAAAGAGATCGACTGAGATGATTCCACGCGGCCAGAGCTTGCCTTCACGCTGAACTTGGAGGATGCTTTCTTCCAGCGCCTTTGGGTCGATATTGAAAGTCACCGGATCGCAGTCCACGAATACCGGCGTGCCACCAGCAAGCGAGATCGCCTCGGCCGAAGCGAAGAAGGTGAACGAAGGAACGAAGACAGCATCATCGCGTCTCAAGCCAAAGGCCATCAAAGGGATGACGAGGGCATCGGTTCCGCTCGAACAGGCCAGAGCATGACCTATGCCAACGAACTGCGCCAGCCGTTGTTCAAGTTCGCGCACCTGCGGCCCGTTGATGTAGGAGTTCTTGGCAAGTACTTGGGAGAATCCCTCGTCAACGGTTTCCTTTATACGTTCATACTGTCGATTCAAATCGATGAATTGCATNNTTGGCTCTAAGGCTCCCCCATTATAGCGATATGTACGCGCGCAGCTGGAGCACTTGAGATTCTTGGCAGATTCAACAGATTCTGCATCCTGCGCTTTCAACAGGTTTCCGCATTCACATACCCAGCCGCTTTGTCGCGCCGGTACGCCAACCATCACGGCATAGGCCGGCACATCGCGAGTAACCACCGCGCCTGATCCAATCAACGCGCATTCACCTATTGTGGTGCCACAGACCACGGTGGCATTGGCGCCAATCGAGGCACCACGCCGCACGATGGTCTTAAGCCAGTGGTCTGGCCCTGAGGGATAGGCTGCGCGTGGGGTCTTGTCATTAGTGAAGACGCATGAGGGACCTAAAAAGACATCGTCTTCCAGCTCAACCCCATCGTAGAGTGAGACATTATTCTGGATGCGACAACCGTTACCCACCACAGCAGCCGAGGCAACATTGACGTTTTGACCCAACGAACAACGCTCGCCAATCTGAGCGCCACTCATGATGTGCGAGAAGTGCCAGATCTTGGTGCCAGCGCCGATCTGTGCTCCCTCATCAACATATGAGCTCTCGTGTACGAAGAAGTCCCGCGATATCGCAGAAGCAGCGCAGTCTGTCGCTGCCCTTGGCTGTTGATCCTTTTCTTTCATCTTGCCCCCTGCTTCCTGCTGAGTATAGTCCTCAGTGTCTCAGACAAAACTACTTGCCATGAGCGACGTGCTCCAGGTCATCAAGTATTGCCCGTGCTCGCTTTTCCCACGTGTTGTCAACACGTGTCCTCACAATCGCCGCAAGACAATCGGAGTACAACTGCCTGTCCTCAATCATCTGATGTATCGCTGCCGCGTACTCCGCAGTGTTATCAGCCGACACCACGCCAATGCCATTCTGCTCAACGAAAGCCGCCATCTGCTTACAGTTGGTCGATACTATCGGCTTCCCATATGTTAGATACTCGAAGAGCTTGATGGACATGGCAAAATCATTATAGATGTTGCGCCGAAGCGGCAAACAGGCGAACTGCGCGCGCTCATACAACGGACGCAGTTGATCGTCCCCAAATGCCGTATGGCGCTCAAGCCACCCGCTCTGCTCAAGCTCACGCAACTCCGAAGGCAAATCCTGCCAGCTATTTGGATCACAGACTACCAGCAATCGAGCCTTAATCCCATCTGCATTGACCTGTTTGAAAGCCTCAAGCAACAACGATGCACCGTAGCGATAGGATACGCCACCCACATAGATACCAGTCATCACATCATCGGTGACCGTCTTAGCAGAAACCAACTGCTTCTCCGTTAAATCGGGTAGCAGTTCGCAACCGGGAAAAGAGACTCGCTTTTGAGCAAAATCGAAGTGCTCTGCCATCGTCGCGCTTGGGAAATAGACCAGGCGCGCCGTTTGCTGATAGAGCTTCAAGCAGGAGCGCTGCGCCCAATAGACCAACCCATCCCTGAGAGATTCGGCAAACGAACGCTTGGATTCCGCACCCCTGAATTGAGGGAACTTCCAATAGGCATCCCCGTAGAAATAGGCAATGGGTATACCTGAAGCATGCAGATGTCTGAGCAGCTGCCTGTCTGCTGCAAAGAACAGCGGACCAGCTGGCAGCTCAACATAGCAAGCATCCGGCCGCTCGTTTTCCAGCCGCTCCATCATCTGCAAGACCGCAGCAGACCGCTCGCGGCGCTGATCCTTACGGTTCCATCCCTCAAGCAGCATTACATCAACATCAAGCGACCGGAAACTCTCCTGCATCTTGATAGCACGAACACTCGAACCCGAAGCTATCGGCGCTGTCGTATCGATATAGGTGATATACAGCAGCTTCATCGCTGCTCACCTACGGTCTCGAATGCCGTGGAAACAGAACTGGCGCCACTGACATCACCTTTGTAGACCTGCTCCAACAACGCGGCTACCCTGACGCAATCATGATATCTCTCAACATAAGCCCTGCCGGCCTTGCCTATCTCATTGAGCCTGTGCGGACTGGATAAAAGCCCTGCCAGCACAGTATAAAGGTCTTCTCTCGACGCGTTGATCACCGGCATACCAGTTGGATACTGGCTGATCATATCAGCGCGCAGGAAGTCGATGACCGGCTTACCCAGTGCCATCGACTCGATAGAGAGCACACCATAAACACCGAGGATGAGCTGATCGATCACAATGTCAGCGCTGGACAGCAGCGCCTGAGCCGCTGCATGGGGGATCCGCTCCGGTGCCACGAACTCGAAATCGTAGTCCCGAGCAAGGAGCTCGATTGTCTCTTTGACATAACGGGTTCCCTTGATGCCCGAATGACTGGGGATATGCACTATCAGCGGACACTTACACTCGGGGTCGGGGTAACGCGGTTGCATGGCCTGCACATCAACCCGCAGGGGGATATAGGATACGGGAGCCTCCTGTGGCAGATAAAGTGCCAGCTCATCATCATGGACGATGATCCCGTCCACCATGCTGCAGAGCTTGTTGACCTGCTGCTCAATCATCGGGTTGGCCTGATAGCCATCATAGAGTGAAGCCTGCGGATTGCCCTGCGTCCATGGCGCTCCCTGCCTGATATCACTGCCATGGAACTCCATGAAGACTCTCTTACCTCGCAGGCGCAGTGCGGGGATATCAAGGTTGTAGGGCAGCATCGAAGCCTTGTAGTGGAAGTGGAAGATATCGTGATCAAGCATCTGCCTGTGCGCGAAAAGCAGGGATCTAAGCCAACGCACCAGACGCGGCGGCCTGCCTTGCGGATAAAGCACCAGATCTGCCTTGGTCGCCGAGAACTTGTTGGATTCGAATACAGCAAGCGTCACGTCGTGACCTCGAGTGCGTAAGCCGATTGCAGAGCTACCTGCCTGATTGGCGATATCTATCATACCCTGAAATATCCGCATTCAGCTGTCCTTGAATATCGGCACAACCGTACCCTTATCAACATCAACATCTGTAAGGGGTATCCGTGGCTCAAAAACCACTCCCGGCTGTTGCGGATCCCCATAGATACAGCGCAGATCCGCTACTGCTTTCTCCCAGACGAATATGCTGTTGAAATCATTCTCCGCGATTCTTTCGCGCATGCCATCGAGAAGCGTGCGGTCTTGGGCTAAGTCCGATATCACAGTACGGATAGCAGCGCTGTCATACGTATCGACCACAACACCAACACCGGCAGAAACCGCGAAATCGCCCATGGCGGTATGCTCCTGGACCATATAGGGAATGCCGGCGCACAGGCTTTCATACAGCTTAGTGCCAACATTCCAGCGACCACCAAAATTCTGGTAGTCGTAGAGGATATAGATCAGATCGGCATTGCTGAAAATACGATCGAAGTCGCTGCGAAAATCAAAACCACCCGTTAGGGTAACGTGAGGATATCTGGCGGCGATGCTGCTCAAAGCTTCGTAACCAAAACCATGTCCATGCACAGTGATCTCCACCGGGAGATCCTTGGTTGCCTCGAAGATATTCTCATGCAGCTTAACTGTCTCCAACAAGATGTGACCGGCATAAACCAGCCGAAGCTTATCACCTGGCTGATAATCCACACGATGCAGATATGCCGCCGGAGGCCAGTTGGGCAGGTAGAATGACTTGTTGATACTACGCTGAGTCATTTGCTTCAACTGAGGTAGATGTACACAGATTATGGCCGCGCAGTGGTTTTGCACATGGTGGACGAATAATCTGATCAGATGCCTAAATCGGGCCTTCTGGCGTGTGGGGGTCTCGTAATCCTCATGCATGTCAAAGATTATCGGCGCTCCACAACTACCCTGCTGTCGGCCGTCCTTCACGCGAGTTGCCTTTTGGACCCTGAGGCCGATCCAGGCACCGGACAGATCGTGTCCATGCAGATAGTCGGTTGGATTCTGCTTCAGATACTGTTTTATCCATCTGATGAACTTGAATTGATGCCTGAGATTCTCAAAATGCCAGAAGAACGGTATGGAATACAGTAGCTTGGTGATCGGCTCCCAGCTTGAGGGATCGTCGCACACCTCGGGTGGAGAGGTGAAGACCCGGCGAATCGTTATTCCATCGATCTGCTGAACGGGCTGATCGCGGCGAATGTTCCTGAAGTCCAGCGCCAGTATCTCAACCTCAAAGCCCAGGCTGGTGAGATACATCGCTTCCTTCAATGGCCTTGGATCAGGCAAAAAGGGATTAGTGAGAAGCATGGTTATCTTGGGCATAGCATTTTCATTCATAAGGAATGTACTCCCGGCAGATCACAGATGTGCCGGGTATCAAGGATCACTTTACCTGCCAGCATCTGCATGGACTCTCTTATCTGATCATGTCCTACCATTATCACCACCATGTCCACTCGCTCTAAAAAGGCGCTGAGACTATCGGCTGACTGCTGCGTTCTACCAGCATCAACATGGGGGTCATAGGTCTGGATCCGCGCCGCATCATCGCCTAACAGCTCCAGTAACCTCAGGGATGGACTCTCGCGGGTATCATCGACATCCTCCTTATAGGCAAGCCCATACAAACCTACACGGGAGATATCGTTGATGTCCTCTGCCGCCATCACCTCTTTGATGCGATGCAGAACATAGGACGGCTGAGTATCGTTGACATGACGAGCGGTCCGGATGATATCAACTGTCTCGGGATAATCCCCTACCAAAAACCAGGGATCTACCGAGATACAATGACCACCCACGCCAGGGCCGGGGTTGAGTATATTCACGCGAGGATGCATATTCGCGATGCGGATGACCTCATAGACATCCAACTCCGCCTCGTGACAGAGCCTTGCAAGTTCATTGGCAAAGGCGATGTTGATGTCCCGGAAGGTATTCTCCACCACTTTTGTCAGTTCGGCTGTACGGATGTCGGTTGTGGTTATCTCGCCAACACAGAAGCTTGAATAAAGTTGCCTTACCCGCTGCGCGGTATCCGCGTTATCAGCTCCAATGGTTCGGGCATTATGGATCAGCTCGTGCATCATCTTGCCCGGTATGATGCGCTCGGGCGCATGGACCAAATCGATGCTGCGCCCTGCCAGCAAAGGCCTCACACAACGGTCGATAGTTCCCGGCGAGACAGTTGATTCGATGATGATGGTTGCGCCGTCCGAACAGACGTCGACGATTGTGCTCACCGCCGCACAGACAATGGAGGCATCGATCTTCTTGGTCTCTTTATCATACGGTGTTGGCACCGAGACAATGTAGGTATCAGCGATTTGATAGTCGGTGCTAAATCGGATGCTCCCGGCGAGCGCGCGGTCGAACAAGGGCTTGAGTCCATCTTCCTTGAACGTGATATTGCCAGCCACAAGCTCATCCACCACGGCGCTATTGCTATCGGTACCAACTACCTCAAGACCGTGGGCAGCGAACATCAGTGCCGTGGGCAAGCCGATATAACCTAACCCTATTACATTTATCATCGTAGAAGACACTACTCCAAACCATCGCCCAAAGTCATCGTCCAAAGTCGCAAGGGATTATACCACCAGATGGCTCTTGGCCCTTAGCCGCTCGCTGTCCCTGTTCCTAAACTCGGCTCATCTGCAAAACCCGGGAACACGCGGGTGATCTGCTCCAACTGCCAGGGTCGCAGGGGGATATAGCCAGTGGGACTAGCTGTCTCATCAAAATCGGCATCCAACGCACTTACAACCACCGCTGTCTTGGCAAAACCAGCTAGATTGCGTGCCAATAACGCAGCAACGGTCGTCTCAGCTAAGCCGTAGGAGCAAAAGACTGCCCCAGGTCGCACAACTCCCTCAGCTACCAGCTTCTCGACTGCATCACGGATAGCAACAACTTTTGCCGAGAACGCGCGGAAGTAGATCCAGCGACTTGGAGACTTACGCAAAGCCTCGTTGTCATAATCACTCAGATAAGGACGTAGCTCATCGACGGCAACATCCGCACAAGAGCCACAAGCCACCCTCAATGTATTATCTGAAGGTGGGTCGGCGATATGAACCTTGATGTTTTTTGGCATCGTACCTGTTGGTTCATCTAGTACAATAGCCGACTCTCCGATTTGCCCTGCTTCCACAGCCAAAACAATCACCTCATCAAACACGCCGGCCAAATGGACCAGATCGCTTTCAACGGGCTTGTTGGAATCGGCAAAGGGATACGTATCTGCCAAGAGCAGCAATTGATCGCCCATGATATCTCCTTAAACTCGCGGGCACTCGACAGCGTCTGTGCCAGTGTGATGTTACTTACCCAACCACGTACTCAATGGTACCATTTACTGGTACTGTTTGACGCCTGATCAGTGAGGCAGACACAACCGAAGGAAGAAGGCTTTTTTGAGTGGTGGCATAAAGGCTTTGCTCAAGGGCAGTGCGATACTGGCTGTGTCCAATATCTCACTCAAGGCTATCAGCTTCTTCCTGTTGCCGCTTTATACCTCGCAACTGACACCAGAGCAGTTAGGCGTCAACGACGCCATCGCGAATTTCTCGTCCCTGTTGTTCTCGGCATTGGTCCTGGCACTGGATGGCGCCTACAGCGCGTTCTTCTATGACGAGAAGACTGAGGAATATCGCAGTCGCATCTTCAGCACCGTCTGGATCACCCTTGCCGGCGGAGCTTTGCTCTGCTGGCTTGCGATGCTACTCTCGCCTCTGGCCTCGGGATTACTGTTTGACACAGACGAATATCTCTGGGTCGTCTGCATCGCCTTCTTCGGCACCAGCATGCAGTTGATTGCCCTGCCCTATGCTCTGGACTTGCGCATCCAGAACAAGATGCTGCTGTTCTCAGTGGTAACGGTCATCGGCGCAGCCCTTGCCGTGGTGCTGAACATCCTCTTTGTGCTGGTCTTGAACTTTGGCGTCTATTCCTTCATCCTCAGCTCGGCCATCACTGCATTGTTCCAAGTGCTTGCTTATCGGATCACCTGCAAGAAACAGGCTTCTTTTGCCAGATTCGACCCGGCTTTACTCAAGCGGATGCTTAAATACTCTTTGCCCCTACTGCCGGCTAACCTTTCATTTTGGGTGATCAACGCCTTGGGGCTCTACGTTATCCTGCACTTCTATTCTGAAGCCGAGGTTGGTGTCTACGGCATTGCCTCACGCTTTGCTACCATGCTCACTACTGTCACAGGCGCAGTACAGACGTCCTATACCGCTTACGCATTCCAGACCATCCAGGAAGAGGGCGCCGAGCTCAAGATCCGACGTGTGGTGAGCGCCTTCTTCATGTTTGTGACGCTTATCTGCTTCAGCGTTTGTATCATCGGACGCGAACTGGTGGCGGTGATGACTACCCCGGCTTATCATCAGGCCTTCGAGTTCTTGCCGGGCGTGATGTTTGGCCTGTTGAGTTATTCGATGTTCACTTTCTTCAATTACGGTGCCGCATTCAAGAAGAAATCCTATTTCGCCACTTTTGCAACCATCAGCGGTGCCCTGCTCTGCGCGGCGCTCAGCTTCTTATTGATTCCGCGACTGGGCGGACTTGGCGCATCGATTACCGTGCTGGCAAGCTATAGCCTGGTAGCGACGATACAATACATCTTCTCTGAGCGCATCAACCCCATGGGTTACCCCTTCAAGCGTATTGCGCTGGTCTTTCTGCTGCTACTGGCGCTGAGCTATCTTGGCTTGATATTGATCCTGCCCCTTCGGTTATTAGTTTGGGTGATTGGTATTGTAGCCTTGCTGGTGGTCTTCAAGACCAGCTTGGCAGACTTCAGGGATCTGGTGCGCAGCCTGTTCAGACGCGAGGCACGATAAGAACCCTGTGTCCGAATACCAGCGCGATTCCCTGCGTTAACGGCAAAGCGCAGCGAGTGCAGTACAATGAGTGGGTTTTGGGATTGGCTTATAAGCCACAAAGGGATTTGATAAGGACAACGAGTGCGTATTCTACACGGGATAACGGATGCTGCTGGTCAAGGCATCTATTCAGTCAAGGGGCTCAAGGAGCTCGGGTGCGATGCTCGCATGGCGGTGTATGCCGACATCTATACTTATCTGACGCCCGACTATGCATTGGGGTTCAAGAAGGATAAGCCCTGGTTGTATCCGTGGTATCTGCTCAAACAACTGGCATTCCTGCGTTTTGCCATGCGTGAGTTCGATGTCTTCCACTTCCATTTTGGCCATTCGCTGTTAATTGGCGACGCAGATCTGGCTATGCTTAAGCGAAAAGGCAAGAAGATATTCTTCGAATTCCATGGCTCGGACCTACGAAAGCCCTCACTCGCCTTAAGATCAAACCCTTATTTCCCCTCTCTCGATATCGACGAGGCGACAATGGAGCGCCGCAATGCCCAACGCCTGGCCTTTGCCGATGGAGTGATCCTCCACGATGAGGAGTTGATAGAACATCTACCCGCTCACAATGCTCCCATCTACATTGTACCCCTGCGAGCCGACCTCTCGATGTTCGAGGCCAACTCGCCAACGCAGAGCCAGCAAGCGAAGCGATTGCTGATAGCGCACGCTCCCAGTGTCAGGGCCGTGAAGGGCACCGATAAGGTAATCGAAGCTGTTAGGCATTTGTCCAAACGATATGACATCGAAATGTTGCTCATCGAGAACACAAGTCACGATAGGACCATCGAATTACTCTCTAAGGCAGATATCGTGGTGGACCAATTGCTGATGAGCACCTACGGCGTCTTCGCCATCGAGGGAATGGCTGCGGGCAAGCCGGTGATCACAAGTATCTCAGAGGAGATGAAGGCGACATTTCCTGAAAGCTTACCACTGGTTGCCGCTAATCCGGACACCCTTGAGGACACGCTTGAGCGCCTGATCAATAACGCATCATTGCGCCATGAGCTGGGTATCGCCGGTCGAGCTTACGCAACCCACTATCACGATTATCACAAGAATGCCAAGTTGCTCATGAGCATCTATGAGGGAACGGCAACGCCTTGGACTAAAGAGACACGGGAAGAACCTTGGCAATGCATTCAGTGAGCTTTGTGGTCAGTGGCGCCCCAGTCGTCTGATCTGACTGCGAGGATAATTTCAGCGGCAGAAGTCCAAACTCATTGGAAAGAACAAAGGCAGCCTTCGCTTTTCGGATAGCGTACTCTACAACAGGCGCCACATTCAGTTCCTCGCCCAATGTCTTGGTGAGGTCTCTTGCCAAGGTATCAACAGCGGTTGTCAGCTCGATTGTGCTGGCATGCAATGCGCCGTCATATTCCAGCCAAACCGTTGCGTCCAATCGCTCGTCCTCATACTGAATGCCAGTGATGTAGCCGGCCGAACAAAGCAGGTCCTCGCTGGTTAGATACGGTATCTCACGCAGCGGCTCAAGTGACACCACCACATCCTCTGCGGGGTTGATAGTAAGGCAGAGCACCTCGTTGGTCTCACTGGTAAGCAGATTATCAACTGCCCATTCCAGTCTTGAACGTATCCAGGCCAACAATGGCGGCGTTAATTCCAGTGGCTCCAATGAGCGAAGATGTCTTTCGCGCAACGGCAGTTGACCATCCACGATCCGCCACCTGAGCTTGATAGTGCTCGTCGATTCGCCATCCATTACATCCTCCTCAATGGTGTTCGCCAGATAGCCTAGTGCCTAAAATGCCGATGACCTGTGAACATCAATACCATATTCGCGGCATCAGCAGCATCGATGACCTCCTGGTCGCGAATGCTGCCACCGGGCTGGATTACCGCTGTCACACCAGCTGCAGCTAATACCTCGAATGAATCTGCAAAGGGCATGAAAGCATCGCTTGCCGCCACGGCTCCCTGGGCCTTCTCGCCCGCTTGCTCCACAGCGATGCGCGCTGAATTCACGCGATTGGGTTGCCCNNCAACCGTAAAGGCACTCGGGCCTTCTGAGACAGTGTCCAGGGTCTGCGCCAAAACGCCTCCTTCTATGGAGCGATACTCAACGCAGCAGCCAGATGGATTGATGCCGCCGGTCTCGAGGATCCGGGCATTGGGTTTTTGACTGAAGAGCTGCAATGCCTCTGGTTCAAAACCGGGAGCTACCACTGCCTCGATGAATTGACCGTTATCATAGATTGCCTGCACCACGGCGGCCGAGACCCTCTGATTGAAGGCCATTACTCCGCCGTAGGCACTCACCGAATCGCAGTCATGCGCCTTTTTGTAAGCTGCAACGATATCGGCATCACAGGCAATTCCGCAAGGCGTGAGGTGTTTGACTATCACACAAGCCGGCACATCGAACTCCCTCACTGCACCCCATGCCGCATCAAGATCGAGATAGTTGTTGTAACTGAGCTCTTTGCCCTGATGCTGGATGGCATTTGCCAGCTGGAAATAGCGGTTGACCGTTGGCTCCAGCTCCTGCGCATCGTTGCGATAGAAGACCGCCTGTTGATGTGGATTCTCGCCATAACGCAGGTCGGCCGCCTTGCGCAGGAATAAGCGTTCCTGCTGGGGGAACGTCTCTTTCCCGTCAATCTGCTCAGCCAGCCAGGTTTGGATCGCATTGTCGTATGCGCTGGTGAGCCTAAAGACCTCGAGTGCCAACCTACGTCGTGTCTCAAGCGTAGTCGCTCCCAGGTTATCGCGCATTTCCGCCAGGATTCCGTCATAGCTGGCAGGATTAGTCACCACGGTCACGTAGGCATGGTTCTTAGCCGCGGAACGCAGCATCGATGGTCCACCGATGTCTATGTTCTCGATGGCAGTCTCAAAGCTATTGCCCTGTTTGGCGATGGTCTCTTCAAAGGCATAGAGATTGACCACCACCATGTCGATCATCTCGATATTGTTCTCTAGAGCAGCAGTCATGTGGGCGGGGTTCTCGCGAATCGCCAGCAATCCACCGTGAACACGTGGATGCAGGGTCTTGACGCGACCATCCATCATCTCGGGGAATCCAGTTACATCACCGATAGGGCGTACTTGGATGTCGGCCTCTGCCAACACTCGCGCAGTGCCACCTGTTGAGATGATCTCCACGGCAAACTCATCTTGCAAGGCTCGCGCGAATTCGACCACCCCGGTTTTATCGGTCACCGAGATCAAAACTCGCTTGACTTTGGGATTATCCACCGTGTTCTCCTTTTCTGGCCTCTATCCCAGGCCTATATAATTCAGGGGTACAGGCACCACTCAGCTGGTATCTATTGATTGTAGCGTTATCCAAAGCGATTGAGACAGCAAATCGCCCACCAGACACATCTCGTACGTAAATGTGGTACCCCGATTCCACATGAGCTACAATTATCGCTATTGAGACCAGTGAGATGGCAGGCTGGACTTGTCGAACTCGCGCCATATATGGGGATTAGGGAAACGGTGCGGCGATGGCTCTCACAGAGGTCTTCTCGCCTCTCGAAGAACTACGAGCTCAGCTCGAGAAGCTCAGGGGGCATCCAATGCCGCCGATCTACACTGGTTCCAGTGGTAAAACGAGCAGGAATCTGACTATGTCTATGCTCTTCAGGATTGTGAGCATCATCGTCGATCGCTGGACTAGAAGCATGAAAGAGTATTCCGGTCTTTCGCTGAATGAGAGTCGAATTCTTATACTGCTTGAGCTTTACGGCAGCTTGAACCCAAGTGATATCGCAAGAAGGCTCTACATAGCACCAAGCAATGTCGCCATCCAAAGTTCCCGGTTACGCCAATTGCAACTACTTGAAGAGATTTCCGATAGCTTTGACGCAAGGAGGAAGACTTTGCGTTGCACGGCAATCGGTCTGCGAGCGTCGCGCGAATTGCTTTCCATTCTGCGCAAGACAACGCGTGAATGTTACATCAGCTACTCGGACTCATCGATCATGATGTTCAATGCTCAGCACATGCGCATGTACTGCGAACTGGAAAAAGTCAGACAAATTGAGCAAACTCTCCTATCGTGATAATTACTTTTTCGTAAACGAATAGAATATTGCCTAAATAACTGCGCAGACTGCCAAAGTTTAACGTGGATTAATCCCATTGCAATAACAAAATACGCACTCTACTATTCAAGACGAATTACGAGGTCTCAAGGGATGAAGACCTTGTTTCGAGCACAAACGAGGAAAGGGGTTCCAATGGAGAAGAAACACGAATCCAACATGGACAGGCGCAGCTTCTTGAAGTGTGCCGCACTGACGGGAGGCACAGCTGCACTGGCCGGATTGGCTGCCTGCTCGCCTGCGCCGTCGGGAACATCGGAGACAAAGCCAAGTGGAGGCAGTGGACAAACAGCAACAGCAACGGTCGTTCGATCACCTTTGGACAGTTGGTTGGCGAGGCACTGGCTAAGGACACGGTCATCACCAAGACCGTCTAGCAATAACCATGGTCTGGCTGAGTACTATCAGATCCCGACTATTGATATTCAACCATCCCCTTAGGGCAAGGGCATGAGCTGGTGCGTATCAGTTGAAAGCTGGTATGCGCCAGCAAGGTGTCACACCGGCTTTCAATGGTAGCTCCATACCATCATTGAGGGCCGGTGCTGACTAGGGTCAGCTAAGAATTCTGCGATTCTAGACACTCAGAGATTTTTGGCATTCACGGACTTCAGGCATTTGGAGATTTTGACAGAGAGCGGATCCTGTCCCGCTCAAACAGCACTAACAGACCGCCAACGATGATATAGAACAACGAGGCATAGAAGCTGTATGAGAAGAACAGCGTCTCGTTAACCCCGGACTTCATCAGCAACACCAACAGTAGCGTCAGAGCAAAGATGAAGTCTACAGAGACCTGCGCATTCCTACGCAGATAACCAATCAGTCCCCTGATGAAGAAGCCGAATAGCACCAACCAGGTGGCAAAACCCAACCAACCCGTCGCGTTGATGATACTCACATATCCGCTATGTGGGCCATACTCGCGCTGCGCGATGTAAGAATCCGGATGATCCTCAAGTATCTGCACCATGACATTTCGTGGTGATTTTCCAAACAACGGATCATCGAGACTGAAGGTAAGATAATCGCGCCAGATCGAGAAGCGGTTGTTTGAGATATTCTCCGGACCATGATCGATTGGACCCGAGTACCATTGGCTGCCACCAGTGGATTCGCGCGATGCGGAGCCAAACAAATCGTTCTCGTGCGCCCAGACCGCGTAGGACGAAGTGGCGGCNNTTGACTCTGCATTCTGTGAGATTCTCCCTGCCTCTTGTGAGATTGACTCCGCGTTCCGTGGATCATCCCCTGCAGGCGCTTCAACTCCAAGCGAGGACGCGCGTGACCTTTCGCCGTTGCGCTGATTGCGTAGATACAGCGCTAGCCAAACCACTGCCGCAGCGATGCCGCACGTGGGGCCAATCCGGGAGAACGTGGAGATGGCAAAATACCAGTTGAGCACCAGACTGCCAATAAGAAGGACCTTCGCCACCCGCGAGGGTTGGTGGTTCTGCAGATACCAACACGTCGCTAACATCACACAAATCGAAACCACTCCGCCATAGTTGGGGTCGATGTAGAGACCGAAGTTCCTACCATCTATGAAACCCAACCGCTGAGACTTACCCATGGCATCGATGAAGACAGTGCTGTACTGAGCAAAGAACATCGCAACAGATATCAGATTCACTAAGGTGATGAGCGAGAAGACAATCCAGAACAGTGCTCGCAAGCCTTTCCTACGTTGTTCGTCATCCAAGATCACAGCTAAAGGAAGGAACAGACCCACCTGCAAGATCTGCCAATATAGCGTCTTGAGGTTACCGCTCCACCCGTATTGAGCGTTAAGGACTATGCTGATAGCCAGTACTGCGATAAAAGCCAGTAGCCAGCGACTATGCGGAACCTTGAGGAAACTGCGGTTGGTTAGCATATCCAACAGCAGCAATAGACCTCCACCTACCGCCAGCGCGGCCGCGACAAGCTGTTGGATGGGCAAGAAGAGATTGAAGGGACCCAGCCATCCTGTTAAGGAGTAACTGATGAAGACGATCATGTACCAACGCAGAATCGACTGGTACCTGAGCATCAATGCGCTGTCTTTGAGTTTTTGCAGCAAGAACCGCGTGCCCTTCTGTCAATTAAGCGAAACTGATAGCTTATCAACTCCGATTATAGGTGATTTGCTACCTATTCAACCGTTCCGTACTTAAAACCCCAACCATGTCCACTTAGTGCCGAATTGAATTGATCGCAAAGCCGCTGTCTGGTGTAGATTCCAGGCGGCAACAGATTGACGATCTCAAATAAATCGTCGATAAGATCGAAGGCCTCAGCTGTGAGCAGGACATCCAGACGCGAGATACGTTTCTTCTCGCGGAACAGGGCATCTACCAGACGTTGTAAGGTGCCGAATTCTTCAGATTGTTGCATGAACGAGCTCCCGAATCCCTATGCTGACAAAGAGTGCACCAGTATAACCGGATTCTGGCTTTGGATACAATCAATCGCTCAATAGACCACACAGGCCGAATAGGTCACCGTTCCGGGACCATCATAGTAAGGCAGGGCGGCCTTCTCGCAGACCTCAGAGACCACAAGACCACTGGCCTCCATGGAGACCAAGGCTTTCTTGGGAAATCTGCAGGGTTCTTCCGGATAGGTGCATTGTGGGCAGATAGTGCAGGCACCGGCTGCCAAGAAGATGAAGCGATCGTCGTCAGGATGTTCTAACCGTAGCTTCTCAACCAGTGCCAGAAAACGCTGGTTGTGCAATTTATCGGCAGCCATCATACCTTCAAAATCGTATTCATCCTCCAATACGCCAACCGTTTGAACCACGGCAACACGCTCGCGGGCAGCAAACTGCTCAGAGTAATCGTCCAGGCTGGCACATGCCGGCGGACATACCCAGTTGCGTCCGTATTGTTGGCAACGGTCGGCAGCACAGGCTTCGCGTACCAGGGGATTGACCTCCAGGTCTGCGGCAGGACAGAAGCCAACGCGATCGAAATCGACCGCGCTAGCTAACTCCGTTATATAGCTATCTATCTCATCGCTTGGTGACACGCAATCACTCCTCGATCTTTACTGACGATCTCAATTGATTGAGACGATATCAGGCTTTGATAGGACCAAAGAGGTTCTCACGATACGCACCAATGTATTCCATGCAGTATTCATCTTTGCCCAGCAGTGCTTCTGTGGCAAACAATACACCCAAAAGATCGCGGTTGGTTGGATCGATGATCGCGCTATCCATGCCGGCATTCATCGCCAGCACCAAAAAGCCGATGTTTATCATCTTGCGAACAGGCAAACCAAAGGAGATATTGGAGAGCCCGCTGGTAAGGTGGACATCGGGATAGAGCTCTTTTACCGCACGACAGGTTTCGACAAAGGTCAGCAGACTCTGATCATTGGTGCCAAGAGTCTCAACCAAGGGGTCGATGTAAAGTCTGTTTGGCGCAATGCCGTACTCTTCTGCACGCAGCATGGTCTTCTTGAAAACCTCGATGCGGCCGGCTGCATCGCGAGGGATACCCTTGTCGTCACAGAGAAGCGCGATACAGTCCCACTCGGTATCTGCAATAACCGGGAAGACGACGTCGATCTTGTCACCTTCCAGTGATACCGAATTTATCATTCCGGGCTTCTTGCAAAACTTCATGGCATCCACGCAAACCTGGGAGTTTGGGCTGTCGATGCAGATTGGCAGCTCTGATTCATCTTGGATCAGCTCTATCAGCCACTCGACTGTCTCCAGCTCACCTTCAGTTACTGAGGCGCAACAATCCAGATAATGCGCTCCCGCTGCGGTTTGCTTGCGCGCCAGCTCATGGATAAAGGCCTCATCCTTTGCAGCTATGGCTTCACCCGTTCTGGGAATCGAGCCATTGATCTTCTCACCGATGATGATCATTGAACTTCCTTTCTTAGCTCTTTGTCTGGTTAAAGCTCGGGTCGCTTTGGCATCGACAAACCATGCGCGTAGTTGTCTCTGTCATGATGGTAGTTACTCCAAGCCGAAGTCTGGAAGAAATCCCAATTCACTGGCGGCCAGATGGTCTCGGAGAGACTTGCTTCTTTGCCATAATGCTTCAGTCGATGGTAGGCCTTATAGTAGATGCAATAACGCTCTCCCGGATACACCTCACACCAACCATCACTGCTACCGCCACAGGGACCATTGCGCTGGCATTTGGGGCATTGCGACATTGGGCAGGTATAGGCTGTGGCGTGCAATCCACAATCGCCGCAGTCCTGACAGCCATACATCAGCACCTTGCCGATATGCTCAAGGCGATGTCCCCGATGCGCACCCTTGGCAGCTTCACCTCGATGTGAGACCCAGCTCATTGCGGGATAGAGTCCCTTATCCTTGGTGAAAGCTATCTTGTGCGCAACCCTTGAAAGCGGATAATTGCCCTTGATTGGCCCATCCAATCGACTCTCGTAGCGCTTGGCCAGCACATCAAGATTCAGGCCGGTTTTTGGGTCACGTTCAAAGAGATAGAATCCGGGGTGTTTTCCAAAGGTGATCTCGCGAGCGAATTCCTGCCAGTCACCCTGCAACTCATCGGCCGTGTCGAGCACCTGCTCAACGTCGGCCGCTGTGATATTGATGCCGCCGATATGCACACCGGCATAGCCCAGTCCTCGGGCTATCGCTATCATCTTGGCCGCCCTCAAACGATAGGCGGCCTTACCTTTATCCTCGGATTTGGCATCCTGCTGCAAAACAGCCAGTAAGTCATCACTCACAAAGCAACCGGGGAAGTTGCCGGCATTCATTATCCTGCCAACACCGGCGCTGAGGATGAAGATATTCGCGATAAGCGGCACGCTAAGATCCCGCAAACGCAGATAGCGGATTAGCTCATCCATCTTGCGGGCATCATAGCCAACCTGACTGATGATGAAACGGGCACCGGCTACGATCTTCTTCTCCAACTTGTAATACTGCGGCAACAACTCACCTTCGGTCCATTTGAACGGACTGGTCACAGCACCGGGATTGAAGTGCGTTGGCAATAAGGTGGTGGTGCCCTTGGGGGTCTTTGTCTGCAAGCCCCTGTTCATCTCAGAGACCATCTGCAGAAGATGGACACTGTCCAAATCGAATACTGGTCGGGGTCGACCGGAGAAACCAGACACGGGGTAGTCGCCGGTCATGGCCAAGACATTGGCGATGCCTCGACGCTCTAATGCCCAGAGCTGGCTCTCCAGCTGCGAGCGATTACGATCCTTGCAGCTCATATGTACCAGCGGTGTTACGCCAGCTTTCAGCAGATCCTCTGCGAAGCAATCTGCCAATAGAGCTGGGTTGCCACTGGGATTATCAGTAATCGACATCGCGTGGATACGCCCGCTGGCCGCGAGCTCGCGGGCGATTTCCAGCTCTTTGCCCTGATGGGCCTCGTTAGCGCCTCGCCCGGGAATCATCTCGCAGGTGACAACGAATGTGCCCTCTGCAAGCAGACTGGCGAGTCGGTTCTCTGTCATAGTACGTCCTTCACAGACCAGCTGGTCCTGGTTCCTTATCTGTTGGATCGCTGTTTACGCGGTTATGAGTTCAGCAGCCTTGCTAGCTGCAGAACCGGCATCGCGCGTATAGGCGTCAGCGCCAATCTGATCGGCGAATTCTTGCGTGATAGGAGCTCCACCCACCATGACCTTCACCTTGTCGCGTAAACCGGCGGCCTCGATAGCCTTTACGGTTTCTTCCATAGCTGGCATCGTTGTTGTGAGCAATGCAGAGATGCAAACCAGTTGCAGGTCGTCATTCTGCTTGATGAAATCGACGAAGGCCTCGGGAGTAACATCGACGCCAAGATCGTGAATCTCGATACCCTTACCTTCCATCATCATGCGAACCAGGTTCTTACCAATGTCGTGCAGGTCGCCCTTAACGGTTCCGATGCAGGCCTTACCCAAAGGCTCAGAACCAGCCTGGACCAACAGCGGCTTGAGTATCTCTGTACCAGCGGACATCGCTCTGGCCGCAACCAGCATCTCTGGCACGAATATCTCATTCTTGCTGAACTTATCCCCGACAATATCCATTGCGGGAATCAAGCCTTCGTTGAGAATCGCTTCTGGAGTGGTACCATCACTGATAGCTTGATTGACCAAAGATACAACATCAGCCTTCTTACCGGCCTGTACTGCCAGGGAGATATCTTCAAGAATCGCCATTACAAACCACCTCTTTCTGGATTATCAGTCACTCTTTTCGACCTGCCGTTAGTAACCGAATCTTAAGCTAGGTCCTATTGCCCAAATCATATCACCTATCATTTACGAACATATCATCTAAACCGGCTTAAATAGCGCAGCCGGGTTCATACAACCAGTATAATTACGCCCAGGTTGACAACATTGTGACTTTTATAACAAGACTCCGATCAGTATCAAGACCACTGCCAGCGCGAGCCCGGCGAACACCTCCTGTGTGCGCAATCGCGCCACTTTCAAGTGTGTTCGACCTTCACCAATATAGCAGCGTGACTCCATGGCACAGGCCAGGTCGTCGGCACGACGGAAGAGATTGACAAACAGGGGGATGATCACCGGAACCCAGGCTTTCACGCGCCGGATGGGACCACCAACGTTGAACTGAGCCCCTCGGGCAGTTTGGGCTACCATGATCTTCTCGGCTTCTTCTGCTGTAAGCGGTATGAAACGCAGGGCAATAGTGAAGATGGTGGCGATGTCTTCGACGGGCACTTTAAAGACTCGCAGCGGGCGCAGGAGCGAAGCGATAGCGTCGGTAAGGGCAACCACCGAGCTGGTAAAGGTGAGCAGAGACGTCATGCTTACCAGCAATACAATCCGCAAGACAAAATACATGCCACGCAACAAGCCCAGTGGCTTGATGCCAAAACTACCAAATAAGATGATGCTGTCTGGCAGAGAGTTAGCAATGGAACTTCCCACGATGCCCGTTCCCAACCCTGCACCCAATGGGCTGATCGCTGGGCTTGCCGCATTGAAGGAGAACGTATTCGCAATCAGCGTGAACAGCAAGATGATCAGCACCGGCTTGAGACCACGTGCCGCTAAACGCAGCGGAATATGCGCCATGCTGTATCCCACCAACAAGAGCAGCAGGCAGAGTAGAAGACCGAGCCAGCCACTTGTGGCGAACAATGTGAAGACATATGCGACAATCACCAGCAGCTTGATGCGCGCATCCAGGCGATGGATGGCGCTGTCACCGGGTACGTACTGACCAAAGGGGACCACAAAGGCCATTAGCGCTCCCCTCTTGCAGCACGCCATCTAAGAATTCTATCCGCAGCCTCAAAGGGGTCAAGCGTAAAGCTATCCGCCGGCATTCCCTCACGTTGTTGCCAGCCGATAACTTGGGGCACCTGCAATCCGGCCGCATGCAGGATATCCGGTTCATGGATAAGATCGAGTGCCTTCCCCGACCACTGCATGCGACCGTGCGCTAAAACTAGCACATCGTGAGCACGAGGCAAGAACTCATCGATGTCATGTGAGACCACTACCACACCCACGTCCTGCTCTGTCAGAGCTTCGATTAGACTGTGGACGAATCTCCTGCCATTGGCATCAAGTCCCGCTGTTGGCTCATCCAGCAACAGGAAGCGAGGACGCATGGCCAAAACCGTTGCCAAGGCAACGCGACGGCTTTCTCCGCCGCTTAAAGTGAAGGGAGAACGCTGAGCGAATTCCTGATAGTCGAGTCCAACGGCATCCAGCGATTCCCGCACCAGCACCTCTTGCGCACGGGTGTTGGTAAGCATGCCAAGATTACGAGGGCCAAAGCAGATATCATCGGCAACCGTGTGTGCGAACAACTGCGTTTCGGGCTGTTGGAAGACCAGACCCACAACACCTGGTTTGATGGCTGCAGGCGCGCCGCATGTACTGGTTGCTCCAGTTGTGCCCGCTGCCCCAGTTGTGCCGGCTACTCCAGTTGTGCTCGCTGCCCCGGCTGTGCCCGCTGTTGCGGTCAAAATTGCCTTACCGCTCTCCGGCGCCAAAAGGCCTGAAGCAATACGCAGTAAAGTGGATTTTCCACTACCCGTATGACCTAGTACTAACAGATATGACCCTGGATTAACCCTCATGCTCACATCATCTAAAGCCCTATGCTCTGTCGAGCCACCGCGGGCATAGGTGAAGGAGACTCCCTCCAAGCTGAGTACGGTTTTTGTCGCGGTTGAATCGGCCTGTGCAGCAGTGGCTCCAGCCTGTGCAGCAACCGTTTCGCCTTGTACATAGGTGTCGGCGTCGGCCTGTAAGGCAGTGGCTCCAGCCTTAGCGATGAACTGGTCCTGTACCACAGCCGCAGCTTTCACAGACAGGTTTGATTGCGAAAGCAGGGCTTGTAGTTGGAGCGAGGGAGTGAGACTGATGCCATAATCCGTAAGAGCATCGACATCCTGCATCAACTCATCAGGTGTCCCCCTGAACACAACCCTGCCCCGCTTGAGCACAACAATTTGATCCGCATCTAGGGCTTCTTCCAAATCGTGAGTGATGTGCAAGATACCATGGCCTCTTTCGTGCAGCGCTCTTATCGCCGCGCGCACCTCCCCGCGTCCGGTGACGTCCAACATCGAGGTAGGCTCATCTAACACCAGATAACGCGGCTCCATCGCCAAGATACCGGCAATCACCAAGCGTTGCTTCTCGCCCCCACTCAAGGTATTGGGATCGCGAGCTTCGTGGCCCAAAAGGCCAACTAGCGCAAGTGCCTCCCTGCAGCGACGCGCTATCTCCGCCCGCTCTAAGCCAAGGTTCTCGGGACCAAAGGCAACGTCATCCAACACCGAAGAACTGATGATCTGATTATCAGGATCTTGGAAGACTAAGCCAACGAGCTTGCGCAATTCGCGGATTGTCTGATGAGCGTTTGTTGGCAGCCCATCTACTTCAACACTGCCCTCATCGGGGATGATCAGGGCATTAGCCAATCTGGCCAGTGTGGACTTACCGCTGCCGTTGGCTCCCAGCAGCGCTACACGACAGCCCGGCTCCAGAGAGAGACTCACGTCGCTGACTGCTGGATTTTGCCGGGCCGGATAAGTAAAGGAAACATGGTCAAAAAGGAGCATTGGGTATCGCTGATCTCTCAAGGAATCTTAGGGCGCTGGCAAACCATTATACAAGACAAATTGTAGACAGACCCAGCGACATTGAGCCTCACCGTTAGCAATCGCCAGCGGTCAGCGCCCTTGAACCTCACCTGTGACAGCAGGCTCAACGGAAACCTCACTATTGACGTAACCAGAACTCTGGACAGCAAGCTTAATAAGCCTTGAAATTCTCCTTGGGTTGAAAGCAGATGGGACAAGCCGAGAAGCTGTCACCTTTGTGGATGAACCCACAAACCGGACAGAGGTAGTAGGTTGCATCGTCAGGCGCGTCGATGATGTTATAGGCATCTAGATACAGCTCCGCGTGATAGGCTTCGGCCAGCTTCGCACGCATAAAGACCTGAGCCGTGTCCTTGTTGCCTTCCTCCAGGGCCTTCTTAGTGAATGCCGGATACATATCCGAGGTCTCGTAAATCTCACCATTGGCGCCTAGGATCAGGTTAACGCCAGTTCCGTGCTTTTCCACAATGGGCGGCTCGGGTAGCTTGGTGTTGGGATCGATCTTCTTAGCCTGCTCGAATTCAAGATCGATATGGATCTGTTCGGCATCCGCAGTAACAGCGAACAGCCGGGCTATCTGGTCAAATCCCTCTTGCCTGGCAACTTCGGAATAAGCTAGGTACTTGGTCTTTGCGCCGGTCTCGCCCACTAGAGCCGTCAACAGGTTCTCATAGGTAGTGCCAACGGTTGTCTTGCTGTCTGGTACAACCTCGAAGTTGCTATCTTTGCTGGCATCGTGAACATAGGTTGGCAGGGGGATTTCCTCGGCAACCGTGTTCGATGCCGGCGAGGAGGTGCCTTGATTGCTGGCCTGCGACCCGCTTGAACAGGCAGAGAGCAGTCCTGCGGCGGCGATTCCCGCAGCGCCGAGAACGCCATTCCTAATCAAATCGCGACGATTGATGCTATCCATATCAACCTCATTTCATATTCTGGTGCAGATACTCGGCGATTGTCTTGGCCTCGGCATCGCTGTATGAATTGCTCTTCTCCTGCATGCGATCCACTAGATCCTGCCAAGACTCCAAACTCGAATATGCAGATGACTCCACAATCCCCAGCCCATGACAAGACGAGCACTTGTCTTCATATAATACCTTGGGGTCGGGAGCACTTGAGCCACAGGCTGTAAGCATTGAAAGTCCGGCCAACATCAAGATGCCACCAAACAGGACTTTCACGGAATTTAACATAGACTTCTTGCTGATCATGATGTAAACGCCTCCCTTTTACCTCTTGCCCTGACTTGAACACCATCAGGGTGCCCCGACCACGATGAACGCGATAAAGATACCGCAGCTGTTTGAGATAAGCATCACTGCGCAAAACAGCTGCTCAGAGGCAATGCAAGAGAAAGGCAAAGCCCCTGCTATTGACACTATTATGACATCATTATTGGGAAAAGCAACAAGCCTAGACCTTGATGGCCGATACCGCCGCACAGAATCGGTCAGCGAAACGAGAGAGAGTCTCCGAGTCGTTATCGCAAAGGTGGATGTGCAAAGTGCGTCGACCGCGCGAAGCCAATGCCTCGAAGTCGCCTTGAGCCTGCGCTATGGCCAATTCACCTAAGGTGAAGTCTTCTTGGGGAATGGCGATATCGTTTTCCTCCTCGGCACTTAGCAGAAGGAAGACGCCGTTGTTCGGCCCGCCTTTGTGCAGCTGGCCGGTGGAGTGCAGATAGCGCGGGCCAATCTCCAAACAGGATACGGCGCCCAAACGGCTGGCAACCCGATTGCGCATCCGCTCCAAAGCTTCTCTTCGACCAATGCCCCGGAAGGGCAGGAATGCGTTGAGTGAGAAGTAGTCTCCCGACTCAAGGGATCCGAGCAGGCGCCTTAGGGCCTGATCGATGGTAGCGTCGAATTCTTCGTCTAGCAGGGATCTGCTAATGCGCATGGCGCGAACATAGTTGGAATCATCAGAGAAGTTATACAGAGCTATGGTATCGGCGTCTGCTGCCGGCAACTCTGCCTTCTCGTCATTGTAGAGGATATCCTTAACCAGGGTCTTTGTTAGCTCAACATCTGGCTGATCGAAGGGATTGACCTCCATCATGATGCCAAGGAACGTTATGGCGAACTCCCAGATGACAAAGTGCGACAGCACCTGAGTTGCCCGTTCGATTGAGAAATTTAGTACAGGTATGCTGGAATTGATGCAGCAGATGGATTCATGATAACCCTCATCATGGCCAACCGCATAGCAGATGGCACTGCGATCATCGTAAGGAAAGCTGAGCACGCTGGCATCTACCTCGACATTAGGCAGGATGCCCTTTCCCTGCTTGCCAAGCGACTCAGCAACAAGCTGCTCGATCCATAGACCAAGCACCTGTCCCGAAGGTGGAAGCACCAATGAGAATTTATCGCGACCGTTTTGATAGCAATCGTAGAGGAAGCAGCTCAAGATCAGAGCGGGGTTCTCGGTATTGTCTTGTGAGCAGAGTAGCTCGGTCTGCTTCGTCTCCTCTATGGCTGCCTCTATATCGATGCCAACCAGAGCCATGGGAAACAACGCGAACACACTCATAGCAGAGTAACGTCCGCCAACATCTATTGGTCCGTGAAGAACAGCGCGATAATTCTTTTCCCGTGCGTGCTGCTCCAGCTCACTATCGGGATCGGTTATGGCGACAAATCGCTTTCCGGCTTCTGCAGCGCCAAGATGGGCACTGACATAGTGCCAAACCACACGTTCAAGCAGGATCGGTTCGACAGTGGACCCCGATTTTGAGGAGAGTATATACAATGTGCGCGCCGGATCCGAGCTGCCCAAGATATGATTGACGAACACCGGTGAAAGCGAGTCCATGGTCTTGAAGGCGACTCTGTTCGACTCCAATTCATGTAACTTGGTGATTGTCATCGAAGCTTGAGTGGATCCACCCTGGCCGATGAGCACCACGGTATCTAGGCCCTCAGCGCGAATCTGCGCAGCTAATTCGGCAATCTCACGTATAGGTTTAGGGGGATTTGCACAAAGCGTAGTCCAGCCCATCAGGCTTGCCGCCTGCTCCTCAGCGCTGGCATCAAACGAGAAGAGTGTCGCATCTTTTGCCGCCAAACGCGACGGTGCCTTGAGCTTAAGAAGCAGCTCAAGGCCCTCGCAATAACCTTGGTTGGCTATGATACCCATCTACCATCCAAACCTGAGGCGTACTTACTTGTCGGTATCCTCAGTTTCCTGAGTTTCCTCAGCTACAACTTCTGCAACAACTTCTGCTGCTTCGCCTTCAGCAACCGCGGCTTCGTCCGCAACAACCTCTTCGATAACAGCCTCCTCGACTGCAATCTCTGAAACCGCTTCAACTAGCTCGCCTGTAGGCTCTTCGACCACAGCTTCTTCTGCCTCGACAACGGTATCGACAGCCTTGGCTGTCTTGCCCTTGCCCGTGACGCGTGAAATGACGGATTTCTTCGCCGGCTCGGCAACAGTGCCCTTTTTCACAACCGGTTCCTGAACCAGTTCCATAATCACGATTGGGGCTGCGTCTCCCCTGCGGTTACCCAGACGCATGATGCGTGTGTATCCACCAGGACGATCCTTGAACAGACCTTGGTCGACCTTGGTGAAGATCTCGGCGACCAGATCCTTGTCACCCAGAGCAGCAATGGCCAGACGACGTGAATGCACATCGCCACGCTTTGCCCAGGTGACTATTCTATCAACGTCGCCGCGAATCTCCTTGGCACGCTCCAAGGTGGTCTTGATGCGGTCGTTGATGAACAGCGCATTAACCAGATTCTTCTTGATGGCCTTGGTGTGGCTGGCACTGGTTCCCAGCTTACGGCCTTTCTTGTAATGTCTCATCTTCTAAATCTCCCAATTACTATTGGCGCAAGCCCGCCTTTGGCGGTACGAAACTACCAACGTTCAAAACCTCAACGATCTGACAGATTGCCAGAGTTGGGATCTTTCCCGCTTAGGGCTTCAGGCCAAGACCCATCGATTGCAACTTGTCCTTTACTTCCTCAATGGATTTGGCACCAAAGTTGCGGATGTTCAGCAAATCGTTTTCGCTGTACTCGACCAGCTGTTTGACCGAATGGATGCCAGCACGCTTCAGACAGTTGTACGAACGAACGCTCAGGTCAAGATCCTCAACCTGCTTCTCAAGCTCAGTGTTCTTGCCGGGACCCTCAGGAGCAAAGATGCTGGGAGCATCGATTTCCTCTTCTTCGCCGCCAAGCGCAAGGAATGCATCCATGTGCTGGGTGACGATATTGGCCGCGCGCACGACAGCTTCGGTTGGCGGGATGGAGCCATTAGTCTCCACTTCTAAAGCCAGCTTGTCATAGTCGGTACGCTGGCCAACACGGGTGTCGGTGACACTCATAGTGCAACGACGCACCGGTGAGAACAGCGAGTCAACGTGAATGCGACCAATTGGATCATCGCTACGCTTATTGCGCTCAGCCGAGATATAGCCGCGTCCAACACCTATGCGGATCTCCATCTTCAGTCGTCCGCCTTCGGCGAGGGTTGCGATCACATGATCCTGATTGATCAGGTTGAACTCCGCGGGAACATGCAGGTCTGCACCTGTCACGATGGCAGGACCTATGGCGTCGATAGTGGCAACGGCCTCTTCGCCAGTTCCCATGGAGCTGAAAACCAGACCTTTGACATTCAATACGATATCTGTGACGTCCTCGATTACACCTTCGGCAACCGAGAACTCATGTAGTACGCCTTCGATCTTGATAGCTGTGGCAGCGGCGCCATCCAGAGAGGAAAGCAGCACACGACGCATGCTGTTGCCCAAGGTCTGACCGTAGCCACGTTCCAGCGGCTCAACGATGAAACGAGCAAGCGTATCATTGACCTGCTCCACAGTCACCTGGGGTCTCATGAACTCAGTCATCTATGAACCTCCTCAAGAGTTGTTTACTTCGAGTAGAGCTCGACGATGAGCTGCTCGCGGATATCCAGGTCGATCTGCTCACGGGTTGGCAGAGACAGCACTGAGCCCTGAAGCTTCTCGATGTCAACTTCCAGCCACTGGGGAACCTCGGTCCTCTCGCTGGAGATAAGGGCTGTCTTGATCACAAGCAGATCCCTTGCCTTCGAAGCGATAGCCACCAGGTCACCTGGCTTGACACGGAACGACGGAATGTCGACCCTGCGTCCGTTCACGGTGATATGACCGTGACGAACCTGCTGGCGAGCCTCATCCCTTGACTTGGCAAAGCCAAGGCGGTAGATGACGTTGTCCAGACGGGACTCCAGAATACGCAGGAGATTCTCACCTGTGACGCCCTGTTGGCGGTTAGCTAGCTCATAGTAGCCGTGGAACTGCTTCTCGAGCAGACCGTAGATACGCTTGGTCTTCTGCTTCTCGCGCAACTGCAGACGATATTCGCTTTCCTTCACTCTTTTCTTGCCGGCTTCACCCGGCGGATAGGGCCTGCGCTCCACCGCACATTTCTCGGTGTAGCAACGATCACCCTTTAAGAACAGTTTATTTCCTTCACGGCGGCACAACCTGCAGTCCGCCCCGGTATAACGAGCCATAGTTACCTGACCTCTCAGAAATCAAACACGCCGACGCTTGCGCTGACGAACCCCGTTGTGGGGGATCGGTGTGCAATCCTGGATACTGGCGATCTCCAGTCCGGCCGCTTGCAGCGAACGGATGGCGGTCTCCCTACCAGAACCGGGTCCCTTCACAAAAACCGAGACCTTGCGCAGACCATGTTCCTGGGCGATTTTAGCGGCGGCTTCTGCAGCCATCTGGGCAGCAAAGGGGGTGGACTTTCGTGAGCCCTTGAAGCCCACGGTACCGGCACTCTGCCAAGAGATCACATTGCCCTGGGGATCGGTGATGCTGATAATCGTGTTATTGAATGTGCTCTTTATGTGCGCCTGTCCCACCGCGATATTCTTGCGCTCTGAGCGCTTGATGCGGGTGCGCACCTGTTTTTTAGCTGCCATCTACTTCTTCTTCCCTCCGATTTGCTTGCGAGGACCTTTGCGGGTGCGCGCATTAGTGTGCGTGCGCTGACCGCGAACCGGAAGGCCCTTACGATGACGAAGGCCACGATACGCACCAATCTCCATCAGGCGCTTGATGTTCTGAGACACCTCGCGGCGCAGGTCGCCTTCAATCTTCAGATTCTTGTCGATGTATTCACGTAGACGGACAGTCTCTTCTTCTGTCAGGTCCTTGACGCGGGTATCCGGGTTCACCCCGGTTGCCTGCAGGATCTTGGTAGCGGTGGTCAAGCCGATACCGTAGATATAGGTCAACCCGATTTCCACGCGTTTATCACGCGGAAGGTCAACTCCAGAGATACGGGCCACTAAGCAACTCCTCCCTAGCCCTGACGCTGCTTGTGACGTGGATTCTCGCAAATGACGAGAACGCGCCCATGGCGTCGGATGATCTTACATTTGTCGCACATCTTCTTGACCGAAGGACGTACCTTCATAACTCTGTTCCCTTCAGTTATCTGCCTTGGGAAACCTCTAGGAGAGAAGCGTTAAACGCACAAAAGCCGCGTCTCGATGCGCTTGTAGCGCCTCACGTCGCTTCTCATTCGCACTAGGCTATCCCGTGCAATCTTCTTAATCTATATTCACGCCGCAGCCGCAGGCGTTAGTTTTCAAAACCTGATCTGGAAGACGGCATCCAGCTTCTATCGATTATCCGTGACAGCAGGTCACTTGTAACGATAGGTTATCCGCCCGCGGTTGAGGTCGTAGGGAGATAACTCCACAGTGACCTTGTCGCCTGGCAGAATGCGGATGTAGTGCATGCGCATCTTACCTGAGATGTGCGCAAGCACGATATGACCGTTTTCCAATTCGACCCTGAACATCGCGTTGGGCAGTGGCTCAACGACGGTGCCTTCAAGCTCTATTGCGTCTTCCTTACCCAAAAATAACCACTTTCAAACATTAGAACCCTCTTATAGCAGCGTTCCATGATAACGCAAAGCTACCTAGACAAACAAGAGTAGCTTTGCATTCTGTCAAAAACCGCAGCCCAATGGGGTCAAGGTGGGGTCAACTGGAGTCTTGTTGAAAGCTCCCCGAGGCTTACGACTGAGTATCAAGCTGCGTGTTGACCATGTCTCAACTATAATCCCAAAGCCTTTTTCAACGAGGCAACGCGCCTGCGCGAAACCGGGATGGTCTCCTCTTCACCGCTTAGACTCAGCAGTAGCGTTCCGCCGCTCACCGGTGTCACTTCCTCGACACAGGCCAGATTGACTAGATAGCGACGATGCACCCTGAAGAAGCCATGCGGCTCGAGCTTGCTTTCCAACTGCGCCAGCGAGACGGTGGAAAGATAACGATCCGACTCGGTATGGAGATAGGAGTAGTCATCCTTCGCCATGATGTAGTGGATCTTATCGGTAGCCACCAACAGCTTCTTGCCGCTCTTCTCCACCGGTATGCGCTCGGATTGAGTGCCCTTGGCATATACAGAGACATGATGCTTGACCTTTGATATCGCCTGTAGAAGACGATCTGTCTCAACCGGTTTGACCAGATAGTCCACCGCATTGACATCAAAGGCTGCTGCCGCATGCTCACTGTAAGCAGTGACAAACACAATCGCCGGTGGGAACTTGAGCCGGTTCAAGGCCTCAGCCAGCTGAACACCACTCGCGCCCGGCATGCTGATGTCTAGGAACATGACATCCGCGCCTTTTTCCTTGAGGCGCTCTATCGCCTCACGAACATTAACAGCCTCCCCAACAACCTCAACCTGTCCCGTCTCATCCAGCAGGTACCGGAGTTCAGAACGCGCAGGGGCTTCGTCATCGACAATGATTGCTTTCAGCATACGCTCTCCATCTTCAGTTCACCTACATTTCTCAGCGTAAGACAAACCGTGGTGCCCACGCCCAGTTCCGAAAACACTTCCAAACCAGAGTCGCCGCCATAATAACCTTTAAGCCGGTCATCGACATTCTTCAGGGCAATTCCCATGTGCGCCTTATCCGTGTCCTGCAACATGTGTGGCAAGCGCTCTTTGGGGATACCCACCCCATCGTCCTTAACACATATGACAACGTCTGGTCCCTTGCGCTCTGCCTTGATCTCGATGTGCAGAGGAGCATCATCGCGCATCGCATGGCCCACTGCGTTCTCCACCAACGGCTGGATTACGAACGCCGGAACCATGACCCTCTCAAGACCGTTCTCAATATCGCTGGTTAGCATTATACGTTCTTCTCCAAATCGCGCTATCTCAAAACCAAGATAACGCAATGTTTGCAGATGTTCCTGTTCAAGGGTGATCAGATCTTGAGAGCCCTCAAGCGTACGTCGATAAAAAACCGCGAACTCCCTGAGCATGATGCGGGCACGACTGGGATTGGTGCGGATCAGGGAAGCGATTGTATTGATGGTATTGAAGAGGAAGTGCGGATTGATCTGCGCCTGGAGTGCCTTGAGCTCCATCTGCGTAGCCAATTCCCGCTGCGCGTCCAGCTCTGCCAGACTCAACTGCATTGTGAGCAGGTTACCTAGGCCTTCGGCCATGGCTCGCTGCGTCTCATCGATCTTACTGGCAGAGCGATAATAAAACTTGAGGATTCCCACCGGCTCGTCACGCAGGATCATCGGCACGATGATAGCCGCATTCAGCGAAGTCGTCTTCTCTGGCAGACCGATGCCTTCTGGCGTGGTGATCACACGCATCTCGGCATCCTGTAGGGCGGCCAAGGTGGCCTTGGTGACAATGGGAGAACCTATGGGATGTGAATCTTTCTCGGCACCGGCGAAGCCTACGACCCTCTCCTGGTCGGTTATAGCTACGGCGTTTGCCAGGGTTGCCGGTAAGAGGAGCTTGCAGACCTCCTGAGCCGACTCTGGAGCCAACCCCTGGCGCATGAAGGGCAGAGTGCGAGCAGCCAGACGCAATATGCGCTCTGACTGTCGAGCTTGCAGGCGATCGGGGTCGATTGCGTAGCGCATCATCAAAAAGGAGACCAGCGCCATCGCTAACAGGCTAATGGTGATGACTACCCAACTACCACGCAGGAGAAGAGATGCCACGGCTATGGCCCCCATCAAAGTCAGGACGCCAATCGATACCGCTTCGATTAACGATAGTCGCCTGAGGTTCATGACCGCCTTTCCCGTTTTGTGTTCAGCATCTTGTGTCTACTGTCTTGTGTCTNNTCTTGTGTCTACTGTCTTGTTTCTGCTGACTTGCGCTCATTGCCTTGATTTCAGCGTTTTGCGCTCGCTATTAGATCACCTGCGAGCGGTGTCAGTTTACCAGCTCCTGTTTACAGTATGAGCTGATTCACGATAAGCATACCGCCGGCAAATACCAATACCACGCCAAAGGCCAATCGCAGCGCTCGATCTGGTATGCGAGCGGCCAGATGTGCACCCCATTGCGCTCCCGGGATAGTGCCCACCAACAGAGCCAGCCCGTGAAGATACCAGATGTGGCCTAAAATCGCATGGGAGATGATCCCAGGAATGGCGATGATGGCTATTGCCAGTAGTGAGGTCCCCGCCGCACGGTGCATGGTGAAACCAAGCAGCGCAATGGACATGGGTACGATGATGAATCCGCCACCTACACCCACAAGACCAGCAATGAAGCCGGCGAACAGGCCAAGGATCACAGCGATTATCACTGTTCGCTTTACTGACTTCGGTGAAGACTCCGCGGCGGCAGGCTGCTTGTTTCTGCTCGACTTGAACATCCGATATGCGCTATAGAGGATGACAAGCGCTGTAATGCCAACCAAGACGGTCTCTGGCAGATCCCCTGACAACCATGCACCCAGCGCAGATGTCAAAGCTCCCGATATACCAATTAAAACACCCAGTTTGATATCGGCAGTCTTTTGCTGAACATGCTTCAATGTGCCAGATATCGCAGTAGGCGCAATGGTGAATAGAGAAGTCGCTGTTGCCCCCGCAATCGGAACCGAGAAGACCAGATTGAGCAGAGGAACGATCATGGTGCCGCCGCCAATGCCGAACATCCCAGAAAGCACGCCTACCAGAAGACCGCCCAGCGCAACGATGAGAAAGGCTTCGAAACTCACTTCTGGTCAAGTCCCAAGGCATCAAGGTCGAGCTCGAAATCCAGCAGGTCAGACTGTGGTTTGGGTTGCATTGTAGGCCGTGAGCCGGCCTCTCGGTCTTGCGAGACGTATGGTTCCGGTACCTCGCGGCTGGCCTCGTGCGCACCTCTATGTTGGGGAACACGCCTACCATCGCGGCTGTCGCCACCTAAGAGCTGTCGCAGCTCATGATCGACCTCAAGGATACCGATCATCTGTGGCCAGCCCAACTGGAACTCGAAGTACTTGGGACAGAACACCTCGGCATAGGCCTTTGCCTCACGGCGGGCTGCCAGTGCTGCCCTGATGTAGCCTTTGCGCTCGTTTGGACGCCCAAGTGAGCGCAACAGCGCGGTGAGGAAAACCCTACGCGTGATGTTCTGCTCAAGGAAGGGACCGGGATAGGGATACAACGATTGCGGCTGGATGGGTAGCAGGTCGATTTGCGATTTGGAGAATTCAATCTTGCGCTGCTCATATATCCAGCGATAGATGTCCTGGCGAAAACGTTGAGCTTCGGTTCTCTCTGTAGGCGGAAGATGCTGGATGTACCACTGGTTATCAAACCAGACATCACCACCATACATCCGAACGTTAAGCATGTAATCGAGGTCTTCTCCGCGGGCGATCCAGGGATCGAAGGAGATACGACGGTATGCCTCGCGATGAATCGCCATCAGGCCACCGTACGCCGCGTTCGATCGAGATAGACGTGGGCCGCGCATCGCCTTGCTTATCCACTCGTTGAACAGATCACCTTGCTGCCAAAAATGGTTGTACCAGGCGTTCTTCTGGCTTGAGAGCCATTTGCCCTTACGATCGGTATAGTAGCCGGTCTTCACCAGCACCGGGATACCCTTTTGCGTGAGCTTACCCAAACCATAGACAGCGTTCTCGATGAAATCCTTGTCGCTTATAGTCTCGTCGTCATCGATATAGATGACCTCGGTATAGCCGAGGATCGCTGCTATCACCAAACCAAGATTGCGCACGGCACCATAACCGGTGAGTGAGACACCCTCCCTGATAGCAGCCAATCCCAGCTGATCGGCTCGGGAATAGAACTGCCTGAGTGTGTCGGAGTCAACAACCATGATATCCA
>DBPN01000027.1:41288-43557 GCA_002305585.1 Eggerthellales bacterium UBA1419
CGCGGAAGCTCACCCTGATGATTCAGGGGTGTTGTGTGGTCATAGGTCGCAACGACGTTATAAGTCTGTGTCTTACGCCTGTTGCCCACATAGGTGGGGATGATGATGACTGGATCCATTGATGTCTCCTTATTCGGCGCTTTGCAACAGCACCTTCATCATATCGCAGCCAGGGTCAATCACCAATCCAGTGGCTTTCGCCTCATTCTCGGTGAGTCGCTTGCCACTGTTGGCCTCAATGCCCGGACCGGATAGTACAAATGGTACAGCATCATGGGTATGGCGCTTGGTAGCCACTGGCGTTGGGTGATCAGGTAATGCAAGGATGCGTAGCGGGGTACTCTTCGCGTATTCGATGAGACGGCTCACGATCTCACGGTCGATGGCCTCTACGGCACGCAGTTTACCTTCGATGTTGCCATCATGACCCTCTGCATCGGGCGCCTCGACGTGGATGAACACCACGTCCTTCTCGGCCAGCATCGCCAGGGCACCATCTCCCTGCGCAGCATAGTCGTTATCCGCGCCATCAGTGACACCATCAAAGTGGTAGCGGTCGATGTCGGCGAGCTTCGCGATGCCCCTGAGCAGATCCACGCCGGATAGCATACCAGCCGTCTTGCCATAGATCTCAGAGAACGAACGCATGCCGTCTGGGCGCTTGCCGGGCCAGAAGGCGAAGACATCGGTCGCGGGCAACTTGCCCTCAGCTATACGACGAGCATTTACCGGACTAGCCGCCAATATCTGGCGAGCCCGTCTTTGATAATCCATGATTAATTCCGCGCCGGGGCCCGATGATAGGTGATCGGCAACCGGCTCATCAGAGAAGTTATGCGGAGCCGCAAAATCGCTATCCATCAACTCGGGGTGACCGGTCACCACCAATATCTGGCGAAATCCCGTAGCCTTGTGCAGAGTGAATGTCTCATCGTCCAATTTGGCCTTGAGTTCATCGGCAAGCGCCTGAGCATCCGCGCTAGAGATATTATCGGCCGAATAGCTCACCATGATGCCGTCATCAGAAACATTAGTGAGATTAAGGCGCATCGCCAGCTCATCCGGTGCCAGATCTAAGTCGAGCGCAGCTCCTTCGAGCGCGCCACGACCAATGGGATAATCTCTGGGATGATAGCCCATGATCGATGTGCACGCGACGTTTGATGAGGGCTCCATATCATCGGGAACGTTGACCGAGAGACCAACCTGCCCCGCCTCTGCCAACATATCTAGATTGGGGGTGTAAGCCTGCTCGAGTGTGGTTTTACCATCGTATTCCGGTAATGGATTGCCAGAGGCACCGTCAAGTATCACAATCGCATATTTCAAAAGTTCTCCTTTGATATCCAACCTAATACTGTAACCGATTACAGCTTGCGTACTAATGTACAGCCATTCTGCAATACGGTATCATTGACGCATGATTACACCTCATTATACCAACACATATTCTGATACCCGTGGTCTATCATCAGAACCCCTTACTTTCACACAAGCCATCGTCAAGGGTATCGCACCCGGTGGAGGCTTACTGGTCCCTCTCGTGGTACCAAAACTCAACTTGGACCAAATCGCGGCGCTGGCGGATTTGCCTTATGCCCAACAGGCAGCGGCAATCTATCAGAGCTTTGGTGTTGATCTGGCTGCAGAGAAGATCGAAGAGCTGATGGCTCTGGCTTACAGCAGCAACTTCGACACCGAGGAGATCATCCCCACCAATACCGTGGCGCCCGGTACCCACGTGCTTGAGCTTTGGCACGGACCAACCAGCGCTTTCAAGGATATGGCGCTGCAGTGCCTGCCATTGTTCTTCTCTGCAGCTATCGACTCTTTGCGTATGCAGGGTGAAGCACAGGAGGACTTCCTGATCTTGGTTGCGACTTCCGGTGATACCGGTAAGGCTGCGCTGGAGGGATTCAGGGATCGTGTCCACACCAACATCATCGTGTTCTATCCGCATGGCGGAGTGAGTGATGTGCAGCTACGTCAGATGACCACCCAACGCGGAGGGAATGTTGGCGTCTTTGGCGTGGAAGGTAACTTCGACAGCTGTCAGACCTCGGTCAAGGGCGCGTTCAACGACGAATCCTTCAACGAGTTGCTGGCCAGCGAACATGGGCTGCGTCTCTCGAGCGCGAACTCCATCAACTGGGGTCGCTTGATGCCGCAGATCGTCTATTACATCAGCGCCTATGCCAAACTGGTAGCCAGCGGAGAACTGCTACTGGGACAACCGCTTGATGTTTGTGTTCCCACCGGCAACTTTGGC
>DBPN01000019.1 GCA_002305585.1 Eggerthellales bacterium UBA1419
CTCTACAAGCCCGGTAAGGAGAATGCGACCCGTATCGAGGTGCGTAGTCCCGACCCGGCCTGCAATCCCTATCTGGTCTTCGCGGTGTTGCTGGGAGCCGGTTTAAAGGGCATAGAGGAGGAGCTGCCTTTGCCAGCCGAGTTCAAGCATGATGCCTATGCCATGAGCACCGAAGAGCGAGTTGCCAAGGGTATCGCCGTGTTGCCGCCTAATCTGGGCAGCGCCATAGACCTGTTCGAGCAATCAGACTTGATGCGCGAAGTGCTGGGCGATCATATACACGGTTTCTTTGTGCGCAATAAACGTGAGGAGTGGGACGCGTATTGCGCCGACGTCTCGCAGTGGGAGCTCGATCGCTATCTGGCAGTGCTCTGAGGCGACATTGCCGCATAATCGATATATCTAAGGTAAATGGAGTGGAAAAGACGTGCTGCCCCATCATCGATTAGATGATGGGGCAGCACGTCGATGGCCCCGCTAAGCTATTGCCAGCTTGCGGGGCCACGCGAAATCTATCAGGTGTAGAACAATGATCAGGTGTAGAACAACATATGGTTGTACGAGGGTACCGGCCAATAATCGTGTCCAACCAAGAGCTCCATCTCGTCAACGTGCGTGCGCAGATCATTCATAGCTGGAATCACCTTCTCAAGGTAAGCGTTAGCCTTAGCTTGGGGATCACCAAGAGCTGCAGACGCACAAACAGCGGCGTCAAGGGCATCGACACAATCAGAAATGGCGTTGATGCCTTCGGTAAGCCGATTGAGCAGGGCTTCCTCAGCTCGGGTGTTAAGCGAGCTGCTCACATCCTTCTTTGCTTCTATCGAATGGGCGATCATTGAGCTGTATTCGATGATGGCTGGCAGATAGCGGGCACGTACCATGCGCGAGGAGACTAGGCCTTCGATGTTGATCTTCATCGAGTATTGGTCGAAATAGACCTCCTCACGGCTTTCCAGCTCGATCTTGCTCATCACGCCAAAGCGTTCGAACAGTTCAATGCTTTCCTGAGAAGCGATCAGCGGCAGGCATTCTGGGGTGCTCCGGTAGTTGAGCAGGCCGCGGCGCTCAGCTTCTAGCGGCCAGTCCCCACTGTAATTGTCACCGTTGAAGATGATCCTCTGATGATCGGTAAGCACCTGCTTCATGTACTCCTTGGCAGCTTTCTCGAAATCCGGTGCGCTCTCAACCGCATCGGCGAAATCCGCCAGTGTCTTTGCGACAATGGTATTGAGTACCGTATTGGCATCTGAGAGGTTTATCTCTCCGCCGGGCATGCGGAACTCGAACTTGTTACCAGTGAAGGCGAATGGTGAGGTGCGGTTGCGATCGGTGTTGTCCTTGATGAACTTGGGTAGGGTAGGCACACCAAGATCCATTTGCACAACACCTTTATTGATGTAGTCATCGCTGTTGATGATGGCTCGTACTATGGATTCCAGCTCATCACCTAGGAATACGGAGATAATCGCCGGCGGAGCCTCATTGGCACCCAGACGATGGTCATTGCCGGCACTGGCTACACTCACTCGCAACAGGCCTTGATACTCATCGACAGCCTTGATCACGGCAGTGAGGAAAACCAGGAACTGCAGATTCTCGGAAGGTGTGCTACCCGGATCGAGCATATTCTGACCATCTGCCGAGATGGACCAGTTGTTGTGTTTGCCGTTGCCGTTGATACCCTCAAAGGGTTTCTCGTGATGAAGNNATCATGTTATGACGAGAGGCAATCTTCTTCATCAACTCCATGGTAAGCAGGTTGGCATCGATGGCGGCGTTAGCCGACATGAAGATCGGTGCCAGTTCATGTTGGGCGGGAGCGACTTCATTGTGCTCGGTAGTAGCCGGGATATCGAGTTTCCAGAGCTCGGCGTTGAGCTCTTCCATAAAGCGCTTGACGGTTGGGCGTACGGCACCAAAGTAATGCTCCTCGAGCTCCTGGCCCTTGCAAGGCGAAGTGCCAAAGAGAGTACGGCCGGTCATGAGCAAGTCGAGCCTGTTGGCGTAATCCTCCTCCTTGATGAGGAAGTATTCCTGCTCGGGGCCAACGGTTGTGCAGATAGTCGCGTTCTCGCGACCAAAGAACTTGAGTACGCGCCTGGTTTCACGCGCGAGGGCATCCATTGAACGCAGCAGGGGGGTCTTCTTGTCCAAGGCCTCGCCGGTATAGGAGATGAAGGCAGTGGGAATGCAAAGCACCCCATCCTTGATGAAGGCATAGCTTGTGGGATCCCAGGCCGTATAGCCACGTGCTTCAAACGTTGAGCGCAGACCTCCGCTGGGAAAGCTGGAGGCATCCGGCTCGCCCTGTATCAGCTCCTTGCCGGAGAAGCTCACCAGAGCGCGACCATCAGCCTGTGGGTTGATGAAGCTGTCGTGTTTCTCGCTGGTGATACCGGTGAGTGGCTGGAACCAGTGCGTGTAGTGAGTGGCACCTTTCTCGATAGCCCACTCCTTCATGGCATGAGCCACGGCATTTGCCTCATCAAGATCCAAAGGCTTGCCCTCTTTTAGCGTCTGTGACAGGATCTTGTAGGTTGCACTTGGCAGACGCTCCTGCATGACGTGGTCATTGAAAACCATGCTGCCGTAAAGATCAGAAATCAACGCCATTTTTGGATACTCCTTCTTCGGTGGGGATGTTGCAGGATACACAGTACGCCATTAATGTTTCGATAGAATTAAATATCATTATATTTTAACCAAGCCCCATTTTTCTTCGTCATAATTACCGTAAACGGCATTTGAACAGCAAATATAATAAACATCTGTCTATGCTACACTTTATTAGCTTTTCTGATGGTGGAAAGAAAGGTTTCGAATGCATCGCAGGAACGTTTTGGTGGTGACCAGGCAACCCGAGATCATCCATAGATTGAGGGGGATTCTGTCCAGCATGGACGCTGATGTCTACTACCTTAATGGCTCTGCTCTTCAAGCCCTGCGTGAAAAAGACGCCGCAGATCTCGATTTGATCATATTGGATGGTAGTAATGAGACCCTCTCGAGCTTAGGTAAGATCGAGGAAATCCTCGTCGAGGAAAGCTCGCCTTCCTTGCTGTTGGTGGTTTCACCGGAAGCACTTGATAAGCTGCATCTGCCAACCCGCCTGCTGTCAGACTTTGTGACCATCTCCGCTTTGGATAGCGAGTATCAAGTGCGCCTGCACCGTTTGTTGTGGCCTGGAGAGGAAGCAGGCAGCTCGGATTTTATCCGCGTTGGTTCGATGACATTGAACTTGGCAACATATCAGGTGAAAGTCGATGGTGTGGTTCTGGATTTGACTTATCTGGAGTATGCCCTGCTGGCGTTTTTGGTAACCCACCCCGGGCGCACCTATTCGCGTGATGCCCTGCTGCACAGGGTATGGGGCTTTGAGTATTTTGGTGGATCCAGAACAGTGGATGTGCATGTGAGGCGGGTGCGCTCAAAGTTGGGGCCAGAATTGGCCCCGTATCTGGAGACAGTACGCGGCGTGGGCTATCTTTGGAACGGGTGAGCTGAGGCTTTAGCGATTTTACTGCCAGAACCTAACTTGCGCGATATGAGTGGCCGACCAAGATTCATGTTATCAACAACCAGATGATTCTAGAAGAGCTCGATTACTGATAGGATAGGGAGCAACATCCTACTATCAGAAAGCAGGCTCAGCATGAAGACCATAGCAGTCATCGACGGCAACTCATTGATGCACCGAGCTTTCCATGCTGTGCAAACGCCGATGAATTCCCCGGATGGACGCCCAACCAACGCCTGTTTCGGCTTCATCTCAATGTTGCTCAAGTTGGTGGATGAGTTCAAGCCAGACGGTATCATCTGCGCCTTCGATGCGGGAGTGCCGGCCTTTAGGCTTGAGGCTCTCGACCACTATAAAGCCCATCGCCCGCCAACCGACCCCAGTCTCAAGGCTCAGTTTCCCATGATCATCAAATTATTGGAATCGCTGAATATACCCATCCTGCGGCTGGAAGGCTGGGAGGGCGATGACATCTTGGGAACCGTTGCTGCCCGGGCAGAAGGCGAGGGCATGCAGGCTCTGCTGGTCACCGGTGACAAGGACGCGTTACAGCTGGCATCGCAGACCACTCAGATAGTGAATAACAGGACTGGTATGACCGACGTTGTGGTCTATGGCCCCGAGCAGGTTGTCGCGCGCTTTGGCGTTACGCCCGAGCGGGTGCCGGACTTCCTTGGCCTGATGGGTGACGCATCCGATAACATCCCGGGGATTCCCGGTGTGGGACCAAAGACGGCGACCAAGTTGCTACGTGAATATGGAAACCTTGAGAAGGTTTTGGCGGATGCGGCCAACATCAAGGGCAAGCTGGGTCAGAATATCGTGGAGTATAGCGAGTTGGCCAGAGCCAGCAAGGTTGTTGCCACTATCAGGCGTGACCTTCCGCTGGAAATCGACTTTGACAACCTGAGTTTCCCTGCCTTTGACGAACAGCAGGTCAAGGATGCCTTTGGTGAGCTGGCGATGAGGCAGCATCTAAAGAAGCTCCTTACGCTGCAGGGTGCGGGCGATGCTAAGCCAGTATCAGCTCAGGGAGAAGCCGTTGCGATCTCGAGGCCTATCATCGATGAAGAGGCTGCTTTGGCTTTCCTGAACAGGGAGCTAGAGGATGGCCAGATCATCGCCGCTTGTATCACTGATATTCAGAGTGGTGGCGGCCAAGAGACCTTGCGGCTCAATCTGGATAACGAGGTCGATACGGCGCGGCAACTGTTCCTAGCCAGTCCACGTGGCATCGCGGTGTTTAGTGGGTCGCAGCTGACGCAGGCACTTGTAGCAATCGTAAAAGGCGGCTATCTGGTTGCCCATGATGTCAAGTCTCTGCTCAAGGAGATTCTACCAGCTAATAGTGTTGAGCTGGCGCATATCAAGGCGACAGACATCGATTCCAAGCGCATCTTCGATCTTTCGTTGGCAGCCTATCTGCTGGACTCTTCTCAGAGTTACGATAAGCTCTCTAAGCTGCGAGAGCAGTTCGCAGAATCAGTCTACCCGGAGCCTAGCGATGAACTGCCCCAGGGCGCTATTACCGCCACTATGCTGCTCGATCTGTATCATATCCTTAAGCCAGCAGTCGAGGCCGATTCGTCGCGTGAATGTCTGGAACGCATCGAGTTGCCGCTGATTCCGGTTCTGTTACAGATGGAGCGGCTGGGAGTCAACATCGATGCCGAGGTGCTCAACAGCCTCAGCCGCTCATTCGCCGAGAACATCAAGCTGCTGCATGCGCAGATAATCGAAGCAGCCGGTGAGGAGTTCAATCCCGATTCACCCAAACAGCTTGGCGTGGTGCTGTTTGAAAGGCTCAAGCTACCAGCTGGCAAGAAGACCCGCACCGGGTATTCAACCGATGCCGCCACGCTAGCTGATCTGAAAGAGCTGCATCCGCTGCCGGCCCTGATGATCGAGTATCGTGAGTTGACCAAGCTCAAGTCGACCTATCTGGATGCTCTACCGCGCTTGGTTTCCAGCGATGGTCACATCCATACCACGTTCAATCAGGCCGTGACAGCCACCGGGCGCCTGTCGTCATCAGATCCCAACCTGCAAAATATCCCCGTTCGCAGCGAGCTGGGTCGGCAGATACGCGCAGCCTTCATTCCCGACGACAGCGTGTTTGGCGCACTATCGTCAAAGCTCGAGGAGCCTGCGAAAGCCCTATTGCTCTCGGCAGACTATTCCCAGATCGAGTTGCGTTTGCTTGCGCACCTCTCAGAGGACCCCGGCCTGATGGACGCGTTCAGGCACGGGCAGGACTTCCATGCCGCAACGGCAGCTCAGGTGTTTGGCGTGCCACTTGATGCGGTGACACCGCAGTTGCGCTCACGGGCAAAGGCGGTCAACTTTGGCATCGTATACGGTCAGCAGGCCTATGGACTCTCGCAGTCTCTGGGTATCGCTTATAGGGAAGCAGACGAGATGATAGAGCGTTATTTCGCCGTGTATCCGCGAGTTCGCATCTTCCTTGACGAGCTCATAGCCCAAGCAAAGGATACGGGCTGGGTAGCGACGATGTTTGGCCGCAAGCGCCACATCCATGAGCTCAGATCGGGTAATCCCAATCTGAGGGGATTTGGCGAGCGCACTGCCATGAACCATCCCTTGCAGGGTAGTGCCGCTGACATCATCAAGTTGGCGATGATCGAGGTGCAGAGGCGTTTGGACAGCGAGGATTATGCTTCGCAGATGATCCTTCAGGTGCATGACGAACTGGTGTTCAATTGCGTTGCCACTGAGGTTGAGCGCCTGAGCAAAATGGTAGCCGAGGTGATGGAGAACGTTGTAAAGCTGCGGGTTCCGGTGATTGTGGACATCGGAACAGGCGTCAACTGGTCGCTGGCTCACTAAGGGAAAATCGACAATCCGTAACAATCTTGCTGCGCATAAAGCGGCCGGTGTCTGCTGCTTTTCTGAGGGTTGGCGGCGAACGGCGAATCTGCGCGAAATATTAACGGCGTGTAAAGATCTGTGTTCGCGTTTGTTAAGAGCGCGACAAAAGCATTGAGCAAAGCACTCTGTACCATCATAGTCGAGGAAGCGAGGGTCAAAGCGACCCCGATCATGATGGAGGAGTTGAGACTGTATGTATGACTCAGGTACCACTGCGTTCATGCTGGTGAGTGCCATGCTGGTGCTTCTGATGACCCCCGGACTTGCGTTCTTCTATGGTGGACTCGCCCGCCGTAAGAATGTTGTGAACACCATGTTGATGTCGATTGTTGTCATTGGCGTTGTGGGGGTTCTCTGGGTGCTGGTTGGGCACTCGTTTGCCTATGGTGGCGATGGTCAAAGCCCGGTCTTTGGTGGATTCGACCTGATTGGTGGAGCGAATATCGTCAAGGATATGTTGGCAGAAGCCCAGACAGCACAAGGCGGCTTCCCTTCGCTGGTCAATGTCACCTATCAGGCAGCTTTTGCGATGATCACCACAGCGATCATCACCGGATCGGTTGCCGGTCGTATGAAATTCGGCGCCATCGTCGCGTTCTCATCGATTTGGGTTCTGTTGGTCTATGCGCCGCTCGCTCACATGGTGTGGGGCGGAGAGGGTAGCCTTATTGGCTCGATGATCGGCGCGTTGGACTTCGCCGGAGGTGACGTTGTGCACATCTCCTCAGGTCTCAGTGGCTTGATCCTTTGCTTGATACTCGGCAAGCGTAAGGGCTATGGTCTTTTACCACACAGACCGCACAACGTTCCCTTTGTGCTGCTTGGTGCCGCGCTGCTGTGGTTTGGCTGGTTTGGCTTTAACGGTGGCTCCGCCTTCGCTGCTGATGGCATCGCTGCACTGGCTCTGCTCAATACAGTTGCCGCTTCGGCAGCAGCGCTGTTGTCCTGGTCGCTGATTGAACGCGTCAAGACCGGCGGCACTACCCTAGTTGGTGCCGCTACGGGACTGGTAGCCGGTTTAGTGGTGATAACCCCGGCAGCGGGCTTTGTGGAGCCTTGGGCAGCAATCGTAATGGGGCTTATCGTCTCACCAGTCTGCTACTTCGCTATCTCCTTCCTCAAGACAAAGCTAGGCTACGACGATGCCCTTGACGCTTTTGGCTGTCACGCTGTGGGTGGGGTCACCGGTGGCATCCTCACGGGATTGTTCTGTGTGCCGGAGCTTTCTTGGACCGAGCATGGCGGCTTGTTCTATACCGCAGATCCCAGTCTGCTGGTGGCTCAAGTGCTGGGGATACTGGTCACCGTGGTATTTGTAGCTGTCGCAGTGCTGATAATAGGTTTCGCGCTCAAGTTCGTCTTCAAGGGTACGTTGCGGGTGAGCGAGGCGGTCGAATCTGAGGGTCTCGATGTTGCCTTGCATGGTGAGTCGGCATACCCGGCATATACGGGAATGGATTAATCCTGGTGCGAATGCCCCGGCACGAAAGCTCTGGCATGAAGTCGCGGGACTTCGACGGCAGGTCCCGACATGAAAGCGCTGCGGGGAAGACGGTAAGAAGAAGTTGCTGGCAGGCGATGTTTACGAGACACGAGGAGAGAAAACGATGAAGAAGATCGAGGCTATTGTCCGCCCTTCCAAGCTGGAGCCGCTCAAGGATGCTCTGATGCATCTGGATCTAAAGGGCATGACGATAAGCGAGGTTCGCGGTTGCGGTAACCAGCATGGCTGGAAGGAATACTATCGCGGCAGTGAGGTAGCTGTGAATATGCTGCCCAAGGTGAAGTTCGAGCTAGTGGTAACAGACGAGATGGTCAAGGACACCATCGACACCATCATCGAGACGGCCAAGACTGGGGAGGTGGGCGATGGCAAGATATTCGTCTACCCAATTGAGGACGTGATCAGGATAAGGACCGGCGAGTCGGGTTATGTCGCCGTTTGAGGCGTGGTGCATAGCTGCCATATGATGCGATAATAGAGCGGCATCGATTGACGTTCTATAAGTATCGTCGGCAAAAGGCCAACAACACCAGGCTGCCAGTAAGGGGATTGTGAGTGTCAAGAACCAAGCGCGTACTTATCCTGTTGGGCATACTGGCTGTTCTGGCCATACTGATAGGCGATGCGTTCTCTGGCGGTTGCAGCCAAGATGGGCTCTGGTCTTCGAGCGATACTCAGACCCAAGTGGACGTGGCTAAAGATGAAGGCGCTGCGACCGGTGGGGAAGAGGCTGCAGGGGAAGCGGCTGGTAGCGGAGAAAAGGGCGCCGAAGGTGCTGTATCCCGTACAGAAGGCGACGCGGCGATCGCTGAGTTGTTTGAGGCTAAGGCCCAAAGCACTATGGTCAAGGGGAGTGGCCAGGTGCTGCGCCTACTCAGTGACGATAATGACGGCAGCCGTCATCAGCGCTTCATCATCGAGTTGGCTAGCGGACACACCCTGCTGATCGCCCACAATATCGATCTGGCCCGGCGCGTTGAACCTTTGGCAGTTGGCGACACCGTGAGCTTTTATGGTGAGTATGAATACAGCGAGGAGGGCGGCACCATCCATTGGACCCATAAGGATCCCCAGATGGTGCACGTCGCCGGCAATATTGAAGCGAATGGAAAACGCTTTCAGTGAGATGCTGCTGCGCTAGCTCCCGGTTCTCACCATTGTGAAGTCAACCGTTATCTCGCTATTCAAATCGCCTGTATCAGAGACGTAGAGTCTGCCGGTTGCCCGCAGGGGATCGGATGTTGTGTCAAAGACGATGGTAGTATCTCCCCACTGCCACCAGTTTGAGGCGAATGGATCGTCAGATACGCGCGTATCCTTGCCAACAAAGGTCTTGGTGGCTTCATCGTAGGTGCCTTTAAGGATGGTGCCGGTGCTGTTGGCGAAGGTGATCTTCATTGTGCCACCGTCTTGCTCAACTTTAGCCTGGAAATCCTTGATCGGGTCGGCGCTTCCCCACATGGTCGCCGTTCCAGTGGCGTTGTACGTCCCCACAACATCAGCTTCTGGCTTCAACGTCATATAGGCGCAGGCACCGTTATCCAGGCGCACAACTCGAACGAATACCTCATCCTTATCCAGTGAGATCTCCCATGTGGCATCGCCCCCAACCGGTACAGACTGAGTGGTATCTCCCGTTAGGCTATGCTGACCATTTACCTCGATCTTCACCTCGGCACTGCTGCCTAAGGAGGCGGGTACATGAGCCGATAAGCTGTAGTCCTTACCGCTTCCCTTGGCCGTAAGCGTGACTGTGCTGATGTCTAGGAGCTGCTGCAGTTCAAATGGAGGCTCACCTTGCTTCTCACGCATATCGTTGATCGTTTGCAGTACAGCCTGGTCAACCCGCAAGACGCCCGCGCCCATTCCGTCGGGTATGGGGATGGATTGGTTGCCTGTTGTGATTCCCGGAGCAGCTGTCTTCACCAGTATCTCTTTGATCTGCTCGGCATTCAGCTCTGGATTGATCGATTGTATCAACGCGATGGCAGAGGTGACTTGGGGGGCCGAGAAGCTTGTGCCGTTCGACTTGATTGGCTGCCCGTTCTCATCAGTGCCTACGACCATCTGCACACCTGGTGCAGAGAGCGTGACTTCGCCGCCTTCGGTAGCTTTGCAAGAGAAATCAGCGCGAGAACCATCGTTATTGATGGCTCCTACAGTGATTACGTTGGGCAACTTCATCCCCGCCGGGCAATCATTCTTTCCATTGAGTAAGCCCTGGGTGCCATCTGCATTGCCTGCGTTGCCCGCGCTGGCTACAAACATCACTCCCGGTTTTGTCTCTTGCATCTTCTTGAAGAACTTCTCGTAGGCTTTTACGAGAGGCTCATAAGCATCCCTTGGTGGCTTGAAGTTGAAAGAGCAGTTGATTACCGTTGCCCCGTCATCCACCATCTTCTTCAAGTAGACCAACGTCTTGTCGGTATAGGCTACGCCGTTTGCCGGGTCAACGTACTGCGTAAGGTCTTCAGTATTGGCTTGCGTTGGCGTGAACTGCGGATTGGCATCGAAGTTATTCTTTACATCGATACTGAGGTTCTCCTCCAACACGCTGGCAACACCAACCATGCCGCTGTTGTTGGCATTCGCGCCAATCACATGTGCAACTCGTGTCCCGTGCGTGAGTCCACCACTCACTATCTGATTATTCTTCTTCGCGGGATCATCTGTGCTGTCTCCAGAGAGTTTCACCTTTCCGCCAAACTCATCCGAACCCGTATAGAATGCTTCATCGAGGACACCAACATTCACCTTATTCAGCTCGACTCCACTGCCCTTGAGTATCTTCCAGGCGTTTTCCATGCCAATGAGGTTGTAGTGGGAATTGGCGGGATCGGCGAATGCGGGATCCTTAAGTGGGGTGCATGCTGTTCCGGCTGAGTCAGAGCCAAAGTATGGCACGTTGGGGAAAACCGTCTCAACGCCGTCAATCGCGGCGAGAGCGTCCAATGTGGCATTGAGTTCAGCTTCGGTTGTATTGGCAGTTTCGACTTGATAGAGGTTGATGAACTCCAGCTCGCCAACTACGGTAGCGCTGATATCTTGGATTACCTTCTCCGCAGCCGATTTATCGATGTCATCCTGGAACACGATGATGACCTGATTGGCGGGTACATCGCCCCATTTCTCTGTAGCGATGATGGAGTTTGGGTCGGGGTCTTTGTAGGTGGCGATGCCTTGGTCTACGGGATCAGTTGCTTGGCCGGATGATTGAGAGCCTCCCGATCCGCAAGCAGTCAGCGCAAAAAGCGTGAACACGGTCAGCAGACATAACACTATCCTTTTCATAATTGCCTCCCCTTGAGCAGATGTAGTTGCCTGGCGTACCCTCGCGCCGTTCCTCAGAATGCCACTAGCTATCTGTTAGCTGAATACTACCATGGAGTTTATCTGCGATACTATATTTATTGCGGCTGCAGTATGGCATAAAGACATGAGGGGAATACTCAATAAGGAGAGCTCATGAACGAGATAACATTTGAAGATGTCCTGCTTGATGAAACCATTTCCTTTATTGACAACACCTATGGCATCGAACCGCTCAAAGGCGAAGAGTCAAAGGTGGTCGAGTCGCTGTTCTTCCCAGGTTGCTCATTTCTCAACAGTTCCATCGAGCTGATAGAAGAGGTCTTCCAAACCTTGAGGTCAAACCAGCAGGTTGATGGCATCTCACTGATGTGTTGCGAGAAGCCGCTCGACTATAAGCGCGACACGCAGGAGCTCAAAGAAGCCTTCTCGCAAAGATTCAGAGAAGGTCTGATCGATCACGGTGTCAAGCGCATTATCGCTGCCTGTCCTAACTGCTTCTATGAGTTGCGCAAGATCGTCTCACAAGATGTAGCGACTTCGGATATCAAGATCGTTGAGCTGCCAAGAGCACTTCGTGATTGTGGCTACCGTGTGCCCGCATCTACAGTCGAGGCAATCTCACCATTTGCGATCCATGACGCCTGCCCGGATAGAAGAGCCGGACACTACGCGGAGTCGGTGCGAAGTCTGTTTCCAGCAGATCTCATCACCGAACTCGAGCACAACCGCAGTAGATCTCTATGTTGTGGTTCGATACCGCGAGCGGCTGGTAACCAAGAGCTTGCCGTTAAGGATGCGAATCAGATCTACTCGGAAGCGCGCCAAGCTAAAGCGCAAGCCATAGTCACCTCATGCATGAGCTGTTCGCGGTTGCTCGCGAAGGCGAAAGTCACAGAGGAGAACGCCGCACCGGCAGACTCGCCGAGCGATGTCGAGGGAGCCGTGCCGGGCGACTGGCAGAATGCCGTGCCAATCTTTCACTATCTCGAGCTGTTATTTGGCAAGAGGATCAACTGGAAAGCAACCCCGGAGCATCTGGTGCTGCGCTTTCGCTATGAAGGCCTATTCGACCAGGGTTAAGCAAGAAGCTACCAGACATCTCTCGGTTCTAATGAGAGCACAGCGATTGCAGCGATGATCAGCTACTTCTTCGCTGATTTAAGGATGTCCTTCACGCCGTCATCGAGAACATCACTGAATCCTTCGCTGAAGCTGGACGGCACCACAATGGTGCCTCCGGTTTCACGCACACTCTCATAGAGCAGATGCATGGCTCGTAGCCTCAAAGCAGAATCGTTTTCGGCATAGATCCTACCCATGGTATCCATCATCTCGCAGATGTCCTGCTCGGCCTCCATGAGGATGATGCGAGCTTTCTTGCGTTGCTCCGCCTGTGCCTCAAGCGACATCACATCCTGCAGCTCTTTGGGTAGCAAGATGTCACGCACCTCGACCGAGAGGATCGTTATACCCCATAGCGCCACTTTCTCAGCAAGCACCCGCTTTAATTCACGATCGAGCTGCTCGCGCCGGATGGCCACTTCGGCTGCTCCAGCACGTCCTATGGCGTCGCGCAGCGCTGTTTGCGCAGCTAGCTCGACGGCCCTGGTGAAGTTGTTCACCTCGGTGCAGGCAGCTTTTGCGTCCCACACCATCCAAAACAACACGGCGTTAACATTGAGGGGAACCAAGTCGGCGGTGAGTGTCTCCTCCGCACCAAAGGCAGTCACACGCACACGACTATCCACGCGCATGGTATTGCTCTCGTTCTTGATGTTCTCATCTTGCTGCTGTTCTGCTTAGATGTTGTCTCAGGGATCCTGCTTTCGCGCCATGTGCTACCCGCTGCGGGACTATTTGCTGAGGGTTACTTTATCTGGAAACCGATACACGCTCTCGCGAGCAAAGCACTCTTGGCACTCATAATAGTGCACGTAGTGGTGCACTGGAAATGGTTTGCCGGCTTGCTGCGAAGAAAGCCCGCCGGCAAATGAAGCCCGGTGGCACATAAGAAGGCCATTGGCAGAAAAAGCCCAGTGGCAAATGAAACCAGCAAGCTTAAAGTATCAGCAGCCTTAAGTACCCTGTCACATCAGCGCATTCACCACGGCATTCCGTACCGATTGGGGAAGCGCGACCAAGCCACCTAGGAAGCGCACCTCAGTGATCGAGGCTTTGTTGCTACTGAGAACCGCCGCAACTCCGGCATCAAGTCCGCTGGGAGGCGTGAGCAGCATCACGGAATCACCCGCGCCTTGCAAGGCACCGCCAGAGAGGGCATCGGGGAAGTTTGCTCCCGTGGCGATTGCCACGCGGTTCCAGGAGAGCCCGGCGGTACCGGTACCATACTGTGCCACAGTCACCGCAGTGCTATAACGGTCGTTGCCAGCAAGCCGGTCCTCATAAAGCGAGCCGAGCGCAGACTGAACCTCCCAGCTCACAACTACAGGGCCACCAAGAATCAGCGCATCCGTGACGCCGTGAGACCGCATGTTATCGATAAGCATTGAATTGTCGCCTTGATAGGGGTTGGCGAGATAGATGGGCCAACCTTTGGCGGCAGCAATGGGTGAGGCACCCAAGGCATCTGGGAAGTTAGCTCCGGTGGCGATAAAGGCAGTGCCATCGTAGGCGCTACCAAGGACCCCTATCGTGCTTTGAGCGATAGCTTGTGCCGTTGAGTAGCGATCGTCACCCCAGATGCGATCAACTATCATACCTGGGATGGCAAGCAGTTGGTTGTGCACGTCCGCATTTACAGCGTTCTCTCCACCCAGGATGATGATATGGCTCGCGCCAAGGCGTACGATCTCGTTGCGCACGACATCGGGCAACACGGTTGGGCTGGTGAGCAGTATGGGGGCGTTGAGCGCTCCGGCGAGCGATGAGCCACCAAGCGCGTCGGGGAACGCGTAGGCAGTAGCGATGATCACATGACTGGATTGCGTGAAGCCGCGCTTGGAGACCTCTACGGCAGTCTCGATACGTCCCGCACCCTCGAGTGGTACCGTGGTGAGGTCTCTTGGAGTGTCACCAATCAAGATCGTGAATGTCTGCTCGGTCACTCCGTCGCGTCCATCACTCACCTGCACTCGTACAGAATAGGTATCATATGGGAAAGTAAACGTTGGTGTCCAACTGAACACTCCAGAGTTAGAGATGTCTGCATCACCTGGGATATCCAAGAGCATATAAGTCAGCGGATCGTCGTCTGGGTCGGTGGCGAAAATCTGGAATTGGAGCAGTGAACCGCGAGTAGCTTGTTTCGTGCCGATTGTAGCGATCACTGGTGGTTGGTTCCCGCTTGCTGAGCCAACGGTGATAGTCACTGTAGTAGGCTCGGAGTAATAAGTGCCGTTATAGGCTCGGTAGGTGAATGTATCGGTGCCGATGAATCCCGGGAAAGCGTGGTAGGTGAACGATCCATCAGAGCTCAGCGTGACATTGTCAAGAAGTGGATCGCCGGTAACCATCTGTATCGCAGTAAGCTCAAGGCCATTGGGATTGCTATCATTGGCAAGCACTCCATTGGCAGCGCTCACGTTCAAATCTGTGCCCTCAGTGGTGTAATAGGAGTCGCTATTCGCCACAGGAGCACCTTCCACAGCTGTGCCCGATAGGGTTGTAACGGTGACATCTTCAGTCCAACCCGAGTAGTTGCCGGCAACATCGAACGTGCAAAGGTCGAACGAGTAAAAGGTATTTGGTTGCAGGTTCTCCACTGTCCAGCTGGTGGCAGAGGCTGGTGCCTCCTCACGGAAGGGTCCATCCATGTAGATGCCATAGTAGTTGACACCACTCGTCGCGTCTGTCGATGCGTTCCAGGCAAGTGTGACTGAATAGCTGCCAACAGCGGTCACCCGTAGGTTCGTTGGTTTTGTTGGGGCTACAGTATCCAATTTATATGGCCACGTCTTGCGCGTCTCGGTGTTGCCAGCATTGTCGACTGACCAGTAATAGAGCGTGCGATTACCTTCGAGAGGCGTGAAAGGTTCAGAGTACACGGTTCCCGCACCAGAGGAAGTGTATGAGTAGTACGTGGTACCAGGTTCGCGCAACTTGCGGTCCAGCGTAACGGTAAGCTCTGGGTAGAGGATCCAACCGCTGTCTGGATTGGCTTCATGGCTGGCCGTTAACAATGTTGTAGGCGGAGTGACATCGGGTTTATAGGGGTAGGCCACA
>DBPN01000056.1 GCA_002305585.1 Eggerthellales bacterium UBA1419
CGTAAGGATGGTAGCTACGGTATCCTCAAGCCCAAGATCGAGACGTTGGACGCAATCTGAGGATGCAAGCCGATAAACCAAAGCGTAAACCTGCTTCAGTAAAAGGCTCATCAAAGAGCGCTCCCAAGAGCGCATATAAGAGTTCGCCCAAAGCTTCGTCGGCTGGTTCGTCAAAAAACACACAAAGTGGTTCGTCAAAGAGCGCGTCAAAGGTTGCGCCCAAGGCGACTTTACGCAAGCCGACGATGTCTGGCCGACTCTTTATTGGTCTTACTGCCGCGGTTTGCCTAGTTATCGCCGTCGTGCTGTTGATACCCGTTGCCGGTGAGTTCTATGTGACTAAGCGCGCAAACGACCAGTTGGCAGCCGAGTATCAGGCTCTCGCAGATCGCAACGCGAAGATCCAGGATCAGATTGACAGCCTTGAGACACCCGAGGGTATCGAAGACCGCGCTCGCGAGGAGTTTGGCTGGGTGAAGGAAGGCGAAAGCGCCGTGAACATCACCGGGCTTGAGACCTCGGATTCCTCGACTGTTCTGCCCAATGCGGTGAGTCCTGGCTCTGTGCTGCCAGAATCCACATGGCTTACCAGCCTGCTGGACAAGATCTTTGGCGTTGAGGCTCCCACCAGTGGATTTGAGCGCTTTGACTCGGTGGAACCCTGATATGGCTTTTTACTCGGTGGAGTGCTGACATGAAGCTTGCCGCTATCGATTATGGCACCGTGACCACCAGGTTGCTTGTTGCCGATGTCACTAATCGAGGTGTTGAGCCATTGCTGAGGAAAACCACCATCACCCATTTGGGCGAGGGTCTGGCTCTTACTGGGGCAATTGGCTCGGCCGCCGTACAGCGCATTTGCGCTGCGACACGAGAGTATATGTCCGATATCGTGGCTTTTGTGGGGCATGAGTGCCCGGTGAAAGCGGTTGCGACATCTGCCATGCGCGATGCCGCTAACAGCGCTGAGGTTCTAGCCGCATTGAGTGAGTTGGGCATCAACGTAGAGATCATCGCCGGCGAACGGGAGGCGTATCTCTCGTTCATCGGCACAATCAGTGGTTTCCAAACAGCAGATGCCGCGCCTGTTGACGTGGCTGCTGGCGGAAGCGCGCCTGCCGACGTGACCCCAACCGCCGACGTGGTCGCTGGCGGAAGCGCCATCGAGCAGCCCAGCAACATCGCTGGCAAACGTGTGTTGGTGGTGGACATCGGTGGCGGATCAACCGAGGTTATCCTCGGGTCAGTCTCTTCTGCCGTCAAGCAGAGTCCCAGTTTGCTCGCGGCTCACTCCTTCAATATGGGCAGCCGTAGGGTAACTGATATGTTCCTGCACAGTGATTCGCCAGCAATTACGGAACTTAAGCAGGCGCGCGTCTGGATAGACGCACAGCTTGGCACCTTCTTCTCGGACGCGGACGGCAAGCCGGATATGATGCTGGCTGTTGCCGGCACGGCAACATCGGCGATAAGCATCCGCGAGCGCATGGCGGTCTACGATCCAGCCCGCGTGCATGCCTCAGTTATGTTTGCCGACGAGTTGGCGGCGATAACCACACGTTTGGCGACATTGCCAGAGCAGGAGCGTCAAAAAGTAGTGGGACTCGAGCCGGAGCGGGCCTCGGTGATAGTTGGTGGCTTGCTGGTATTGCAGGCAGTGCTTGAGGTTTGTGAGCTGCCAAGCTTTATCGTGAGTGAATCTGATATCCTACAAGGTATCCTACTCGACTATTATGCGAGGTACCATGCCTGACGATAAGGGCCGTCAACCGGCTTCGATATCCGGATTATTCATGACCACTGCGTTGATTGCAGGGTTGTCGTTGGTGACGGCATATCTCACCGGCATGATTGAGACCCTGCGCTTCGATAGCATCCTCACATCGGTGCAAAGCGTGCTGATGATGGTCGTTGGTATAGCCATTGGCTATTTCGTACAGATATTCGTACATGAATTTGGGCATCTGCTTTCTGGGATCATCAGCGGCTATTCGTTCATATCCTTCCGCACCGGACGGATGATGTTCAGCAAGCAAGACGGCAAGATCAAGCGCACCCGACTCTCAATCCCCGGTACATTGGGGCAATGCCTGATGGCTCCTCCGGCACCACGCGAAGGCGTATATCCGTATAAGCTCTATAACATTGGCGGTGGAGCAGCGAATATCCTCGTAGGTCTGCTGCTGCTGGCAATGATGATGCTGGTTCCCTGGCCGCCTTTCATGCGTCCGATTGGTTTTGGACTGATTACCGTTGGGCTCTATATGGGAATCTCAAATCTGGTGCCTGCTGGCATGCAGGGTATTCGTAATGATGGCGCCAACGTGCGCGCGTTGCAGTCCGACGGCATTGTGCGCCAAGGCTTTTGGGCGATTCTACAGATAAGCGCTAATCTCGTTGCGGGTAAGCGGATGCGAGAGATCAGCTCGGGATTGTTTGCCATTCCGGTGGCGGCTAACAAAGCTGATCCCATCATCTGCAACTGGGGCGCCCTGCAGGTTGGTTTCTACGAGGATTGGCACGATTTTGGTTCCGCCAATCGACTTGCCCGCGAGTGGTTCGAAGCAGAGGGTATGCCTGAGATGCTCAAGCTTGAGCTACTGAGCATGATGGCGTTCTATGAGCTGATAGGTGAATGCAATCCTAATGAGCTCAGGCGACTATACTCGACACAGCTACAACAACATCCCATTGGTTTTCAACAGTCCTTGAGCAGGTTGCGCCTGGATTATGCTTTTGAGTTGCTGTTCAACCATGATGCCGAAACCGCTCAGCGCTATCTGCAACAGTTCGAACAGGTTGCGGTGCACTATCCCTATCAAGGCGAAGTGCAAAGCGAGAGGGAGCTTTTAGCATTGGTGGATGATTTGGCCGCTCGGCGACAACTTCCTGCAGACCCAGGTTCCGAAGCATCGAGCGATTCGGTCCCGAGCGATGCAGAAAGCTCTGGCACCGACGAGGTCTGATCACTGCTTTCTTGTGGTATCATTTTGCGACGAAATCTGAGTCGACCAGAATTCGTGTTACTGTGATGATAGTTGATAAACGGGAGCGTGGCGGAATTGGCATACGCAGTGGACTTAAAATCCACCGCCGCAAGGATTGTGGGTTCGAGTCCCACCGCTCCTACCAGCTTAATATCACATCTCTGCACATCATTCAGTATCTGCTCCGTTGTATGAAATGACCTGTAGATTGGCCTGGGAACCTTGGACGCCTTTAAGCTCTACCCAAATTGTGCACCAACATTGGGAGGTAAAAGCCATGGACTACGAGGAACCTTCACAAGAGCAACTTCTTAGTCGAATCCAAGAGCTTGAGATACTGAATCGACAGCTGCTCGAGGAGAAAGAGCAGGAAACCAGGCTCGAATATGCCTGGACGGGCAATCTTGGACACTGGTACTGGAACATCAAGACCAATGCAGTAACATTCAACCCACTCAAGATCACTACTCTAGGGTATGACAAGAGCGAGATACCCGAGCGTGTAACCTATCAGTATTTCACCGAAAAACTGCACCCTGACGACTATCAGATCGCCATGGACGCAATGCTCAATCACCTTTATCACGGCGCCGAGGTGTACGAGACTGAATATCGCATTCTGGCTAAAGACGGAACGTATCGTTGGTATTACGACCGCGGCAGGATCACACAATACGATGAACAGGGCCAACCGCTCTTTCTCGCCGGCATAGTTTTTGATATCACCGAGAAGAAAGAGACTCAGCTGGAGCTTGAACAGAAGAACAGGATCCTTGCCGAGATGTCTTATATCGATGGGCTTACCAAGATCAGCAATCACCGAACTCTTATCGAGCAGCTAGAAACAGAGCTGGTTGAGGCTAACAGGACGAGTAAGGCCTTGTCGATCGCGCTGTTTGACATCGATGACTTCAAGAAGGTCAATGACACCAGAGGACATGTCTTTGGTGATCAGGTGTTAGTTGATATTGCGGCCATAATTCAGGACAACACAAGAGATTCTGATCTTGCAGGCAGATATGGCGGCGAGGAATTCATGGTGATTTTCTCGGGTGCCGATTTAGCTATAACATCGTCTATTGCCGAGCGTATCAGGATGGCGGTCGAAGCGTTCCTCTTCGCAGAGGAGGCGAGGGTAACCATCAGCGGGGGAGTGGCACAGTATTGTGGCCAGAGTCTTTCGGATTTCATCCAAGCCGCAGACGAGAATCTTTACAGAGCCAAGCGGGATGGCAAGAACCGAATCGAAAGTTAACAGTTCAAGCCAGCCGGCAAGAACCACTTGGTTGAACTTTCTCGCTAGTTGTACTCGTCAGCATGATTGCTGCGAAGGTGTAATTGAAAAAACGTTTGGTCGCTGGCGAATCATGTTATTGACCAAACCAGTGCGACTCTTTAGACTGGATACCCGCGTCAAAAAGAGAGAATGTGGGCCGTTAGCTCAGTTGGTAGAGCAGAGGACTGAAAATCNNGGGTTTTCGTGTGTCCGGAGTTTGTATACACCGGATTTATAAGCAAATAGTCGGGTTATTGGACAAATCGCTTTCTGCCCTTAGCACCAGAGGGCCAATTCACCTTGGTAAAGCTCTTCCAAGGAGTGCATTGTAGTACTCACTATCTAAATCGTGCCTGCCTCAGTCCTTCCAGAAGACCCAATGCCATTCTTTCCGGCTGTATGACGCATACCTTTGTCCTTATCGTGCTTGCTGCTACATAGCCATGAATCTTGTTCGGCTTATCCCTGGTAATACTTCTCAGCGTGGTAAGAAAAGAGCGACTGGATCACAGATGTGATGTTGCTGGTTGAAACAGTGGCTCCCGCAACGGCATCAACATCGACTTTGGCAATCTGTGTGCCATAGCCTCCCCAGGCGTCGACATCCTTCTTCGTAACTTCAACGAACTTCTGCACAAAGACATCATCGAGATATTCCTGTGTATACGTTGGTTGTCCGTGTACTGGATTACTGTCACCCCAGGCGCCAACAGTGTAACCGTCGTTCTTCGCAAAGCTGATTTGACGGATAGAAGCCTCATCAGGGGTCTCTTTGGTGTTCAGGATCTCTGTATACATGACCGAAGAGTAATTCACGGCTGCATCCCTGCAGGTGCACGAGGTGAATGCCACCTGGTACTTTGTGAAGGTGGCATTAGCGTTTTCGAACAGTATCACTGCTTGTAGGTCTGACGGCACGCCACCGCTTGCATATTGGGTATATGGGATAGTAGTGGCACTCGTCGTCTCCCTGACAGCTTGTTCCTCGCTGTTTTCAGACTCTGCCGGCCTGGGGCTGCAGCCAGATAGGGGGACGAGAGCTGTCGCTCCCAAGATCGTTCCGGCTTTAATCAGGAAATTCCTTCTGCTGATAGAATCTTGCTCTTTCATCTATTGTTACTCTTTTCTTTCTCTTTAGCGGCTGGATGTCAGCCGGATACCAATCTGGACTCTTGAAGCCTGCTTCAGGCGATTGGATGCAAACGACTAAAATCGATAGTTGCATAATCTGCACGCCAGACTGCATAGAGATTATTACCGTCCGCCTTTTCCGAATAGACAATCAGCTCTTTGGCATTCTTACCCTGATATGTCCAGTTTCCGCCGATGTTATAGAGCTTATCGGCATCCCAGCCAAGCTGGATCAGAAGTGCTTTTGTCATTCCAGCGTAGCCACCGCCACCGCACATCAAGAAGATCGCCTTGTCCTTGGGGAACAAGTCGTCAAGAATGACCGTCGATTCTTCATAGTTTGGTGTTGCACTGGCGATGCTGCCATCTTCATTCCAGGTAACGGAGAAGGCCGTTTCTCCAGCATAGGCGCCTTCGACGGGAAGTGCGCTCAATGTTGCCAGATAGGGATAAGGCACGATCTTGAAACCATCGATAGTGGCCGACAGGTCAGCGTTACCACCAATAGCGGCATAGTCTGCGGGATCAAACAGCATCCTCACGTCTCGATAGACAACATCGTCGCGACCCAGATATTGGTCGATAGTCTCCATGTTGATGTTCAGGTCGACGCCAAACATGCTCTCTGGGTCAGGATTGCTAGCTGGTAGTTCTGGGGGTGTCCCTTCAGGGGCCACGGGAGTCTGTGCTGCTGGTGTTTGCTCAGCTGCTGGTTCCTCACTTGCGCATCCTGTTAAGAATCCTGCTGTAGCGACAGAGACTCCAGCCAACAATGTACCTCTCAGAAACGTGCGACGATCAAAGTTCTGACCTGAATCATGACCAGGATCGTCATTCTGGTTCCTGTCCAAACCTAAATCAGTAGTACTCTTCATGCTTCCTCCTCTTTCTTGTAGAAAAGCCTGTTAAAAGCGCAATAAGCCAGCCCGCCTCCTTGCGTTGCCTCTGTAGCTTCTTACTGAATTCTTTTTGGATTTGAGCTATACTTTCGCGATGTTTAAAGTATAAAACGCAGCATTACTATAAAAAAGCAACTTATCATTGCCCTAGAGTAACCAGAGGTTACCTGTCAGTTGGGGAGGGATTATGCATGAATATCAGGCAATTTCAGTGTTTTGCAGCTGTGGCTTCAACCGGCAGTTATACCAAGGCAGCCGATAATCTATTTGTCACACGTCAGGCGCTGAGCAAGACCATTAAGCAGTTGGAAAAAGAATCAGGTAAGCAGCTTTTCTTCACAGGCGATAACAGTATCGAGCTTACTGAGGACGGAAGGGAATTCCTCAGAGAGATCACGCCGATACTCGTTGCCTTCGAATCACTCGAGAGAAAATATAACCCTCTCAGCACGCAAGAGCTCACGCTTGCCATAGCACAGGGTGCTCTGCACCCACTACCAAAAGGCTTTCTTGACAGATTCATCGCTGAGGAAGGTGCGTTGGCACTCCAAGTTGAGGAAACCAGTTCGGACGCTGTTGTCGAGATGGTCAGGACCTCAGAGGTCGAGATCGGCATCCTGGGTACGCATCCCAGCTACATTCAGGAGTTCGACTCTCTGGGTCTGGCACATCCCGGATACTATATCAGCGTTCCGCTCAATCATACGTTGGCTGACAGAGTCTGTCTGGAGCTGGAGGACATCGACGGCCAGCACTTCGTCACTCTGGGTAAAAGGAACCACCTGCATCGGATATTCATGGAGGAATGCGAAAAGGCAGGCGTGTGCCCTGATATTCTGGCTGCCTCTACCGAGGAATCTGTCTTTGAGCGATATAGACAGCAGGGCCAAGCCCTGTCATTTGCTTGCGCACCAAAATCAATACAGCCATACGGAGATGTTAATTATATTCCTCTGGGGATGGGCGATGCGCAATTGTTTGGCACGTATGCCCTCCGCAGGAAGGATTCGTATCTCTCCATGCCCGCCCGCCGCTTCTGGGAATATCTGGAGAGCCACAGATATCCCATGGCTCTTTAAAGTATCCCCCTGAACAGATGCCCGGTTGTGGTGTCGGGGCGCTTGGTCAGCTGACCCTTACCACTCACAGCCAAATCGCGGGCTCGCACTGCGCGAGTTACTTCCTCATCTATCTGTTTGGTTGTGAGTAAGGTGCAATCCACCAATGCCAGAGAGATGCCGCAAGTGACGATCTCGGGGAATGCTGCCGTGAGATCGAGTTCGACCGAATTATAAACGTGGCTGCGGCCAAAGTTGTCGGTGCGCACGGGGAAGCGATAGCCCTTGCGGTCCTCAAGCAGTCGGGGCGCTTTGCGGCGCGCGCAGTTGCCGCAATCCTGATTGCAGGGTCCCTGCGCCATAAGCAGACAGTGCTCGGTCACCATAAGCTCCTGCCGGCCATAGATGGTCAAAGCCAATGGTAGGGGAGACGCTGGTGACAGTGATCGGATGTCGGCCAAGCTCAGCTCCGGGCTTATCCAGGCCCGTTTGACACCCGCATTAGCCAGGAAGTCAAGCGCGGCAGTATTGTAGACGCCCAAGGATGGGCCAGTCTCAATCTGAGCGCCGGCAGCAATAGATGAGCTGAGCTGAGCCAGATTGTTCACCTGCACGGGCTCATCGGCCTTTACATGCGATAGCACTTTTTCCTCATCGCGATTGTGGCATATGGCAGGCAAAACCGGGATTATCGGCAGCTTCTTCAGGCGACCTTTGGGCATGATCAGGCCATCGGGACGACTGGACTTCTCCTCAGCTTCAAATTGTAGCGTGTGCAGGTATATCAGTTCGGCACCAGCTGCGGCAGCTGCCTGAGCACCGGCCATGCTGCGCACCAGTGCCGCGATCTGCAGAGAGCCTTTGCGCGCTGGTGCCAGGCTCACTCGTTGGGGCATCTTATTGAGCCTGCGATCGCGCCAGGGTGCCAGCAGTGCATCCTCCAGAGCAGCGAGAGCCTGAGCTCGGGTCTTATGCAATGTCGAGTAACCCATGCCCACGCCCGAATCGAGCACGATATCCCAATTACGGATGCTGAAAGGTGTGCCGCCCACGCGTCCAATCTGTTCGCGCACTTCTTCGTTGGTTATAGCCTTGGTTCTGGCAGCATCGACCAGTGGACCGCTAGCCTCGGCTGTGGTGGTAGCCGTGTCCGCCGCATCGCTATTGCTGTCAACTGTAGTGAACCGAACGAGTAGAGGCTCTCCAAGTCGCAGCTCGACGTGCGCATCGATGTTGACCAATCCGTGGTTTCCAGCGAATAGAGCAGAGCCTGCGTAGATTTCGGCCTCACTGTAAAGTTCTGAATTCTTGACTCTGAACACCCTGTCGCCCTTGCTGAGCGGTTGCGGAATTCTCAGATAGACTCTGGAGTCAGCCGAGTCTTGCGTACGTACGTTGGTTCCCTTCTTGTAGTCTGGGCTGTCCATCAGCTCATTGACGACAACGACACAGCGACCGCGCGAAGTCCAAAATTCCAATGTGTCACCTTGCACAATACGCCTGTTCAAATCGATGCCAACCAGGCCGTTTTCCAGGCTGGCGACTCTACCCACCTGTACGCCACGGTTGTTGGGCCGCTTGAAGCTCATCATGGTATTGCTTCTGTCACCCTCAAGATAAGCCGTTGTGAATCCACGCGAGAATGCTTCGGCCAGCATCTCCTTACGATCGTTTTCGCGGTTAAGCTTCGCCTTAAGGTCGTCTAGCGCCTCACGATAGATACGCGTCACTGTAGCAACATAGGCGGCAGACTTCATCCTGCCCTCTATCTTAAGCGAAGCGATGCCGGTTTCCACGAGTTGTGGCAAGATGTCTATAGTGCACAGATCCGCTGTCGAGAGCAGATGCTCACCGTCAGTTGTCAGGCGTTTTCCAGTCGATGTGTCGATGAGATTCCAGGGCAGGCGGCAGGGCTGGGCACAGAGTCCGCGATTTGCCGATCTTCTGCCGATCAACGAGGACATCAGACACTGACCCGAATAGCACAGACACAATGCGCCATGGGCGAACACTTCAAGCTCCACGCCCGTGCGGGCGATCTCGGTTAGCTCATCCAATCCCAGCTCGCGCGCCAATGTGACTCGCTTGACACCCAGACTATGGAGAAATTCGACACCTTTACTACTGTGCAGGTTCATCTGTGTGGAAGCGTGCAGTTCCAGCTGTGGCACATCGTGGGCCAGCCGCGTGAGCAGACCGAGGTCCTGCACGATCAAAGCATCGACTCCAGCCAACCAAGCCTGTCGCGCCAGCTCCACCGCATCGTCAATCTCTCTTTGCAGGATGGCGGTATTGAGTGTAAGGTAGATACGCTTTCCAGCTAAATGTGCCAGAGAACAGGCTTCCTTAAGGCTTTCGAGCGAGAAATTCTGTGCGTTCCTGCGAGCGTTGAAATCCTCGGTGCCCAGATATACGGCGTCCGCTCCAGCGTCCAAAGCTGCCAGCAGGCAGTCAAAGTCACCGGCAGGTGCCAGCAGTTCAGGAATCTTCACGGCCGCAATCATCGTGTCGCAAGTCGCGCTGCCATGGGTCAAATCGTCAGTGATCGCAGCATCATCAGTCGCGCTGCCATGGGCCAAATCCTCGGTGATCGCAGCTTCGCCAGACGGTGTGTCTTGCTCGGTAATAGTTTTCTCTTCCATGGTTCCTTGTTCTCTCAATAAAGCATCGGCCGCAAGATCACGGTAGATCCTGCGCTCATTTGGCGCGATAAATACTCATTTCAGCACCAGCCAGCATCGCAAGTCCTCATGCAACAATGATGAAAGCCCGATGATGAAGCTTTGTAGAATAGCTTACAAATTGGCAATAAGACAGATTATGCGGCATAATTATTTCTTCTCACATAGGAGGCTTAATGTCATCTCGAATCAAACGCGCTACGCAACCGCCTAAAAAGCATATCATACCTTTTGTGTTGATGACGGTGCTCATCTCGGTACTGCTCATCGCTGTAGCTGTTGCAGGAAGTGCTTATGCACTTGGTAAAAGCTGGCTTGAGGATCTACCCGATTATCAGAAAGCCGGCGCATTCAATGTGGCCGAGAAAACCCGCGTCTATGCCAGCGATGGCGAGACGCTGTTGGCCGAATTCTATACCGAGGATCGTGAACCGGTCGAGGCCAGCCAGGTCTCGCAGAATGTCTTCGATGCCACCATCGCCATTGAGGACGAGCGGTTTTGGGAACATAAGGGTGTCGACTTCCCGGGCATCATTCGGGCGATAGTCGTCGACTTCACCGGCGGCGGACGTCAGGGAGCCTCAACCATTACTCAGCAGTTCGTGCGGCAGACTTTGCTACAAGATGAGGCTAACGACATCACCTTCAGACGTAAGGCTCGCGAAGCTTACATCGCCTTGGAGCTGGAGAAACTCTACTCTAAAGAAGAGGTGCTGATGATGTACCTCAACACCATCAACTATGGCGACGGTGCCTATGGTATCCAGTCTGCCGCCAAGCACTATTTCTCCAAGAATGCCTCTGATCTGACTGTTGCCGAGGCCGCGCTACTCTGCGGTATCCCACAGCAGCCAACCTATAACAATCCTGTCTCCTATCCCGAGAACGCTCTTGCGCGCCGTGATCTGGTGTTGGGCCGAATGCTGTATAACGAGTACATCACCCAAGAGGAATACGATGAGGCGATTGCCACCGAGCTCAACCTCAACGTACAGGAGCGGCCAGACGACGGCATCTATCTCGCGCCGTTCTTCACCTCCTATGTGCGCAACCAGCTCGAAGAGGAATTCACCTCGGATGTGGTGTTCAAGGGTGGACTCACTGTCTACACCACTATCGATCTGGATATGCAGCAGTGGGCAGAGGATGCCTGTGCTACCAAAGAGGAGACATTGGACAGCGATGTTGAAGTCTCGCTCACCTGTGTTGAGCCGAGTACCGGCTACATCAAGGCTATGCGCGGCGGTAAGGATTACGAGACTGACGAATACAACACCTCCTGGCAGATGCACAGGCAAGCCGGTTCGTGCTTTAAGGCCTTTGCTCTGGCTGCCTGTATCGAGATGGGAATCTCACCATCAACTCAGGTTTCAGGCAAATCCCCAGTCTACATTGGCAACTGGCGAGTCGAGAACTATCAAGGCGGACAGATGGGCACCATGTCGCTGGCTCAGGCCACCGCTGTGTCATCAAACACCGCCTACGCGCGTGTGGTGCGTACCATCGGCGCAGCGAAGGTCGTTGACATCGCCAAACGCATGGGCATCACCTCTAACCTTGAGGAAGTCAACTCGATAGTCTTAGGCTCTCAGGGTGTGAACACGCTTGAGATGGCCTCGGCATTCGGTACCTTTGGCAACAGCGGCGTACATAATAAGACCACTGCTATAACCAAGATACTCGACAGCAACGGCGAAGTGCTCTATGAGCACGAGGCTGCCGGTGAACAAGCCATATCCCCAGAAGTCGCCTACGCAGCAACCCAGGTGCTCCAAGGTGTTGTAACCGGTGGTACCGGTACTTCAGCTTACATGAGCTGGCAGGTATCAGCCGGTAAGACCGGCACCTCTGAGAATTACCGCGACTCCTGGTTCTGCGGTTATACCCCGCAACTATCCACTGCCGTCTGGATCGGCTCGCGCGAAGAGCGCTACATCCAGGATAACGTTGGCGGGGCAAACTGCTGTCCTGTCTGGCGTGCCTTCATGAACAATGCCCTATCAAAGTATGAGACGGGTATAGCGTTTCCCACTGCCAATTCTCCGTCATACAACAGCTCGTTGACCTTCATGACCGAGGAAGAGAAGAAGGCGGCCGAAGAGGAAGAGAAGAAGAAGCAGGAAGAGAAGGATAAAGCGACCGATACCGATGGTGACGGTTTCAATGACTTCGATGAGAAGGAAGCCGGTACCGACCCTAATGATCCTAACGATCATCCCGGACCAAAGGAACCGGTTGACAGTGACGGTGATGGTTTCAGCGATGCTGATGAGGCAGCGGCAGGCACCGATCCCAATGACCCCAACAGCTATCCAGGAGCCACTGTGCCCATCGATCCGAAACCTGGTAACGGCAGTTAGGCGGGCCGATGTTAGCTAGACGGGACCGGCGGCAGTTAAGCAGGGTCGGCCATAGTTAGGCAGGGCCGGCCATAGTTAGGCAGGGCCGGCCATTCTGTGGTTACAGTTCTGAGGATTGCTCCATCAATATCCTGCGGTAGGCATAATCGCTTTTGATGATGTCGTCGAGTGAGAGGCTGGGCTCCCAACCAAGCAGATCAGCGGCGCGCTGGTTACTGGCTATCAATTTGGCGGGGTCTCCCGCGCGTCGAGGCGCATATTCGTAATCGAAGTCGAACAGCGCCTGCGCTGCGTTGACCACCTCGGCAACCGAGAAGCCCTTGCCTGACCCCAGGTTAACCAACAGCGATTCGTCGTTCTCCAAAATGTGCTGAGCGCCCAATACATGTGCGCGAGCCAGATCGGTTACGTGGATGTAATCACGGATGCAGGTGCCATCATGCGTGGGGTAATCATTACCGAAGATATAGAACTTATCACGCTGGCCTAAAGCAGTTTGCATGATCAAGGGGATAAGGTGCGTGAGCTGATCCTTGTTCAAGCCGATCTCTAATGTGCTGTCGGCACCAGCGACGTTGAAATAGCGCAGGATGCAATAGTTGAGGCTGTGGGCAGCAGCCACCCATTTTATCATCTGCTCACAGGCCAGCTTTGTCTCTCCATAGGGATTGATGGGCTTGGTGGGATCATCCTCGTGACATATTGGCTCATCCGGCTCACCGTAGACGGCTGCCGTGGAGCTGAAGACAACATTGCGCACGCCACAGTCCACCATGGCCTCAAGCATCGTGCGCAGACCCTCCACATTGTTCTCATAATAGGCTAAAGGCTGCTCGACACTTTCTGGGACAACCAGTTTGGCGGCAAAATGCATGACAACATCGATGGCCTTGGATTCCGCCTCGGCTAAAAGCACCTTGGTGATGTCGCTTTTACGACGGATGTCGCCCCAGTGGAAGCGTGCATCCTTATGCACGGCGCCGCGGCTACCAGTTGATAGATTGTCCAGCACAACCACTTCGTGACCGGCGCGGATGAGCTCATAACTTGCGTGACTGCCAATGTATCCTGCACCACCAACTACTAGAACCTTCATGATTACCTCAATCTACCTCGTCCTACATCGATGTCTTACATCGATATCCGTCTGCTCGTATTGAGTGAGGATGGAATACGTATCGGTTGACCTTCATCATTCCATTATCAGGCGAGCAGGTATCGGTTTGCAAGCCATTGGCCAATCAGTCCATCAATCAGGCATACTGCTATAATACGAACGGCCCAATAGCCTCCTATGGCTTTGCTGCAGATAGTCCACCTGATGGGAGAATCGTGTTACCTGTAAAAGATCAGCTGCATATCATCCAAAGTGGCGATGCGAACATCGTGCCGCTGCCAGCCCTTGAGAAGAAACTAACCAAGGGCGTGCCCCTACGCGTCAAACTTGGTGTGGATCCCACTGCCCCCGATTTGCATCTGGGACATGCGGTGCCGTTGCGAAAACTGCGCCAGCTGCAGGATCTGGGACATCAGGTGGTGCTGATCATCGGCAATGGTACTGCTCTGATTGGTGACCCCTCTGGACGCAATAGCACGCGCCCACCCCTGACTCCCGAGCAGATTGCCGTCAATGCCCAGACCTATGTTGAGCAGGCTTTCAAGATCTTGGATAGGGATAAGACCGAACTGCACTGGAATGGCGACTGGTTAACGCCGCTGGATTTAGGTGACATCCTCAAGCTGTCGGCGAATTTCACCGTAGCGCGCATCCTTGAACGCGATGACTTCTCCAAGCGCTATCAGGCTCAACAGCCCATCTCGTTGCATGAATTCTTCTACCCCGTGATGCAGGCTTATGACTCCGTGGAGATCAAAGCGGACATCGAGCTGGGTGGCACCGACCAGCTGTTCAACCTGTTGGCCGGACGTGAGCTGATGGAGAAGCTGGGTATGGAGCCCCAAGTCTGCCTTACCTTGCCGCTGCTTGAGGGCACAGACGGCAAGTTGAAGATGTCTAAGAGCTACGGCAACTACATCGGTATCACCGACGCGCCGGATGAGATGTTTGGCAAGGTGATGTCGATACCCGATAGCCTAATGCCGCGCTATCTCTATCTGGCGTCTACCTATCCGGTTGAGAAGATCGAGCAGATAGTCGCTGGATTGGAGAAAGGCGAGCTGCACCCCAATGTTGTCAAGCGTCAGTTGGCGGCGAATATCGTCGAAGCCTATCATGGCGCCGAGGCGGCCGTGGAGGCCGAGGCGGCTTTCGACCGGGTATTCAAGCAGCATGAGGCACCCGAGGACATCCCAGAGTACAGCCCCGACCTGACTCCTGGAGACGATGGTCTGGTCTATGTTGCTACACTGTTGGTGGAGATCGGTTTCGCCGGCAGCGCGGGGGAGGCGCGTCGACTGATCGATGGTGGCGGCGTACGTGTGTCGGGTGAGGCCCTTGCGGCCGGAGAATACAATGTGGACCCCTCCCGTTTAAAGGAAGCTATCATCCAGGTAGGCAAGCGCAAGTTCGCCAAGCTGGTCTAAGTCCATACGGAGGAGGATCCATGCTCTTTGCAGATATCGACTACCTGACGGGCGATTTCTCTGTTGCCCACGGGTTTGTCGAGGTGATAGACGGTCGCATCAGCTATGTAGGCGAAGCCGACCCAACATTGCTGAGTGCCGAGGAGCGGGTAGCGGCGGGCATCCCCGCGTTAGAGTCAGCGGGCACAGAACGCTACGCGGGCTACGGCAAGTTACTAATGCCTGGACTCTACAACGCACACGCACACGCACCGATGACGCTGTTGCGCGGCTATGCCGAGAACCTCTCGCTTCATGACTGGCTCAACACACGTGTGTTCCCCTTTGAGGATAAGATCGATGACCAGAAAGCCTATCCAGCCACGATGTTGGCGATTGCGGAGATGCTACGCTTTGGCATTGTGAGTTTCTCAGATATGTATTTCTTCTCGGACGCTCGGGCTCAGGCTGTCATCGACAGTGGCATCAAGGCCAATATCTGCCACGGTCTGCTCAGCTTCGACCCCAACGTGCCCTATGCGCAGCTGCCGAACAAGGCCATCGACGACCATCTTATTGCCAGCTATCACAACAGCTGCGATAGTCGCCTGAAGATCGAACTCTGTATCCATGCCGAGTACACCACTTCACCTCTGGTAGTGGAGGCGGTAGGGCAAGCAGCCGTCGATCACGGCGTGAGCACGCACATCCATCTTAGCGAGAGCCGAAGCGAGCACGAGGAGTGCAGGCAGCGGCACGGCGGCAAATCGCCAGCCGAGTATTTCGAGTCGCTGGGATTCTTCCGCCAGCCTTGCACTGCGGCGCATTGTGTGTGGACCGAGCCGCAAGACTGGCAGACATTCAAGCGTAATCAGGTTACGGTAGCCAGCTGTCCAGCCAGCAACATGAAGCTGGCCAGTGGTTTTGCCCCTGTGCCGCAGATGCTCGCGGCTGGAGTCAACGTAGCGCTTGGCACCGACGGCATGGCCAGCAACAACAGTCACAATATGTTCAGGGATCTCTATCTGCTGGCCCTGTTGTACAAGGGCTCTGCCGGCGATCCCACCGTTGTCACACCGGCGCAGGCTTTGGCTGCGGCTACCAGTAACGGCGCCTTTGCCCAAAGGCGACTGGACTGCGGCGAGATCAAGGTGGGCAACAGGGCAGACCTCTTGGTGTTGGATGTCGATGTACCCTGGATGCAGCCGGCTATCAGTCCGCTGAACAACCTGGCTTTCTCGGCACAGGGTAGTGATGTGGTGCTGACGATGGTTGATGGCAAGGTGCTCTATCGCGATGGCGTATGGCCGACCATCGATGTCGAGAAGGTGGCGCGTGAGACAAGCGAGGCTACACGCGGCATCATCGCCAGCCTCTGATTGGGAAATGCAATGAGCAGGGTGCTGATTGCCATGAGCGGCGGGGTAGACAGTAGTGTGGCTGCCTATCTGATGACGCAAGCCGGTCACGAGTGCGCGGGCGTCACGATGAAGTTCTTTGAGCCCCAGGGTCACAGTCCGCAAAAGATTTTGGGCGAGAGCTTGGCTGGATCCCCGGATGACAATCTGACCGTGTCGTCGAATGACAGCTTGGCTAGGCTCCAAGATGATGGCTCGGCTGAGTCAGTTAACAGCCAGAACACACAAACGTATATCGAGGACGCTCAGATTGTTTGCAGGCAATTGGACATCCCTCACCACCTGCTTGATCTTACCGACGACTTCGCCGACGAGGTGATTGACCGTTTTGTCCAGGCGTATACTGCCGGCACAACGCCCAATCCCTGCGTTGACTGCAACCGCTTCATCAAATTTGGCAAGCTGCTGCATAAGGCGACTGAGCTGGGTTATGACCTGGTGGTTACCGGTCATTACGCCCGCGTGGGCTGGGATGAGGCCACTGGGCGATACCTGTTGCGTCGGGGTCTAGATAGCGAAAAGGATCAAAGCTATGTGCTCTACACCCTTAATCAGGAGCAATTGGCAAAGGTCCATCTCCCGTTGGGTGAGTTGACCAAGGAGCAGGTGCGCACCATAGCTCGTGAACAAGGTCTCATCGCTGCCGATAAGGGCGAGAGTCAGGATATCTGTTTTGTCCCGGACGGTGACTATGCTGTTTTTATCTGTGAGCATACTGGTTATCAAATGGCGCCGGGTCCGATTGTCGATGTAAGTGGCAAACTGCTTGGTGTTCACAAAGGGGTTATCGGTTATACCATCGGCCAGCGCAAGGGAATCGGCATCGCGGCAAAAGAGCCACTCTACGTCAAGGCGATTGATGCCGCGACGAATACTGTGATCGTTGGTGGTGTTGAGAGCCTCTACAGTTCGACAGCCATCGTTAAGGATGTCAATCTGATTGCATTTGAGCGCCTGGCTGAACCGTTGCAGGCAACCGCCAAGCACCGCTACCGACAGCTCGAGAAGCCGGTTACAGTCCATCAGTTGGATGAGAGCACCCTCAGAGTTGATTTCGAGCAGCCACAGAAAGCCCTGACCAAGGGTCAGGCTCTGGTGATCTATCTGGGCGAAGTAGTTGTTGGTGGAGGTACCATCACCAGCTGCTGAGTTTGGCGGTCTTAATGGTCTCGGCGGTCATAATGGTTATCATATGAGCCTGGATATCAGAGCATCTAAAGCCTCACCTGCCGAGACGTCTTTCATCGCAGCCGTGGCAATGATACTGGTAACCAGCATCATTGCCAGCGATAAGAAGATCACAAAGCTGACATAACAAGATAGCCTCAGCGCAGTAACCACTTTGCCCGCGATATCATGATCGAGCTGTTTTGAGAACTGGCGGCCAATCAGCACCTGTCCGAGGGTGTCATCGATCAGGATGGCGCTTGGCATGCTCTCGGGATTACGCTGCCGCAGTTGCTTCTTCAAGTCGCTGTTCAACAGGCTGAGTTCGACTGCCTCTGTGACTTTTGAAGCAAGTTCAGCTTGAAGTGCTGTCTTATCCTCGATTACATTTTGCAGGTTGGCTTCAAACATCTGGATATCCAAGCTGACCCGAGCCAGATCCTCAAGCGTCTCGTTGAAGCGCAGTTCCGATTTAGCGATGTTGTCGCGCGCTGCCTGCAATTCATCACGCAGCTGGTCGTTCTCAGCTTTACTGGACTTAACCGTTTCAGAGAGCTCGCGTAAGAGTTCGTCTCGTTGATTGAGCTTCAGCTTCAGTGCCTCGACTTGAAGTTTATAGTGTGGAGCCAGCACAAGAGCCTGAAGATTCGCATCTTGCAGGTATTCATCTGCGTTAAAGACATCCTCTACTCTCGCAGGTTCATCGACAAGGCCCAGGCTCTTCTTATTGGTGATGACCAAAACGGCTCCCGACCGGCACATGAGTTTACTCTCTGCAGTGAGCAGCATATCCGGCTCACTTATCTCATTAAGAAAGCAGTCTTTGTGCTCTCCTTGGTTTGTCACAAGCGGTTTTCCTCGAAGTACAGGTCAAGGGCTGCACGGATGAGATCTGATGAGCTACTTGGGGTGAGACCATGTATCTTGTTGTAGGCCGATCTTTCCAGAAGCTGCACATATTGGTCGGCGAAGATATAGAAACCCTTATAGACGGTGGGGCGTTCGAGTGTCTTACCTTTCTCGCTCTGGAGAGGCCCGCGTCTTGCTGGCTTGGACGATTTAGACAATGCCTCGGCACCAGGTTCAGTGGTCGCATCTTTCATTAAAGTTCCTTTCTACTATTGACAACGTAGCGTAATACTATGCTAGCATACAATGAAAAATGTAAATAGCATCATATTGCAAGACAATAGTATACCGCGAACATAAGGATAGCGCCATGGAACTACAGACTACCCCTCCTGTCCTCAAAGAGACCGAGACATCTGTGGCTGGCGTGAGATTACTCGAACGCATAGATGTCAACAGAGGTGTACCTTGTTTCATCTGCGCACCAAAAGGCTATGGGCGCACTACCATAGCTCGCAACTATGCCGTGAGCCGGTATGACCACGAGGATGTGGTATGGCTTAATGGCGAAGACCAACGCATACACAACAGTATCGAGAAAGGGATTTTTTCTCAGCTGATCGAGAAGCATGCCCTGTATGGCAACAACACTTGCGGTTTGCTGGTGATTGATGACCTACCGTTGTTGGACAGGGAGGCTGCCGAGCAGCTCTCAGACAGTTTGGACAGGATACTCGAAGCGGGCAGACAGATCATCATCACCACCACGCCCCTGCATGATGTGTTCGCTATCCTGCAATCTGACAGACTGCTGGTCTCTGGTCGCGATATACTCCAATCGCGGGACATCGATACTGTAGGAACGATAGTACTACTTGACAACTTCTTCGAAGAGGCGCTTCCCTTCGAGTTCTCGCTGGCAGGCCTGTTGATTGTGTTGATGCAACAGGGCAGCTTTGAGGATATGCGTTCTTTGGGCTATCTGATCCGCGATGATGTTCCGGCTTTACTGGATACCATCAGCCCACTATTCGGGATCGACGCATCTCGGCAACGGTTCTCGATGTGTGCCGTGGAGGCGCATCTGATCAAGGACCGTACCGAGTCCCTGTTATCCAAAGCGGCAGAACCCAGCTACAGCATGGAGGGCGCTAGGGGTTCCAGTAGCTTCCAACAGTTGATCGCAATCGCGTCACTACTGTTCGATCACAATCAGAAACGGCGTTCGCGCGAGTTGCTGGATCTGGCTGGTGAGTTGACCCTTGACGCGTCGTTGGCAACGCAGCCACAGGCGCAATCGCAACTACAGCCGCAGCCACAGCCACAACAACAGCAGCAGCCAAAACCACAGCCACAGCCACAATCGCAGCCACAACCCTGGCTGCCGCAAAAGGGCAACATCGCTCAACCGACTTCAACAGACGCCAGCACCTGTGCCAGAGCCGCTGACAATCCGCCTTTATTACGCATCAAGCTGTTCGGTGACCTGGAGATCAGCTTGGGCGACACCATCTTGGAGGATTCGTTATGGAAACGCGGCAAGGTGCGTGTTCTGCTCATCCATCTGGCGTTGAACAACGGCAGGGGATTGGCTCGCGAGACGATCATGGAACAGCTCTGGCCAGATATGGACATCAGGCATGCCACTGACAATTTCTACGTCACCTGGTCTAGGATGTGCAGGGCATTATCCGGCTCGGCCAACCATTGCCCTTATCTGGTGAGCAACGGCATGCTCTGCAGAATCGATAATCGCTTTGTGAGCACAGACATCGCCGAGTTCGAGAGATTATCCAAACAGGTTCTCTTTGAGCAGGGAAGCAAGGACGAGCGCATTGAGGCTTTCTTGCAAATGGAGCGTCTTTACAGGGGAGAACTGCTCTCCGGCTGTATCTATGACGATCTCATCGGCGCGGCTCAGCAACGTTATCGCCTGCTGCTCGTTGACGCGATATTGGCTGGTTCGCAGTTATACAGCGAAATGGGGCATGATAACAACGCACTCTGGTTTGCGCGCAAAGCCTATGAGATCGATCCCACTCGCGAAGATGTCTATCGCGTGTTGATGTACGTGCAGAATAGAGCTGGTCAGCGTACCTCGGCATTGCAAACCTATTTCGCCTGCAAGAAATATCTCAATGAGGAGTTGGGCATACTCCCATCGCAGCGTACTACAGCCTTGTATCAAGACCTGATATTGGATAAGCGTTGAACATGGGAGCCTTTCTGCGTATAAGACCCGATGAGAGGTTTGTGGAGAAGCGTTGTAAGGCTCCCGCCACATTTATGCGATTTGGCGACAATATCGTACAGAGGATAAAAAATCCAGGTGTCTGTGGTAGAGTTCTCAGGTGGCGAAGAAGCAGGCGATTGCGCTTGGTTCAACCGTCTTTCATCAGTAGTCGAGAAGACGGTCGACTTCACCGTAATAGTACTATCCTCAGTGGATATATAGAGAGGGTATATACAGTAGATGGCTGGATTCCTATCAAGACTGTTGAACGCTGGCGAAGGTAAGCAACTCAAGGCCTTTGAGGCAACTGTCAAAGAGATAAACGCGCTGGAACCACAGATACAGGCACTTTCAGATGAGCAGCTCAAGGCACAGACGCAAAGCCTGCGCTCGCGTTATGCTGCGGGTGAGACACTCGACAGTCTGTTACCCGAGGCCTTCGCAACCGTGCGTGAGGCTTCTGTGCGCACGTTGGGCATGCGACACTTTGATGTACAGCTCATCGGCGCGATGGCTCTGAACTCTGGGCAGATCGCCGAGATGAAAACGGGTGAGGGTAAGACGTTGGTGTCTACACTCGCCGGTTATCTTAATGCCATTGGCGGTGAAGGTGTACATGTGGTTACCGTCAATGACTATCTGGCTAAGCGCGACAGCGAGTGGATGGGCAGGATCTACCGTTTTCTGGGCATGAGTGTTGGCTTGATCCAATCCGGGATGAAGACTGCAGATAAGCTGCCGGCTTATCAGGCCGATATCACCTATGGTACCAACTCGGAATTCGGCTTCGACTATCTGCGCGACAACATGGTCACTCGTCTTGCGGATAGGGTGCAACGTGGCCATGCCTACGCCATTGTCGACGAGGTCGACTCGATCCTTATCGACGAAGCCCGTACGCCGTTGATCATCAGCGGCATTGGTACTCGAGCCGCCGAGACCTACAACAAATTCGCACGCGTGATACCAACACTACGCCGTGATGCAGACTTTGAGATGGATGAGGCCAAGCACACTATCTTCGCCACCGAGAGCGGTTTGAAGAAGATCGAGAACATGCTGGCTATCGATGATATCTACGATGATCCTTCTGGCCAGCTGGTCAATCATCTGCAACAGGCCCTGCGTGCCGAGTTCCTCTACAAACGCGATGTTGATTACGTGGTTGCGGATGGTGAAGTGAAGATAGTCGACGAGTTCACCGGTCGCATGATGGAAGGCAGACGCTATTCAGAGGGTCTGCACCAAGCGCTGGAGGCTAAGGAGCGCGTGCTGATCCGCGAGGAGAATCAGACGCTGGCCACCATCACGCTACAGAATTACTTCAGGCTCTACAAGAAACTCTCCGGCATGACCGGTACCGCCATGACTGAGGACGCGGAGTTTCGCCAAATCTACAATCTGCCCGTCATGGCCATCCCATCCAATCGACCGGTCATCCGCGATGATCGCAATGACCTGGTCTACCGCACCATCGAAGCCAAATTCAACGCTGTGGCAGAAGACGTAGTCGAACGTCACTACAATGGCCAGCCATCGCTAGTTGGCACAGTGTCCATCGAGAGCTCTGAACGTTTGTCCCGCTTGCTGGAGAAGCGCGGGATCCCCCATGAGGTGCTCAACGCCAAGCATCATGAGCGCGAGGCGCACATAGTCGCCCAGGCTGGTCGTGCCGGAGCGGTGACCATCGCTACTAACATGGCTGGCCGAGGCACCGACATCTTGCTGGGTGGCAATCCAGATTTCCTCACCGATGAGTTGCTGATCAACCAAGGTATCGATCCCGAGGAAGCGAGCGAGGAGCAGCGTGAGAAAGCAACGCTGAAAGCCAGGCAGATCACCTCGGAGGAGCACGCTGCGGTTGTGGCAGCCGGCGGATTGGCGGTCATCGGTACCGAGCGGCATGAGGCCAGACGTATCGACAACCAGTTGCGTGGTCGTTCTGGTCGTCAGGGAGACCCGGGTTGCACGCAATTCTATCTCTCACTCGAAGACGACCTGATGCGTCTGTTTGGTGGCAATCGCATGGAGCGTATTGCCAACATCATGCTCCGTACCGATATGCCAGACGATATGCCCATCGATTCGGGCATGGTATCAAAAGCCATCGAGAGTGCTCAGCGTCAAGTCGAGTCGATGCACTTCGAATCCCGTAAACACGTGCTCGAGTACGACGATGTGATGAACCGCCAGCGCTCGGCGATCTATAATGAGCGCAACGCGATACTGGAGGGCAAGGACATCCATCAGCGTGCCTTGGATATCATGCAAGACACGGTGGAGAAGGCCGTGGGAGAGTATTGCAGCGGGGTCAGCGATGACTGGGATTGGGATGGCCTGAGAATCTGGCTAACCGAACTCACTGGTCTCGATGATTTCGAGCCGAGCGACATTGAGCATGACGATGATGAGGATAAGCTCATCGATGGATTGCTTACCTACCTTGAGGGAGTGCTGAACGAGAAGGAGCAGTCCATAGGTAGCGAGCAGATGCATCGACTCGAATCGCAGGTTATGCTGCGTATCATCGATACGCGCTGGATGAACCATCTGCAGGAGATGGATTATCTTAAGGCTGGCATTGGGCTGCGTGCCTTTGGCCAGCGCGATCCACTCACAGAGTACAAGAATGAGGCACACGCGGCGTTTGGTGAGCTTCGTGATTCGATGTATGGCGACTACCTGCGCACCATACTGCGTATCCAGATCGTCAGAGCAGAAGAGCAACCGGCAGCGCAACTGTCATCGGCGCGGTATTCGGGACCGTCAGAGAGCGTGCCCTCACTGATAAACGACGCGCGACAGGGGCCGGCGCAGCAAAACGCCCCGCAGCGAGCGGGTGCGGCGGCGATATCCGCTGGCGGCAGAGCTACTGGAGCGCAGCCGGCTCAGGGCAAGACGGCGACTATAGTCAGGGATAAAGAGGATCCATTCGCCAACGTTGGCCGTAACGATCCCTGTCCTTGTGGCAGTGGTAGGAAATTCAAGAAATGCCACGGCGCCAACATCAGTTGACCCTCTCAAGATGTTCCGGCAACAATACTAGGGTATTCCAGCATCAATAGGTAAGGGAAAAACATGATAGAGGATCTGACAGAACAGCTTAAGGCATTGGAGAATCGCATCAGTGATGCTGAGGGCTATCTTTATCTTGATCAGAAGCGCAGCAAGTTAAATGAGCTGGAGGCACTGTCGCTCCAGCCGGGATTCTGGGATGACCAACAGCGCGCTCAGCAGGTATCCAAGCAGGCATCCGACCTGCGCAGTGAACTCACCGAGTTCGACAGTGTGCGCACAGCCTTAGAGGACGCCCTGGTAGCCAACGAGCTGGCAGTACTCGATGGTGATGAGTCGTTGGCGGCCGAGGTTCCCTTGGCGTTGAAGGAGCTCAACCAGCGCGTTGATGCCCTGGAACTCTCATCCTGGTTCTCTGGGGAATTCGATGGCGGAGATGCCATCATCAACATCAATCCTGGGCAGGGCGGTCTGGAGGCGCAGGACTGGACCGACATGCTGTTCAAGATGTATCTGGGTTATGCCCAGCGCAACCGCTGGAAGGTAGAGGTGCTTGACGCACCTCCGGGCGAGGTGATCGGCTTGGATCACGCGACCTTCATCGTCAGCGGTCGTAACGCCTACGGCATGCTCTCAGCCGAGCAAGGCGTGCATCGTCTGGTGCGTATCTCGCCTACCGATGAGAAGAAGCGTCGTCAGACCACGTTTGCCGGGGTCGAGGTGTTGCCGGTGTTGCCAGATGATATCGAGGTGGAAATCAATCCGGCCGATCTGCGCATCGATGTCTATCGGTCGAGCGGCCCGGGTGGCCAAAGCGTTAACACCACCGATTCCGCCGTACGGATCACACATGTTCCCACCAATACCGTGGTAACCTGCCAAAACGAGAAGTCCCAGCTGCAGAACAAGGAGGCGGCGATGAAGATCCTCAAGGCCCGTCTCTATGAGCTGGAACAAGCTAAACGCGAGGCGGAGCTTGAGGAATTGCGTGGGCCCAGACATGATGCATCGTGGGGTAATCAGATCAGGAACTACGTCCTCTATCCCTATCAGATGGTGAAAGATGTGCGCACTGGAGTTGAGACCGGCAATGTTGATGCCGTGCTTGATGGCGACTTGGATCAGTTTGTGATCGCCTTCCATCGCTGGCGCACCGAACAGGAAGGAGCAGCTGCCAATGGCTGATCCCATCACTGACATTAAGAGATCTGCTGCCGATGATCCAGCAATCGATATCGCCGCTACGGCTGCAACCGCAACCGATGCTCTGGTCAAGAAGCAAGCTGCAGCGATGCGAATTGATCTCATCAAGATGATCACTGCTGCCGGCAGTGGGCACCCGGGAGGATCACTCTCGGCAACCGACCTGGTGGCTACCTTGTTCTTCGGCGGCACGCTGCGCTTCGATGCCGCTGACCCATCCTGGCCGGATCGCGACCGCTTCATCCTCTCCAAGGGGCATGCGGCGCCGGTACTGTACGCGGCTCTGGCTCGCGCAGGTTATTTCGACACTGCGGAGCTTTTAACCCTACGCAAGTTTGGTTCGCGCCTGCAGGGACATCCGGATTCCCGGAAATTACCGGGGGTCGAGGTCTCCACCGGCTCGCTGGGCCAGGGTCTCTCCATCTCTTCAGGGTTGGCTCTGGGGTTGGCGATGGAAGCCAAGAGCGCAGCCGAGAACGCCGCTGCAAAAGCCGCTGAGGCTATTGCCATCCCCGCCAAACGTGTCTTCGTATTGCTTGGCGATGGTGAATGTCAAGAAGGTCAGGTCTGGGAGGCGGCGATGTTCGCGGCTCATCACAAGCTCTCCAACCTCGTCGCTATCATCGATAACAACAACCTGCAGATCGATGGTCGTTGCAGTGATATCAATGACCTCATCGATCTGGCAGAGAAATTCGCTGCCTTTGGCTGGCATGTACTCAAGGTCGACGGACACGATGTCGGCGCCATCCAATCTGCGCTGGAAGAGGCGACAGCCTATGAACTGGGTCCAGTGGCGATTGTAGCTGCCACCACCAAGGGAAAGGGCGTCAGCTTCATGGAGAACCAATGCGGTTGGCACGGAAAGGCTCCGAATGCAGAACAATGCGATCAGGCGCTGAAGGAATGCGGGGTATGCAAATGAGCGAGATGAAGGCAACCCGCGAAGCTTACGGAGCAACACTGCTGGAACTACTTGAAGAAGGACATGATGTAGTGGCGGTAGATGCCGATCTCTCTGGCTCCACTACTACAGCTAAGCTCGGCAAGGTCGATCCAAACAGACTGGTGAACGTTGGCATCGCCGAACAGAACATGATGGGCATCGCCGCGGGGCTCTCGCTCTCAGGCAAGCTGGTCTTCACCGGTTCATTCGCGGTGTTCGCGACCGGACGCGCCTACGATCAGGTGCGCAACACCATCTGCTATGCCGGTCTCAACGTCAAGATCGCACCCACCCATGCCGGACTCAGCGTTGGTGCCGATGGCGGTAGCCATCAGATGATCGAGGACATTGCGCTGATGCGCGTGCTGCCCAATATGCGGGTATTGGTGCCGGCGGATTACACCAGTGCCAAGGCAGCCCTTCGCATTGCCGCGAATACTCCCGGACCCGTATATGTGCGTATGGGTCGCGCGCCGGTTCCGGTGCTCTATGAGGAGACTGACGGTTTCGAGCTTGGCAAGGCGCGTGTATTGCGCGAGGGTAGCGATGCTACCATCATAGCCTGTGGTGTCGAGGTCGACTTCGCGCTTAAGGCCGCTGACCAGCTGGCAGAACAGGGCATCGATGTTGAGGTGGTCGATGCGTTTAGCATTAAACCTCTCGATGAGGACACCATCCTCGCCTCTATTCGAAAGACGGGCAGTGTGATAACCGCAGAAGAGCATTCAATCATCGGTGGATTGGGGTCTGCGGTGGCAGAACTGATTGCCGAGAAGGCTCCTGATGCCTTGCGCACACCCATGCGCAGGATAGGCGTACAGGATCGTTTTGGCACTTCTGGGGATATGGATGAACTGTTCAGGGAATACGGACTCGATGTGCAGGCACTATGCGCTGCTGTGGTATCATTGTGATGATTACTCCAGCAAATAAATGCGTATTAAACGAACGGAGCGATTGAAAGTGACACAAGAAGACCGAAGCTGGGAGCCAAGGCATTCCCAGGCTTCTTCTGAGTTCGACAGGGTCGAACCCCTTCCTCAGAAGACCGAACCTGAGCTACTGCCGTTGCAGCAAAAACCTGGCACTATAGCAGGAGCCAGACTTGGCGACACATCTGGCCATATGATGGGCGATCAACCGTCCTTACCGCCGCTGCAGAGAAACGATGTGAGGGCGCAGGCCGCTCCAGCTGCTACGCAGCGGGTCTTGGGTGCCAAACCGATGATCAACTTCGAAAAGGTCACCAAGCTGTATGCAGCTCAGCCCAAGAAGCCAGCATTGAAAGATATCACGCTGCAGATCTATCCCGGTGAGTTCATCTTCCTGGTAGGACACTCTGGAAGTGGTAAATCCACCTTCATCCGGCTGATCAATCGTGAGATCACCGCGACCAGCGGTAAACTGACAGTTGCCGGTGAGGACCTCACGCGCATGCGCACCTGGCGTGTGCCCTATCTGCGTCGCAACATCGGTTGCGTCTTTCAGGATTTCAAACTGTTGCCCAACAAGACGGCATTCCAAAATGTCGCCTTTGCTTTGGAGGTCATCGGCAAGTCGCGCCACATCATCCGTACACAGGTGCCCGAGGTACTGCGTCTGGTTGGTCTGGAGGATAAACAGGATAAATATCCCGACCAGCTGTCAGGTGGTGAGCAACAGCGAGTGAGTATCGCACGAGCTATCGTCAATCGGCCTCCGTTGCTGATCTGTGATGAGCCCACTGGTAATCTTGACCCGCAGACTTCATTGGGTATCATGCGTCTACTCGATCGGATCAATCGTACCGGCACCACCATCCTGGTGGCCACGCACGACCGTGAGATGGTCGACTCGATGCGGAAGCGTGTTGTTGCCTTGGAAAACGGATATCTGGTACGTGACCAGGATAAGGGGGTGTATGGGAACGATGCGTAGTTTTCTCTACTTCATCAAGGAAGCCCTGGTCAATTCCAGGAAGAACTTCTCCACCACCCTTGGTGCTGTGTTGACGATTTTCCTCTCATTGCTGGTGATAGGTGTGTTCCTGGTTGCCAGCTTGATCATCGATAAGATCATCCAGTCAGTTGAGAGTCAGGTAACCATTACCATCTGGCTGTCCGACGATGCGGTTCAAAGCGATGTCGATTCACTGCAGAGCTATATACAGGGCCTGCCCGAGGTCAGCGAGGTCGATTTCACCTCGAAGGAAGAGGCTATCGAGAAATACAAGGAGATGTCTAGCGCCGAGATCGTCGAGCAACTGGGAGATAATCCACTGCCAGCCTCTTTGGATATCAGCCTTTCCGATCCCGAGCAAGTCGAGGCTGTTGTGGAACAAATCAAGTCCCAGCAGACGTTTGAACAGGTGATCGATCGTCCGGACAACCCCGATGAATCGCTACGTTATGGTCAGAAGATCATCAAACAGCTGTTTTCGACTGCGGAGATCATCCGCTATGTGAGCATCGCACTGGTAGCCCTGCTGGCCTTCGTTGCGCTGATCTTCATCAACAATACAATCCGCCTGGCTATCCTGGCCAGACGCAAGGAAATAGCGATCATGCGTCTGGTGGGAGCCTCTAACGGTTTCATCCGTGGACCGTTTCTGATGGAGGGTGCTCTGCAGGCTATTATCGGTGCTGGTTTGGCCTCGATCTCGGTGGCGTCGATCAGCCACTACCTGCTGCCGCAGGTGACGCAGACCATCTCCTGGCTGCCCATCGACTTTACCGGCATGCAGCTCTGGCAGATCTACCTGATGCTGTTCGCAGTAGGTCTGGTCATAGGCCTCTTTGGCTCAGCTTGGGCGATGCGTCGCTATCTGAAAGCCTAGAAAACATGAAACCCGGAAGCAACGAGGACCGGGAGCAAACGGTAATGGAGATTACATCATCTTCAGTGATACCGCCAGCAAAGCCGCGCATCCGCAGTCGCATCATGGCTGTGATTGCGGTTCTGCTGCTTTTCGGCCTGGTATTTGCAGCAGGTAACATCGCCTCGTATTTGGGAATCATCGATATCGGCGCGCAGTTGCGTCTTGTCGATCCCGATACCAAAGGCTCTGATAATCCCGAGGCAACCGCCCGATTCGAGCAGCTGGCAGCACGTCTGCGTGAGGTTGCGACCATCCTCGATGACGAGGCATTAGCGACGTTTGCCCAAAGCAGTCTTGATGCCGATACCACCACCGCGATCCGAACCCTGCTGGAATCCAGCGGAGACCAGTACGCGCGCTATTTCACCAAGGAAGAATACGCAGACTACCAGCGCATGACCAAAGGTGAGTACTACGGTATCGGTATCGTTTTGACCGCACAAGATGATCTGATACGCGTTTTGGATGTCTATCCGGATTCGCCGGCACAGGAAGCCGGGATCGAACCTGACGATATCTTGGTAGCCATCGATGGCGTGCGTAAGCAGTGGGAGCTTTCTGAAGCTACTGACGCTATCCACCGCGATGAGGGCGAACAGGTGACTATTGTCTGGCTGCGGGATGGTCAGGAGCAAACCACTGTGCTCACGCTGCGTAGCGTGACGGTGCCCAATTGTACCTGGGAATTGAAAGACGATGTGGGCTATATCCGCTTGCTGCGTTACACGGAGAACAGTGCGGAAGAGATTCGCAATGCCCTCACTGAGCTGGATGGATTGGGCGCGCAGGGTTTCGTCCTCGATGTGCGCGACAACCCCGGCGGGTTGCTCTCGCAGGCAATCGAAGTAACCTCTTTGTTCGTCGAACGTGGCACCGTTGTGGAGATTGAGACCAAGAACGGGACCGAGCGAAAGCAGGTGAGTGGTAAGACAATAACCGATAAGCCGTTGGCCTATCTGGTGAACAGCAACAGCGCGTCGGCATCAGAATTAGTGGGCGCAGCTCTGCAAGACCATGGTCGTGCTACGATAGTTGGCGAGAGGACCTACGGGAAGGGTACCGTACAGGATATGCGCGAGCTGAGCTTTGGCGGTGCTATAAAATATACCATCGCACACTACTACAGTCCTGACGGCACGGCTATCGATGGTGTGGGCGTCACTCCGGATATCGAGGTAGCATCTGGAGTCGATGACCCGCAACTGACCGCCGCCCTGAACGCGGTGAGAAACATGATCGATACGGATAGCGATAACACGAGCACGCAGATGGATTGATAGGTGAGGCTCCATGGCGCACTCACGTAACAAGAAACGTCGTTTCAATCATACTGATGGCTCTATGGGCGTGATCCAGGTATCAAGACGTGGCTACGGTTTTGTAACGACTCCTGAAGGGGAATACTTCATACCACGGGGCAGCATCCATGGAGCGATGCATGGCGACATGGTGGAAGTCGTGCGCATGCGACGTCTGGAAGAACGTCGTCGCAACCAGGCGAAGAAAGCTGCCGAAGGCCAACGCGATATGCTCGGCAGCGTGAAACGGGTAACCGAGCGAGCGCACACCATGGTTGTAGGTACACTTCGCTATCGCGATGGTCTTGGGGTGGTGACACCTTCCGACGAGCGGATCTGTCATGATATCTTCATCGACTCCCGCGCTGCAGGTGTGCTGGCTGAAGACGGCGATGTGGTGGAGGTACGGCTGACTACCTATCCAAGCAGGCTCGAGGCAGCCCAGGGCTATATCGAGGAGGTAGTGGGGCGTTACGATGAACAGGGGATGGATATCGAGGTGATCATCCGCCGTCATAAACTGGAGACGGTCTTTTCTGCGGGTGCTCTGGAAGAGGCTGCTCGATTAGCGGCAACTGGTGCCACGGTTATCGGCACAAACGCTGTGGCCGGTGAGGCTGCAACAACCATCGCAGCAATTGCTGGTGCGATGGTTGCACCTATCGATGAGTATCTGCCACGGCGCGACCTGCGCGAGCGGTTCGTCTTCACCGTCGATCCGTTCGACGCGCGCGATTTCGACGATGCTTTGTCGGTGGACTTCATAGAGGGACAGATGCTTTTAGGTGTACACATCGCTGACGTCAGCACGTTTGTCGCCTGGGATAGCTCGATTGATATGGATGCCCGGCGCAGGGCGACCAGCGTATATCTGCCCGATCGGGTGCTGCCGATGCTGCCGCCCCAACTCAGCGACGACCTCTGCTCACTCAAGCCCAACGTAGACCGTCTGGCTTTCAGCTGCGACATGCTGATGCGCTCGGACGGAACGGTGCAGGGCTACGAGCTGTATCCTTCAGTGATTCGCTCTCGGGCACGTCTGAGTTATGATGAAGTGCAGGCTTTTTTCGATGGCGACGATACCGCAGCAGATTCCGTCATCCAATTCGATCCAGAGCTGCAAAACCGCTTGCGTGTGTTGGACCGTCTGGCCAAGAAGCTCATCCGGCGCCGAGAGGCCCGAGGTGCCATCGACTTCGAGAGCGTAGAGGCCAAAGTCAGTCTGGATGACGTTGGTAATCCCGTTGCTGTAACCTTGCGTGAGAAGAACGACGCCACTTCATTGGTGGAAGAAGCGATGATCCTGACAAACGAGGTCGTAGCCGACCACATGCTGACGCACAAAGCGGCGATGGTCTATCGCATCCACGAGGAGCCCTTCCAAGCGGCGTTGGAGCAGCTGTTGCCCACGTTGCATGAATTCGGCTTGGCAGATCAGGGAGCTCCGCAGACGGCCTTCGATATCCAGCGTATCCTGGACCAGAGCCATGGACGACCGGAGTATGCACTGATCAGTCAGCTGTTGCTGCGGGCGATGAAGCGAGCGGTCTATGCCCCGACCTTCATCGGCCATTTTGGTTTGGCATCCAAGGCATACTGCCATTTCACTTCCCCCATCAGACGCTATCCCGATCTGTTGGTGCATCGACTGCTCAAGCAGCAGTTGGCTGTCGAGGATGTGCTGAGGCAAGGGCAGAATGCTCAGACATGCTCGCGCAGCGGTTTATCTGAGGGGTCCTCCTCTCAGGCAAATCTGGCGTCGCGTAGCTCGCATCCAACCCCTGCCCCAGTACTTGCGCCACCATCCATGATCAGGCAACTGCCCTGGCTCTGCGAACACTCGTCAGAGATGGAGCGCGAAGCTGAACAGGCAAGTCTCGAGGCGACTGCACTGAAGCTCTGCGAGTTCCTTGCTCCTTGTGTGGGTGAGCATTTCACCGGCATCATCACCGGCATCAACACCTATGGTTTCTACGTACGCGAAGACAGTACTACTGCGGAGGGTTTTATCAGTCGCGATGATCTTCCGGAGGATATCATCTATGATGAGGCGCGACATCGATTCACGGGCGAGGACAGCGGGCGAGAATATCGCCTGGGGCAACGCATTGTTGTAGAACTCAGGGGCGTGGACTTGGCGCAGGCGCGGTTGGATTTTATTGTTGTCCAGGTCGGTGTGAAGGAAAACGGCTCCAGTTCCTATCCAACTTCGAGGGGCTGACAGATCTGATATGGAATTCTTCACCAGCGACCTGCACCTGGGCCATGCCAATTCGATACAGCGTGACAATCGGCCGTTTGCTAACGTTGAACAGATGAATGAAGTGCTGATCGAGCGCTGGAACGCTCGAGTAGATGAAAACGACAGCGTCTATCTGCTGGGAGATCTGATCTGCATGGGAGATAGGGCGTTTGCCCAAGAAGTACTGCAGCGTTTGAAGGGGCGCATCTTCTTGATCAAGGGGAATCACGATGCTGCCTATCTGCGTAGCAAAGAGACAGCGGAACGCTTTGAGCTGATCGTGGATTATCTCGAAATTGATACGGAGTTCAGCGGCGTGCTCACGAAGCTGGTTCTTTCCCACTATCCCATCTTCATCTATCGTCAACGGCATCTGGGTGCCATCATGCTGCACGGACACGTTCACGATTGTGCAGAATACCGGTACTTGAAGAGGATGCAACGCGAATATCTGAACAGCTCCGCAGGTAATCCCATACATTGTGCTTTGTATGATACCTATTGCGGATTGTACGATTGGGCACCGGCTACACTGGAGCAGATAGTGACGCGCCTATAGCCGTTCAAGTCGCTTTTTGTTATGCTGAAAAGTCGAAGCAAACCCCGAAAGGATATGACTATGAAGAAGAAGGACCTCGATTTTCTGCGCAACCTCACTGAAGCACCCTCACCCTCGGGCTATGAAGTGCCCGCAGCGGATATACTGCGTGAACGCCTGACTCCCGTTGCCGATGCGATCGAGACCAATGTCCTGGGCAGCGTGCATGCCCTGCTCAAGGGAAAAGCCCAAGGCCCAAGTGTGATGGTCGCTGGCCACATCGATGAGATTGGCATGATGGTCAATTACATCAGCGAGGATGGTTTCATCAGCTTTACCGCTATAGGCGGCGTTGATGCTGCGATTCTGCCTGGCATGCGGGTCAACGTTCATACCACCGATGGCGTACTGCTGGGTGTGATGGGTCGCAAACCCATCCACCTTATCGAGCAGGACGACCGCAAGACGGTCACTCCTATCGACAAGCTGTTTATCGATGTAGGGTTGGATGGTAAAGAAGCAAAGAAGCGAATCCGCATAGGTGACCCTATCACTTATGGCGTGGGTTTTGAGGAGTATGGCGATGGTTTTGCTGTGGCGCGAGCCTTCGATGACAAACTGGGCGTGTGGATCGCTGCCCGTGTGTTGGAAGAGGTCAGGAAAGCCGGTGGCGCAAAAGGTGATGTGATCGCAGCTGGCACCGTTCAGGAAGAGATCGGCCTGCGTGGCGGGACTACCTCTGCATATGGTATCGATCCAACGATCGGCATCAGCGTCGAGGTTGGCCACGCTACCGACTATCCCGATATCGATAAGCGCAAGCATGGCGAGGCTATCTGTGGCAAGGGTCCGCTGATCGCCCGTGGGCCTAACATCAACCCTGTTTTGTTCGAACGTCTGATAGACGCCGCGAAAAAGACTGGAACTCCTTATCAGATAGGCCCGGAACCACGCGCTACCGGTACCGATGCCAATGCCATCCAGATATCGCGAGGAGGTAAGGTAGCAGGACTGATCTCCATACCGCTGCGTTACATGCACACACCCACTGAGGTTCTCAAGCTGGAAGACCTGGAACATTCCGTTAAGATCGTCACCCAGTTCATCCTAGATCTGGACGAATCGGTGGATTTCACGCCCAGATGAACCGTTTGACCTGAACACACGGGTACCCACCTGCTTGCAACGTGGGCGCCTGCAAGACCAAGCTGAAGTAAGGAAACAACCATGACCGCCAAGAAGCCCGAGCGTGAATTCCTAGCCCGCAACCGTCGGGCGCATTTCGACTACACCATCGACGAGGTTTTCGAGGCGGGAATCGCACTCACCGGAACCGAGGTACGATCATTACGTGAAGGTGGCGGCCAGCTGACCGACACCTTCGCGTTGGTGCGTGGTGGTGAAGTCTGGCTGCACGGTCTGCATATTAAGCCGTACAGTCATGGAAACCGCGCCAATCCCGAACCGGACCGCAAGCGAAAACTTCTGTTGCATAAGAAACAGATTCGCTACCTGGAGGGCAAGGTGAGCAAGGCGGGTATGGCACTGGTGCCGTTGAGCCTGTATTTCTCGGATGCCGGGCTGGTCAAGGTGGAGATAGCTCTAGCCCGTGGTAAGAAGACATATGATAAGCGTGACAGCGTGGCTGCACGTGAGAGTAAGATCGACATCGAACGTGCGCTCAAGGAGCGCAACCGGTCGTAGCCTTCGCGGCGACTCACTGGCTGTAAAGGCCGGCATAACGTTGTGTCTTGAAGCGTGGCGTCTTACAGTGCGTCGGCGCAGACAGTTAATAGAGCAGAGGATGATGAAATGAACTACGCAGACTTGCAAAACGAGATAAAGATGGCCCTTAAGGCCCAAGACAAGACCAAGCTCTCAATACTCAGGCAATGGCATGGCGAGATCAAGAACATCGAAGTGGACGAGCGTCGTGAGATCACCGACCAGGATGTCGATGCAATGTGCAGACGGATGATCAAGCAGACTCGAGAGACGCTGGAGGGGTCGATAAAAGCAGCCAACGATGTTCAACGCACCGAGATGCTCACCCGTCAAGTCGGGATTCTTGAAAACTACCTCCCCAAGCAGGTGGAGGGCGAGGAACTTGTTTCGCTCATCGACAAGGTGCTGGCAGAGACCGGTGCAACAAACAAGAAGGAAATGGGTGCAGTGATGGCGGCACTCAACGCCGCTACCGGTGGCAATCTGGACAAACGTGCTGCTGCGGTAGAACTCGGCAAGCGTCTGAGCTGAGCTAGATTCCATAATTCCTTAAATATTGTTGTTCCAGATTGAGGCTAATGCTATCATTGGACGTGCCTGGAATAAAAATAAAAACAATCAAGAATAGTCCTATTCCAGATTAATAGCTGTCAAAGCCCTCCCCGAGGGTTATTGGTTTTTGTAAAGGGGTGTTTGGCAAATAGCTGGTTCAAAGGACACATACGCCTCTCTTCGCGCTGAAGTTGAAACGGTTGGCCCTGTCGTCGATGCCTGTGACAAGACTGAGTCTGCTGCCTTAGAGGTTTTCTCGACCGAGCATGTACGGAAAAGGATCATCTTGCTGTTCTTCGCCCTCATGGGTGTCGCATTGATCTCATTTGGACTTGGGCGCTATTTCGTCGCACCTGCGGAGATCGTTCGGGCGACGGGCGAACAGCTGCACCAGCTGACTTTGGACCTTGGCGCGTTTCTGCAATCCATCGCCAATTGGTTCGATGTCACCTTCAATGGTGCCAAGTCCGTTACGGCTCAATCACCCAGCGTCATCGTCGATCTTAAAGCCAACGCCGCTTTGTTCAACATCCGCTTTCCACGAATCGTCGTCGTGGTTCTAGTAGGTATGGCGCTTTCGGTTGCCGGCGCTGCATATCAGGGTATGTTCAAGAATCCGCTCGTGTCGCCCGATCTTCTAGGCGCTTCAGCCGGGGCATCCTTTGGTGCCTGCCTGGCGTTACTGCTGAACTATGGCAACGAACTTATTCAGCTGTTCGCTTTTCTCGGTGGTATGACGGCTGTCTTCTTGGTGATGTGGCTGAACAAGATGGTGCGTTCAGATGCGATACTTGGTTTGATCCTAGGCGGCATCCTTGTAGGCACGTTGTTCTCCAGTGGTACTTCGATCATCAAACTGGTGGCGGATGCCGATGACAAATTACCCGCCATCACCTTCTGGCTGATGGGATCGTTCGCCTCGATCACTGTTCGTGACATGCTGACCATCCTGGTGCCGATGTTGGCGGGGTTCTCGATACTGCTCAGTCAGCGCTGGAGCTTGAATGTGCTCAGCTTTGGCGAAGACGAGGCAAAGAGTCTGGGAGTCAATACAACCCGCACCCGCACGTTGGTGATCATTGGCGCCACGCTATTGACGTCATGCTCGGTGGCCATCGCCGGTGTGATCGGCTGGATAGGACTGGTGGTGCCACACCTGACTCGAGCTATCGTTGGTCCAAACTACAAGATATTACTGCCAACTACGATGCTGGTAGGGTCGATATTCCTTCTGCTCGTGGATAACTTCGCCCGACTGCTTTATTCCGTCGAGATCCCCATCGGACTGTTGACCTCGATATTGGGCGTACCGTTCTTCGCTTTCATCTATCGCAAGAACATGAAGGGATGGTAGCGGAAAATGGTGAGCTTTAAGAAGCCAGGTACTCAAGAACAGCCTGTTGAGGCTGAGGCGCCAGGCTTGCTGCAGGTACAGGAACTGGTTGCTGGCTATGGCAGGAAAGAGATCGTTCATGGTATCAGCTTCGAGATGGATCGTGGTGAGTTCGTCTGCATAATCGGTGCGAATGGCTGTGGCAAGACAACAGCGCTGCGCAGTATACTCGGCCTGCTTCCAGTTATGTCGGGCAAGATATTCATCAACGATGTGGATACGGCGTCGATGTCCATTCGCCGTAAAGCCAGGCACTTCGCTTATATCCCTCAGGTGCACGTGCCGCCATTCCCGTTCAAGGTTGCAGATGTTGTGTTGCTTGGGAGAACGCCGCATCTGGCCAGTAGCGTGTCTGACGTCTCCAAGCGCGACAAGGTCATTGCCTATCAGGCCATGCAGCAATTATCGATTGAACATCTTGCAGAGCGGGAGTACACCGAACTTTCCGGTGGCCAACAACAGCTTGTCCTGATTGCCCGTGCTCTGGCGCAGGAGCCGGATATCCTGGTGATGGACGAGCCCACGGCCTCATTGGATTTTGGTAATCAGCAACTGGTGCTGACCCGCCTGCACAAACTGTCTCGTGATGGTGTCTCTGTCTTGATGGTAACTCATGATCCCGACCATGCGTTGTTCTGTGCCGATCGGGTTATCGTCATGGAGCAGGGTGTCATCATATGTACGGGTAACCCAGTCGATGTCATTACTTCAGAGATCATGCATCGGATATATGGTACTCACGTGTACGTCGCTGATGTCATGGTGGGCGATTGTCGAGCGGTAAGGACCTGCGTGCCGCTGATGGCGGCCGATACAGACGATCGGGAAACTGGTGGGAGGTACCTGTGACCGAGAAACGAGCACATCTAGAAGTGCAATCAGGACACCCGGATATTGAGCAATCATGTGGGTCCAATCCAGCATCGGGTTTCTCGCGTCGTGATTTCTCCAAGCTGATCGCCACCGGGTTCGTGGTCACGTTGGCAGCTCCAATGCTCAGCGGCTGTAAGGAATATGCCGACGCCGTGATACTTGGCAAGCGCACAGTGACAGACCATGCCGGGCGTGAGGTGGAGATCCCCACACCTGAGGGTATCAAAAGCGTCTTCTTCACATCGTCGCTCGCCCAGGTTTATATCACTTCGCTGTGCCCCGATCTCCTCGGCGGCACCGCCAGCAAGTTCGACGCCGGGCAGTTGCGCTTCATGCCGGCCGGAGTTGATAAGCTTCCCTATCTGGGTACCATCCATAACAATGGCGAGATCGACCGCGAGTCCCTGCTCACCGAGGATATCGACATCATGTTCTCGATCAGTGGTATCGAGCTCACGCAGCAAAACGTCTCGGAGGCCATAGGGTTACAGGATCAGACACATATACCTTGCCTGTTGGTGGATGGTTCCTTCGACAAGATTCCAGAGGCGTTCCGTTTCCTGGGCGACATCCTTGGACGCGAGGAACGTGCCGAGGAGCTGGCAAGTTTCTGCGAGCGCAGCTATACCAGTGTCCGCGATGTCGTGCAGACCATACCCCAGGAAGAGCGAGTCAGACTGTATTACGCCGAGGGACCGGAAGGCCTGCAGACAGAGCCGGAGACATCACAGCACATGTTGGGCTTCCTCGAAGCTGGGGCGATATGTGTCGCTGATTGTGAGGAAACCTACGGCGGCGGTATGACCGATGTCTCGTTGGAACAGGTACTGACCTGGGATCCTGAGGTGATCATCGCCTGGGATACCGAGCAACGCGGTGGCGCAGCCGAGGATATCCTCACCAATCCTGACTGGGCTCAGATCCAAGCAGTCAAAGAGGACCGAGTGTATGCGATGCCCAATGAACCGTGGGCCTGGTGCGATCGTCCTCCTGGCGTGAATCGGATCCTGGGTATCCACTGGGTGGCCAATCTACTTTACCCCGACATCTATGACGTGGATATCAAAGAGATCATAAAAGAGTTCTTCAAGGTGATGTATCAGGTTGATGTCGATGATCAGACGGTAGAGGGGCTGCTGGGGAACTCCTATCCACCACCACCACGTAAGGATAAGCAATAAGATGCAGACAAGAGGTTCATATCTGTCGCGCTGGTTGCGGACCATCCGGGATACGCTGGTGCTGTTCGTGGCCGTGCTGCTGATCATGACTCAGCTGCCATTGACCGCTCTGGCCGAAAGCGCGCTCGCAGACCCCGATCCCCAGCCGGTGGATGCCCAGGTGCCCAGCATCTCCGTATCGCCTCTGAGCGCCTCCTACACCCAAGGCGACTCTCCGGCTGCATTGAATGTAGCTGCCAGTGTCAGCGATGGCGGAACGCTCTCCTATCAGTGGTATGGCAACAGCGTTGACAGCACAGCGGGCGGTTGGGCAGCAGGAAGCGGCACCTCATTGCTGCCTGCGACAGACACTGTGGGAACAACCTACTATTATGTCGTCATCACCAACACCAACAGTCAGGCCACCGGCGCTCAGACTGCCAGCGCAACTACTGGCTTCGCTGCAATCACCGTCATCGCGCCTGCGGATGATCCTTCTCCGATAGACACAGACCATGTGACTCAGCTGATATTGAAATACGAAGACCCCGACACTCCGAATAAGTACTATCCCGTTGGCGAAGATGGCGATGCCAGCCATAAGTGGTTGCAGATCGATCAGAAGGGCGAGAAGGTTCAGCTTGTGGTCTATTACAAGACCGAGCAACATCCCTATAGCGAATTCTCTGCGGCCAATGGTTCTGAGAACCTCGGCGAGATACCTCTGGTTTGGCAATCCAGCGATAACAACATCGCAACAGTTGGTCCCGACGGTGTGGTCACTCCACGTGGCAACGGCACGGTAACCATCACGGCTACTGTCGGTCTTTCCGATCCCTTGAAATACGAGGGCACAGCTCCCTATCGAAGCGTTGTCATCATCTTTGATGGCCAGGATGGCGAATATGTGAGCGAGGTGACCATCATCGACGAAGAAGGCGTCGATATGGGTCGCAAAGCCGGGACTACTAAGCTGTTTGGCAAACTGGATACGCACTTCAAGTTCTATGCCCAGATCACCTGGACTGATGCTGACGGGAACACCCGTGTCGAGGATACTCGCAACGATAAACCCAGCTCGTCAGTCAAGTGGTCGATAGGCGGGTCGACGATACCGGCGTCGATCAATGAGGATACCGGTACTCTCACCCTCACCCAGTATTCTGGCAATGCCTATGTCATCTGCTCGGTTACCGGTGGCTTGTTTGGCGAAACCGTACGGGATTATGCTCAGTTCCAGCTGGATACCGGTCAATATGAATATAACCCCAGCGACTCCTTGACACTTAAGGTGGTCTATCAGGAGTATCCGGACAAGGTGGTGCAGGAGCATACATACAGTTACTCAGAATTGCTTGGCAGCCTGAGTTCTTATACCTACAACTATACGATCATGCGCGGGTTTGACTATGGCTGCATCAGAGCCCAGGGCTTCCTTTTCAAGGATGTGATGGATCTGGAGGGTATCAAACTGGAAGAAGTGTATCAGTTCCGTTTTGGCACTATGGACGGTTATGATAACCCCGTCACCTATCAGCTATTGTACGGATCTGGGCCCCGTTATTTCTTCCCCAATCTTGATATCAGCAGCAAATCCGGCGCTACGGTTGTGCCGCCGATGCTGGCATATAGCAGTGCTACCGTCTGGAACCAGTCAGAAGTCGACCCCTCACTCGCTCTCGATGACGGGACTCGGTTCAGATTGGTGTTTGGCCCTCTGTGGTCAGGAGAGACCAACTCCGCCTATCAGATCTACTACATCCATACCATCACCGTCGTCATGGCGGGCGCTCCACCAGTCACTCCAGGCGACGGCGACGATGATGGCGGCGGCGGTGGTACTGGAGATGAGAACAATGGCAGCGATCAAAGTGGCGATGGTCTAGCTGGCGTAAAAGGTGTCAATGGCTCAGCGGGAACAGAGCTGGTCGATCCCGGCGGAGCAGACAATGACGCAACCGATGAGAGCGGCGAAGGTGCCGCGGGTGCACTTAGCGCAACTGATGGTGAAGGTCGTGGCTGGCGGGTCTATGAAATGATGAGCAAGGCACAGTCTCAGCTCGCGCCATTGGAGTACGACAATCCGCTATCGCCCTTTGCGGCACCGGTTGGTTTTGCAAGCGTGGCGGCAGGAGTCGGTTTCACGTACCTGGGATTTAAAAGGAGGCTGTTTTAATGGGAGTTGAAGGTTTGACAACGTACGTGGCGGCAATATTGCACGGTGTGGCGCAGAATCTGATGGTACCGACGATGATAGTCCTGGTTCTCCTCATCGTCTTCGCGTTGTTCTGTGTTGGTTCGATCATCACCGAGATATTCACCGAGCGCAAGCATTTTAAAGCCAATGTACCGCGGATCATCAACGAGATCCATGACGTCGACTATAAGGATGTAGAAAAGGTCGTGTCCCGTTCTGCCCTGCTCAATCCCCAGAAGCAGGCTCTGCTGATGATTGTACGCAACATGGGTCTTTCTGAAGATGACCTGTTCGCTTTAGCAAAAACCCAGATAGCCAAGGTCGATGATCGCTACAAACGCATTCTTTCCCACACGGAACAGGTGACCAAGATCGCACCGATGATGGGATTGATGTGCACGTTGATCCCGCTTGGTCCCGGTATCGTAGCGATGGGACAAGGCGAAGTCACCCAACTTTCGATGTCGTTGTTGATAGCTTTCGACGGTACGGTCGCCGGTCTGGTTGCCGCTGTGGTCTCACTGTTGGTCACAGCCGTACGCAAGCGTTGGTACGCACATTACATGATCGTGCTGGAGGCTCTGATGACCAGCCTGCTGGATAAAGCCTCAGCCGCTCGTATCGCAGGAATCAAACTGCCGCATAACTACTATGAGACTGAAATGCATGCAACTGAATCCAAGGTAAGTAAAGGTATCCTGCCCGAGATCGAGACAGAAGAGTGCATCAAACGCGAGAGTGTTATAGAGCCACAACCTGCGAAGGGGTGATGATCGTGGCACGTGATTTCAATTCGGGGATCTTCCTCAATGCCAGCCAAGATACCGCCGAGGATGTCGATCCGCGTATCGGCCTGGTCAATCTGGCCGATGTCATGTTGGTATTCGCCTGTGGATTGATGCTGGCGTTAGTTAGCTACTGGAATCTCGATATGTCCAACCTGCAGGAGCTGGTGCAAAACGAACAAGTTGCCGAGGTCAGTGATATCGAGGACCTGGAGGGGCAGCTCAATGGCATCGGTAGCGGTTACCAGGAACTGGGGATGGTGTATAAGGATCCAACAACCGGCAAGCTCTATATGCTCTCAGAGGATCTTGCCGGTGATGAGTCGGGTTCTGACTCGAGCTCATCAGGTGCCGCTTTAAGCTCAACGAACGATGTGTCGAGCTCGTCAGGTGCAGGCTCGGGCTCATCAGGTACGGTTTCGGACGTATCAGACACTGCAAGAGGGGAGTGAGCCATGCGTCGACCATCATCAGCTCTTAAGCTCGTTGTCTCGCTGCTTGTCGTGCTGTTCTGTTGTGGCTCTGTGACGGCTTTCGCAGCCGACAGCCAGGATGTTCACAGTGGAGATACCCTCACTTCTTCAGTACAGAGAGCGGGCGTTACCGTACTTACAGACCCGATTTCTGGTAAAGACGTTGCTTTTTCCACTCCGCTGCAAACCCTTGCTGCCGGGGATCCCGATATCAGCTGGTATGACGATAGTCTAGACTCCTTCACCCTTACCAAGGCAGAGCAGTTCCTGGGCTTATCGGTATTGGTTAACCAACAGCATAAAGATTTCACCGGTAAGACCGTGACGTTGGCCGCAACTGTCAGCGGGGCCCCGGTCACACCGATTGGAACAGCGGAGCATCCGTTCAATGGAACATTCGATGGCGGCTATGATCGCAATAACTCCGTCAGTTACATGTTATCGAATCTGACCGTCAACGCCACCAGTAAGTCCTATGTTGGAATCTTTGGCTACACGGGACCTGATTCTTCGATCAGGAACCTCTGGGTATACGGAGGAACGCTGAGCATCGATGAACAGGCGGCCGCAGGAGCGCAGATCAGCGATGTTGGCAGCATCGCCGGATATATGGGCGGTGACATCGATAACTGCGTGTCTTCGATGAACATCTCGATAACGAGCGAGCGCGAGGCAACTACCGATATCGTCGGCAATGTCTGCCGCGTTGGTGGCTTGGTTGGCTATCTGGCTGGTGACATGCAGGGGTGCGCACGGGATATCAGCGACATCGCGATCGCCAGTGACTCGGATATACTGGAGAACATGCGCTACCTCGCAGGTGAGATCGGTGGGTTGGTAGGTGCACAAGGTGATACAAACGATATCGATATCGTGCCAACGATTAATGACTCCTTGAACAAGGGTAAGATCATCATGACCCTGACCGGTGCAGGCGGCAAGGATCGCTTTGGCGAACAGCTCTTCTCGGTCTCAGCCTGTGTGGGCGGAATAGTGGGGGCTACCACCGGAAGCGTCTATCGTTGTACCAATGAAGGTGAGATCCAGACTTCCTCGCAAGATGATCAATATGATGACAATCGCAGATATACGGCAGGTCGTGGCGCATCCAACACCGGCGGTATCGTTGGGATGCTGAGGGGCAATTCTTTCGAAGACCAGGCGACTAAAGACCAGTTCCAGTTGACATCTGACCCGGGAAACGAGTATTGGGCAGAAAGTGATGGTACAGCCACCCCTCCGATCGTGGGGGTCTATGACTGCTTCAATCAAACTGAAATCGCCGGACTTTCAAGCGTCGGTGGAATAGTTGGCGGTAGCGGCAGCTTCACAGAAATCGAAGGATGCGGCAATACCGGTAAGATATTCGGCTGTCGTTGGAACAAGCCGTATGCTGCTGGTATCATCGGTAATTCACGCGGCGATGTGCGGTATTGCTACAACCGCGGTCTAATCTATTCCGTCACAGGGGCAGGTTACTACTGCGCGGGCATCGCCGGTGGTATCTCGAACATCAATACCGTTGCGACAGAGGACCATCTGCGCGTACCAACTCTGGAGATGACTGGCTGCTATACCACTGGTGCGGTCTATACCAGCGCCACCGGTTATCGCTCCGGCATATTGGCTGGCGAAAGCAACAGCTATATCCATGACAACGTCTATGCTCCCAATCTGACCAAGGACGATAAAGTGGTAGATGACGATACGGGCACCGTCATCAATAACTCAAAGCTTTCTGTCAGTGACCTTAAGGGCAGTGTCGGCATCGCAAAACTTAACGTCCTTGCTGCCGGCAATGGGGATTGGGAGATCTTCTACCTGCCGTTTACGGGTTCTGATCCCGATAATAACCCCGCTGGTCTGCCTGTGCTCAGCCGCACCGATAGGAGCGTTGCCGACGCAGTAGATATCGCTGCAGCTACTCCCAGCCTGAAAGCCAATGCTCGCTATTCAGCTTCACGCGATCCCATTCCCGATATCAGGGTGGTTTTCAACAGTAACGAGCTTATCCAGAACGCTGATTATTATGTTGTGCCTCAATCTGGAGCTCGAGCGGTAGCTGAGGACTCCACGCCTTACAGTGCAACCATCGTGGGTATGGGAAAATACTACGGAACCTTGTCGAGCACTCTTGCCTATGGAATCGATAAGGGCGATATCGGCAGTTGTACTATCGTTGCTGCTCCCGCTCTCTTCAATTGGGAGCGTCAGCAACCCAGTTGGGTCAAGCTGGTAGACAGTGCCGGCAACGAAGTCCAAAGCGATGAGTACACTTGGCAGACATGCGCAAACGAGGACGGTAGCACGGTCGCCGTGGACGGGAAATACTTCGATTACATCAATGCTCACGGTCCGGGTTATAAATACGATATCGTTGCGACGGCCAGCGCTGACAGTAACTACGCTGGTAGCACCACACAGGCGGCGTTTCGCATCAACTGGGTTGATATGATGCAACGCAAAGAACAATCAGATCCGAATGCACCGCAAGCAGACACTGCGATGTATGACAAGGTGATCTGGGATGATCCGGTTACCGGGCAGCATCAGGAGTGGAACTACCTCGACGTGATGTCTACAGACGACGATGCTACTACAAAGGACGGTAGTAAGGTTCAAATCGTCTATACGGGTCAACCTATCACGCCTACTGTCAACAGCGTGACGTATCTGGACCGGGAGATGCGTCTTGCCGAGGAGGGCACGCCCTATTGGGACAGTCCTTTCGATTACGATTATAAATACGTCTACGGCAACCCGAATCCAGAGGAGAACAGCGCAACCGGTGAAGCGTCCACTAACGTGACTTCTGAAGGAGAGCCCAGCTGCATGACCACCCGTTTCACCACTGGGGGGAACTTCCGTGGCTACTCCAATGTGTTCTTCAAGATCGTTCCTGCCTCATTGGACAGGGTGGAGATCGAGCCCGTCAGCGCATTACCCGAAACCGGCTCCGCTCTGACTCCTGATGTCAAGATGACCTATAACGGAATGACGCTGGTGAACGGTCGAGACTATGAACTGAGTTATCAGAACAACCTGACAGTGGGAGTTGCTACGATAACGGTAACCGGCAAGGGCAACTATACCGGTAGCAAGACGGTCAACTTCGACATCGATGCTGCCTACTATCGTTCACTTTCTGGCGATACTCGCATTGAGACCGCCATACTCTGCGCCAAGGAAGCCTATCCCGATGGAACAGACACAGTGATCCTGGCTTATTCGGGCAATTACCCAGATGCCTTGAGCGCCACTGCTCTGGCCGGGATGCTTGATGCTCCCATCCTGCTCTCCAGCACAGTGGGGCTCCCGGATGTGGTGGGCCAGGCGATTACTGAACTGAAAGCGCAAAAGGTAGTGATAGTAGGCGGTACCAGTGTGCTTGGTCCTGAAGTAGAAGCTGACCTGGTATCGAAATTGGGACAGGGCAATGTCACTCGTTTGGCCGGTGTTGATCGCCTTACCACGAATATCGATATCTATAACTACGGCAAAGCGCAGGGCGTCTGGTCAACTACTGCTGTGATAGCCAGCGGTGCTAACTTCCCCGACGCTCTTTCGATCTCGCCCTACGCAGCCTGCGGAAAGAATCCACTGTTCCTTACTACTGCCACGGGTGCTTTGACCGATGTCGCCCAGGGCATCCTGACGACAGACTATTTCAGTCGCGTCATCATCGTTGGTGGCACTGGTGTCATACCGTCAGAAACCGAAGCATGGCTCAAGTCGAAACTGGGTGCCAATAACGTCATCCGTCTGGGCGGAGACGATCGCTATGCCACCAGTGACCAGATCGCTCGTTGGTTGGTGGGAAATGCCAAATTCACATGGGATGGCGCCTGCATCGCCAGCGGAACAGCATTCCCGGATTCACTTACCGGTAGCGTGATCGCCGCCAAGAATGCCGCACCGATGCTGCTGGCCGCCACAAACAACCTGACAACCGTCGATACGCTCGGCGCAAACGCCGATAAAGTAGGGCATGTCTATTTCTTAGGCGGTACTGGCGCCGTACCCCAATCGATACGCGACACGGTGCTGCAAATGCTCGGTTTAACCTGATAGCAGAGAAAATACTGAGGATGGTTGCATGTGGGAGGGAGGCGAGGTATATATCTTATCCTGAACAAGATATAATATGGATTGGAAGAAATCTCAACGAGAATAGCTACAATTGAAAAGAAAGGGGAGTATATGAACAAAGTCAAACGTATGTTGTTGGCCATGGTAGCGGCGCTCATGACGCTTTCAATGGTTCCGGCTATGGCTTTTGCTGCCGAGCTAAGCCCGCAGGCCGATCCCGTTGTCTTCACGTTGTATAAGCAATATGGCGAAGAAGGCACTCCCGTATTGGTCAAAGGGTATACGCAAAGCGAACTTGAAGCTTTGGTAGATATCACAACAGACTCGGGCTATCTATACTACAAGAACGAAAACTGGCAAGTTGCGGGTACGAAAAACGCAGTGTCCTTGGATGCGATCCTGGCCAACAACAAGAACATGCTGTTCAGAGCTGGCGACCAGATCATCGTAACCGACACCGGCGATGGTACCACCCAACCTCTATCGATGACCTTTGGATATCAAGACATCGTTAACGGCAAGTATTTCTATCCCGCTACTGGTCCTAATGCCACAGTTCTCGATGGTGTGTCTGAGGTTAAACCCGCTATCGCCATCACAAGCGGTGCTGAGGCTGTAACGGGTACCGCCAGTCAGGCTTTGGCAACGGCTGCGACTGAAAATGAGTATTCCAACCGTTTCCTCATAGGCTTATCTGAGAGCAATTATCTGGCTCAAAATGCTGCTGGCAAACGCTTTGTCAGCGGAGTCGACAGTATAACCGTTGTCTATCCCGACCCCAACAGTCCTTTCAAGGTGTATACCCAGATAGGTGAAGACAGCTCAACTAAATCTCTGCGTGATGAGATTAGCAGCGATGAACTGCTTGCAATGTCTAAAACCAACCCTCTGGGCTTCCTGCTGTATAAAAGTACCTGGCAGGTGCATGCTACAAACAGCTATGTCCCACTGGCAGACCTGCTGGATGCCGCTGATGTGAGCTTGAATCCAGGGGAATCGATCAAGGTGATGGCGAGCGATGGTTTCAGCGCGAAATTCACCTACGATCAGATCCAGGCCGGAAAATACTTCTATCCGGCAACTACAGCCGATGCCCGTAGCACTGACGGGGCTTCTGAGGTTGGCGCTGTGTTGGCATTGAAGTGGGGCACTTCCACCATCAGCGCTACCGCCGGTCAGGCAGTGAGTACGGCTCTGGAGAATCTGACTGAATCCAAACGGTTCTACATCGGTCTGTCAGAAACCGACTATAACAGCAACACTGCTGCAGGTAATCGCTTTGTCACCGATCCCGTAGAGGTCACGGTCTTCAAGACGAACGAGGCACGTCCCTTGGCCGGTGAGACCCGTATTGATACTGCTATCGCCTCGGCACGGGAAGCTTTCCCCAACGGTGCCGAGACTGCCTTTATCGCCTATGGTTTCAACTATCCCGATGCTCTGAGTGCTACTTCTCTGGCTGGGATGCTCGACGCCCCCATCCTGTTGAGCGACACCGCGACGCTTTCTGATGGCGTTGACCAAGCTCTGGCCGATCTTGGCGTGAAGAAGGTTGTGATCGTTGGAGGTACCTCAGTGATCAGCGCGGATGTCGAAGCAGCCTTGAAAACCGAGTATGGCGAGGCAAACGTTACTCGTCTTGCCGGCGACTCGCGCTACTCTACCAACCTGGCTGTCTATGACTATGGCCTGCAACACGGCACTTGGAACACGAAGGCCGTTGTAGCCAGTGGTACCAATTTCCCCGATGCGCTGTCAATGGCACCCTATGCCTTTGCATCATCGTCTCCCATCTTCCTGGTTGATCCGACCACAGGTTTCCAGGCTGATATCGCTACCGCAATCGCTGACGCGAAAACCGCAGGCGAGCTTGAAAGTGCCGTTATCGCCGGCGGCACCAACGCTGTTTCTGTCGCAACGGAAACCAGCCTTGAGCAGACATTTACTGCTGATAAGGTCGATCGCATTTCCGGTGTGGATCGTTATGGCACCAGCGCTGCAATCGCCGATTGGCTGGTAAGTAACGCCGGATTCACTTGGGATGGTACCTGCATCGCCAGCGGTGTCGACTTCCCAGATTCATTGACCGGTAGCGTTGTCGCTGCCAAGAAGACGGCGCCACTGCTTCTGGTTTCAAGCAGCAATACGTCGATCTTGGACAAGTTGGAAACCAACAAGAGCACTATCAACCATATCTATTTCCTTGGTGGTGTCAATGCGGTGTCACAGGCGATTCGCGATCTGGCCTATGACAAACTCGGCTGGTCATAGTTTTGCGAGCGGATCACGCGAAAGTGTTTTCAAAAGTGCACGTGAGATTTTGCGTGTGAAGGCACGCATAAAAGCGTATGTGCGTGAAGGCGTGCGTATAATCAAGTTATAAGGCAAGAAGCAGATCCAGGACCCTGACCTAGAAGAAATGTCAGGGTCCATCTGTTATCCTGACAGTTGTCAATCTCGTTTGTCGTTGCTCGTGCTTGTTGCCGTCACCATTAGTCGTTACTTTGATTTGTCGTCATTCTCGTTTACCACCGTTACCATTTACCAGTTAGGCAGGCAAGCATGCTGTTCATATTGACCGGAGGGATACAGACTGGCAAAACGCGCTGGCTCATGCGTTTGATCGAAGAGTTGGAAACCCGTGGCACCTTATGCCACGGTGTGGTCTCACCCGGCGTCTGGCGCAAGTCTCAATCACAAGACGGCAGCATCGAATATGAGAAACTAGGCATCGAAGCTGTGCTGTTGCCACAAGGTGAGAGCTTGATGTTCGCGTGTCGTCGCGACCTCGTGCAAAACAATGACGACTATGATCCAGATTGGCAAAGTATGAAAGCCGGACTGGGCTGGGTGATTCCCGATACAGCGCTGGAAGCGGTGAACAGGCATTTTGACGGGTTTGTGCGAGAGGCTACGGTCGCGCAGCGTGAGCAAACCGCAACTGAGCAGAATGAGCAAGTCGCGAATCGATACGCTCAGAATAGGGGCCTTCTGGTGATTGACGAGCTTGGCAGGTTAGAATTGGTCGAAAACAAAGGGTTCACATCTGCGCTCAGGCAGCTGGAAGCTGGCCCCTCGGTGCTTTATTGCAATGCCCTTGCAGTGGTGCGGAGTCAACTGGTGGCCCAGGCACAAAAGGCAGGGCAGTGGCCGCAAGCAGAAAACATGTTATGGCGTCTGAGTCAAAACTGGGGAGGTATGGAGTTGATTGCACCAGACGCGCACGGTGCGGAGCGAGTCATCAGCGCTGTCGCGGGTGACGCTATCTTCTGAATGCTGTGGCAACTGGTATAAATACATGTGGGTGTGGCAGGGAGTGCACGTATGGGCCATGACACCCGAGCAGCGTCTTCCGTCCGACGGCTGGTCTGCTTTTCGCTCGCTTGCTGTTCCCCTATGCAAGTAGTGCAAAGATTGTGAGTTAGGTCTAAAGAGAATGTGTGGCATTACAGTTAATGGCCTATGTGTTGGAGCGGCTGACTGTGCGTTACTGGTAGCGGATTCAATCAGCGTTTTGGCGCTACGGCCTCCACGCAGGTACTGACATAGGTGTCTTCTGAACCCAGTGAGCTCTTGATGCCGGCCTTGATCTGGGTGATGGCGGTCATGATCTCTGCAGCCGAGACACTACCGTCAGCAGGGAAGGCCACGTCTACCTCGACCAACACATTGTTGGCACCAATCGCCACTGTCTTAACTCTGCGGCACTCCACCACGTGATCGATACTCTCAACCAGCTCCTGAACTCGGGCAACCTGGGCATCAGGCAGTGACTCGCCGATGATCAACGAGGCGATCTCGCGTCCCAGGACACCAGCCGCTACAATCAGCAGCACACCAATAGCTGCTCCACCGATGGCATCGAACAACAGATTACCCGTGATCAGCGTCAGCGTTACACCGGCCAAGGCGAATACCAGACCCAACATCGCCGCGAAGTCCTCGGTAAGGATGACTATCAAAGAAGAATTGCGCGTATCCTTGTAGAAGGTGAGGATGCCCTTTTTGGTGCCGTCCAGCTCCTGCTGCTCCTTGACCTCGTGCAGAGCGGTGCGCAGGCTGTAACCCTCAAGTGCGATTGAGATCACGAGGATAACCAAGGCGATGATGTAGCTTGACGGGTCATGAGCCGCCGCTACACCCTCGTTGACATGCGAGATCTTCTCAACGGCTTCCATCACCGAGTAGGCGCCACCAACAAAGAACAACAGGCTGGCCACCAGGAACGAGGCGAAGAAGGTAGCCCGAGCATGGCCAAAGGGATGCTTCTTGTCTGGTGCCTGACGAGCCTTACGCTTGCCATACAGCAGCACGATCTGATTCATCGTGTCAGCGAGGGAGTGGATACCTTCTGAGAACATTGAGGCCGATCCCGATATGAATGCTACCACGAATTTCATCACTGCAATGATTGTGTTGGCGGTCAGTGCGGTGAGTATCGCTTTGTTCTTCATGTAACTCGCTTTCATCGATTTGTGCAGGAGATATTATATGCTTTATTGGCAGAAAGCTTCCCTCACATGTTTTGTACCTGTATCCTGAATGTCCACGTATATTGCCTATTCGATACAATGATTCATTGATGGTTCATCGATACAAAGGTTAACTATGAGAGGTAACGGGGATTGATGAGGAAGAATTCCGGATTTACGCTGCTGGAGATGTTGATAGTAGTTGCCATAATCGCCATACTCGTGGCCGTTGCGGTGCCTTCCTTCAACTCCAGTCTAGATAAAGCCCGTGAAGCTACCTGTAAGGCGAACCGTCGTTCGCTCTATCTGGTTATGCATGTTAACTACATGACCGATGCATACCCGTCCCTTCCTGTCGCGTTTTCAGGTCTTTATAGTCTGCATGGTGCAGAATATGTCTGTCCTTCTGGTGGCACCTATTCTTGGGTGGATGATGGTGAGGGCACGGGGCATATCGCATGCAGTGTTCACGATGACGGCTCTGGCTCTGGCGGCGGAACCGGAGATACTGGGGACCCAGGTGGAGAAACACCCTCGCCCGATTATTACCCTGGTACAACAATAACTCTGCAGCCAAGTTATTGGCCTCAGCAGTCGGACTTTGAAACCAACTGGAGCACTATCACCGTTAACGCTGGAGGAGTCTTTCGCTATACAGACGGCAATTATTACATTGTGACCAAAGATGTTACTGTCTCAAAATCCCAGGCCGCTTCTGGCCCGGGTGGCGATGCCTACAACTGGTATAGCACACAGAGGATAACTGGCAGGATTGTGACGTATTCAAGCCCCAGCGAGCAGAAATCCACACTGACCCGTGGAGATATCTGCCAAGAGGGTAGTGATTACTACGTCTATGTCGATGGTGGAAGCTGGGCTTTTGGTCCAACGTCTCCAAATGGCACACCGTCTCAGTGGTACAAGATACCCTAGCAGATAAAAAACGGCAGAAATCGGATAACATTTGCAGCATAAAAGGTGAGCGCTGGGTTCATTTGGCCTAAGTTTGGCGTAAAATGTGGTTATACAAAAAAATACTCCGATGTAGAGCATGGGGGTAAACCAAATGGACCAACTGATAACCGATGATGTCTATCGCTTTCTTTTTGAGAACAGCTTTGATGCCATATTGCTCACCCACCCAGACGGTACTGTCTACAGGGCAAACCCCGTTGCTTGCGAGATGTTCCAGAGAACCGAAGAAGAGATATGTCGGCTTGGCCGTTGTGGCGTTATTGACGTTGACGACCCTCGGTTGGATCTTGCACTCAGAGAGCGCGAGATAAACGGAAAAGTTAGGGCTGAGCTCAATTTCAAACGCAGAGACGGCAGCGTTTTCCCAACAGAATGCACATCCACGATATTCAAAGACGGAGAAGACAAGACATGGACGGTGATCATCGTCCGCGATATGTCCCTGCTCAAAACAGCTGAGGAGTTAATGAGAAAAGCTCAAGAGGAATCGGCTTATTTCGCAACTTATGATTACCTAACCGGCACACTGAACCGTCGTGCTTTCATGAACCGATTCGAACAGGAGCTACAACGGGCCAAACGCGAGAATACTCCCTTGAGTCTAATCCTTCTAGATGTTGACTTCTTCAAGCAGATTAATGACACGCAAGGTCATGTTTGCGGAGATGAGATTTTAAAAGAGATTGTTAAATGCCTGTCAGAGAAGCTTCGTCCTTATGACATATTCGGAAGATATGGCGGTGATGAGTTCATCGTGTGTTTGCCCAATACGACCGGAGCCGAAGCTAATGAGGTGGCGGAGCGACTTCGAATACATATCAAAGAATCTGAAATGACCTTTGATGGGGAAATAGTTCCAACATCTATCAGCATCGGTCTAGCTTGTCATAATGTTGATTCCGATGAGGATTCAAACAGCCTGATTGTGCGAGCAGACAAGAACCTGTACACGGCAAAACAGCAGCGAAACTCCGTGTGTAGGACGTAAAAGGTCCATCGAATCATCAATAAAGAAATCAATTTGCCCAATCGAGGGCAGAATACTGGTACCATTTGGCTACTGGATTTGGGCTGCTATTGGGGCAAATTTGATTCAAACAGCATAAGCGACAGGGGTATTGATGAGCAAGGAAAGCCAGCGAGCGGAGCTGCACAAGACAATCTGGAGAATCGCTAACGATCTTCGAGGATCTGTTGATGGATGGGACTTCAAACAGTATGTGCTGGGAATGTTGTTCTATCGGTTTATCTCAGAAAACCTGACGGCTTACCTGAACGAGCTGGAGCGAGAAGCTGGAGACGCAGATTTCGACTATGCAAATCTCAGCGATGTTCAGGCAGAGCCTGGTCGACAAGAGACTGTGAAGGAGAAAGGGTTCTTTATCCTGCCCAGTGAACTCTTTGCGAGCATTCGCAACCTAGCTAAAAATGATGCCAACTTGAATGAAACCTTGGAACGGGTCTTCAATAACATTGAGCGCTCAGCTATCGGTGCCGACAGCGAAGACGATATCAAGGGATTGTTTGATGACCTCGATGTAAACAGCAACAAACTTGGCTCCACAGTATCAAAGCGTAATGAGAAGTTGGTTAAGCTGCTTGATGCTGTGGGTGATCTGCCACTTGGAAACTACCAGGACAACTCGATAGATCTCTTTGGCGATGCCTATGAGTATCTCATGACGATGTACGCTTCCAGTGCGGGGAAATCAGGCGGAGAGTTCTTCACTCCGCAAGAGGTCAGTGAGCTTCTGGCGCGCATCGCTGTATATGGCAAGACCGAGGTCAACAAGGTCTATGACCCAGCCTGCGGGTCAGGTTCGTTGCTGCTCAGGTTCGCAAAGATACTCGGTCGCGATAACGTGCGCCAGGGTTTCTTTGGTCAAGAGATAAATCTGACCACGTACAATCTTTGCCGCATCAATATGTTCCTCCACGACATTAATTACGAGAAGTTCAAAATCGCCCATGGTGACACGCTGATTGATCCCAAGCATTGGGATGACGAGCCGTTTGAGGCTATTGTTTCCAATCCCCCTTATTCAATCAAATGGGAGGGTGACAGTAACCCACTTCTAATCAACGACTCTCGTTTCGCCCCAGCCGGAGTGCTGGCACCCAAGAGCAAAGCAGACCTCGCTTTTACCATGCACATGCTCTCTTGGCTTGCTGCCAACGGTACGGCGGCAATAATTGAGTTTCCTGGTGTGCTTTATAGGGGTGGAGCAGAACGGAAGATTCGCAAGTATCTAATTGATAATAACTACATCGATACTGTAATCCAGCTGCCGCCAGATTTGTTCTTTGGCACCTCGATTGCCACGTGCATCATCGTGCTAAAGAAGTCCAAAAAAGATAATCAGATACTTTTCATCGATGCCTCACAGGAATTTGTACGTGGCGGCAATAAGAACAAGCTCAGTGACGTTAACATCACAAAGATTCTTGATGCTTATGCAAACCGAGAATATATCGAATGCTTCACCTGTCTTGTACCCAATAGCGAAATTGCGGAAAACGACTACACCATTTCAGTCTCAAGCTATGTGATAGCAGAGGACACCCGAGAGATCATCGATATCACCAAACTCAATGCGGAAATCGCCGAAATCGTGGCAAGGCAAAATGAACTCCGCAAGGCCATCGATGAGATTGTTGCGGATTTAGAAGGTGACAAATGAGCCGACTTGATGATTTGATTGCTGAGCTCTGTCCTGATGGGGTGGAGAGAAAAGCTCTTGGTGAAATTGCAAAGTGTTATGCAGGCGCTACACCCAAGACAGGTGTAAGTACCTATTGGGAGAATGGCACAATTCCGTGGATGAGTTCAGGTGAAGTTAATAATCGGGAAATCTATGATACAGAAAAGAAGATTACTCAAATCGGGTATGACAGTTGCAGCACAAAAGTAGTGCCGCCTAATACTGTGGTGATTGCGCTTGCTGGCCAAGGCAAAACCAGAGGAACAGTCGCGATAACGAGGATATCTCTATGCACAAACCAATCACTATGTTCGATTGTTACAAATCAAAATATTTATAGTGACTATCTATTCCATTTCCTGCGATCTCAATACCAAAAATTACGAAATGTGTCGTCAGGTGACGGTACTCGTGGTGGTTTGAACTTGAAGATGATTAGAGAATATTATGTCCCAGTACCACCTTTCGAGATACAGTGCGAGATTGCGCGCGTCTTAAACTCCTTCACGGAGCTGGAGGCGGAGCTGGAGGCGGAGCTGGAGGCCAGGAGGAAGCAATATGAGTATTACCGTGATAAGCTTTTGACCTTCAGAGAGAGAGAGAGAGAGAGAGAGAGTTAGGTGGGTCAAGCTAGCAGAAATTGGGACTCTCTTCGGGGGGCTCACTGGAAAAAGCAAAGCAGATTTTCAAAAAGGATCAGGTAAATATGTCTCTTACAAAAACATCTTTTCAAATTCTGAAGTGGATATGACTGTGTTAGAAAATGTTTTTATTAAACTCGGTGAGAGTCAGAATAGCATCAGAAAGGGTGACGTTCTTTTTACAGGTTCCTCAGAGACTCCGAATGAGTGTGGGATGTCGTCAGTTGTGACTAAAGACCTTGATAATCCTACGTACTTGAACAGCTTTAGCTTTGGCCTGAGAATCGATAAAGACGCCAAGCTTGATCCGTCCTTTTCGAAGTTTCTTTTTCGTTCATCTCAAGTGCGAGAGCAAATTGCAAAGACTGCGAACGGAGTAACTCGTTTCAATATATCAAAAAACAAGTTTGCTCAGATTCAGATCCCCATCCCTCCCCTCGAAGAACAGGAGCGCATCGTCGCAATCCTCGATAACTTCGATGCTCTAGTCAACGACATCTCCATCGGTCTACCAGCAGAAATCAATGCTCGCAGAAAACAATATGAGTACTATCGCGACAAGCTGCTCACATTCAAGGAGAAGGTCGCATGACAGATACGGGGCAGCGAAGGGATATTCTTTCAGCTATCAGCGAACCTTATGCAAAAGCCAGCGAGTACCACATCGTCGCCCAAAATACCGAAAGTACAGTGGTATCTGAGTACATGCCAAAGGCAACACGCAAAACTGAGCATCAAAGTGAAGTGGAGCTTGAAAAAGAGTTTCTAGCCATTCTCCAAAGCCAAGCATATGAGTATTTATCGATAAAAAGCGAACAGGATCTTGTCTCTAACCTACGCAAGCAACTTGAAGCACTAAACAGCATTCAATTCTCCAAGGATGAGTGGGAGCGATTCTTCAAAGGGTGCATTGCGGGAGATAAGGAAGGCATCGAAGAGAAAACTACTCGTATGCAGGAAGATTTTGTTCAGCTGCTGGTTCGTGATGATGGCAGCACAAAGAATATCTGGTTGATGGATAAACAGGACATCCATAACAATAAGCTGCAGATAATCAATCAATATGAGGCAGAGGGAGTTCGTTTAAACCGATATGACGTGACGATTCTTGTAAACGGATTACCACTCGTTCATGTGGAGCTCAAGCGCCGCGGGGTTGATCTTAAAGAAGCCTTTAACCAGATCAACCGCTATCAGCGTGAGAGTTTCTGGTCGAATAATGGTCTCTTTGAATACGTCCAGATATTCGTCATCAGTAATGGTACCTACACTAAGTACTACAGTAACACGACTCGTAACCAACACATCAAAGAGAATTCCAGTGCGAGTAATAAGCCCAAGAAATCAACCAGCAACAGCTTTGAGTTCACCAGTTGGTGGGCAGATGCGAAGAATAAACCTGTTTATGATTTGACTGATTTCACACGGACATTCTTCGCCAAGCATACGTTGCTGAATATCCTCACGCGTTACTGCATATTCACCTCAGATCACGTATTGATGGTGATGCGTCCGTATCAGATAGCCGCCACAGAACAAATCCTCAACCGCATCCTCATCAGCGAGAATGATAAGAAGAGGCTTGGTACTGCTGCCGCTGGTGGCTATGTCTGGCATACAACAGGGAGCGGGAAGACCCTCACCAGCTTCAAGACGGCACAACTAGCGACCAAGTTAGCTGATGTTGATAAGGTGTTATTTGTTGTAGATCGCAAGGACCTCGATTATCAGACCATGAGAGAGTACGATAAGTTCGAAAAAGGTGCCGCAAACTCCAACACGTCGACTACGGTGCTAAAGCGTCAGCTGGAGGATCCATCTGCGAAGATTATCATCACAACCATCCAAAAACTCTCAAGGTTCATCGCTGCAAACAAGCAGCATGCCATTTACAGCGGACATATTGTCATAATCTTCGATGAGTGCCACCGCTCTCAGTTTGGCGATATGCATAAAGCGATAACCACGGCGTTCAAGAACTACCACCTCTTTGGCTTCACTGGCACACCAATCTTTGCAGTGAATTCTAGTTCTGGTGGAAATCCGCAACTTAAAACCACTGAGCAGGCTTTTGGCAAAAAGCTACATACCTATACCATCGTTGATGCGATCAATGATAAGAATGTCCTGCCATTCAGGATTGATTATGTGAACACAGTTAAGATGCCAGACAACGTGGCAGATAAGCAGGTTAGGGCAATAGATGTTGAGCGGGCACTTCTCGCGCCAGAGCGAGTCACAGAAGTCGTAAAGTATATTCTCGAGCATTTTGCACAGAAGACAAAACGTGATGATCGAACATTCACACATAGTGTAATTGCAAATGTAGAGGAAGTGGCCGGTGGAATCTCTCGCAAAAATGTTGAAGAGATTAAGACGAGGGCTCGCCTCAGAGGTTTCAACGCGATCTTTGCCACCAGTTCGATAGAAGCTGCAAAACGCTACTACTCGGAATTCAAGCGTCAACAGGCAGAGAGCTTTAGGGAGAAGCTGAAGGTTGCGATTATCTATAGTTTTGCTCCTAATGAGGAAGAGCCGGGTGGGATACTAGCAGAAGAGAGCTTTGAGCCAGAGGGCCTCGATATGGCTTCTCGTGATTTCCTTGATAATGCAATCAAGGATTACAACCAGATGTTTGGTACGAGCTATGATACCTCGGCAGATAAGTTCCAGAACTATTACAAAGATCTTTCTCTGCGAATAAAAAACCGTGAGGTCGATCTTACAATCGTCGTCAATATGTTCTTGACTGGTTTTGATGCTACGGCTCTCAATACACTCTGGGTGGATAAGAATCTGCGCCAACATGGGCTTATCCAGGCCTTCTCTCGCACCAACCGTATCCTCAACTCAGTTAAGACGTTTGGCAATATTGTCTGCTTCCGAAATCTGGAAGAAGAGACAAATGAGGCTATAGCACTTTTTGGCGACAAGGACGCATCTGGTATTGTGTTGCTAAAATCGTATAACGACTATTATTACGGGTACGAAGATGAAAACGGCAAGCGCCAAAAGGGTTACGAAGAGAGAATTGCCGAGCTGATACAGAAATATCCGTTAGGGAAGCAGTTACTGGGTGAGAGCGCGGAAAAGGACTTCATTGCTTCTTTCGGCAGTATCCTTCGGTTACGCAATATTCTATCGAGCTTCGATGACTTTGAAGGAAAAGAAATCCTTGCTCCGATTGATTTTCAGGACTATACCGGTATTTATAATGATCTGTATGATAAATACAGAGTTCATGCAGATAAAGAAAACATTCAGGATGATATTGTATTCGAGATGGAGCTGGTGCGGCAGATTGAAGTCAATATTGATTACATCCTGATGCTCGTTGCTAAATATCATCAATCCAACTGCCGGGACAAAACCATTCTTGTGGCCATCGACAAGGCCATTAAATCGAGTCTTGAACTTCGCTCCAAAAAGGAACTGATTGAACATTTCATAGAAACAATAAACGCTAAGACAGATGTGCAAAAGGATTGGCATAAGTTTGTCGTTGTGCAAAAGGAAGCCGACCTGACGGCCATCATCACCGAAGAAAACCTGAAACCCGATGAAGCAAGGAAGTTTATTGAGAATTCCCTGCGAGATGGCACATTAAAAACAACAGGAACGGATATTGATAAAATAATGCCGCCAGTATCCCGCTTCGGCAGCGGCAGCAGAGCTGCTAAGAAGCAGGGTATTATTGAAAAATTGAAAGCGTTTTTTGAAAAATACTTCGGACTAGGAATTGCAGAGTTCAGAGACGAGGAACAGGAGCAAGCAGTCATTTATGAAATCGAGCCGACCTATCAGATGGCAGCCGAAGAAACTGTGCCATATGGAGCGAAAAAAATTAAATAATGACGAAACTAAAGGCGGCCAAACGCAAAAAGCTGGTCGCTTTTGGTTCGCATATTAGCAAAATGATTTGAACAGAGCTATGAGAAAGAGGAGTACCCTCCTTCCCATAGCATGAAAGAGAAATCCAGCGCCTTGAGGCGTGGTTGGCTTTTTAAATATTATGGCACTCCCGGCCCAATCTCCTGAGTCGGGGCCGCGGTGGTAGGCTGATACCCCGGCCCGATGGGGGTGACGGAGCCGTTTTCTCCCGGTTCCGTAGAGGGATCCGT
>DBPN01000060.1:0-975 GCA_002305585.1 Eggerthellales bacterium UBA1419
GAGCTACCAGCTGCTCCACCCCGCAATGTGCGAATGGACAGTTTATTAGCTTTGTCTAAAAATTGCAAGTCAGCGAGGCAAAATTATTTATCAGCTCCGCTGTCTGAACCTTTGAGAGGCGCAGACCGATAGCAAGACGCTGCGCCTGCTCAATGGCAACCACGCGTGCCCTCTCTGGCTCAAGACCGCGTGCTCTTGCTGCCGCAAGTAATAATAAGCTCAAGCGAGAATTCTCCAAACGGCGCCGCTTGGTAGCGGCATCCTCGATTTCAAGTAACTGCCCGGCTTCTTCCTCGGTGGCACTAAGTGACGCTCGGATCTCATCTTCCGGCAATTCAGCCTCAATCTGTTGCCACTGTTCGTCACCCAGCCAGGCAAGCTCGGGCAACACCAACTGCANNAACTTCTCCAGTTCGATAGCCCAGCGTTCGCGAGAGACCTTTGCCAACAACGGCCAGTGCAAGCGCATGGCATCGAGCAGCGCAAGGTCAACGCTAAAGCCCATCACAGCCGCAAAGCGGGCAGCACGCAAGATGCGTAGTGGATCGTCTTGTAATCTATCCTCTGCAACACCAACGGAGCGTACTAATCCCAGCCGCAGGTCTGCTTGGCCGCCATATGGGTCAATCAGCTTGGTGCCGTCGAAGGCCATGGCGTTGAAGGTGAAGTCGCGACGGCTAAGGTCACCATCAAGTTCGGTAAGGAAGATGACTTCGGGTCTGCGGTCGTGCTTTCTATATTGTTCCGCCCTAAAAGTGGTGACTTCGAAAAATCTGCCATTCAACTTGAAACCAACGGTACCAAAGCGTTTGCCTACCACGTAGGGTCGCCTGCCGGCAGCCCGTACAGCTGCCTCGACAGCGTCTGGGAGCAGGGGAGTGGTGAAGTCATAATCGGTAATCGGCTTGCCCAGAAGTGAGTCGCGCACGCAGCCTCCCACAGCAAAAACGGGAGAGACTACCTGCGCGACGTCAG
>DBPN01000060.1:1043-19289 GCA_002305585.1 Eggerthellales bacterium UBA1419
CTGGCAACAACGTTGCCCAAACCTTGCAGCTCAAGCGGCATGAAGATCTTAGTGGCATTGCCGTTGGCTACGTACTTCAATGCATCAATGTAGCGTACTGCCAACAGGTCATCAGTAGGACCGCCTTCATGGATGGCCGAGAAGACGTTCTTGATCGCCTGGGACTCTCCTTCAGCTAACAAGATCTTCTGTTGACGTTCCGCGTCGGCGATTTCCTTGATAGCAGTAGCGCGACCTTCGGCTTCGAGGATTGCGCTCTGTTTGGTACCTTCAGCGCGGGCGATAGCTGCGGCGCGGTCGCCATCTGCCTCAAGTACCAGGGCGCGACGCTCGCGTTCGGCTTTCATCTGGCGGTGCATGGCCTGAGTAACATCAGCCGGAGGCTCAATGCGCTGGAGTTCCACACGCACAACGCGAACGCCCCATTTGTCAGTTGCTTCATCGAGGATGTTGCGCAACGTGACGTTGATCTTCTCGCGGCTAGTGAGCGACTCATCCAGTTGCATCTCACCAATAACGTTACGCAGATTGGTCTGTGCCAGTTTGGTTGCAGCCATGTAGAAGTTGGTGACGTTGTAAAGCAGTTTAAAGGGATCGGTGGCCTCGTAGTAGACTACGGCATCTACCGTAACGGCGACGTTGTCCTTGGTGATGACCTCTTGTGGAGGAACATCCACGACGTTCTCACGCATATCGACCTTTGTCACTCGGTCGATAAAGGGAACGAGCAGATGAAGACCGGGCTCCCAAGTGCGCAGGTATTTACCCAGCCTCTCAACCACACCCTTCTCGTTTGGGCGGATGATCCTTATTGCCCTGATGGCATAGATCAAAATCACCACGATGATGATGATACCCAGAAGCACTACTCCGTTAGACATGATATCTTCGAGCTCCATTGCCAACCTCCTTCATGGTCTTTTGACCTGTTTTGCGGCGTACGTTGCTTACTAACTACCTTTACCGTGCTTCTTAAGACCGTGGTTTCTCTGAAGATTGATTCTCCAACGGTGCTTAACACTGCGCGCTCTCATCTGGCGCTGCTTCTGGTAACTCGGTAACGCGAACAATCAGGTGTGCGCCTTCAACTGCCAGTACCTCTATCGTACTGTCGACCGGCGGACGTCCACCATCCTCGGTGACAACGTTCCAGACTTCGGTACTAACACGAGCGCGACCTTCTTCGGCGAGGGACTGCCCTTCTATCACTTTTCCGCTCATGCCTATGAGACGGTCTACACCACTTTTCTGTGTGGTTGTAGGAGTGATGCGGCGAGCCAGAGGCCTGAACAGAATCAGAGCCACAACAGAGACAACGGTGAAGACCACCCATTGCCAAACCAAGTCGCCACCAAAAGCCTCGATAAGAGCGGCGACAGCAGCACCAAGCGCGAACGGTAACATGAAGAACGAGGTGGTGAGCATCTCTCCTACGCTAAGCGCAGCAGCAAGAACCACCCAGACCCAGAACCAAGGTATAGTTTCCATGACTACTCCCTGCGGTTGCTATCGTTAGTAATATCTACATTCATTATGACACAAACCGCGTATAATCGGATTCGCAGACTCTGTGGAACAGAGGAGTAGCAGATGGCTGATTTTAATCCATATCCGCATGTATTCTCACCTTTTTCTATCGGCAACATGGAGCTTAAGAATCGCTTGGTTTTCTCGCCTGTTGTCTCTGGCCACGCAACTATCCGCGATGGAGAAGTGACCGACAATCTGGTCGACTTCATCGGCGCCTGCGCAAGAACCGGTGTCGCGCGCGTAGGAATCGGCGCCACACCGGTGGACTTTGGCCGAGCGCGGGACTTCTTTGGCTGTCTCTCGGTCACTCGTGATACCGACGTAGCGGGAATCCGGCGTCTGGCCGAGGAAGTGCATCGCTACAATGCCAGATTCTCCGTGGAGATACTGCATGCTGGTCGCATTGCGCAACCAGAGGCCCTGGCAGGCAGGAAAGCCTATGTGCCCTGGCTCGCGCCGGACATGGACCCAGACAGATTCATGCAAGTCGAAGAAGAACAGATGGATGAGGTTGTCGACTTGTTCTGTAATGCCGCACGCAGGCTGGCCGAGGCTGGCTGTGACGAAGTGCTCATCCATGGCGCACACGGGAATTTTGTCAGTGCTTTCCTCTCACCGGCCACTAATCAGCGCGATGATAGCTATGGCGGTAGCTTTGAGAACCGCATCCGCTTTCCCTTACGCCTGCTCAAGGCAGTGCGAGAGCAGGTTGGCAGCAGCCTGAACATCGAATACCGCATCAGCCAGAATGAGTATGCAGAGGGGACAATAACGCTGGAGGAGGTCATCGCGTTTTTGCAGCAGGCTTCGCGCTACATCGACTCGGCGCACCTCTCGGGCGGTTGGATATTCGACCCCAACTGGATTCGTAAGATGATGCCCAGTTACTGTGAGCCTCGTTGTCTGAACATCGAGCGCACGCAGATCATCCACAGGGCCTTGGACATCCCGGTTGTAGCCGTTGGCAATATCAATACCATCGAAGCAGCCGAGGACATCATTGCCAACAATCGTGCCAGCATCGTAGCGATGGCCCGTTCATTCTTGGCCGACATGGACTTTGTTAAGAAAGCCTACCGTGGTGAAGCGGAGAAGATCCGCCCCTGCCTGCGCTGCATCGAATGCGCCGCTCGTCCTGCCTATGGCGGGGGAGTGCGTTGTGCTGTGAATCCACAGTTGGGTCGTGAGACAAAGTATGCGAGCATCGGCCGAACCTTCGAGCCCAAGAAGGTGCTGATCATCGGGGGCGGTCCTGCTGGCATGCAGGCAGCGCAGGTTGCGTCGAGGCGCGGCCATGATGTGGTGCTCTATGAGAAGCAACAACAACTGGGCGGTCGTCTGCGCGAAGCCTCAGCTCTGTTCAAGAAGGCTGACACCCACAAACGTTATCTGGAATGGGACATCGCCGCGACCAATGATTGCGGTGCGCGAATCGAGCTGGGTACGGAGTTCACTGCTGCGGTTGCGGCAGCCGAGAAGCCCGATGTCATCATCAACGCCAGTGGGGGCTTACACGTAAAACCCAACATCCTAGGTATCGAATCGGCAAAGGTCGTCTCGATTTCCGATGCTGAGCTGAAGCTTGCGCCGGTTGGCAAGCGGGTTGCTGTGCTCGGCGGTGGTATCTCCGGTCTGGAAGGTGCTATCCAGCTGGCGCACGAAGGTCACGAGGTGACGATCATCGACCGTTTCCCTGTCAATAAGCTCTGGCGTGAGGTGATGGATGAGCTGCGCAGCGGTCTAATCGAGCAGATGCTATTGCATGATGTCGAGATCATCGACGATGCCACTATCATCTCAATCAGCGATGAATGCGTACAGTATCGCAAGCAGTCGGGAGAGCTGGGAAAGTTGCAGGCCGACACCTACGTAATGTCCTTTGGCATTAAGACTGACAAGGAATTCAACCAGATGGTCAACGATCTGATACCCGATGTGCATGTTGTTGGTGATGCACGGGAGCCACACAACATCTTCTGGGCGAATATGGACGCGTTCAATGTTGCAGTAGAGATCTAGGAGGAGGAGAGCTTCATGGCAGGCAGGATAGATGGCAAGGTTTGCATCATCACCGGAGCATCATCGGGAATCGGTGCTGCTGCGGCACGATTGTTCGCCAAAGAGGGCGCTACAGTGGCACTGGCTGCGCGAAGGGATAAGACACAAGACATCGTCGATGAGATCAACTCCAGTGGTGGCAAAGCCCTGTTCGTGCGCACCGATGTTCTTGAATTGGACGATATCGACAACCTGGTTCAGACAACTATCGACACATTCGGTCGCATAGATGTCTTCTATGGTAACGCTGGAGTTGGCAATTTCTTCAACATCGAGGACATGGATTTGGAGAATGATTTCAACTACATCGTAAATACCTTCATGCGCGCAAACTGGTGGGCAGCCAAACGTATCCTGCCGCATATGATCAAGCAAGGTAAAGGCGATTTCATCTTCACAACGTCTACAGCTGCCTATGAAGGCGTGGCGCCGGGCAGCGTCTATTCTGCCGGTAAGGCGGCCATCCACCAGCTTTCCAAGGCGATAGCTGCAGGTTACGCCAAGTACAACATCCGCTCGAATTGCGTTGTGCCGGCGCTGATCACTACCGAGCTCTCGCCAGCAGGCGGCGCGATGGAGAAGATGCAGATGCCATTTATCCCTATGGGGCGTCCGGGACAGGCCGAGGAGGTTGCCCATGCGGCGTTATTCTTTGCCAGCGATGAGTGCCGCTATGCCACGGGCGATGAACTTATAGTTGCAGGAGGTAACAATCTTTGTATCCTCTATCCCCAGGTAGCAGAAGGTGGCGTGACAAATGATGCCTTCAACATTGCCGAAGGGGGAACAACGGTCGCGGTATGAGCGATGACGCGTTCTATCCGCTTGCGCTATAATCCTTAGTTCACTGTTTTTCCTGTTCCCACACGTTATATGCGGAGAAAACCATGCGTCACGCAATCGAGAGAATCGTCCTCGCAGCCATCGAAGCTGCAATCGCGGCCGGCGAGCTGTCGCTTCCGGAGTTACCGGATGCAGCGGTCGAGCGCCCCCGCGATGCCACTCATGGTGATTGGGCGACTTCAGTCAGTCTGAGGCTGGCGAAGCAAGCTGGAAAACCTCCGCGTGAGATTGCCCAGATAATCGCCGCCCACATCCAAGCCAACGAGCACATTGCTTCTGTTGAGGTAGCTGGTCCAGGCTTCATTAACCTTCGCCTCTCTCCATTGGCTTTACAGCAGGTGATTCGCGATGCCCGTGAACAGGGCAGCAAGTATGGGCGTAACGACTATGGCCTGGATGCAGATGGCAACCAGAAGACCATCAACGTGGAGTTTGTCAGCGCTAATCCCACTGGGCCAATGCATATAGGTCACGGACGCTGGGCGGCGCTTGGCAATGCGATGTGCAACGTATTGGAGCACAGTAACTGGCACGTCACGCGCGAGTTCTACATCAACGATGCTGGTGTCCAGATGGATGTCTTTGGTCGTTCGGTTGTGGCTCGTTATCTACAGATATGCGGAGAAGACGTCTCGGTTCCCGAGAACGGCTACGGTGGCAGCTATGTGACTCAGATCGCCCAGAGCATATATGATCGCGAAGGTGAGCTTTGGCTCAGCTGTGAAGGCGATGTCTGGCGCAACGATGAGACGGGCGAGACGTGGCCAACCAATGATGCCGAGAAGGCTGATATGCAGGCGGCCTTTGAGTTGGCCCGCGACAACTACTTTCGCGAGCAAGCATACCAAATGATGCTCGCGCACATGCGCAGTGTCCTCGATAAAGTTGGAGTGAGTTTCGACATCTGGTTCAGCGAGCGATCGCTCTATGAGGGAGATGTATGTTGCACCCCCATCGAGNNAATGCCACTTGGTTTCGCACCAGCGATTTTGGTGATGACAAAGATCGCGTATTGATAAAATCGGATGGAAGCTATACCTATTTTGCCCCGGATATCGCCTATCATCTGGATAAGTTCGAGCGCCAGTTAAACGGCAGCGAGTATCTTGTAGACCTCTGGGGAGCCGACCATCATGGCTACGTCAAACGCATGCAAGCGGCCTGCGAGGCGCTGGGCCATGGCGGCAAGCTGACGGTTGTGTTGGGGCAGCTCGTCAACCTCTTCCGCGCTGGCGAGGTGGTGCGGATGTCAAAGCGCACTGGCGAGATGGTCACTTTCGAGGAGTTGATCGAGGAAGTCGGCGCCGATGCCACCAAGTATCTGATGCTCAGCCGTTCCAGCGATCAGGCCATCGACTTCGACATCGAGGTAGCCAAGAAACAGGATGCCTCCAACCCGGTTTATTATGTGCAGTATGCCCATGCGCGTATCTGCTCGATTTTGCGCAAGGCCACCGATGCCGACAACGCGGTCGAGGCCATAGCGGCTATCGATCCCAATTGTGACCTCGCAGTGCTCGTGCAACCCTCCGAGTTGGATTTGGCTCGCACTATCTCGCAACTGGGCGAAGTGGTCGAGGGCTGTGCTCGCGATCTGGCACCCTTCCGTCTCACGCATTACGCTGAAGAGCTGGCTGCGACATTTACGCAGTTCTACCATCAATGTCAGGTCATCAACGATGACGAGAAGCTAACTCAGGCTCGTCTCTATCTCGCCGATGCCACGCGCAGCATCCTGGCCCTTGTGCTTGGTCTGCTTGGCGTCACGTCACCGGAAAGGATGTGATCGCGGTGGCTCATTTTGAACGAGTCGATATCGATCCCGATTTCAAGACCACCATGGATTTGGGGGCAGTACTCCCGCAGACTGCCCAGATTAAAGACGGCCATCTGTATATCGGCGGTGTGGATACCGTGGAGTTGGCGAAAGAGTATGGCACGGCGCTCTACGTAATGGATGAATTGCATATTCGCACACAGTTGCGCAACTATCTGGAATGGACCCGTTTCCACTGGAAGAACGTCGACGTGGTCTATGCCGGCAAGGCCTTTATCAGCATGGCTATGTGTAAGCTGGTGGAAGAGGAAGGCTGCTTTCTGGACGTGAGCAGCGGTGGCGAGTTGGCATTGGCTCTGGCTTCGGGATTTCCTGCCGAGCGCATCTTCTCGCACGGCAATAATAAGACGCTCCCTGAGCTAACAGAGGCGATTGAGGCTGGCGTTGGTCGCATCGTCGTGGACTCCTTTGAGGAGTTGGAGCGCATCGATCAACTGGCTTGCGAGCGCAACCTGCAACAGTCGGTACTTATCCGCGTGACTCCCGGTGTGGTTGCTGACACACATGAGTACATCCAAACAGGTTCGGAGGATTCCAAGTTTGGTTTTGGGCTCAAAGACGGCTTGGCGCTTGACGCGGTAAAACGCGCGCTCCAGTTACCGGGAGTGGATTTTAGAGGTCTGCATATGCACATTGGCTCGCAGATCTTCGCGCTCAACTCCTATGCCAAGGCCATCGAGGTCATTGTGCACTTCATGGATGAGATACGCGAGCAAACGGGCTTCACGGTTGCCGAACTCGATACCGGTGGGGGTCTGGGCATCGCGTATGGTGTGCCGGATGAACCATCAACCATCAAGCAGTATGGCAAGGTGATTGTCGATGATATCAAAGAGCACTGCGAGCAACACGATTTGCCCGTACCGCGCATCATGGTGGAGCCTGGTCGTTCCATCGTTGCCAATGCCGGTGTGACGTTATATACCGTTGGCACTATCAAAGCCATCCCCAATATCCGCACTTTTGTCGCAATCGATGGCGGCATGACCGATAACATACGTCCAGCATTATATGGCGCGCGTTATGAGCCGGTGATCGCGAATAAGGCCGACAAGCCGCGTGATAGCGTGGTGACTATCGCCGGTAAGCACTGTGAGTCCGGCGATGTGGTGGTAGTCAATACGCCACTTCAAACAGCGGAGGTTGGCGATATCGTCTGCGTTTTCGCTACCGGAGCTTATTGCCAGTCGATGGCGAGTAACTACAATAAACAGGTACGCCCCGGCGTTGTGTTCGTCCGCGATGGTCAGTCGCGTCTGGTGGTACGACGAGAGACCTATGATGATCTGATGCGTTGCGAGGTGGGATTATGAGTGAGCTAGCATATGTACCGTGCAGCCATATCTTGAAAGGGAAGCAACTATGAGAACTGTGAATGTTGGGCTTATCGGTCTGGGTACCGTTGGAGCTGGTGTGGTGCGTATATTGCAGGAGCATCACGAGGACTTCCTGCGCAACCAAGGTGTAGACCTGCGCCTGGTAGCCTGTGCTTCGCGTGAGGCGCAGCAGGCAGAGGATCTGGGCATTAGCGATATCTTCTCGTTTGATGGTTTCGACGTTATCAATAATCCTGATGTCGATGTGGTGATCGAGTTGGTTGGCGGCACCACTATCGCCAAGGAATTCGTGCTTGCCGCGCTTAAGGCTGGGAAGCATGTGGTTACCGCCAATAAGGCGCTGATGGCGACTGATGGCCGTGAGGTGCTTGAGCTTGCACAGAAGAACGGGCTGGAGGTAGCGCTGGAGGCCAGCGTGGGCGGTGGTATACCCATCATCGGTCCGCTCACCCATTCGCTTACCGCCAATCGTATCGACTCTGTGATGGGCATCGTCAACGGCACTACCAACTACATGCTCACGCGGATGAGTGAGGATTCGCTGGATTACGCCACCGCGCTAGCGGAAGCTCAGGCCAAAGGTTTTGCCGAGGCGAATCCCTCTGCCGATGTCGACGGATTTGACGCAGCCGCCAAGATCGCTATCTTAGCCTCTATCGCCTTTAATACCTCGGTGACGATGGATCAGGTGCCTACTGAGGGCATCACGGGTATCTCACCCGTCGATCTGGATTATGCCCGTGAGATGGGCTATTGCATCAAGCTGTTGGCTTTGGCGCATCGTACGCCGGAGGGTCTGGACATTCGCGTACATCCCACCATGTTGCCCCTCTCGCATCCCCTGGCCTCTGTGAATGGTGTATTCAACGCTATATACGTAGTTGGTGACGCGGTTGGCGAGACGATGTTCTTTGGCCAGGGCGCAGGAGCAGGCGCCGCTGCATCGGCAGTAGTAGGGGACTTGATCGAGATAGCTCGCCATCTAACCTATGAGCAGAAGCCAATGCCAAGTCACAATGGCCATCAGCCGATGCCAATCAAACCTATGGATGATCTGGTCACCAGTTATTACCTGCGTCTTCCGGTTGAGGATCGCGCGGGTGTATTGGCTACCAGTGCCGCTGTGTTCGCGCAAAACGGTGTCTCGATTTTCAGCGTTGTGCAGCGCGGCGCTCACGACCAGACCGCAGAGTTAGCCTACGTCACCCATTCTGCGCGCGAGGAAGCCGTCAGAGCTTCGCTCAAAGGCATTGCCGAGACGGGCATACTCACTGGCGAGCCGGTACTAATCCGGGTTGAGGATTCAGAGGCCTAGCTTGGAGCTCTGGTCAGAAGTCTCATGCCAAAGTAGAAGGACCTGACCTTTTGGTCAAGTCCTTCTACTTTACGTCTACTAATGTTGCGTGCGAGCCAATTAGCTGTAACGTTTGGCTGCGTGCGAGCTGTTTAGCCGCAGCTGCTGCAGCATGAGCCGCAGGAGCTGGAAGAGCAACTCTCCGCCGGAGCAGCCTGTGAAGCCTGGAAAGCCTCGGCTGCGCCTGGTGCCTCTTCGGCCGACAGGAGCTCGAGCTCGAAGGTGAGGTCCTTGCCCGCAAGTTCGTGATTGTGATCGAAATAGGCGTTGCCGTTCTCGATCCTCAGAACCTTGAGACGTACCATGCCCTCTTCAACGGGCAGATAGATGCATTCGCCAATCGGCAGTTGATCTGCATTGGGAATGTACTGCAGTGGAACCTCTTCGACCAGATCGTCGCTGTACTCGCCGTAAGCTTCGGCGGCCGGAATGAGAACAGTGCGCTTCTCGCCAACTTCCATATCCAGCACAGCCTTATCGAAGCCAGTGATGGTCTGCCCCATGCCCACGAGGAACTCAATAGGCTCATCGCGTTTTACGCTGCTATCGAACTCACTGCCATCGTCAAGCTTACCGGTGTAGTGGACTTTTACCTTTTGTCCTTTAATCGCCATTCTTCCTCCAAACATTTTTTGTGTGAAATCACTCTACTCCATTATCGGCTGCCATGCGACTATCATTTGAGAATCAACGCAATCAACTCTCAGAGTCAGCGGTTGATTTCGGTTGATTTCCAGAGTCAGCCGAACAACATTTTCAGATGTTTTTCTTGCATTCCTATCCGCTTAAGACAAAACATGATATAGTTAGCCCATAAAATCCCTCTTGATAATCTGAATCCTCGTTGATTTCCTCAACATTCATATCAAGGGCAATGTATGGAAGGTACATACCGAAAATCCGTGTGGTCTTACCCAGATAACAGTATGGTGGTGCTCTGAATCCGTTGTTGTGTCGATGGACCGGGTTTGTATGCGATGTTGTTAAGAAGTCTTAAGGAGGCTGGAGAGTGAAGTTCTTTCTGGATACGGCAGATCTCAAAGAGATCAAGGAAGCTGTCTCATGGGGTGCCCTGGCGGGTGTTACCACCAATCCAAGTCTGTATGCCCGTATCGGTGGAACGCTGGCTGATTTTCCGGCTCATATCGACCGCATCTGCACACTATGTAAGGGTCCGGTAAGTGCCGAGGCAGTGGGTACGACTCGTGACGAGATCATCAGAGAGGGCAGGGAGCTGGCAGCCATAGCTTCCAATGTTGTGGTGAAGATCCCGGTCACCGTCGAAGGCCTCGCGGCAACGCGCGCTCTTGCTGATGAAGGCATCCGCGTTAACATGACGCTGTGCTTCAGTGTTCCTCAGGCTCTACTCGCCGCTCGCAGTGGCGCTCGGTATGTCAGCCCATTCGTGGGTCGTTTTGACGACATCAGTGAAGACGGGCTCGACCAACTTTCAAACATCATCGTTGCGCTGAATAACTATGACTTCACACAGGCCGGAGTTAATGGCGAGAACATCGAGGTTATCGCCGCTTCTATCCGCAGCACCAATCATGTTACCCAAGCTGCTTTGCTGGGCGCGGATATTGCGACCGTGCCTTTCAATGTCTTGAAGAAGTGCGTTGAGCACCCCTTGACCAACAATGGACTGGCTTCGTTCAACGCGGATTGGGAGAAGGTTAGAAACGCATGATCCCAACAAACGACAGCATTAAACCTCGCAGAGCAACCGCAGCGCGCAAGGCGGCTGAGTCAGCATCGGAGCAGTTGGTATCCACAGAGGCACCGATAGCCGAAATCAAGGCGGATGCTACTACCTCCGAGGCCAAGCCGCAACCCAAACGTCGTGGCCGTCCGCGTAAGAGTCCGGCGAAAGATGCCGAGACCAGCGCATCGATTGCGCCAGAAGAGGCTCAACCCGAAAAAGCGCCAGCAAAGCAACCTACCAGGGAACCAGCAGAAAAAGCCACGAAGCAAAAAGAAGCTGAAGGCACTCCAGCATTGCCAGAGATCGCGATTCCCTACGAATCTGAGCGTCAGTCGCATGCCAAGAGCTATTCGCGCAGCCGTGGCAACGGCTCAAACGGAAAGAGTCAGAGCGGCACTAATGGTAAGAACGGTCATCAGCAGCAAAATGGCTATCAACAGCAACAGCGCCGCCCTCGCCGCACCTATACCCAGAATGCCCCCTCAAGGGAGCAGGTGGCGCCACAGGTGAGTCGCGAGGACCTAACTGCGCTTAAGGTCGCAGAGCTACGCGAGAAGGCTTCAGAACTCGGTGTGGATATCACTCAATACAAGAAGAAGGACGAGCTGGTAGAGGCGGTCTTCGCTGCCATGGTAAAGGCCGAAGGATTTGTGGAGTGTACCGGCATCCTCGATCTTTTGCCCGAAGGCTATGGTTTCTTGCGTGCCTCCGGCTATCTACCCAGCGAGTCGGACGTCTACGTTGGTATGTCGATGGTACGTCGTAACGGGTTGCGCAAGGGCGACCAGGTTGCAGGTCAGGTGCGTCCAGCGCGTGACAATGAGAAGTATGCCGCTTTGCATCGTATTGACACAGTCAATGGTCTGACACTCGATGAGTTGCGCAATCGTCGCCGTTTTGCCGACCTTACTCCGGTATATCCTGACGAGCGACTGATGATGGAGCATGGACGCGACACCATCACTGCTCGCACCATCGACCTTGTAGCTCCCATCGGCAAGGGTCAACGTGGCCTGATAGTCTCACCGCCAAAAGCAGGTAAGACCACCATCCTCAAAGACATCGCCGCCGCCATCAGCGCTAACGACCCCAAAGTACATCTGATGTGCTTGTTGGTTGATGAGCGGCCAGAGGAAGTAACCGACATGGAGCGCTCGATTAAGGGCGAAGTAATCTCGTCGACATTCGATATGCCTTCCGAGAACCACATAGCGGTAGCCGAACTGGTAATCGAACGCGCCAAGCGTCTGGTTGAGATTGGTGAGGACGTTGTGATCCTGTTGGATTCCATCACGCGTCTGGCACGTGCTTACAATCTGGCCCAACCTGCATCGGGCCGTATCCTCTCGGGTGGTGTGGATTCCACAGCGCTTTATCCGCCTAAACGCTTCCTTGGCGCAGCACGCAATATCGAAGGCGGCGGCTCATTGACCATTTTGGCTTCGGCACTTATCGATACCGGTTCCAAGATGGACGAGGTCATCTTCGAGGAGTTCAAGGGTACTGGTAACATGGAGCTCAAATTGGACAGGGCTTTGGCTGATCGCCGTATCTTCCCGGCTATCGATCCGGTTTCCTCGGGAACCCGTAAGGAAGAGCTACTGCTCGATCCTCAGGAGGCGCCGCTAATATGGGCTGTTCGCCGCATATTAGCCAACATGAACAGCACCGAGCGATCGATGGAGATGTTGATCAAGTCGCTTAAGCAAACCCAGAACAATGCCGAGTTCCTGATGCGCACCGCTAAGAAAGCCCAGCAACGCAGCAATCTCTCGGAAGCGATGGAGCTGTAGTCAGGTAGCGCTCTAGCCAGATTTGCACTTGAGCTCTCACTTCCGAATCTGACGGCCTAGCGATAACGAGGACCCGATAAGAGTTGCCATAAGTCGTAGGCTGGATTCTTGCTACGTTGGTAGGTCTATCCCTCAACGGATGAAGTTTGTCCAGTTTCGGTTCGCGATAACGGAGGGTTTGATTCCTTGCTGTCTGCCGGCTTCAAGGGATTTGAGCAGCCAGGCCATGTTGGCTCCCAATTGATACGCGACATCCATGCCTTCAAGATCTTGGGCAACCTGCTCGGGATTCTGGCCAAAGGCCATAGGCCAATACATCGAACTCACCACTGGCATCTGTGAGATGAGGAAATACTTGTTGATCTGATCTAGGGCAGATGTAGAGCCACCGCGCCGCGCGCAAACCAATGAGGCTCCGGGCTTGAAGGCAAAACTGCTGCTGGCAGCGAAGAACACCCTGTCCAACGCAGCTTTGAGTGAACCATTGATGCCGGCGTAGAAGACGGGCGAACCGATTATCAGGCCATCAGAGCGCTGGATCAGGTCGATAAGTTCGTTGACCACATCATCATCGCCAAATATACAGCGTTGCGTCTTGGCGCAGCTGCCGCAGGCTGTACAGGGCTTTATCGGGTCATCGCCAATCCAGATTGTCTGGGTCTCGACACCGTTATCCTCCAGCCCTGAGGCAGCCTTACTCAGCGCGGTATAGGTGGAATTCTTCTCATGTGGGCTGCCCACTATCAACAATGCTTTCACTATTCACTCCGTTTCGTGTCCAGCTGAATCAAGCCGTGTTCTTCTATCCGTTAAGGTTTCCGTGCTGGCCAGGCAAACCGGTAAGTGAGACTTGTCTAACCAGCCGAGCTTGCGAGGTCTTAACCCAAACGCTCGATCCATAGGACGAAGGCGTCAGCAATTGACTTAAGGAACTCCTGCGCACTCTCACCAACAACGCTGCCATCTTCGGCCAGCATAGAGGTTACCTCGCCAACATAGGCCTCTGGCTGTGCCATCACTGCTACGTTGAGGAATACTAACGTCTGCCTCAGGTGATGGTTCGCGCCAAAGCCACCGATCTTACCGGGAGACACGCTGATCACTGCTCCCGGCTTTGCGTTCCACTTGTTGTTACCATAGGGACGCGAGCCAACATCTAGGGCATTCTTGAGAACCGCCGGGAATGTGCGATTATGCTCTGGCGTGATAAAGAGCAGGGCATCGACTTTGCCTAGCTGGGCACGGAACTCAGTCCATTCTTGGGGATGGTTTCCGCCCGAGTCCAGATCCTGGTTGTACATTGGTAGGGATTCTGCCGAGATGAACGTGGTGGCGTATCCTTCAGGAAACTGTCTGACAATATGGTCAGCGATCTTCTTGCTATAGGAATCCTTGCGATAACTACCCATAATTACGCCGATTACCGTGTCGCTCATGGAAACCTCCCTTTCAACGTGCGGTTCTGCTTGTCTTAACTCACTTGGGCGGTAGCGTCTTCTGGCAACTATCTTTAATCACTATATCAGTAATGCAGAACCACCGGAGTGCCAACCTCAATCATGTTATACAGCTGTTGGGCGTTTAACCAGGGCATATTGATGCAACCATGCGAACCATTATAGAGATACCAGTCGCCACCAAAGCGTGGTTGCCAGTTGGCGTCGTGCATGCCGATGCCGCCCCAGGTCACCCGTATCCAAAAGCTCACAGGCGCATCCCACTCATAGCCTCCGTCTGCGGTCCGCGGTCCGCGCAACACGGCTGGACTCGACTTCTGCAAAACATCATAGACACCCGAAACAGTGCTACGGCCGCCCCAAGGGGCTCCGGTAACCACGTCAGATTCCAGCGCGATCTGTCCGTCTCGCACATAGTAAAGGTACTGGGTTGTGAGGTTGATCTCTACGTAGGTTTCACCCCAGTCTTGGTTCTTGTGTGAGGCGGCGCTCTGCAGATAGTAAGGTTCACGCGTCTGCTCAGCGCGGCTGGACAGCGCCTCCTTGATAGCGACGATCTCGGCTGCCTGATCTATCTGCCAGCCATATGTTCCACCAGAGACTGACGCCTCTTTGCCGTCGGCTGTGATGAATACGCGCTCGGCTGCTACGGTATCATGACGAGCGGCGAACTCGGAAACCCAGATGGCGACTGACTCCTCATTCAGGGTTGCCGTGCCGTCCTCTGAGAATGTGAACCAATTGATGGCGGTCGAGGCATCGAGAGTCTCGGATGCGTTTGCGAATGTGTAAGTGATCGTAAAGGGTGCATAGCGATTATATCGTTCGATATCGGCCAGCAACGTTTGATCATCGTCGAGGACCATGGGGTCGACATAGCAGCCACTTTGATCCAGGTCGACAGTGCTATCGAGACCGCTGATGCCTTGCTCGATCAATGTGTGGACTTTCTCCGGGTTCACAGTTGTGCCACGATACTGCTCGGCCACAATATACTTAGATTCCTTGAATACCGGCCTGGCATCGCGAGGAGATTGCCAGCTCGCAGGATTCATTGCCCTGAGGTTATCGATCATCAGGGTCAATCTCTCCGAGCTGAAGGTGATCTTGGGAGCGATATTGAACTGTACGGGCTTACCGAACAGGGGAGCGAACCAGAGGAAAGGCTGCTGCTGCTCGAGCAAGGCGGAAACCTGGTCATCGGGCTGGTAGGTGAGTTGGATGCTGGAGCCNNGTGATGGTCTCGGTTCTGGCTTCTCTCTGCGATATCGTCAGCGCATACCCTTCAAGTTCACCTGCTATCGCCGCGTGAACCTGCTCCTCGGTCATCAATGAGACATCGCTACTGTTGATGGAGGTATTGAAGCCAAAATGGGACTGGAAGAAGAAGGCCAACCCCAGATAAGCAGCGAGGATCATCACCACTAGCACTGACAGCGAGATAGCAAGCGGTTTCCTCCAGCGCCTGGTGGATTCTGGTATCTGCGTGAAACCGGCATACTGTTCAGTAGGCATTACCGGCGTCGGTGTGGCAGCCGGTTCCTGTCCTGGCAAGGACCGCGGGGAGTCAGAGGCGACACCCTCACTTGCAATCTGGTTTTGAGGCATGTCCGGTAAAGGTGCTGGACCCAAAGGGCTATCCTGGTTGTTATGCTGCATGTGTGTCCTTGTTTGTCCGCGGATCACCGTCGGGTTTTATTTTGTCAGGCAATACTGTTCAATACAACAGTCCGGCGCTAACCTTTTCTGCAACCGGCAATCCCTTGAGCAGCTCCACCAAGCGCAAGGCGAACGAAAGGGCGGTACCTGGACCCCGTGATGTGACAACACCCTTGTCGACTACAACATCCTCGCCGGCTTTATAAAGTGCGCCATTCTCGATGAGCTCATTCTCCAAGCCATCGAAGATGGTTGCGTGCTTACCTCGCAGCAGGCCATGGCGCGCCAAGATCTTCGGGGCCGCGCAGATGGCTGCCAGCCAAGCGCCGGAGCCAGCCTTATCAATAAGCAGATCCCTCAATTCGCGGTACTCCAATAAACTCTGAGTGCCTTTTCCGCCTCCGGGAAGAACCAGCATCGAAGCGTTATCGAAGACAGCTTCTCTGAACAGTGCATCAGCTTCTACTCGTATGCCGTGTGCCCCCGTAACGTTGAGATTCTCCATGATGGAGACTGTTTGAACCTCGGCTCCCGATCGGCGCAGGACATCTATGGTGACAATCGCCTCGATCTCCTCAAATCCATCCGCTAGAAAAACCGATATCATTTGGCACCTCCTTTCAGATATGTGATAGAATAACAAACTTGTTTCGTCTTGGTCGGAAACCAAGGCAGTTTAAGAGGAGTAGATAATGAAAAAAGCGATCCATCCCGATTATGTTGAGTGCACAGTTCGCTGCTCATGCGGAAATACCTTCGTCACCCATTCTACAAAGCCCAGCCTGCATATCGAGCTTTGCAACGAATGCCATCCTTTCTACACCGGTCAGCAGAAGTTCGTTGATACCGGTGGACGCGTACAACGATTCTCAGACAAGTTCGGCTCTGCCGCCGCATCGGTAGCTGAGCGCGAGGCTGCACGCAAGGCCGCCAAGCTGGCCGCCGCTGAGGCCGCGGAAGCCTCTGCCAAGGCTGCTCGCGAGCAACGTGCTGCCAAGAAGGCAGAGAAGGCCGCGAAATTCGCCGAGAAGACAAGCAAGCCAACCGCTGCGGTTGCTGCCGAAGAGGCTGTCGCCGAGGTTGCAGCTGAGGCTGTTGTCGAGACCACAACCGATGAGGTCGTAGAGTAATCCTCCTAATGTAACCCAGAATCATCTTTATGATGATCACGGCAGCATCAGCATCGAGAAGGCCGGGATTGCCCGGTCTTCTCTGCATTCCAGAGCCTTGCCCGACTTATGTGTCGGTGAGACTCTTCTTCTCGATGATCGCTATCAATTGCCGCTTCTTATGAACACCGGTTTTCCGGTACACGGCTTTAACATGAGTACGAACCGTATCCAGTGAGATGAAGAGCATCTCGGCTGTTTGTGGTAACGTATAGCCCTTTGAAAGGCAGAGGACTATCTCGCCCTCACGTTTTGTGAGTCCATATTCATTCATGATTTGATCAATCACAGCTAACAGGGGATCTGACGATTCCGCCTTCACGCCACGCTTTCGAGAGCGCGTATTAGCAAATGATTCGCTCCAGAAGAGCACTCCTGTTGCAACAACGAGAATGAATGTCATGACAGCCGTGATGATGATAGCCTGAGGTTCTCCGCCAGAAGCGTTCATCGAGGGGAAGAACATCGGAATCATGGTGGATACGAGAGTTGGGGGTTCAAGGAATATCAAAACCGCGGCAGCAAAACTAAAGACCCTTGGGAGCTTGTTTCGATAGACCACCGCTGTTGTGACAATCCAGCAGAATAACATCAGGCACTCCTGTGTAGCTCGAAAGAAACCTGCAGCGAACTCAGGTTGTGTTGTAGAAAACGTTGTGTAGCAGAGCAAGCCGCTGAAAATGATGAGCACATAGATCGGCCAGAGCTGATCTTGGTCGTCTCTCTTCAATACAATCATCCAGATTGCATACAGTAAGAATATCAACACGAAAAGGGCTGACCAATAAAGTCTGTAGTTCGTGACCAGCAGCATCTCGTTCATAGGAACGAGTAACTTGGCCAACACGCTTATTATCATGCAGATCGTAAGGATCGAGAATAATCCTAAAGGAATGGAGGAGAGGCCTTCCCTCGTCAAAGGAGGGTCGAATGATCCCTGGGGCACATCAGTTGCGATGCTGGTGCGTAGNNAGACCGAAGACAGCAAAGGCGAGAGTTAGGCTGAAAGCGGATATCCGCGATTTAACCGAACAGAGATAATACCCCCAACCAAGCACTAATGCCGCACTCGCGGCACCATGTATACCGCAGCCGATGTAGAGGTTGGTCTCTGTTGGGTTCGCGATGTAAATCAGCGCACCGAATGTCATAGCGATTGCGGCAAGACCCGAAGCCTTGAGCAAGGTAGATTCGTTGTAGGATATCCGTCTATCAATGATGAGCAGTAAGATCAGCACGAAGAATTGCATTGACCTGGATATGAAGGTGATATTGGCGTCATCAGTGCTGATCTCGCTACTGAAAAGAGACCAAGCTGATAGACGGAATCCGGCTACTCCTAAAGCCGGAATCAAGGAGAACCCTGCAATCACCATTACGGGATCTTTTGGATTCTTCTTCGAGATCACAACAGGCATTACCCCTCCACAGTTGTTTTTCTTGGATTTTTGCTTTAGCTTTCCATTCTATCAGTGCTAGATCCATTTCTATCAACCATCATGAG